>CBIHOL010000098.1:0-15214 GCA_966211905.1 uncultured bacterium
TTTAATAAAAAAATCCGTCGTTGATAATCTGCCTTTTTTATGAAACATGTGTTAATCCACCAAATTCTAAATAAAAAAAAGCGACTTACGGGTCGCTTTTTTTTTGGAACGGGAACTACAACTATAACTAAACAGAACTAATCTACGTTATCGTGCAGGAAAGAATTGTTGGGACGGATCTCTATTTTTTTGTCATCACCTTCACTTAACGTGTATCTTGATACGCTTGATTCGGTACTTGGCGTTTTATTTTCGAGAACAATATTTTTTCTTTCAAAGGCAGTTTGTTTTTCGAGTGCCGCAAGACCTTCCGGACTTTTCATCTTTAATGTAATGTCCTTTAATTTGCGGATTCTTTCCTGGGCAAGACGGATCTGCTCTTCGCGGTTAACGGTTTCGTGCTGGATGTTTTCGATCTCCGCTTTTACACTCTCAGTATGGTCAGCCTGTGCTTTTTCGTCAACATTATTGAAGGTGAATTCTTCAGGAAGATTTGTTTCACTTTCAAAATCATCTTCAATAGCAGGCAATGCCGGTGCATCAGAGCTATCATTGCTTGACGTAACTTCAGATTGCTGACCCTCTTCTTTTATAAAAACAAACGGTTCTGATTTCTGGATCTCGTCAATGATATTGATCTGCTTAGGTTCTTCTGGAGCCGCTGGTTTCGCATCGAGGCTCACTACTTTGCGCTCCTTAAACGACATTGGCTCAAAACCAGTACTTTGTTTCGATTTAAAACCGGTCGCGATGATCGTAACGCTTACGTTATCTCCCAGCGAAGGATCTGTTCCATACCCTGTGATCAGTTCGGCAGTTCCGCCAGCAGCTTCCTGCAGGTAATCGGTGATCTCACCAAACTCGTCCATGTCGATATCGTCGCTTCCACTCATGATGTTGAGCAACACGTGACGCGCACCACTGATGTCGTTATCATTTAAAAGAGGGGAATTAAGCGCCTGCTCCACAGCTGTGATAGCACGACGTTCGCCGCTGGCGATAGCAGAGCCCATGATGGCCACACCACTCTCTTTCATCACCGTTTTCACATCATTAAAGTCAACATTGATGTGCATGTGCAGGCTGATGATCTCTGCAATACTTTTTGCTGCGCCTGTCAATACATTATCAGCATGTTCAAAAGCTTCGCTCATTTTCAGATTTCCGTAGATCTCACGCAGTTTATCGTTACCGATAACCAGCAAAGTATCCACGTATTTTTTCATCTCTTCAAGACCAGCCTCTGCCTGCGCACGGCGTTTTTTACCTTCGAATGCAAAAGGTATGGTAACAATGCCTACAGTAAGGATGCCGAGCTCTTTTGCGATGCTTGCAATTACTGGTGCTGCACCGGTTCCCGTACCACCGCCAAGTCCTGCAGTGATAAACACCATCTGTGTGTTTGTACCGAGAAATAATTTTATCTCATCAATAGATTCAAGAGCAGCCTCGCGTCCAACATCAGGTATGGAGCCTGCGCCCAGGCCTTTAGTTGACTGGATGCCGAGTTGTACTTTATTTGGAACAGGACTTTTTTCAAGTGCCTGCTTATCTGTATTACAGATGATGAAATCCACGCCTTTAATGCCTAAGCGGAACATATGGTTAACAGCGTTGCTTCCGCCGCCTCCAACACCAATCACTTTAATGATCGAGTTTTCTTCCTGTGGTAATTCAAATTGCATCATGGTAGTTTAATTAAGGGTTATTATTGAGTATCTTCCGTTTTTGTTTCGGGTTTCGTGTTTCGGGTTTCGTGTTTCGGGTTTCGGGTTGATTTCCGGCGTCAAACGTGTTTATTATTTATTTCGGGTTTCGGGTTATTCAATATCGTCACTCATCCAATCCTTCGTGCGATCAATGAGCGATGTAAAAAAGCTTCCGATCTTTTTCTGTGAATGACCTATCACTTTTTTGTCTTTTTTCTCTTCTCCTTTTTTGCCCGCTTCCACTTCGACTTCCTGCTTCACAAGATTTGAACCGCGTTTCGAGTCACGCTCATATTTTTCAATGCCTTTCATTACAAGACCCACGCCGGTAGCATACAAAGGATTTTTCAGTTCATCCTCGCTGCCTGCAAGATGTTCATTTGGAGTGCCAATGCGGCAATCAAGCCCGGTGGTTAACATCACGAGCTGTGGAAGATGTTTTAATAACGCTCCGCCACCAGTAACAACTATCCCTGCAGAAAGCTTGCGTTCGTAGCCGCTGCTTTTAATTTCAAATAATACGAATTCGAGGATCTCTTCCATTCTCGCCTGGATGATCTGTGCGAGGAACTTCACCGAGATCTCTTTATGCGGACGTCCACGTAAGCCGGGAATTGAAATGATCTCATTCTCCTGGTTTTCCTGGGCCAGGGCAGAACCAAATTTTACCTTCAGCTGTTCAGCCTGGGTTTTAATAATACCGCATCCTTCCTTGATATCATCTGTGATAATATTTCCGCCAAACGGTATCACAGCAGTATGACGAATAATGCCGTCGTAAAAAATAGCCACGTCGGTTGTTCCACCACCAATATCAACAAGCACCACACCCGCTTCCTTTTCTTCATCACTTAATACAGCGTCCGCACTTGCGAGGGGCTCAAGATGAAGATCCACCGACTTAAGACCGGCGCGATCAACACATTTAAAAATATTTTTAACAGCACTTACCTGCCCGGTAATGATGTGGAAATTTCCTTCCAGTCTGATGCCGGCATGCCCGATCGGGTTTTTAATTCCTGATTCGCTGTCGATGATGTATTCCTGGGGGATCACGTGAATGATCTCTTCACCCGGGCTCATCACCAGACGGTGCATGTTGTCAATCAGGTTATCAATATCTTTCTGGTTCACTTCGTCATCGAGACTCTGGCGGGTGATCATACCACGATGCTGCATGCTCTTAATATGCTGGCCGGCGATGCCTACGATCACTTCCCCGATATCCACATTGGCTTTATCTGCAGCAAGTGCAACAGCGGCACGAATGGATGACACTGTCTGTTCAATGTTCACCACTACTCCACGGTTCACTCCCAGTGATTCGGCTTTTCCAACACCAAGGATCTCCACTTTTCCAAACTCATTTTTGCGGCCAACAATGGCTGCAATTTTTGTAGTGCCAAGGTCGAGACCAACAACAAGCTCGGAGGCAAGGCTAACAGGATTATCTTTGGTTTTCTTTTCCATATATCTTATTTTCTGGTACACACTACCAGGTTATTATATTTTAAATTGATGGTAGAGTACCTTGTCCATTTGTCTGATTTGTTCAGACCCTGGGTATAGAACAACTTCAGCTTGTTGAATTTCTCAGCTACATTCTCACTACCGCCAAAAATAATCCGGTGATTACCGACCGATGGAAACAATTCCAGCTCGCGGTCTGTATTCACGTAGATCTGATGCACCAGTGCTGAAAGAATACTGTCAGACTGGATGTGACGTGTCACCTTCAGCAGATCATCCAGGAGGCTTACTTCACTGAACAATTTATTCTTAGCGATCTGATCAACCGTAAACTGGTAACGACGGGCGAAAGGTTCAAACAGCTCCCCATTTGCAACAATTACACGCGCGGAATAATTATCATTAAGAGGCATGATCCGGGAGTGTGAATCCACATAATAACTCTCCCCGTTCTTATTAATCACACGTAACACCGGCTCTCTCTGGGTAACAGAAACTTTTAGCTCACCATTGAGGTCTGCAGAGATCTCCGCATTTTCGACGGCAGGATGAGCGTTGAGTATTTTTTCAAGCTCGGGGATGCTGATATTGCTGTATTTCCTTGAAATGACAGGTTTATCTTTATCAGTAAAAAACTCGGATATTTCTTTTTCAGTGATAAAAGTATTTTCGTCGTTGTTGCTGATGTGGATATCAAGAGTGCGGGCAACGATATTCTCTTCCCGGCCCGAAACAAATCCAAGTGAGGCGAGCAAACCGCCAAGCACAAACGTCCAGGCAATTGCAGTGAAGATCTTTCTATAGTTTATTTTTTTCAATTCTTTTTTTCAATAAGAGCTCAATCGGCTCCACCAGTGTATCAATATCGCCCGCACCCATTGTCAGGAGCACTTCTCTTGGCGATCTTCCGATCTCCGCCAGCAGTTCTTCTTTTGTCATCAGCTTCTTGTTGGCTACCTTCACCTTATCCAGCAGCCAGCCAGAAGTAACGCCAGCGATCGGCTTTTCACGGGCCGGATAAATTTCAAGCAGGATACATTCGTCGAGCATTGAGAGGCTTTCTGCAAATCCATCAACAAAATCCCTGGTCCTGGAAAAAAGATGAGGCTGAAAAATGCCCGTGATCTTTGAACCGGGGTACAATTTTTTTACCGAACCGATCGTAGCCTTTAACTCTTCCGGATGGTGGGCGTAGTCATCGATGTAAACTATCTCAGCACTTTTGACCCGGTAATCGAACCTTCTTTTTACTCCGCTGAAAGAACGTAGCGCTTCCTTAATTACTCCACCTTTGATTCCCAGCTGTTGTGCAATAGCAACAGCAGCAATGGAATTCTCGATGTTATGTAGCCCGGGTAACCCAAGTGTAGCGCGGTTTATAGGCTCCACCGGACTTTTTATATCATAAAAAAATTGCGCGTTATCAATCGAAATTGCATCTGCACAATATTCCGTATCTAAATTTAGAGAGTAGATGAGCCTTTTACCCGTGAGGCTCAAATCGTTATCAACATTTTTCTTAACAATCAAAACGCCTGTTTCCTTTACCTGCCCGGCAAATAAGGTATAGCCTTCCTTCACATGTTCAGCATCGCCATAAATATCCAGGTGATCAGCGTCAACGCTTGTAATTACAGCTATCTCAGGATGCAGCGTAAGGAATGAACGATCGTACTCATCAGCCTCCACTATCACGTAACAATCTTTTGATGAGTCACCGAGCAACAGGTTGGTGTTATAATTTTTTGAAATACCACCCATAAATGAAAAACAGTTGACACCTGCACTTTTTAAAAGGTGGGTCACCAGCGTGGTAGTGGTGGTTTTTCCGTGAGTTCCGGCAATTGCAATAGTTTTGAAGCTCCTGGTAATATCTCCCAGCACCTCTGAACGTTTTGCGAGCCTTATTCCACTTTTCTTAACATGCTCAAGCTCCCTGTTGTCGGAAGGAACTGCAGGTGTATATACTACAAGGATCTCGTCGCTTTTATATCGTCCCAGCATGGTTTGAAGAAAAAGAATATCCTCTGTGAAATGACAGGGTATGCCCTCAGTTTGCAATGCTGCTGTTAAAGCTGTGGACGTTTTATCATAACCCAGCACCTCCTTACCATAGTGTTTAAAATAGCGGGCAAGCGCGCTCATTCCAATACCACCGATACCCAGAAAATAATAGAGCTTATAGT
This sequence comes from uncultured bacterium, assembly GCA_966211905.1. Lineage (GTDB taxonomy): Bacteria > Bacteroidota > Bacteroidia > B-17B0 > Aurantibacillaceae > Aurantibacillus. The sequence continues at coordinate 5,366 of CBIHOL010000098.1, forward strand.
CAAGGATCTTCATCACGCCGTGTACTTAGCAAGTTTAAGAACCTCTTTCGCAATTAAAGTAGCCGAATCACGGAACGCGAGTTGCGAAATATTACGACTAAGTTCCGCCTGCCGCTTATTATCATTAATCAGATCTACAGCAGTCTCCACAAGTTTGGATCTTGCTTCGTCGTCTCTCACCAGCAGGGTGGCATTCTTTTTTACAAGTGCCATCGCATTTTTGGTCTGATGGTCTTCGGCTACATTAGGCGAAGGCACCAGTATTCCCGGCAAGCCAAGGTTGCACAGTTCAGACACAGAACTTGCACCGGCGCGTGAGATCACAATATCCGCAACAGCATAAGCAAGATCCATTCTTGCAATAAAATCATATGCAAAAACATTTTTGCCCGAAAAATCTTTCGCCTGCTTCTGGGCTGTAACAAAATAAGATTTCCCCGTTTGCCATACGAGCTGGATATTATTTTGTGTAAAGGTCTTGAGTGAAGCCCCGATAGATTCATTAATGGTCCGTGCTCCGAGACTTCCCCCTATTACAAGAACAGTTTTTTTATCGCGGCTGAGATTAAAAAAAGCAAGGGCTTCTTCCCGGAGATCCTTTACGTTGTGAAGATCCTGGCGAACCGGGTTGCCCGTTAATAATATTTTTTCTTTAGGGAAATATTTTTCCATGCCTTCATATGCGACACAGATCTTACTCGCCGATTGAGATAAGATCTTATTTGTGATACCCGCGTATGAATTTTGTTCCTGGATAAGGGAAGGCACTTTATTTTTTGCAGCTGTACGTATCAGTGGACCACTCGCGTAGCCACCTGTACCCACCACCACATCGGGTTTAAAATCCCTGATGATCTTGCGCGTCTTCCAAAGACTTTGCAGGATAAGGTATGGCAGCTTAAAATTAGCCAGCGTCAGCCGCCGCTGAAAACCTGCAATTGGCAAACCGATGATCTGGTATCCTGCAGAAGGAACCTTTTCCATTTCCATTCTTCCCAGTGCACCCACAAAAAGTATCTCCGCGTGAGGGACCAGCTTTTTTATTTCGTTTGCTATCGCGATAGCAGGAAAGATATGTCCTCCCGTGCCACCACCACTTAATATGACCTTAAGCTGTTTCAAGTTTCTCTTCTCCTTTATCTTCAATGCTGCGGCTTACACTTAATATAATGCCGAGAGCAATCATTGTAAACCAAATTGATGTTCCTCCCATACTTATAAGCGGCAAAGGCTGTCCTGTTACGGGAAATAAGTTCACAGCCACTGCCATGTTAACAAGCGCCTGGAATACAAGACTGAAAGCCAGGCCGACAGCAACGAGGCTGCCAAAAGGTTTGTCGTTATCCCTGAGGATCTTGATACCCCGGTACAACAGGATCATGTACAGGAACAATATTAAAAACCCGATAAATAAACCATACTCCTCTATGATGATGGCATAAATAAAATCGGATGAGGCCTGAGGCAAAAATGCCCGCTGAGTGCTGTTCCCGGGACCCTTACCAATAACCCCCCCGGTAGCAATTGCGATCTTTGCCTGCTCGCTCTGATAATTACTTTTACTGTCACCTTTAGAAAAATTCTCCACCCGTGATTTCCACGTGCTACCCCTTCCACCCGGAATTGTTTCGGGCGCAACCCAAACCCATGTTGCGAGAATAACCCCAACTAAAATGCATGAACCAAATATCTTTAACAGGATCTTAAAATGAATGCCCCCGATGAACATGAGCAGCATACAATTAAAGAACAGAAGAGCAGCTGTAGAAAAGTTTGCGGGAAAGATCAGAATGCAAACCACAACGACAGGCAGCAACAGGCTCCTGAAAACGGACCGGAAATCTTTCAAAGACTCGCCTTTTACTGCCAGGATCCTCGCCACATACATGATAAGCATCAGCTTGGCAATGTCAGAGGATTGAAACGTCAGGCCAATCCCCGGGATCTCAAGCCAGCGGGAAGCTTCTCCTGCGCTTACACCTTTTAATAAAGTATAAACAAGAAGTGGAATCGAAAGAATAAAACCAATCTGGGCCACCTTGCTGAAAACGGTATACTTCACCTTATGGATCATGTAGGCGATACCGAAACCCAGAGCTATAATGATAAAATGCTTCAGAAGGTAATATTCGGTGTTTCCCTGCTTGAACTTATGGGCAAGAGTAACAATGGCGCTGTAAACCACCAGCACCGAAAGTACCGACAGCAGCAGCATCACCGCCCAGATGACCTTATCACCTTTGAGATAGTTAAAGACTTTCATGCAGGGAATCGTTTTATTATAGTCCTCTCACAGCGCCTTTAAATTGCATTCCACGGTCTTCGTAGTTCTGAAAAAGATCGAAGCTCGCGCACGCAGGAGATAATAATACCACATCACCTTTCTTACCGATCTTGTACGATGCCTGAACAGCGTCATAGGCGTTGTCGGTCTCAACGATAGTTTCAACAACATCTTTAAAAGCCGCAATGATCTTTTTGTTGTCCTTGCCAAGACATACAATTGCTTTTACGTGTTGTTTAACAAGCTCATACAATTCGTTGTAATCATTGCCTTTGTCCTGACCGCCGCAGATCCAAACCACAGGTTTTTCCATGCTTTCGAGCGCATACCAGGTTGAATTTACGTTTGTGGCCTTTGAGTCGTTAATGAATTCGATGCCATTGATCGAAGCCACAAATTCCAGACGGTGTTCAATGTTCTGGAAATCCTGTAAACTCTCGCGGATGATCTCTTTCCGTACATCCACGATCCTGGCAGCGAGTGATGCCGCCATGCTGTTGTAAACATTATGTTTACCCTGCAATGCTAGTTGTTCAATTGTCATAATTAAGGGTTGTTGGTTTGGTTTATAATTAAGGGTTATCTGGTTCTCGTGTAAACTTGCCCCATCACCATCAATCGGTTTTTTGATGCTGAAGGGCACTTTGGTTGATTTTATTTCATGCTGCTCCATGTAATTCCTCATCGCTTCGTCGTCGGCATTATAAACAAAGTGATCTGCAGGACCCTGGTTGCGGGTTATGCGGAATTTGGAGGCAACGTAATTTTCAAATTTGTAATCGTAACGGTCAAGATGATCTGGGGTGATATTAAGCAGGATGGCTACATCGGCTTTAAAATCATACATGCCATCCAGCTGGAAGCTGCTAAGCTCCAACACGTAGTAGTCAAAATTTTCGCGGGCAACCTGCAGCGCGAAACTCTTGCCAACATTGCCACCCAGCCCAACATTATAACCTGCCTTTTTAAGAATATGGTAAGTTAACATGGTGGTAGTGGTTTTTCCATTGGAGCCAGTGATGCAGATCATTTTAGCTTTGGTAAAAGGCTTTGCAAATTCTATCTCAGAAATTACAGGAACTGAATTCGCTCTTAGCTTTTGCACAATTGGCGCTTTGTCAGGAATACCAGGACTTTTTACAACAATATTTGCATTCAGGATCTTTTCTTCTGTATGTGCCCCCTGTTCAAACTGGATGTTCTCCTTCTCAAGCTCAGAGCGATACTTTTCCTTTATCTGTGAACTGTCGCTCACAAATACATCATATCCATGCATACGGCCGAGGACAGCGGTACCAAAACCACTTTCACCACTTCCTAATATGACAAGTCTTTTATTCACTATCTTAATTTGAGAGTTACAAACGTTAATACAGCCAGGGCAATACCTACGATCATGAACCGCATTACTATCTTTGATTCATGGAAGCCGCTTTTCTGGTAATGATGATGTAATGGAGCCATTTTAAAGAGGCGGTTGGCACGCGCAAACTCAATACCGTGCTTTCTTTTCTGGTACTTGAAATAATACACCTGCAGGATCACGGAAATATTTTCTACGAGGAAGATGCCGCATAAAATAGGGATGAGCAGTTCTTTGCGGATGGCGATGGCGTAAACAGCAATGATACCGCCGATTGCGAGACTTCCGGTATCACCCATAAACACCTGCGCAGGAAATGCGTTATACCATAAAAAGCCGATGCATCCTCCAATGAAAGCGGCTATAAATACAACAAGCTCGCCCGCGTTTGGAATGTACATGATGTTGAGATAATCGGCAAAAACGACGTTGCCCGACACCCAGGCCAGGATTCCCAATACCGTACCTATAATGGCACTTGTTCCCGCGGCGAGGCCATCAATTCCATCAGTAATATTTGCTCCATTCGAAACGGCGGTAACGATGAGGATCACCATTGGAATAAAAATGATCCATCCCCACTTTGCACAATCATCACAGAGCCACGAAATAATTCCTCCATAATCCAGTTCGTTATTTTTTACAAAAGGAATAGTGGTCTTCAAACTTTTTGTCGCGGTTGAGGAATACTCCGGCATTTTTAATTTTCCCTGCGTTCCGGGATTCGATTGTTCCCAGGCGATCTGCTCGTTGTGCGTGAGACGTTCCTTTACCACTACATCGGGATGAAAATAAAGCACGCATCCTACAATTGTTCCGATCACAACCTGCCCAACAACTTTAAAAGACCCTTTTAATCCTTCTTTGTCTTTTTTGAATACCTTGATATAGTCGTCGGCAAAGCCTATTAAGCCAAGCCACACCGTGGTGATCAGCATCAGGATGATATAGACATTATCGAGCTTGGCGATAAGAAGTGTAGGAATAACTATGGCTGAAAGTATGATGATACCACCCATTGTCGGGGTACCCTTTTTTTCATTCTGACCTGCAAGGCCAAGCTCGCGGATGGTTTCACCGATCTGTTTCCTCCTGATAAAACTTATGATCTTATTGCCCAGCAGCAAGGAGATAGTAAGAGAGAATATCAACGCCATTGCAGCGCGGAACGAGATATACTGGAACACACCTGCTCCGGGTAGATCAAAATTCCTGTCGAGGTAATCAAATAAATAATACAACATTATATGCCGAGGGTTTTAATTATGTCCTTTAAAATTTCCAGGTCGTCGAACGGATATTTGGTTCCTTTTATTTCCTGGTATTTTTCGTGGCCTTTTCCTGCAATAAGGATAATATCTCCTTTATTGCACAGGCTGCATGCTGTTCTTATCGCCTCTTTTCTATCTGTTATTCTTAGTGTTTTTTTTGCGTCGTTAGGAGTAATGCCTTTTTGCATCTGGTTCAGGATCTCTTCGGGATCTTCACTCCGTGGATTATCGGAAGTGAGGATCACCTTGTTGCTGTACTCGCAGGCAATAGCAGCCATAACAGGTCGCTTGGCGGAATCGCGATCACCACCGCACCCTACCAGCGTTATTACCTGCTCGTTGCCTGTGCGGATATCCTTAATGGTTTCAAGAACATTTTTCAGAGCATCGGGCGTGTGAGCATAATCAACAATACCGATAATGCCATTAGGGGATTTTACGTATTGAAAACGCCCATCAACCGAATTCAGATTGCTTAATGCCGTGAGTGTATTTGTTTTATCCTGTTTTAGAAGCACAGCCGCCGCATATACCGCAAGAACATTATATGCATTAAAGGTTCCGATGAGCTTAACCCATACTTCCTGGTTATCGATATTGAGCAACAACCCGTTGAGCTGGTTCTCAATGATCCTGCATTTAAAGTCGGCCACAGTACGTAAACCGTAGGTATGTTTCTCTGCTTTTGTGTTCTGCAGCATCACCAGGCCGTTCTTATCGTCACGGTTCACCAGGGCGAAAGCACCATAAGGAAGAAGATCGAAGAACCGTTTTTTCGCTTTAATGTACTCTGCAAAGGTTTTGTGGTAATCAAGGTGATCGTGGGTCAGGTTAGTGAAAATAGCACCGACAAAATGTACCCCTGCGATCCTATTCTGCGCCACAGCATGCGAGCTTACTTCCATAAACACATATTCGCAATCCTGCTGATTCATTGCATACAAAAGCTCATTCAGGGCAAGAGCGTCGGGAGTGGTATGTGTTGCAGGAATAATAGTGCCATTAATTTTATTCTGCACCGTCGATAAAAGACCTACCGAGTATCCCATCGATTTGAACAGGTTAAATAACAACGTGACCGTGGTCGTTTTTCCGTTTGTACCTGTAACTCCGATCAGCTTTAATTTTTCGGAAGGATTATCAAAAAAGTTGCAGGCCAGGAACCCTAATGCCAATGATGAGTCGCTCACCTTTACATATGATACACCCGGATGTCTTTTCTCCGGCATGTCTTCACACACCACAGCAATAGCACCGTTCTCAATTGCTTTATCAATAAAATTATGTCCGTCCACAGCAGTGCCACGGGTGGCTACAAAAAGAGAATCCTTTTTTACCTTCCGGGAATCGAACGCCACTGAGGAAATAGCCACGTGAGTGGATCCCGTGATCTCTTCAAGGCGCACCTTATATAATATGTCGCTTAATAATTTCACTTAGCTTAAAAACAATGTTATTCTATGTCCCTTTGCGAATTTTTGCCCTGCTTCGATGCTTTGCTTTTTCACAGTTCCCATTCCCTGGATCCTCACATATACCCCGTTATTCTCTAACAGGTAAAGCGCGTCCTTGGCCGATAATCCTGACAGATCAGGCATAACACCTTTTCTTAATTGTTTTTCGAGGTTCAGCGCAACCAGGTTGATACGAGTGGTATCCTGCCTGTTGAGAGCAGCGTATGATTCCGGATCTCCCGATTTTACCGGCAGCTTAAATTCGTTCGCTACCAGTTCAAGCTCGCCCGCTTTGGTGGTGATCGCTTCAGGCGCACGGGTCAGCAGATCTTTCCGGGCATTTATAGGTTTAAGGAAATCAACACTGTTAGAGTACACTTTTTCAGCGATCTCTTTAAAAACCGGCCCTGCTACCAGGCCACCATAATACGCGCCATTTGCAGGTGAATTGATAATAACGATACAGGTATATAAAGGATTATCTGCAGGAAAATAACCAACGAATGAGCCCTGGTAAGTTGTTCCACCTTTTTTATAACCACCATTCTTGGCTATCTGTGCTGTTCCGGTTTTCCCGCCTACTTTAAAAGCAGAAATGTTCAAACCCTTTCCACTTCCGTTTTCCACAACACCTTCCATCAGCCGGCGTGCTTTCACTATTGTTGATTGTTTCACGATCCTCTCATCGATCACTTCCGTTTCAAATTTTTTGAGCGTGCTGCCATTACGCCTGATCTCCTTCACAAACCGCGGCTTCACCATGCGACCATTATTCGCAACGGCATTATACAGAGTAAGTGTTTGTAAAGGAGTAACAAGACTTTCGTATCCAATACTGATCCACGGCAGACTGGTTCCATACCAGTCGCGGTCCTTAATATCCTTGATACGGGGAACACCTTCACCGGGAATGGATAAACCCAGTTTTTCATCCAGGTGAAAAGACTTCAGCTTACTGATGAATGCTTTTGGATTTTTAGCGAAATACTTTGTTACAAGCTTGCTGATACCGACATTGGAAGACGTTTCGAACGCGCGCTGAATGGTGATCACAGGTTGTTCAGGTTCATGCGCGTCCCTCATCGGCCTGTCGTAATACATACAGGTTCCGTTGTCTACAGTAACTTTTTCGTTCAGGTCAATATTAAATTCATCAATCGTAGCCAGCATTGATGCCAGCTTAAAAGTGGAACCCGGTTCTGTTGGATATCCTAAAGCATAATTCAGGCTTTCAGAATATACGCTTGAATCTGAATTACTTCTTGTGAGATTAGCGATGGCTTTGATCTCACCGGTCTTCACTTCCATTAATATGGCGCAACCATAGGTAGCCTTATTGCGGATGAGTGACCTCATCAGCGCATTTTCAGCAACGTCCTGGATATTTATATCAATAGTGGTATAAAGATCACTACCATCTTTTGGTTCTACTTCGTTCTCGTCATTGATAGGACGCCAGACATCACCTGCAATTTTCTGCATCAAACGTTTTCCGCTTACACCGGTGAGAACAGAATCAAAGGCTCCTTCCAGCCCTACAGGTTTAATACCCGGGCGGGCCAGACCAATGGTACGTGCAGCGAGCATCTGGAACGGGCGTTCACGACGATTGGTCTGCATAGTAACCAGGCCGCCACGCTTTCCATGCCTGAAAATGGGAAAGGTTTTAAGCTGTTGCAGATCTTTGTATGATACATTACGCTTCAGAAGAACATAACGGTCGTTGGCTTTACGCGCTTTATTGAGGATCTTCAGATATTGCTGCGGAGTCTTATCATCAAAAAGTTCACTAAGAAGAGAGCACAGTGAATCACGCTTTTCCCTGAAGATCCTGTCTGTAATAGACGGCGCGTTGATATCAACCGCCACTTCATAATAAGGAAGGGAAGTAGCAAGCAAGGCTCCGTTAGCATCAAAAATATTACCGCGCACAGCTTCCATGTCTTCTACCTTTGTGGTAAACGCATCTGCTTTTGCTTTCCACTTGTCACCTTCAATGAACTGGATCACACAGATCCGGTAAAGAATGCCAAGAGCAAACAAACACATAAACACATACGTGAGATAAGTGCGGCTTAATATGTCTTTTTTCTTTTCCAGTTTATTGTATGTTTTTATATAAGTCTGCGCTGTCCACAAGAATTTTTGTAGGAGGCACCACAGGTTCTTTTAATCCTAATTTTTCCGCAGCCTTTGCCACCTCACTTTGTTTGCTGGCAAACATCAGCTCACTTTTGGTGGAAATATATTCCGAGCGCAATTCCTTGAGTTGGTTACCGATCTTATTTACCTGCCTGATCTTATCATCAGCGTAATACCCATTGGCGATATAAAACACCGCGATGAGAGCCAGGAATAAAATAAATGGGACATGACTGAGTGTTTTTTCGCTGGTGAGAAAAGTACCGCTGAAAATAGAAGAGAGACCTTTTGCGAGAACACCTTTTTTTCTTGGTTTTTTAGGCTTTTCAGTAGCGGGGGTAGAAGTCCTGGCAGGCGCCTCTTCCTGCTTTTGTTCCGTTTGTATGTTCCTGAATTTATTTGCCAATTTTAGTTCTGTGTTGTTATTATTTATAATTTTTCTCCCACCCTTAGTTTCGCACTTCTTGCCCTGGTATTATTTTTGATCTCTTCCTCCGAGGGCAGAATGGGTTTAGAGGTGAGATTCTTAAATATTTTTTTGCCTGTCCCATAGATCACATCCTTCTCCTCTACTCCTTCAACATTTCCTGACCGGATAACATTTTTAACCATTCGGTCTTCCAGACTGTGGTAAGAGATCATTACCAATCTTCCTCCCTGGTCCAGCACTTCCACACATTGCGTCAGGCATTCTTTAAGAGCCGCTATCTCCTGGTTGACTTCTATCCTCAGAGCCTGGAACACCTTGGCCAGGTATTTGTGCTCTTCGAATTTTGGAGTGCAGGACTTAATAACTTCTTTAAGTTCCGCCGTGGTGCTTATTTTTTTCACCGCTCTTGCCTCTTCGATCTTTGCCACCAGCTTTGGCGCGTTCTGGATCTCAGCGTATTCACGGAAGATCTTCAGCAGCTCGCGTGGTTCGTAGGTATTCAGCACTTCTTTTGCTGAGAGCGGATTTTCCTGGTTCATTCTCATATCGAGCTCTGCATCGAAACGAATGGAGAAACCACGTTCTGCTTCATCAAACTGGTGCGACGATACCCCAAGATCTCCAAGAATGCCATCGACTTTAGAAACTCCATTCAGGCGCAGATAATTTTTGAGGTACCTGAAATTCTGCGAGATCAATGTGAAACGCGGATCATTTAATTTATTTTTCTGCGCGTCCTTATCCTGGTCAAAGGCAAACAGTTTTCCTTTTTCGTTCAGCGACTTTAAAATATGCGCTGAATGTCCCCCGCCTCCGAAAGTGAGATCGACGTAAACCCCTGAGGGTTTAATGTTGAGATGATCAATACAGGCTTGTAAAAGAACGGAGGTATGATAAGGATTACT
>CBIHOL010000099.1:0-14869 GCA_966211905.1 uncultured bacterium
GAAAGTTACCACTTCCCAGCCCTGTTCCTGGTATTCGTTTACTTTTTTGAGCAGAGGCGTATTGTTTAGAAACGCCCTTTCGGCTTTTTCCACTTCAATTTGTTCCCCTACTGGTGGTTTGCCATCAACACAAACTATTAAATCACGGTAGAACGACTCGTAACTTATAGTCAGAAAATCATATTTATCCTGATCCTTATAAGCTAAAGAAAAAATAGTTAATGCGATTGTCATGATAATCCGCGTTGTTTTCATTTGGGTAGATTTTAGATTTAAGTAAAATTATTAAAATCTGCATGTCCGCGGATACTGCAACCTAAAATTCTACTCCTCCGTCCATTGTGGCGGCTTTGGATACTTCCCTGTCTTGTATGGATCGAACACACATTTTTCATATCCACTAACTCTGTCACGGGTCAAAGTGGCGATAACAAAGTTCCTGATCGAGTCCGCACCGAATTCGGTGGAGTCAGTCGGAATTGTAAAATTGTCGAGATCCAGCAGATGAATTTTCATGATCGTGATCGTTGTATCCTCCGGAGAAATGTTTGCGATATCTTCGCCCCAGACCCACGAACAGGAGTAATACGAAGGATTCCAGCCTTTTCCCCGTTTATAGATGTTGTAGTTGTCGGAGCTGATCTTATAGTCACCGAATTCGTGGAAGTCACAAAGACAGGTGTCGTCAAACGGCGGTCCAGGAAAATTGTCTTCTGCGGAGATTTCAACAGGCGCCTGTATTTGAGCTTTAGACTCATCAGCATGTTTGTCGTCACCACAACTAAAAAAAAGTCCTGCTGCCAGAATTAAAGAAATGAATGATATTGTTTTCATATTCGATGCACTGCCCTGTGCGCGGTTAGTGTCTGGTTTGACTTCTTTTTAGAGTGACGGAATCCGGTGCGTACATTTCGCCACCGTCTGTTCCAATAAGGTCCCAAGTCAAAGATTTAGTAGAATTATCGAAGGTCAACGTTGCTCTGCCTGTTGCCCCGGCGTAGCAACTTGTAAATGATACAATCGCGGAATTTCCATGAACTGTTCCGTGTAGAATACATTCATCGCCTTCGTCTACAAAACAATCTGTTCGATTGCCGTTATCATATCCAGCACAATAATGCCCAGTTATCGAGTCCGATATTTGCTTTAATGTCAGGTTGAATGTTGAACTACTCTCGTTCCATTCCCAGGTTCCCGTTAGGTCGAACTCTGTTTTCTGCTTTGCAAGGGTTTCTGGCGTTGAATCTCTCGAGCCATTGCTTAGTTCTTTGTTGCCTTCAGAACAAGACACTATCATCAGCACGAAAAATAAAACTGGATAAAATCTGTTCATATAGTTTTGTTTTTGAGACGGGCCCACTTCCACTAACGAAGTCGGCTAGCCGTAAGCTCCGGGAAATCGTCAAATGAAGATTGAGCGGGGTGTGTGCTATTTTTTAAATTGTTCTATTCTTAAAATCGAATCTTCTTGTGAAAGTGTAAAATTAACAGCCCACTTAAAGTCCGTATCAAAAATAATGAACATTGTGTCACCACCTTGCTCGGCTCTATCAAGGTCGAGGTAGGTGACTATGAATTTCATCCAATTGGTTTCAAGATTTAAATGACCAATTCCAAGGTATTCGTTAATGGCCCGATCCACCACATTTATTTTGTACCACAATGGTCTATCGTCCGGATGTTTGTAATGTGTCTCAACAAAGTCTACGAATACTCTACCTTCAGCTTTTAATTGCTCTTCGTCAATAAAAACGGGGCCGTCGAGATTTACCTTAACAACTGTTTCTGTAATTTTTGGTCCCAATTTGGTGAGGTCGATGCCACAATGATCAACGATGAAATTTGTCTGAATGTAGCTATCGTAATGTCCGAAGGAATTTATTAGTCGTATTTCTGTCATTGTGGTATTTCAGAATGTCGTTCTACCGGCAACCGGTTTTTAAATGTACGAATTTCTTCCAGGTGCTAAAATACCAGAGTTCAACCGTTCACAAAAAATTGTTTGCGGAATTAAAAAGGGCTTCATGATATTATTCTGCTTGGAGGGTATGCTGCCAGCTATCTGAACAATCTTCTGGTAGTTTTCTTGTTTATGAAATAGAGAAGTCCCAGGGAAAAAATAATTGCCATTAGAATAGTGGTCAGATCCGGTAATGGAAATATACTTAATAAGGCTGATGGTTCGTCTAAACGAGAAAACAATGAAATAAAGAACCAAATTGAACTAATTGCAATGTATAAAAGCCAAATAGAAAGAAGTGTCAAACCAATTTTCCTTTTTTTCCAAAATGGTATTATAGCAATTGGGAGAAACAGTAGATCTAAAAAGTAAAATGCCGTAGAAAAGTCCCATTCTGAAGAATCTTCCATCATTATTCCTGTCAAAGAAAAGTTGGAAATGATTTTACCTAAAGCAAGTAAACCAAGTGCGAGGGAGATTAATTTAATCGATCTGTCTGGGGTCTTTTCAACGAGAGGGTCAAGTATAGACAGTGTTTTGTCAGCCGTGTTTCGCGCTCTTGCAATTTTTTCCTTTCTCTTTAGTTCCTCATCAACGAGACGATTTTTCACGTCGGCAATTGTCTTTTTAATTTCGCTTATTTGAGTCTCAGAAAGTCCGCGATTTGCGAGTTCAAATTTCGCTGTCTCGATTGCTAATGGTTGATAGTCTTTTGGGTTTTCAAGAATGTTGATCAGCTTCTCGTCCGGAAGTCTGCGGTACGTGTCAGTAAATTGATTCTTAATCATATGTCACAAAGACAAGTATTTAAACAAAGATAATTGTATTTTTAAGTTGAAAGGTTTCCTCTCCCGCCATTTGCTACGAAACGCCTCCAGGCATAAAAATTGTACTATCTCCGTCAATGACAAAAAAGCAAAGAATATACAAGGCTTTAATTATGAACGACTACCCGGGCGCACCCTATGCCGACTGGATAAAGAATGGAGAAAAAACAATAGAAACCAGGTTCAGAACATTCCATTATCGCGGGGACATTGTTATCTGTTGCGGAAAAACAAACTCAGTGGGCAAAAATGCGGGCAAAGCCTTGTGCATTGTTGAATTATGGAAGATCAGACCCATGAAAAAAACGGATGAAAAAGCGGCAGGGGTAAAATTTAACCCTGATCTGAATTGTTTTTTACTTAGAAACTGGAGACATTTTAGCCGTGACTTTGAGTTCTCACCTCAAAGGGTTTCCGGAGCCTGGCAAAGTCTTTTTGATATCTCTATACCAGACGATGTTCAGATTATTTCCAAACCGGGGATAAAGCCTTTCGCTGAAAAAGAGTAAAGCAAGATCCTTCAAAGTTGAATACTAAATTAATTGTCAACCGATTTAAGTTTTGCTGCCTTCACTATTAGCTGTATGCCCCAAATGAAAAAAGCAATACATAAAATTATGAGATACCAGTAGTCACTGTCCACAAGTAAGATATAAATGATCCATAAAGGAAGGGACACAATCCCGGCCAGAAGGCTCAGAATTCCTAATATGATCAATTTACTTTTTTTATTCATTTATGAAGTCGGTTTCCACCGCAAAGATTGTTAATCACGGTTCGTCGCAATAGATTGTCTTAACGCTTTTAAAATAGGAGTTAAATATGATTTCACTTCGTGTCCAATTCTGCATAACATATTTTATTGTATGGTTTGGCGAATTCCACCAGCCGTACCGCGTCAACTCGGTTATGGCGTATGAAAGGCTGTCAGGGGAGTTTCTCATTATTATATATTTTTCCCGAAGTTTTTCCGGGTACCCGTTTTTCAAACACTGTCGCTCCAAGAGAAATTCCCAACCTCGTAAAATTTCTTCCGGTTTAGAATTGAGGGTCTTCGCGTAGAAGAGTGTTAAGCTGTCTGTCGTGCGATACTTTAATAAAATTGCCGGACTGGCATATGACTTCATCGTCAGTGATTTTAATTCATAAACTTCTTTAATCTCTTTTAAGTACTCAGACCTTAATGAGTCCCAATAAGGATGAGGAAGAAGCTGAAAACCCTCCAGCTCGTGTTTTTTACTTAGATACTCTGAATCCAGGCTGTTGATACTTAATTTGGAAATGTCTGCCGGTTTCTCAGCTGTGGTCTCAGTATTAAAATTACCATAATTCGAAAACCACAGTTTATAGGTATCATCAAACTGTTTATGATTTAACTTCTTAGGATCAAAAGTCCCTTTAAATTCACAAGTTTCCGTCGTCCACGAAAATTCTCCTTTTTGCGAACTCATAGAAATGCTCAAGAGGCAAATGAGTACCGAAACGATCGTTTTCATATTATTATACTTAACGCTTTGCAAACAGGCGCGGCCACTTTCCAATTTCCGCCTTGCTTTAAAAATACGGAATTCTCAGTGATGATGGCTAGTGGTTAACGGCTGCCGCGCTTAATGCTAATACAAATATCCACACAATTTTGTCCAGGATGGGTCGGCTCGAAATGTAAATCATACATGTCGTTGCTCTCACCGAGCCACGTCACGTAAATATCGTCAATACTAATTTTTGTATGTGGGTCAATGTAATCATTAACCACCGTCGCTCTTTCTTCTGATATGCTATCGTTGTCCAATTCATTACCATTACGATCGGTATATCCTACAATTTTTAGATAACAAAATGAGTCTGAATGGCAGATATTAGAAATGTATTTAAGTGTCTCCATGTCGCGCAGAGCAATGACCGAGCTTTTGGGCTTAAAATAAACAGTAAAAACGGTGTCCCAAGACTGTGTGCATGCTGCCACGATGCCCCCATTTCCCGTTGAATCTGTCTTTTGGAGGGTGCCTAAACTATTGTCGTCCGACTGCTTGTCAGAACATGCATAAATAAAAATTATGAAAACGAGTATTTTTCTCATGACGTCCTGTCTTTTGCCGGCAATCGTCTGCGCATAGCCGCCGGCCGCTTCCGAAAGCTTTCGGGATCCTGAAAACGCCGGGTTTTAAATTTTATTTTCTTATTTATTTAATTCAAGTCGATTAAAGATTGATGAGGCAGAAATTAGTAGAGGAAGTAATCCAAGCACAATTCCAGTAAACCAGACTTCAGGCGAATTATCATGCTTATAACCTGAGGTATCCATAAAAAACACTGACAGGGAAAAAATTGCAAGTGCAATATTCAAAGTATTAACTATCCAGAAGATGGCTGAGTTAACCTTCTTGCGCTTGCGGGTACGAATGAGGACAATCACATTTGAAAGCCAAAGTATAACCGGAGCGACAAAGTAAATATAAAATATCACGTAGAAAGAAGAGGTGGAGTTATCCCATATATCCGCTTGTAAAAAGAAGGGACTAATTAATAGTAAAATTGATATGGTGATTCTCTTATTCATTTATTTTGTCTGTTTCCCAGCTGTGATTAGAAGACCTTCTCACTACTGTCGCTTAATCCTAAAAACCTCATGCCAATCTTCACTTTCTGGTTTGAATGAAATAATTTTATTGTCAACAGAAAAGCTAATTCGTCCGCAATGGTGACACATATAAAACTGATCTTCGCATTTCATAGTCGTCCGCGAATAGATCAGAGACAAGACTACCTTAGCATCCATAGTTTTATCAGCATCGTCAAAATAATTCTGCAACCACTGTTGTTCTGTCCCTTGTCGAATTGCTGTCACATACTGTTCAACGATTGACTGTTCCTTTTCTAAAATGTCCTGGTCAATGTTTCGACGAAAGGTCGCGACGTTTTTCTCAGAATTAGTCGAAACTATCTGACCGCATTTACATTGAAAACGTCCCATAGTATGTCTTTTCTAAATCCCGACTTCCAATAAAGTTATAAATTTTGCGCGGATGAGCAAATGCTTTATTTGCATCCGCTCATCAGCTCATCTTCAACAATCATTTCTAAGCTCTTTGCTTTTAAAAGATCCATGCAGTAATCGTCATGTGCGAGCATTTGTTTTATCTGCCCCCGGACATAATAGGCAAAGGCAAAATCTTTATCCGCTTCGATTGCTTTATCACAATCCTGCAGGGCGGAAGTCAATGCTGATATTGCCGCTTTGTCATCCTTTCGTGGTGTGGTCCAGTTTGTCTGTGCATCATGATTTCGATACTGTATCCCTCCCCCAACTTGTTTTTTCCTGGGCTTCGTAATTGCATTTACCCCCGCTATTGCGCGATTAACATATGCGGCCGGGAAATCCTTATTGATCGATATCGATTTATTGAAATCTGCAATTGCCAGGTCATTGTTTCCCTTAGAGAGATTTAGACGACCCCGCAAATTATAATACGCTTCCCTATTAAGGGACGAGATGCCGGAGCCCAATTCCAAAGCTTTATTTATGTGGATCAGAGATTGGTCGAATTGACCTAAGTATAGTTGTGATTCTGCAATACTATAATAGGTAGATGCCATTGAGGCCTTAAAGTACTCTTCCTTTTCGCTAGTCGTTGCGTTTAAAAAGCGTGGATTTTCATCAACCTCTTTCGAGTAATTGTCTTTGTATCTCAAAGAAAGAGTGTATGATTCGATGGCCTTTTCATATTTCTCCAATGCCAAAAGAGCGTTTCCTCTAAAGGAAAGGATCATTGAATTGTTAGAAAAGTGAACGAGTCCTCTGTCGTAAGCTGCCAGAGCGCTTTGGTAATCCTGTAAATTATAAAATGCTATACCGCGCTGATAATAGTAGCTCGGTCTGGTAGAATCACACAGGTCGCTGATCGACCCTGTTATTTCCTGCAGCACGGCAGGTTCAGTTAATTTTGCCTGCCTGAATCTTTCCTGTGCCGCCACATAGTCATTGCATGCATCATCAACCCTTTCCAGCTTGTACAGCGAATTTGCCCGGTTAAGATACGGAAGGTAATCGTTTGGATTCAGAGATATTGCTTTCGAATAATCTTTTATTGCTTTATCGTGTTCATTATTCACTTCAAACAAAGCGCCCCGCCCGGTATACAGAGAATACTGGTTTGAGTCAATCGCAATTGCGCGGGTCAGATCAGCATATGCATCATCATATTTTTTCTGCCTATAGTAGACGCCTGCCCTTTCAAAAAAGGATAAAAAATTGGTAGAATCAAGTTCAATAGCTTTGGTAAAATCTACTATTGCGGAGGGCAGATAATTCTGTTTCTCGTTGTGCTGACCTCGCTGAATATAAAATTCCGCTTTATCTGGTGCTAATGCGATCGCCTTGTTGTAATCTAATATTGCCCTGAAGTTATCGCCTGAATATTCTTTGAGTCGGGCACGATGTGCGTACAACACGGCATTACCAGGATCGACTTCAATTGCTTTATCAAAGTACTTTAAAGCTTCAGCATTCTTGCCTTTCAATGAATAGATCCTTCCTATGTTTAGGTAACACATGCCACAATTCGGCTTAACCTTTAAAGCGTCCGAATAATACTTTTCTCCTGATTCAAGATCTTTCATGGCAATATAAACATAACCGAGACCGCGAAGCGCATGTTCACTTTTAGGATTCATTTTAAGCTCTTTATTAATCTCTTTAACCAAAAGATCATATTTTTCAACACGATAAAGAGAATCAAACCTTTTTTGATAGTTCCATTGTCCGAACATATCAAATGTCTGGAGAAGTAAGATCAGAATTATCCGGTTGCTTGTTAACCCTTTCCTGGACTGACGGTTAGGTGTTGTCCAGCTGCACTGGCTATTTTGCTGTCCGTACATATAAGTCATTAAAATACTTTTTCAATTCCGTGTAATTCATTTTTTTCGTTTTCAGTATGTCGTATCCTTTCTTGTCGGCGAAAGTCATATAAACATTCGTATACTTTTCTCCGCTTTCTGGAACGCATGTATGTTCATTCGAATATATAAATATTGTGTCCTTGCACCAGTCGTCATTGTAACATGTGAACTGTTTATCCGTTGTCGGGTATTTTCGCATATTAATTCGTGTGCAATAGTCAGCGCTAAGTGACTTGTAAAACTCATACAAATTCTTTCTTGTGTCAAATGTTAGCGTATTTACTCTCCCATTACTTAGTGTGAGATAGCCTTCATGGATTTCAACAGGTCTATCCTTGCAACTAAACACAAAATGAACTAACGCCGCTATTATAATTATCGTTTTTTTTCTCATGCCACTGCTGCTAACTTTTTGCGGCCAGCTACCGGCCCATACCCAGTCCCGATAGCTATCGGGGTCACCGGTGTTTAAAAATACGTAAATCTTCCCGAAGCTATAACAGCGGACGCACGCCCGCGATACGGCAAACGTCCAATGGACGTTTCTGCGAGCACGGGTGCAAGCGCACATAAATATCCGCCGAAGACACCGCTTTAATAAACAGCGGCTTCATGGGAACTTTTGTCCGGCTGGCGCAGATGCGGTGTTAGTGGTAATTTTATAGCCGTTTAATATATTTCTGTAATATGTCGTTGTAAGAAACCCAATTGTCCTTAAGCCGATCCGAACTCAATCGAGAAAAAAAATTGTCAAGTTGTTCATTTATGCCCAAGTGCGGATTTTTGTAAACCTTGTATTTCCAGAAAAACATGTTGGGATTATCTTGATTTTGTTCTTCCCATCGTATAACTATCGCTAAATTATTTGTGCGATTTCTTAAAAAAAACGGATTAAAAACTCTCAGTATTTCATTTTCAACATTAGGAATAGTGACCCATTCAAAGGGAATTTTTACAAAGATAATCGAATGATTATCCTTTGGCAATTGTTTGTTTGCTCCACTTACGGTGTTTTTTAATGTGTTTTCTGAAAAAGCCGTGGATTCTATTTTGTGCTTAACTTCGCAGTTAATCTGATTCGGGCATAAAATTCGCATATCGAAGTCTTCAGTTTTTCGGCCCCTTGGTAAATTGTATTCAAATGGAATGGCGCGGCTCTTCAAGTGACTGCCAACTTCAATTTCTGCATATCGGGAAACCAATTCTCCAGAAATGATGTCCTTTAAAATAGAATCGAAATTCGCAACGGTTTGTAAGTTATAAACTCTTTCCGCGAATCGTAAAACTCTTTCCTGCCATCTAAAGCCCCCAGTTTCGCTACGGAAAAACTCAAATGCATTTCTATTAACTCGTGAGGTGTTTTCGTTTTGTTTGAAAAGGGCCTGATTGACCCAGTCATTATCAATCATAAGTCGAAGGGTTTCAGTAGCAAGAAACATCAAATAGAAATCGATATCCCTATTGGGATGTTCTTTTTCCAAAGTTTCGCACATAATTTTTAATTCATTCTCTGTTAAGATCATTACATGTAAAATTGTTACTACGTACTGCTGTTAGCCGACTGTCTCATTTCCAGGCGCCTGATTGCATACGTGCACGTGTGGCTCAGTGAAAGTAAAGTATACGAAGCAAACGTGCAAACTATGTCCATGTGCGAAGCACGCAAGAAAATTAACCGCGTTTGCATGGCGTGATGTTCTGTCCGGGCTGGCGGCTAGTGGCTGCCTGTTCAAGTGTTTTGAGGCAACCACCCTGTCTTGATTTTTGCGATAAAGTCAACAATCTTTGGTTTCATGTTTTGTCTCGTTATGTCAAGACAAATAACTTTGTTTATTTTTTCGTCGTCCCCAAATGCAGAAGAAACTGCGAACCAGAAACCTTCGTCAAAATCTCTGTGCCATGTGGTCATGATACAGTAATTTGGCAGATACAAATTTTCAACTTCACGTATTACAATTTCCTCGTCAAAAGTGTCATGGAAAGATTCGCAGTTTGGTCCAGCGGCACAAACGTAAACAACATTATTATCAATAGCACGTCTACTTATTTCGTCGAAAATTTCTATCTCGTCCCGACCGGCGATAGCAAAGAGTAACCAAGATTTATTAGGAAAGTCCTTGAACCAGGACTTTGCCGTATCGTGCTTCAGATAGATGATTTCACGATCATTTATTTGTCCGAGTATTTCCATTTATGTCGTTGATCTATAGGTTGCCACCACTCATAACATTGTGCGTTCGCCTTTATTACTGCTAGCGGTTTACGGCCAGCATCGGCTTGTAATAAAGATTTAAACTTTTCACAGTGGGAAAATGCATTTCTTTAAAATTTAAAAAAGGGACTATTACCTCATTACCGGCACGGCCAACGAGCGAGCGAGGACGTGAGTCGACCGCTTCCATTCTCTGCAGAGTTAGACCAACAGGTCACAAATTCCAACTATTAAGGGAATAAAAGTCAAAAGAACTGCTAGCCTATAGTCGGTTCGTCTTGGCTGATCTCTTGTCGTGAAAAAATAAACAGAAGTCGCGACGAAATAAACTACAAAAAGTCCTAGTGCGTAAACTATGAGTCCCGCGTTTGCAGCACCGCAAAAACGTCTCGTCTTATCATGTAAAAAATAAAAGACAAGCGTCCACAAGCCATAATAAAATACCATAGCTACAGCGATGAACGCGCGTCTAAAATATTTTCGTCGTGTGTGTACATCGGTCATACTAAATTTATCTCTAAAGGTTTGCGGCCAGCCACCCCGACAAACGTCCACGGGCGTTTTAGCGGGCCTGTGCGGCAGGTTACGACGTGTAACCGACAGCTAAAAGCACTCCGCCTTACAATAAAGTTATAAATTTTTCGCGCATTGGCAATCACACACATTGAAGTTTAAAGAAGGCGCCGCTTACCTAATTGACGCGACCGGCCGCGGCGAGCGCTCTGCTGAGCTTGTCGAAGCGTGCTTTAGCCCGGGGCGCGGCCGTTGGCGCATGACAGGATCACGGCTAGGTGCGCGGTTATGCGGTCGTGCTTTTCTTCAAAATCAATCTTCTAATAGTCGTTTTTACGATCATATATTTTCCTCGTAAAACTCTTGTCCGATAAGTCAAATCATCGAGCAATAAATATTCATCATTCGTCAGGCCAATTAGTGTCGCACCGCAATATCCGTTTAGGGCCTTTAGCGTGGTTAAATACTTTCCATCCAGCAAGCGATATCGAAAAGACTTCCTTCGAGGGAAAGCAGAAATATTCTTGATATTAAACTGTATTCTTTTATTCGTAAAAATGATGAACCCATTGTCGCCTGACTGTTCATTTACCGTTTTGCTCGATCTAAAATATATCGGCTCGTCTGCAAGAACGCTGTCTGACACTTCGATTTCTCCATATTTAACCACTGTCCATTTGCCAGGCAATTTGTCTGCGGAAAAATTATGCAGCACAGTGTCCATCTTCACATGTCCCTGCGAAGTATTGAAGCAGAATCTACCTCTTGTAGAATCTGTCTGATTAAAGACGCAAGTCTGGCAACGATTTGCGGCATTTGAGTAGTTGCTATTTAATTGATCGAAGTCCCGCATCCATGAAGAGCTGTCAAGACGAGGGAAAATAGTGTGGTCTGTCAAGTTTATGTTTTGTCCCTTTACAAACAGTGTCACGAATGTAACGATTGATAAGAATGTGATTTTTGTCATAATGTCTGGGAAAGCATGCCGCATAACTACCATATAGGACAATCTTTTTCCCTCCTACCCCACAAAATCAGCGCGCTAAGACCCGAGAGCAATCGGGTGGTTTTTGTCCTCATGGCTGTTTCAAAAATACAGTAAATTCTACTTAAGCGCGTTTCAGCTTTGTAGGCGGTCCCAAAACCTCCCACCCTTCAATCTCCCCTTCCACTACCTTAAACAAGGGATGAGGATCCAGCCCTTTATGTTTTTTGACCTCCTTGTGTTTGACTTCGTCGCGGACTTTTAATTTATTGAGGAGGTGTTTGGTTTCATAAACCATTTGTTTGTCGGTAACCGGGATACTCTTTTTAGAAAATTTCCAATTGATCTTTTCCCTGTCAAAATTATAGCCCCGCCGTCCGGCTTCTTCGTAAACCTCCGATAAATAATGGTTCACCGCGTCCACAGGATTTTTCATTTCCTTAAAACGGTTGAGCTGGGGATGATTGGTATATCCTTTTGTTCTTCCTTCGAGCACGTGCTTGGCAAGCAGTGTTTCACGCCATAAGGCAACAAGACCTTTAGCGTCGAGATATTTTGGATGGAGGGACCATATTCGCATAGCACTAAGGTACACACACGTCAGCTTAAACACAAAGGACACAAAGAGTTTTTTGAGTCACACGGTTCCACGAAGGTCACAAAGGGCTCTCACACAAGCAAATTTCGGCCAGAGGTTTTCTTAGTGCACTGCTTATTCTTAGTGTCTTCTACGTGATCTTGTGAACTTAGTGGTTTACAGGCGGAAATTTCTTACATTTCATCACTGTTGAAGATAGCTGTATTCATATTGGTGAGTTATTTTTTATTTTCCTGCCAACAGGGTTCCAGAGAAAAAACAAATTCAAACCCTTCCGATGTTTTCCTGGTGGTGCTGGGAAATGTGCAGGATGGAGGCTCCCCGCATATTGGGTGTAAGAAAAAATGCTGTGTTTCTTTATTTAAAAAGCCGGATCGTGACCGCATGGTAGTGTCGCTTGGAGTAGTAGACGCGCATAACAAAAAAGCCTGGCTGTTTGATGCGAGTCCTGATATGACACGGCAACTCGCGGACCTGATGCAACTTTCCGTCTCAGAAACTATTGCAGGTTTGCAGGGAATTTTTCTCACGCACGCTCATATAGGACACTACACAGGGCTAATGTACCTGGGACGAGAAGCGCTTGGTGCAAAAAATATTCCAGTGTATGCGATGCCGCGGATGAAACAATTTCTCAGTGAAAACGGTCCATGGAGCCAACTGGTATCAACTAACAACATTGTATTAAAAGATCTGAACGACGGAGAAAAGAATATTCTGTCTGATAACCTCACGGTGCGACCAATACAGGTCCCGCACAGGGATGAGTATTCGGAGACTGTGGGTTTTATTATCGAGGTGCCGAACAAAACAGCTTTGTACATTCCGGATATCGACAAATGGAGCAAGTGGAGCCACGATATTAAACAAGAGATCGCAAAAGTAGATTACGCATTTATAGACGGGACCTTTTTCAGCGCTGCGGAAGTAGATAACAGGGATATCAGTGAGATCCCGCATCCGTTTGTTTCTGAGAGCATCCAATTGTTTAGTGATTTACCGGCGTCTGAAAGAAAAAAGATCTTTTTTATTCATTTTAATCATAGCAATCCGTTGCTGGATGCTTCTTCTTCTGAGTGTAAAGTAGTTGAAGAGGCGGGGATGGGGATAGCGAGAAAGGGGATGAAATTTGGGTTGTAACTGCGGATGCCTGCGGCGCTTACCACTCGGCATCGAGCCTGTGGCTCGATGAGCGGGCCGGTGCGGTAGGTTGGTAGCAAGCGTACTAAGAAAGGCACTAAGAAAGATGCAACCTTTTGTAAATATTATTCTTTGTGCCTTCTAAGTGCTCTTAGTGCGCTAAGTGGTTAAAACAAACTCAACTGCGTCTCATTTGCCCGGTAATTAAAATCATCACAATTAAAAGTAAAATCACGTGATTTGATAAAACGGCTCTTCGATAATTTATATAACTGCTCTATCGATTCGGCGATCTTTCCTTCTCCTCTCATCCTGACACCAAAACGGCTGTCATTCACATTGCCTCCATGCGCCTCGCATACCTGGTTCCAGACCTTATCGGCACGGTCGGGGTAATTTTTAAATAACCAGTCTTTGAATATTTCACCGATTGCTCCGTTCAAACGTACGATTGACATTCCCGCACCCCATGCTCCTGCCTTTCCGCAAGCTTCCAGGACGTGAGGGATCTCGTAATTATTTATGCCGGGAATTACGGGTGATACATTCACACCGCAGGGAATGCCATTTTTTGCCAGCAATTCGATGGTGGCGATCCGTTGCTTATACGATGCGGTGCGCGGCTCCAGCATCATGCGGATCTTTTCATCTACGGCCGTCACAGAAATTGTGACGTACACTAAATTATGCTGGGCGAGCTGGGAAAGAATATCAAGGTCACGCTTTACCAGGGAATTCTTTGTAATTATAGATACCGGGTGTTTGTATTTAAGACAGGTGAGCAGGATCCTTCTTGTGAGCTCCAGGTCCTTTTCCACCGGCTGGTAACAGTCGGTATTCCCGGACAACATGATAGGTGCCGGCTGCCATGACTTTTTACTGAGCTGCTTTTCGAGTACTTCCACGACGTTCTTTTTCACAATGATCTTACGCTCAAAATCCAGTCCCGCGCTGTAACCCCAGTATTCATGGGTATTGCGGGCATAACAATAAATGCATCCATGCTCGCAGCCCTGGTAGGGGTTCATGGAGTATTCAAAAGGAAGATCTTCGCTTTCTACTTTATTAATAATGGTCTTAGGCCAGGTATAGATCAGTTCTGTTTTCTGCGATTGTAAAAAATCCTCATCCAGCATTTCAGAGTGTTCCTGAACATACTGCTGCTTTAAAAAACGGTTGTGGGTGTTCACCTGGGCCCCACGCCCCCTGAAATAATTGTTTTCCGTAGTACTGGCCGTTGTCATCATACTGCTAAGTTAACATGCGAACGTAGCAGAGTGTTGCTACAATATATAGCAATCGGAATTAAGAGCCAGAGTGCTTCTTTGCCAATAAAAACTAATCCTATAAAAAGGGTTTTTGTTAATGCGTCGCGGAAACAACCTGCTCCGACTGGGGATACATGTCGGGTGACCAGGCAGAAGGAACAGAGGCGCTTCGGGACTTAAGATAAAAACGTAAAAAAAGCACGCAGCCACTTAGTCCGGCAATAATGCAGAGCGCTGATACAAGATATAAGGTCGAATTTTCCAATTGTGTGATTGGTACTTCAAAGTTACCGGAGTTTTTAGGTAATTGGCGGTGTAACACGTATTAGTATCAACAGGGTAATGAACAGGTGGCATCGGGGATAACCCCTACACAAGAATTACACGAATTACACGAATCACTAATTAAATAAATTACACACGGCATCGAGCCACCCTTCGGCACGCTCAGGGGGCAGTGTCTC
>CBIHOL010000100.1:0-14243 GCA_966211905.1 uncultured bacterium
CTCGGATATGATGTGCTGAAACTGGACAGGGTAGTATTTGCCGGCCTTACCAAGAAAGATCTGCCACGCGGGAAGCACCGTTTTCTGACCGCCAAGGAGATAAGCTTTTTAAAGATGATAGGGTAAAAATGCCTATCTTTAATGGTTAAATTACACACAATTATCCAGTAAAAATATGTGCGGAATAGTAGCATACATCGGTCAGAGAGAGGCATATCCGATCCTGATCAAAGGTTTACAGCGTCTTGAATACCGTGGGTATGACAGCGCAGGGGTAGCCATGATCAATAACTCCGGCGCTCTTAATGTATACAAGAAAAAAGGACGTGTAAGCGACCTCGTTGCTTTTGCAAGGGAACAGGATGTTACGGGCAAGATCGGTATTGGTCACACCCGCTGGGCAACCCATGGTGAGCCCAATGATGTTAACTCCCATCCGCATTATTCTGAAACTAAAAACCTGGTGATGATCCATAACGGGATCATTGAGAATTACGCGGCGATCAAAGAAGGACTAAAAAAACGTGGCCACACATTCGAGTCCCAAACCGATACCGAGGTGCTGGTTCATCTTATAGAAGATATCCAGAAACACGAGAACATGAAGATGGGTCACGCCGTGCAGGCAGCCCTGAAACAGGTAATTGGAGCTTACGCCATTGTTTTACTTGATAAGAATGACCCTGAAACAATTGTAGCGGCCAAAAAAGGCAGTCCTATGGTGATCGGGATCGGGAATGATGAGTTTTTTATCGCCTCTGATGCTTCGCCCATTGTAGAGTATACTAAAAACGTGGTATATCTTGAAGATGAGCAGGTGGCCATTTTACGCCGTAACCGTGAACTTAAGTTACGGAATCTGAAAGACAAGGTGATCACGCCTTATGTTCAGGAATTAACCCTTGAACTTGAATCCATTGAAAAAGGTGGGTACGATCATTTTATGCTTAAGGAGATTTACGAACAGCCACGTTCGGTACTCGACAGCATGAGGGGCCGTTTAAATGCCCGTGCCGGGGAAATTAAAATGGGCGGCATTGTTGACCACGAAAAGAAATTTGAAAAAGCCAAAAGGATCATATTTGTTGCCTGTGGGACCTCATGGCATGCAGGCCTTGTGGCGGAATATATTTTTGAAGAGTTTGCAAGGGTGAATGTGGAAGTGGAATACGCTTCAGAATTCAGGTACCGCAATCCGATAATTTATCCTGATGATATTGTAATTGCTATTTCTCAAAGTGGTGAGACGGCAGATACCCTGGCGGCCATTGAACTTGCTAAACAAAAAGGAGCAACAGTTCTTGGTATCTGCAACGTGGTAGGCTCATCTATAGCCCGCGCTACTCATGGTGGAAGTTACACCCACGCTGGTCCGGAGATCGGCGTTGCATCAACAAAGGCGTTTACCGCCCAGGTTACCGTTTTAACCCTCATGGCCTTACACATGGCCAAAGTGCGCGGAACAATGTCAGAAAGCCGTTACCGACAGCTCTGTTATGAAATGGAAGCAATTCCTGCTAAAATAGAAGAAGTATTAAAACTCAACGACAAGCTCCGCGAGATCGCTTACACCTACAAGGACAGCAGGAATGCATTATACCTTGGACGCGGGGTGTCATTCCCGGTAGCTCTTGAAGGGGCGCTTAAACTGAAGGAGATCTCCTATATCCACGCTGAAGGTTATCCTGCAGCGGAAATGAAGCATGGCCCTATCGCGCTTATCGACGAGGAAATGCCGGTATTTGTGATCGCTACAAAATGTGCGAGCTACGATAAAGTAGTGAGCAATATCATGGAAGTAAAGGCCCGTAAAGGCAAGATCATGGCCGTTGTAACTTCCGGGGACCGCGAGGTAAAAGAGATCGCTGATTATACTATCGAAATTCCTGAAACGGATGAATTCCTTGTGCCACTTATCTCGGTAATTCCACTTCAGCTGCTTTCATATCACATAGCTGTGATGCGCGGCTGCAATGTTGACCAGCCCCGTAATCTTGCAAAGAGCGTGACAGTCGAATAAAGACTCTATTATATGAAACAAAGCGCAATACTAATCGTTTCGATTTTTTATTGCGCTTTTTTTATGGGACAGGATCTGAGGTTCAGCCGTAATTTTCAGACCATTAAGAAAAATGTTCCGTTAGCCATCATTAATAATGGCCCCGACTATTTTTATGTGCTGAGGTATAATAAGCTGGCGCATGATCTGATTGTGGAGCGGAGACGAAAATCCAACGCCGAGATGATCAACTTAAGTCCTTTAAAAATGGACAGCGTGAATGCGCGCACTTTCAATTACGAAAACCTCGACTATTTATTTTTTGCTGAAGGAACAAAGGCCTTTATTGTTTTTGAAAAGGTAACAACGGGTCGCAGGTCGGTTTACTTACGCAGCTGCGACACAAACGGGCGCGTTGGTCCTTTTGTTCACCTTGGAAGCATTGAAAGATCTGCGAACCTGAAAGATTTTTATTTTAATCTTAAACAGGCCGGTGGCGGAAAAGTGTTGATCGTAGCGTCCCGTGTGTTCCACGATAACAGTGTGAGCCGCACAGCCTATTTGTACAATGTGCTGAATGGTAAATTTCTCTGGGAGAAAAAATTAACCCTTGAAAACCCGGACAATGGTTATGCGCAGGGATTTAATACTGATTCAAAGAACAACCTGTTTTATTTTACTGTAAATGCAACTCTTGTAGAATACAGGAGACAGTATGTGAACCATTACCAGCGGATGATGCCTGTTTATCATTATGACAGTGTAACTCTTCATTATTCCGGTGCGGATAATGCCAGAAACCACTCGGCCAGGTTGGCACTGTCAGATCTTTCGTTACTCAACAGCGTAAATTTATTTGTGAGGGATACTGTATTAACTGCAACTGCCCATTTTTCCAAGATGGATCCTGCAACGGGGGAAAAACGAAGTTATTTTCTGGGTCAGCGCTTTAATGAAGAGCTGCAGAGTCGGGAAGAGTATGTAACGCCTTTAAAGAAAGAGATAAGCGAGCAGCTTGATTTTTTTGATGGAGGCGATACTAGGGAGGCCGCCGATAAACAGTATGATCCCGTATGGCAGCAAAGCTCCGGGACTTCAGGCTTTGAGCTTTCGGGACGCCAGGAGGAAGACTTTTCAAAAGAGATGATCTTCCGGCATACAGACCTGAACACCGGCAGGGTCATCTATCAGTCTGTTGTGCCACGGAAAATATTTTATTTTGCCGGGCGAACACGGTTTAAAAGCATGGGCTCGTCTGTTACAGTGAATTGTAAAGACACCGTATATACTTTTGTCCTTGAACATGTATCGAACGACAAGATTCTACCCAAGGACTTTCATTATTCGAAGTTTGAAAAGCAAGAGTACGCTAAATACGCCACGTTAGCCTGCTATTATTATTCGACAGGAGCAGAAATGAAAAAGAAAGTTATCCTGAAAAATATCGACTACGATTGCATACCGTTGAATTACCAGGGAACGCAGCGTGATATTATTTTTTTTCAGACCCGGGGCTCGGTGGAGCGTTTTGCTTTTTTGAAGTTGAATCAGTTTTAGGGGCAGAAACACGTGATTCGAGTTCAGTTAACTTTATGAGGGTTTTATCATAAACGGATTTGTACAGCTTTGGATGCTCGCTGTAATAACGCAGGGATGAGTCGTATTGCCCTGTGCGGTAACCCCTGAACTTTAACGGATCAAAGGCGTAAACCGTGTCCATTTTTGGTAAGCTTACATTGCTGATATTCAGGTTGGCTGCACTCTCGGCCAGAGCAAAGTCAGCCAGGACATCAGCCAGTTGGTCCTCGCTGAGAATATTTGCAGGCACAGCTTCCTCCGTGCCGGATTTAGAATCGCAACACGTAAGAAGAAACAATATCCCGATGGAGAAGACCAGGCTGTTTATAGATTTCATGATTAACAGTGCAATATTGATAATGTGACAGGCCTGGCCTGCTAATTAATGACCGAAAGTACTAAATTTGAAATTGTTGTTTGCTTTGTTCAAAATTGTAAAAAATAAATATTTTATTACCCTTGTGGCGCTGGCCACCTGGCTGATGTTTTTTGATAACAATGACTTTTATACGCAGTACGAGCTGATCCAGAAATGTCGCAAGCTCGAAAAAGACAAAGCGTATTACCTGGCAGAGATCGAAAACAACCGTCAAAGCCTGAACGAGCTTCGTACAAATAAAAAAAGCCTGGAAACCTTTTCAAGGGAAAAATACCTCATGAAGAAGGACAATGAGGATGTTTACGTGTTCGTAACGAAATAAAGCGCCAATTCTCACACTAATTCCACCAATTACTCGAATTAGGAACACGAATTAAGGGGAATTACTCTAATGCTTCAATCCAAAATGCGGGTTAGCCTCTGAATATCCCCAAACAAGAATGGGAAACGGGAACCTGCCCGCCATTCGATGATATCCAAGGCGGGTCCGCCTACGGCGGAGAACACGGAACCGTCACCCCTGTTTACGGATATTAGCATCGTTAGCCTCTACCTTGCTAGCAAGGGATTCAAGATCGCGGTCAAAGAAATATAACCCACTGCGATCGTCACCGATCAGTTTCAGTTTGTCTACGATCTGGCGCGCGAGAGCTTCCTCTTCAATCTGTTCGCTTACATACCATTGCAGGAAGTTGTGCGTAGTATAATCCTTTTCTTTCAGGGTTATCTCAACAAGGTGATTAATATCGTTGGTTACCGCTATTTCGTGTTTGAGGATCTCTTCAAAAACAACTTTAACTGATTTAAAAGTTACCGGTGGTGCCTTTAATGCAGGAACCACTCCATGACCACCGCGCTCGTTCACAAATTTGATAAGCTTTAGCATGTGCATACGCTCTTCATCTGCATGGTGATACAGGAACTGTGAAACCCCATTGAGGCCCTGAGTTTCAGCCCAACTGGCCATTGAAAGGTAATATTGCGAAGAATACCCTTCGTATTCTACCTGTTTGTTCAGAGCCTTGCTTACGTTTGGAGATAACATGATGGTTGTTTTGATGCAAATATATAGAATAGGTTAATTACCCGCAAAGACAGGAAATGTCTTATGTGGGCTTACTTCGTTGTTGATTTATACTTCTGTAATCCCTTGTCGAGCCACATTATATACTTCATTTTATCCGGGTCATAACTTGTGGAGTCGCTCAGTCTGTTCTGGTCAGAATCTATGATCCAGTACTGCGGTTGTGTGCTGCTTTTGTAACGGGTATTCTGAAGGTAGCTCCAGCGGTTTCCAACGGTCTTCAGCCTTCGCTTCGAGCCGTTCCATGTAACATCCTTCTGCAATGAATCAGGAAGATTTCTTTTTTCATCTACATATAAAGAAACAAGAATAAAATCGTTGCTGAGCTTACTTTTAACGGCGGGATCACTCCAGACCTGGTCTTCCATTTTCCGGCAGTTTACACAGGCCCACCCGGTAAAGTCAAGCAATAATGGCTTATTTACTTTTTTTGCGTACTCCAGCGCCAGGTAATAATCGTCAAATGCAGGGATGCCGTGAGGTCCGCTATGCGCATGAAGTGCGAGCTCCTGTTGTTTCCCGGTGCCTGAACTGTGAGCTGAACTCCTTCCGCCAAAACCCGCAGGTGATTCACTATAAAAGTCAGGAGGAGGAAATCCGCTGATCATTTTTAAAGGTGCTCCCCATAAGCCGGGGACGAGGTAAAAGGTGAATGAGAAAACAATAATAGCAAACAATAATCTTCCTACCCCCACATGTTTTATTTCACTGTCGTGTGCCAGCTTGAACCAGCCCATCAGGTAGGCTCCAAGCATTGCAAAAATAACGATCCATATCACCAGGAAAACTTCACGGGTAATGATCCCAAGCTGCTCGACCATGTCGGCGTTGGAAAGGAATTTTAATGCCAGGGCAAGCTCAAGGAAACCGAGCACCACTTTTACAGAATTAAGCCAGCCGCCTGATTTAGGCAGACTGTTTAACCAGCCTGGAAACGCGGCGAACAATCCAAATGGTAAAGCAAGCGCTAATGAAAAACCAAACATGCCGAAGAAAGGACCGGCAAGCTCTTTTGTGGCCGCAGCTTGTACCAGCAAGGTCCCGATTATCGGCCCGGTGCAGGAAAAAGAAACAAGGCCAAGGGTGAATGCCATAAAAAAGATGCCTACGAACCCGCCTTTATCTGATTTCGCATCCATTTTATTCACAAACGAAGAGGGAAGCGTGATCTCAAAGGCACCGAGAAACGAAACTGCGAATACAACCAGCAGGATAAAAAAAGCAAGATTGAACCATGCATTGCTGGCCAGGGCGTTCATCGCATCGGCTCCAAAGATCACGGTCACGCCAAGTCCCAGGGTTATGTATATTGCAATAATAGATAATGCGTAAACGAGCGCGTTTCTGATGCCTGCCGCCCTGGTCTTACTTTGCTTAGTGAAAAAACTTACAGTCATTGGGATCATGGGAAACACGCATGGCGTGAGTAATGCCAGCCAGCCGCCCAAAAAACCGGCAAGAAAGAGTCCCCAGTTGGTATTAGTAACAACAGGTTTAGCTTCTTCAAAGGCGGGCTCTACTTCTCCATCGTCTTTTAAGGTTGTCTGAGCCGGAGATGTCGAAAGCACCCCTCCTGAGTCATTAGAAATCTTGGCCATTGACAACGTGTCGTCTCCGCTGTTTTGTGCAGAATCGTTTTCCACAAGTTTCAGTCGCACACCTGCCGCACCTTCTAATTTGAAACTAAAATCAACTGGCGGAGAGAACTTCTGACATTGCGATTCATTGCATGCCATACCGTCGATGTATCCTTTTATTACTACAGGCTTATTGGAAAGCACCTTGACCTTTTGCTTAAATACAGCGGTTTTTTCAAAAAAACGAACCACCAGATTATCGAAAACCGGTTCCGCTAATTCTATAGGTTTTGGCTCTATGGTTTTGCCAAGTAGTTTATAATCTTTTGATTTTTCGAATTCGAAGATAGTGGGAAGAGGTCCATCGGGCGTTTCAATCTGTGAATATAAATGCCAGGTGGGCTCTATCTTTGCATGAAACGACAACTCATATTCATCCGGCCCTGTTTTTTTCTGTGAGAAATCCCAGGTGACGTATTGTTTTAACTGTGCATTTATAGCGGATGCAGCAAAAATGATTAAAACAATCAGATTCTTTTTCATAAAACGGTTGTTGTGTGACAGTCGTTAAAGATACTATTAAAAAATCATTGGACTTTTACGCTGAGGTCCACGATTTTAGGGGGGAGGCACATCATGTCGTTACAGCTCATAAATTCAAGTTTGAGTGGCAGGTCAAATGCATTTTTGTCCTTGATCTTTATTTTTTGTCTGAATTCAGCTTTGTCGGTGAACACAAAAATATTTGCTTCAAACGCTTTTACAAACTCCTCGTGCGCGTCACTTTCTTCTGTCTTACCGGCGAGTTCATATTTTTTGGAGGGCGTAAAAGTAAAGGAAGTTGGGATCGGTCCATCGGTTGTGGCTCTCTGAGAATAGGTATGCCATCCCTTTTCAATTTTAGCTGTGATAATTACCTCACCTTCCGAAGCGGAGATCGGCTTGTAGGAAGCCTGCCAGGTTACAGGGTTGTGCGCTTGCGAAAAGCCGGAAACAGCCCAGAGAAAGGCTATAAAAAGAGCGGTAATTTTTTTCATTGTGTGGGATTATGAATTAAAGTTGCCTTTTAATTTCGACTACATCAAAGTGCTAAACAAAG
The DNA here is from genome assembly GCA_966211905.1 of uncultured bacterium. Lineage (GTDB taxonomy): Bacteria > Bacteroidota > Bacteroidia > B-17B0 > Aurantibacillaceae > Aurantibacillus. The sequence goes on from CBIHOL010000100.1 coordinate 7,717, forward strand.
TTTAACAGTTATCTTCCAAGGTGCCGCCAGCAGGAGCGCAGGATGGCAATGTCATTCTCCACTTTGTAGTCTTTTGCATAATTTAAAAATGCGCGGTTGATACGCTCTTCAGAAACGTTTTTTTCAAGAATATCGGCAGGTGTAAATACTGAGGGCCTTATGGCAGGCAGGTCCTTGCGGGTGATCTTCCCATAACCGACCCAGGAATAATATCCGAATAAGACCTTTACAGTATTTAATAAAAAATTAATCATTTTATGCTGGAACCATATTATGAACCAGGAAAACAGCAATAGGAAAAGGCTGGCCAGCACATCGAGCAGACGTTTGTTTCGCCTGTTCTCAGGTCTGCCTACATTGTTTACGTCGATCACGTAAAGATCACCCGCGGTATCTATACTATTGCTGCCAATAATTGAAAGACTTTCAGGGGGCGCAATCTTAAATTCAACTCCGGTTGTTACAAGCGTCATCATTTTTTCAATGATGTCGGAAGAGGTAACATCCCTGGCGCAAAAAATTATTTCGTTCAGCTGATGAACCTCGATGGCCTCGTGCACCTGTTCGAAATGACCGATATAATCTGCGTTCTTAATGCCGTTTGTTTCATTACTGATGAATCCTACAAATTCAGAACGAATATTGGTTTTCTGCAGCAAGCCTGAAACCCGGTTAAACTCCTGCTCGCTGCCTATTATAGCTATCCTCGCATTCGCTTTATGGCCACCCAGCTTAAAGCGTTTAATATGCATGGCGTGGTAGAGGAGGCGTGTAAGCAGATATACAACCAGGGTGTAAATACTTCCGATAAGGATCAAGGCACGCGAAAAACGGTAGTATTCCGGAAGAAGAGAATAGATGATGAGGATAAATGCTGATCCTCCCAGGACCCCACGTGTGATTTTGCGAAGACTTGTGGGTTTATCGTAACCTCCGCTGAAATAAACAAAACACATCCAGATGAGAGTGTACAGCGGGAAAAAAAAACCAAGGATCTCCTGGGAATAGAAATTGGGGTACAATTTAAATTTCAGCTCGTAGAAAGTTTTGCAGAGATACAGTCCCGATAAAATGAGGGCAAAGTCTATTGCGGGGAAGAACAGCTGTTTTACAAATCTGGCCACGATGGCCGCCGCCGCTCTGAGATAAATTGCAAGGTGAATAAGGAAATTAAATAATGCCGCATTTTTCTGGCTAAAATGTTTGCGTGCAAAAATGGCCATGGCTTTGTAAAACACAAGGACATAATTAACGCTGCTTTTCTTGGTGCTTTCTCCCTTGTAATGGATGATGCTGCTTTCTGCAAAATAATAATTCTTATAACCCGCCTGGGTGATCCTGTAGGAAAGGTCTATGTCCTCACCATACATAAAAAACGTTTCATCCAGCAGGCCAATCTTGTCGAGCACGCTTTTCCGGATCAGCATATAGGCTCCGCTTAATACATCCACCTGGTGGGTCTTTTCTTTTTCTAAAAAGGTAAGATGGTATTGGCCAAATTTTTTGGAGCCGGGAAAGAGTTTTGCCAGGCCAAAGATCTTGTAAAAAGCCACTTCCGGTGTTGGCAATCCGCGTTTGCTTTCGGGTAAAAACGCTCCTTTGCCGTCAAGCATCCGAATTCCAAGACCACCTGCATCTGCATGCTGATCCATAAACGCCAGGCATTTTTCGAAAGTATCTTCCTGTACCACGGTATCGGGATTCAATAAAAGGACGTATTTGCCCTGCGACACCCTGATGGCCTGGTTATTGGCCACCGAAAAGCCCGTATTGATCTTATTCTGAATGAGCTTTACGGAAGGGAATTTATCGCGGATCACCGCTACAGACCCGTCAACCGAATTATTATCCACTACAAATACTTCAGCTTCAATATTTTTGATTGCCTTAAATACGGAGTACAAACACTGCTCAAGAAAGTGTTTCACGTTGTAATTGACTATAATAACCGAGAGTTGCAGGGGCTTGTGGCGTGCTAAAATAAATATAATTGTTCAGTTTCGGGTTTCAGGTTCCTTGTTTCTTGTTATGTGCACCTAAAACCGTGAATAGCATGCGCATGGGTTTATTTGTTCGCCCTGTTTGCGTTGCAGGAAGAACCGCGCGATGAGTTCACGGCTTTTTGACCTCGGTTACTGCTAAAAAAGGAATTTTTCATTACCTTTGCCACTCCAAAAACTGAAGCTTCGCGCTTCATATGCTCCCATAGCTCAGCTGGATAGAGCACCGGTTTTCTAAACCGGCGGCCCCTGGTTCGAATCCAGGTGGGAGTACCTTTACAAATTTCTAAATTCTAAATTCTAAATCGGAATTAGAATTTAGAATTTGGTCAGTAGAATTTAATTACCGCCACATTACTTCGTGATTCCGGGCTGTAACAATTTCCATAAAACGTCGTTATTAACGAATATTATAAAAAGCAGACTGTTTATTAGTCAGCGCGTATTGCCGCGGTCCGGGCCTATAAAATTCTGATCTTTAAAAGGTGGATCCTCATACTTCAGACAATAATCTCCCGGCTACAAAGCCAAAGCGCGGCATTGTTTTCCGCCTGTTTCGTTTTTTAACGATCCTGGTATTGGTTGGTCTGATATGTATAGGTGCTTTGGTTGGATTGCTGTTTCTTTACCAGGATGAGGTGAAAGCCGCTATCCTGGCGGAGATCAATAAGCACCTTAATGCCGAAGTACGAGTCGACCCGAAAAATATCGATCTCACCATTATCAAAACATTTCCTGATTGTTCGCTTGAATTCCGTAATATTCTTATGCTGGAGGCATTGCCTGTAAAAAAGAGGGACACACTGTTATTCACCGAGCGTCTGAATCTTCATTTTAATGTTAAGGACCTCTGGAACAAAAATTACCATATTGATAAGATCAGCCTGCAGAAAGGATGTGCAAAGCCACGGATCTTACAGGATGGCAGCAACAATTTCACTTTCTGGAAAGAAAACAAGCAGGACAAATCAGAAAATGTGCACTTTAAACTTGAGAAGGTGCTTATCTCAGATCTGCATGTATTGTACAAGGACAGGCAAAATCTTTATAAGAGCGAATTCACTCTCAGGTCACTTAACCTGCACGGCGAATTTGGTGGTGAGGTGTATGCCGTAGAAAGCAGGACACAGCTCTACCTGCATCAGGTTGTAAGTGGTACTAGAACACTGGTAAAAGAAAAAGATGTTGATCTTGATCTGCTGCTTGATGTAAACAATGCCCTATACACAGTGAAACGCGCTAATTTGAAAGTCAATAACCTGGCGCTGCAGCTGGGAGGAAAATTTACCTACAAAGACAAGTTTGAAAATGCAGGGATTGACTTTAACGCCCCGGATCTTGACATTGAAGCCTTGTTGTCCCTGTTACCTGAGCAGTTCCGAAAACATACCGCTGATTATAAAAGCAATGGAGATTTTTATGCAAGAGGCAGGTTTACTTATAAGAATAACAAGTCATATTCTTTTCAAAGTGACTTCGGAATAAAAAGCGGAATGGTTACTTATAAGCCTAACGGCACTGAGGCCAGAGGCATCCACCTGAGAGGAAATATAAAACTGGACCCGGCTTACAGTCATCTTATTCTCGACGAGTTTAACCTGCTGCTTGGGAAAGACAGCGTGAAAGGCGCAATAACTGTCAGAAATTTTAGTGATCCTTTCCTGGATCTTTCTTTGAATGCTTCTGTAAATCTTGAAGAATTAAATAAATTCTGGCCAATCGACACCCTGAAAATGCTGCGGGGTATGCTTGGCATTGAAAGCAGGATCTTGGGGAAAGTCAGCGATCTGAAATCCCATACATTCACCGATAAGGTCAGTGTTGACCTGGTGGCCAACGTGCGAATGTTAGCCGTGCAATTTAAAGGTGATGATAAGACCTATGCCGTTGAAAAGTGCCAATTGCTGGCGAAAGAGAGAGAGGTTGAAGTAAAAGATCTGAAATTGAAGCGCGGTACTTCTGACATGACCCTGAACGGAAAAATGCCGGGTCTCTTTAATTACCTCGTCGACCGTAAGGCACCACTGATCATTAAGGGCAATATGGAAGCTTCAATGATACGGCTCGAGGATTTTATCGGCGACCGGAAATCTTCTGATACCCCTAATAACGAGCCATTGATTCCCGCGGATATCTCTTTTATGCTCGACGCTACGATCAGCAGGTTTACGTTCGGAAAATTCAGTGCTTCGGATATATCCGGAGATATAGATGTAAAGAACCAGAAGGCCATCATTAATGAAATGAAGCTGCAGACAATGGACGGGGAAGCCAGGATCAACGTGTTTGCAGATAATTCACGGAAATTCCTGGATGTTGCAGTGCAAAGCGACCTGAAGAATATCAATATCCGCAAATTATTCGCCGACATGAATAATTTCGGGCAGAATACCCTGGAGGATAAAAATATTCGCGGCATAGCCTCTGCTACCATTGATTTTTCAGGACGATGGACAAACGATCTTCAATCCGTTCCCGAATCGCTGAAGAGCAGTTCTGACCTGGTTATTTCGAGGGGAGAACTGATCGGCTTCAAACCTCTTTTGTCCCTTTCTAAGTTCATAGATGTTAAGGAGCTGGAAAAGATCTCTTTCTCTACACTAAAAGGAAAAGTGGAAATAAAAAACAGTGCTATTGTAATACCAAGAACTACCATTAACAACTCAGCGCTGAACATTGAGTTCTGGGGTACGCACTATTTTAATGATAATATTGATTATCATTTTCAGTTACTTGTAAGTGAATTGCTGGCCAAGAAAAGAAAGAAATCAGACAATGAGTTCGGTGAGGTTGAAAACGATCCGGAGAACAGGAGGAGCGCGTTTGTGCTTATGACCGGCACTCTGGATAATCCTGTCATGAAATATGATAAACAGGGACTAAAGGAGAAGATCAAAAATGACCTTAAGCAGGAAAAGCAAAATATGCGGAAGATCCTTAAAGACGAATTTGTGACATTCAGAAAAGAACAGGACGAAGAGCAACCTGTGCGCAATGCGGAACCCGCGCTGGAGACACCGTCGCAAAAACAAAAGCAGGCCGCCACTCTGCAGCTCAAGAAAAAAGAAGAGGAGGATGACTTCTGATCCTGCAGGGTTTATTAACAGCCATCGTTTTGGAGCATGAACTACATTTCATACATTTAAAGTTCAGGTCCGTCTTCATATGAATATTTACGCCAGGAAACAACGTTGGAAGCTCACGCTAGCCGCTATGGCATTTGTGATCGTTATTGCTTCCTTCTGGTACACTAATAAACTGGTAAAGAATATTTCCACCAACGAAAAGCAAAAGGTCGAGCTTTGGGCAAGAGCCGTACGACAAAAGGCCAACCTGGTAAAATTCACCAAGGAGTTATTTGAGAAAATAAAAACCGGGGAGCGAAATAAAGCCGAACTATTTGCTGAAGCAACAAAGGAACTGACAATGGGCAGCGACCTCACGCAGAACCATGGGACCACTTTTATTTTGAAAGTGCTGCAGGAAAACACTACCATTCCTGTAATACTTACTGACGACAAGGATAATATTCTATTCCAGAGAAACCTGGATTCTTCGCGTGCAGGAGATCCTGCCTATCTGCAGCAGGAGTTCCAGTTAATGAAAAAGCTTTACGAGCCGGTTGAGATCGAATATTACAAGGACAAGAAGCAAAGGTTATATCACAAAGACAGCCGGGTGTTCAACGACATTAAGCTTGTATTCGATAGTCTTATCAAATCATTCATTAATGATGTGGCAGTTAATTCAGCAGGTGTTCCCGTTATTTTTACGAATGCAAAAAAGGACAGCGTTATCGATATTGGTAAGATCGATCCCCAGGAAGTTTCAACTCCTTCACGACTTCAGGCAAAGCTTTCTGAGTTGGCTTCTCTTAATAATCCAATAGAGATAGACTTGGGGGAGGGAACCAAGAATTTTATTTTTTATGCTCCTTCTGAATTACTGACGAAGCTGAGGTATTATCCATACGTTCAGTTCGCCGTTATAGGTTTATTCCTCATCATTGCTTACATCTTATTCAGTACTGCAAGAAAGGCAGAGCAGGACCAGGTATGGGTTGGTATGAGCAAGGAAACCGCGCATCAGCTGGGCACGCCGCTCTCGAGTTTAATGGCATGGAACGATCACCTGCTTGCGTCGGGCGTTGACGAATCCATCATAAATGAAATGCAGCAGGATGTAAAACGTCTGATCACTATTACAGACCGTTTCAGTAAGATAGGATCACAGCCGACGCTGGCACATGAAAACGTAAATGAAGTGCTGGAGCATTCCGTTGATTACCTGAAAAGAAGGACGTCGAGAAATGTTCATTACACGCTTACTCTGCCCGAAGAACAGTTGCAGGCTAATCTGAGCCGTCCACTTTTTGAGTGGGTAATAGAAAACATTTGTAAGAATGCGGTTGATGCCATGGAAGGGAAAGGCAGAATGGATATTACGATGCACGATATTCCCGAGGGACTGACAATCGATTTTTCTGATACGGGAAAAGGAATACCCAAGTCGAAGTTCAAAACTGTG
>CBIHOL010000101.1:0-14182 GCA_966211905.1 uncultured bacterium
TCACAACTGTATTTTCGTTGCTGTGAATCTTTATGAAATAAGTTCCCGGAGCTAATGAGGAACAATCAACATCGTATTGTTTTTTTTCATTATTGAATGTGCCGGCATGCATTGCACTTCCCTGGATAGTGGTTATTTCGAACGAAAGATCACTGTTTATTTCGCCTGGGCATTTGATAATAAAGTGGTCTACCATCGGATTCGGAAAAAGCAATATTCCACTATGGTTATTTTGTTCTGTAAGTCCTACGATCCCGGGTACTGCAGTAACTTCCATTTCTCGGAGAATATAACCACAAAGCTCATATTTCCCACTTGTGTTTTTTCGCCATTCTTTTACGATATAATGGAGAGCATATATGCCAGATTTTTGTGGATTGCACCACGCGAGGGTACCATCCTTGGAGTTGATGCCGTAGTAACCGCCGGTCCCCGCATCCGGATAGCTGTATGCGAAAGTATTTGGCGGCAATTCATAGGAAAGGCTGTCATCGTCTGGATCTGTTGCGTTCGGATAATGGAAAAAACAGGTATTGAGGGTGGTCGTACTTACAAGCTCTGAATTACAAGCAGGTGAGCTGTTGGCACCCGTAAATGAGTTAATAATTAAAAGTGATTCCAGGTAAAAAGGGACATTCATTGAATTCGGAATGTTTACTATATCCGGGTTCCTGTTAGGGTCAGAACTACGAATGAGATATGATCCAGGGCCTGGGTATGTATACGTGATTGTATAAATACTCAAGAGAAGCGAAAAACCGGGGGCTGAGATTACTTGTCCGCATCCAATTCCTCCGCAATCTCCGCAAACTTGCCCATTGCCCCTTGGAGCTACCCCTTTTTGCCCATCTCCAAAATAAACAGTATCTACGCAGCGATTCGCTATGTTAACTCCATAATTATGGTATTTGGTTACCGTGATTGAATAATTGTAAACGCTTACTGTGACGCTGTTTACAACCTTTGTGAACGGGCCAATGCGTTTGTATGTAATCTCACCCCCACGATTGTGAGTGGCCTTGACATCCTGAGCAACGCCTGTAAAAAATAAAAGCAGCGCAATGAAGAGAGATTTTTTCATGGGTGGTTTTATTTTAAAATTAGTGATTTTATCCCACGGTTGTACGCGGTATTTCACAATCAGGAACTGACACAACGGGCTATGATATGTATCGAAATGAAGCGGTCTAAAGCTTAATGATCTTCTTCACAACTGTATTTTCGTTGCTGTGAATCTTTATGAAATAAGTTCCCGGAGCTAAAGAGGAACAATCAACATCGTATTGTTTTTTTTCATCATTGAATGTGCCGGCATGTAATGAACTTCCCTGGATCGTCATTATTTCATACGAGAGTTCGCCAGGCAATTCGGCGTTGATTGAAATACGATCTGTTACAGGATTTGGAGAAATGGAGAACTGATCACTCAGACTTTGTTCGTGTATTCCAACAGGGGCGTATATTACCAAAACCTGCATATCCCTTAATATATAACCTATCATGGTATACACTCCTGCAGTGTTTTTGCGCCATTCTTTTACAATATAGGCGAGAGCATACTCACCCTGGCTTTGAGGATTACACCAGCCGAGTACACCAGTAACAGCGTTTATCTGATAAACTCCCGCCGGTCCGGGGTCGGGATAGCCATAACCTGGCACCGGCTTTCCTAAATCGCCTCTTGATTGAGTTATTTCATAAGACAGGCTGTCACCGTCCGCATCTATGGCATTCGGACTATGAATGAAACAGGTGTTCAATGTAGCATGTGCAACCGCAAGGGAACTCAGAACCGGTGAGCTGTTACTGCCTGAGGAACTGTTCAGTACCAGGTATGACTCTATATAAAAGGGCTGACTAACTGAATTGGGAATATTATGAACCCCTTGGTTCCGGTTTGGATCAAAGCTTCGGATAAGATAAGAGCCTGGCCCAGGATACGTATGGGTGATGGTGTAAGTGTTTAACTTAACTATGAACGAGTCACTGGCATTCACTGTGTTTATGATAACTTTCCCGCAGCCCACCGCTACGTTATTGATTTTACCACAATTGCAGCTTACAGTATCTCCGTTTATTCTTGGAGCGATGCCTCTTTGCCCGTCTCCGAAATATACTGTATCAACGCAGCGGTCAGCTACACCAGGTCCGTGATCGGTGTATTTGGTAACGGTTATCAGGTATGTATACTTTATAACTGTAACTCCTCCAATGATTTCTGAAAAAGGAGGAATACGTTTGTAAGTGATCTCACCTCCGCGGTTGTGAGAAGCCTTTATATTTTGAGCAACGCCTGTAAAAAATAAAAGCAGCGCAATGAAGAGAATTTTTTTCATGGGTGGTTTTGATTTAAAAATACTGATTTTTTATTTCAGAATTACATTCGTTGCAGCCACCGCATGAGAAATTTATCGTTCACTTCGTAAAAACTATTCTTTACTTCCAGGTGATAAAAAACCATTTCTTTTTCGATGAGGGCTTCCAGGCTGCGTTTAACACTGGCCGGGGTACCGAGCTGGTATTGCGCAATAAATTTTCCGGAGAATGGCTGGGTTACTTTTTCCTCTGCAGCTATTGCCTTTAAAAGTTGCCATTGAGAAGGAGTGAGCAGACTCCGGTACTGAAAGTAATTACTTTCGTTGTCTTTTAAGATCCGGTTCAGCGATTCGTGCACATGCTCTTCTGAAATGGATGTGCCTGCTGCAGCAAACAGATCGTGGCAAAGTCGCTGGGTATAATACGTGTGATTGGAACTCAGCTCAAGGATGAGATCAATAGCACTTTGAGGGATCTTTATCTTATGTGATGTGAACTGGGTATGTATAAATTCAGAATAGATACCCGGATCTATAGGTTGAAGATGAATATTTAACGTGCTGGCATAAAAAGGTCGCTTCACGCTGTTAAAGATCTCCTGCATCATTTTCTGGTTGCTTCCGCAAAAGATAAAAGTAACGTGCTGTAACTGCTGGATAACGGTTCGTAGCAGAGCCTCCACATTTTTTTCGGGATACTCAAGGATCTGTTGGAATTCGTCGATGGCAATGACAATGTTCTTTTTCTGAGAATCCAGGAACTGTAATAGTTGCGGAATGGTCTTTTCAATCTGCCGGGGCTGCGTAATGTCGAGGGTAAGATCAGGTTTACCGGTGATGTCATCGAATGAAATAACAGGTCGGAGCATGCGGATGGCTTCCAGGAACTTTTTGCCGATGCCCTTATTTTGTGGAAATACACTGTAGATGCCTGCAGCCAGCTGGTTGGTGAAATCCCTGAGGTTTTGCGTGGCATATATATCCAGGCAAATACATTCGTGTTTTTTTTTGCGGAGATGAAAAAAGGCATGCTGGATCAATGCCGTCTTACCCAGGCGACGTTGGGCAAAAAATGCCGTGTTGGCACCATTTGTTACATTGCTGATCAGCGTTTTGGTTTCCTTCTCACGATCGCAGAAAAAACGGGGCGACACATAATTATTTATCAGGAAGGGATTCATCCCCACTAAGGTAATTATACTTTTTGTATTATACAAATTGCATTATACATTTTGTATAAAATGGGGAACGCAGGTGGTTTGCGGGTTGCGGACTAGTTGTAGTGGGTTATATCAAGATCTTTGAGCTTCGGATTCACCTTATGGATCCCGAGCACCACCAGGATTGTCATGGCCCCGCCAAACACAATTGAAGGAACAAGCCCCATGATCCTTGCAGCCACGCCACTTTCAAATGCGCCTATCTCGTTGCTGCTGCCCACAAAGATATTATTGATAGCACTCACCCGGCCCCGCATATTGTCGGGCGTCATAAGTTGTAAAATACTGTGACGCACCACCACGCTCACATTATCAAAGGCTCCCGTGGCAAACAACATCATAAATGCCAGCCAGTAATTGGTAGAGAATGCAAAAAGAATAGTAAACAGGCCGAACGCGATCACCGACCACAACAGTGCCACTCCTGCCTTTTTCCCGGGCGGGTAAGCGGCCATTATAAATGCAGATATCACTGCACCTATTGCCGGGGAGGTGCGCAACAATCCGTACGCTTCAGGACCGAGGTGCAGTATTTTATCAGTAAAAGCCGGGATAAGCACGACAGCCCCGCCGAACAGTACCGCGAAAAGATCGAGTGAAATGGCGCTCAGCACCATTTTATTTTTGAAGACAAAATTTAATCCTACGCGCATGCTGTCGAAAATGTTCTCTGCTTTATCCTGTTTCTGGGGATCTCCTTCATTTTTTATTCTCCAGATGAGGAATAGGGAAAGCAGGAACAACAGCACTTCAATAAGGTGACAGGTGCTGGCACTGTGTTCACCGCCGGCTCCATATATCAGGCCCGACAGTACCGGCCCAAGGATGGCACCTGTATGCCAGGCTGTGCTGTTCCATGTGGCGGAATTGGTATAAGAGGTGCGCGGAACCAGCTGGCTGAGAAAAGGATTGGTGGTGGCTCCAAGAAAGGATCGGATGATACCAAAAAGAAACACAACCAGGAAGAGCACGAACATGCCCGTGCTTTTCATAAGCGAAAAAAATGGTTCTGCGTTAAGGAAAAGGAACAGCGCTCCCAGCATCAGCAAAAAAGTACAGGTGAGGATAAGACGACGCTTACGGACAATATCCACAAAATGCCCGCTGAAAAATGAAGTAATGATAAAAGGGATTGCCTCTGTGAGACCAATTAGTCCCAGCGTTAATTCATTATCGGAATACTCGTAATAGATCTGCAGGTAAATGGTGCTGAACTGCATTTGTACAGCCAGGGTTAAGAACAGGCGGACAAGTATAAAAAGGCGGAATTCCCTGATCCTGAAAATTTGCAGCGAGGCTGCAGTTAGCACTGGCATATTGGGAGTCAAAATTACTTTAAATCGCAGTGGATTAAAAACTATTTGTAAATTAGTGTAATGGATGAAAACCCAAAGCATCTAAACATCAAGTCGCTGGCAGAGGACGACAGGCCCAGGGAAAAGCTGGTAAACCTCGGACGCCATGCTCTCAGCGACGCCGAACTCATCGCCATCCTGCTCGGATCAGGCACCAGGACGGAAAGTGCGATCCAGCTTGCAAGACGCATTCTTGCCGAAAATCAAAACAACATTAACGAACTGGCGCGGCTCAGCATCCCTGAGCTTAAAAAGTTTAAAGGCGTGGGCATAGCAAAGGCCATCAGCATTGCTGCAGCTTTCGAGCTGGGAAGAAGGCGCAACGACAGCGGAACCATTGAGCGTCCGAAGATCACTTCCAGTCATATTGCTTACCAGATCCTGCAAAAACGCCTGAGCGATCTTCCCCACGAAGAATTCTGGATCCTTGTGCTGAACCGCGCCAACCAGGTGGTAAAGGAGGAATATCTCAGTAAAGGTGGCATTGCAGGCACCGTAGTGGATGTGAGACTCATTTGCCGTTCCGCAATTGAAAATAACGCAAGTGGCATTGTCATTGCCCACAATCATCCAAGCGGACAGGTAGTACCCAGCGAGCAGGATAAAACCATCACCAAAAAATTACGCGATGCGCTTAAGCTGTTCGACATCGCTTTACTCGATCATATTATAGTGGGAGACAGGAGGTACTATAGTTTTTCCGATGAAGGTCTATTATAATCTCTAATTTCTAAAGTCTAAATTCTTAATCCGATAATAGCACGATGTATGTCCGTTAGTTTAGAATTCACTAAATTCTAAATTCTTCCGCCTCCCGGTTTCGTCCAGGGCGGATCCGCCTATGGCGGAAAATTCTAAAATCCAAAAGCGAAACTGGGAACCTTGAACCTGGGACCTGGAACAAGAAACCCGGAACCCGAAACCCGAAACCCCAAACCCGCAAATCCACGTTTATTCGGTATTTTTGCGCGAACTATGCTTAAAATCGTCACCATTATTGGCGCTCGACCACAGATAATCAAAGCGGCGGCGCTCAGCAGGGCCATAAAAAACAAATTCAGCGATTCAATAAAAGAAGTAATTGTGCATACCGGGCAGCATTACGATCAGAATATGAGCCAGGTATTTTTTGATGAGCTGGGGATTCCTGCACCGGACCACAATTTAAATGTTGGAAGCGGATCTCATGGAAAACAAACTGCTGCTATGATCACCGGTATCGAGCAGATCCTCATTGATGAAAAACCGGATGCTATCATCCTGTATGGTGATACTAACTCCACTTTAGCGGGCGCTGTAGCAGCAAGCAAGATCCACGTCCCGATTGTTCATATAGAGGCCGGACTTCGCTCTTTTAATAAATCAATGCCAGAGGAGATCAACCGCATTATGTGCGATCATGCAAGCACGTTGTTGTTTTCACCTACCGAAACAGGTTTCAATAATCTTAAAAAAGAAGGTTTTCGCGAAAACACAAACCCTCCTTTTACGACGGATAATCCTAAGATCTATCATAGTGGCGACGTGATGTATGATAACAGCCTGCACTTTTCTTCGATCGCTTCTTCAAAAACAACCGTTGTTGAAGATCTTGGATTGAAGGCGGGGAAGTTCATCCTGGCAACAATTCACCGCAATAATAACACGGATGAGCCCCGGAGATTAAATGCGTTGTTCAGTGCCCTTGATTCTATCAGTAAAAGTTCAAATACTGATATTGTTCTGCCGCTTCATCCTCGTACGTCCAAGCTGCTGCAGACAAACCTGCGTCCCGAGCTTTATTCTGAGATCACCTCCAACAAAAAGTTTCACATTATTGAGCCGGTTTCATTTCTTGGTATGGTGGCCCTTGAAAAAAATTGCCTGATGGTAATGACCGATAGTGGGGGAGTACAGAAAGAGGCTTTTTATTTTGAGAAACCATGCGTGATCCTTCGTCCTGAAACTGAATGGGTGGAGCTGGTGGAATGCGGAGCCGCTATCGTAACCGACGCTGATGAGCAACGGATAATTACAGCATTCAGGGAATTGTCGTCTAAAACGGGTTTAAAATATCCGAGGCTTTATGGTGATGGACATGCCGCGGAATTTATCTGTTCCGAGCTTCTGAAGAATTTCAAGCAAAAAAATTAGAATTTAGGACAGCTTACCAGCACGCGGCGGTTGCGTTTTTTTCGTTTGGCTACTTCATACACCAGTGAAATTTCATGCGAGCCCTGTGTGTTTGATATTCCAAGATTAGAAACGGTAATGTCGTAGCTATATCCGATCCTGAAATTCTTTTCAGGAACTTCAAGGCCCAGTAGCACTGCAATACTCTCGCGGTTAGGATATCCTGCCTTGTAGCGCTTTACCGGCATGCCACGGTACCAAAGGCCTACATTAATGAACTTCTTAAAATAATAAGCGCCTATATCGAACTGATCATATTTTTGCTGATGACGATAATGAATGCTTGCACTGATAAATTCTTCCAGCTTTGTTTTACTTGAGCCTAGTTCAGAAATAATGTACCTGTAACCCCCGTGCACACTCATGTGCACAGGCAGCACTTCCACATTTCCCAGCATGCTTACATTGGCCTGGTTAATATGTTTTGCTGTAAACCCGATCCAGTAATTCGGTGCGTTGTACAAGGCGCCCGTACCAAGATCCACATAATTCACTTTGTCTGATTTCGAATCGGTGGACGTTGCTGAACCCGAAATAAGCTGATCGTTGAAGACAAGAGTAGAATTGTCGAGACGTTTTTGCGTCATGCCGAGCATCATTCCAGCGCGGATCTCCGATGTTTTATTCAGTTTAAACCTGTATGCAAGATTTAATCCGCCCTGCGTGGTAACCAGGTTCGAAGTTCCCGCTTCGTCCTGCCACACAAAGCCACCTATTCCGGCATTCAGGTCCGATATATTGTAATCGTACGAAGCCATATAGGTGGTGAATGACTGTTTAACACCGGGCCATTGACGTCGGTAATTGGCAGTGAACCGGTGCTCGTACGTAAGTCCTGCAAATGCGGGATTCAGGAACATAGGGCTGGCGTAGAACTGCGTGAATTGTGGGTCCTGTCCTTTTACAGAAGCAGAAAATAAAACAATAAAAAGGGCAATTATTATTCTATTCAGCGGCATTCTTTGTAAGGGTAAAGTTCAGTTTCTCGATCTTCTGCTCAAATGCCATTGGTTTTATCTCAAATTCTTTTTGTCCAAAATCATCTGCTTCTACAGTAGCGGTATAGGCTTTCATTGGATTTACCACCAATATGAATCTTCCGTTGTCGGGATTTGAAAGATAATATCCATTCACTTTATCGCTGCCTTTTTCCATAAGAGTGATACGAACCCTGCCTGTGTTAGATCCCAGGTAGGATACGCCCTGCCACACTTTCAGATCATTTTCACCAAAACGGGTGTCGATCTCATAAATATCGACTTCACCTTTTGATTCCTGTTTTCCTGATGAATAATAACCCCGCTGTCCATCCACACTCAACACAAAGAAGATATCATCTTTCACATCGTTGATCGGATATCCGAGGTTTTCCGAAATTCCAAAGTCGTTCGTCTCATTATTGTACACGCTTTTAAACACATCGTACTCGCCCATGCTTGTGTGTCCCTTGCTGCTGAAGTAAAGGGTTACACCATCAGGATGCAGAAAAGGTGCGTCTTCATCGTATGGTGTATTAATATTTGGTCCCAGGTTAAAAGGTGCGCTCCATTTGCCGTTAGGTAATTTCCTGATGCGATAAAGATCTTTTCCCCCCAGGCCACCCGGACGGTCGCTGCTGAAAAATATTTCGCTGGTGTCGTTGCTGAAACAGGCACTGGTTTCGATATAGGGAGAATTAATCTCGCTGGTCATAAGCTGTAATGGCTCCCACTGATTATTTTTTCCCATCCGTGTGAGATAAAGATCTCCCGAAACAAAATCTGCTGCCGTGCGGTATACGATCATTTTCTGACCATCGGGACTGATGGCCACGCATCCGTCGTTGGTTTCTGAATTCACAGGTATACCAAGGCTTTCGGCCTGTTTCCAGGTATTGTTTTCCCTGTAAGAAACGTACACGTCCTCGTAATAGTTATTATCTCCGTTCTTATTGGGGTGCGAAGGATTGGGGCGTTTGGAGGTGAAATAGATCGCTGATTCGTCGGGCATGATCACCGGCACATAGTCGGGATAAGGGGAATTGATGGCTGTGCCCATATTTTTTATGATAGATTGTTTAGGGTGAGCACGATTTTCTTTTGCGTTTTTTACAAGGCCCAGCTGATAGTTGATTTCAGTGTCACTGTGGATCTTTTTCTTGTCGCGCGCGTAATTGGTGAGAAGCGTATTAGCCTCATCAAATAAGAGCTGCTGGTGTTTTATACGCGCCAGGTAGAATTTTGCTCCTCTTCTTTTATTGTTAGCGAGATTTTCGGCCACGAAGAATGCGCTGTCGGTGGGATAATTGAGCTTATACATGGATGCCACCGCATTCATGGCTGCCTCTTCGTGTGCCGGCTCGATGGCCAGAACGCGCTTGTACAATCGCCAGGCTGAGTAATAATCCTGGCCTTCATATTCGTAAAAAGCGTCCTTCATCATTTTCTTAACCTGCTTTTTATCTGCAGAGTTTTGAGCTATCCCGCTAACAGCAAGGACCAGCAACGTAAGAACCAGTGTTTTTTTCATAGCCATCTTATCTTAATAATAATACATCACCTGTTTTATTGAAGGTCTTGCCATCAATAAACGTAGCATTTACTTTCCATACATATACGTCGGGGGTGCACAAAGTGCCTTTGTAATACCCATCCCAACCTTCCAGTGGATTTTTAGTTTCAAAAAGTAGTTCTCCCCAGCGCGAAAAAATACTGAAAGTATATTGTTCAGTTCCTTTTACGTTGGGATGAAAGATATCGTTGCTGGTATCGTTAGGATCGAACACAATACCCGGAGAGCCTGACGTGTTTGGGGTAAAGGCATTGGGCATCTGGATGGTGGTTTCTTCCTGCGCTATTACAGGTTCGGGTAGGGCAAAGGTATCGCGGCAACCTTTATCCGTTCTTGCAATCATTGTGATCTTATATTCACCAGGTGTGGTGTAATAGTGAGAAGGAGAACGTTCATTGCTTTTTGTGCCATCACCCAGAGTCCAGCTAAAGGTGGTAGCAATGGACGAACTTTCGTTAGTGAACGTGACTTCCTGGTTGGGCACAAAAACACTCAATGGCCGTGCGCTAAATCTTGCGACCGGCAACGGGAAAACCTTTATGAGTTTTGTGGCTGTATCCACACATTTATATTTATCTCGCGCTATTAACTGGACCGTATAAGTCTTGTTTACCCCCAGATTATTGCCAAAAGTATTTTGAATGCCACCGGAGCTGCCGAAGCTGATACCGTCGTATTTCCATTCATAATCAACTACACCACCGATCTTTGCAAAGGTTACTTTCAGGGGAGCGCAGCCACTGTCGGGGGCAGAGGCGATCTCAAATTTAGGCTTGGGATGCACGGCTACAGGAACTGTCACTGAGTCCTTGCATCCTTCTACACTGGCTGCTGTTAATTGTACCGGGAAAGACATGTCTGTGGGCCCATTATTTACAAAAAGCACTTCCGGAGAGGACAGGGTAGAAGTGCTGCCATTGCCGAATTTCCAGCTGAAGGTGGTTGCGCCTGTTGATGAATTGGTGAACTTAATGATCTTTGGGGTGCAGGCCGGTGTATCGGGAGTGAATCCGGCAGAGGGCTGACCAAAAACGGAAATGGTTTTTATTATGGAGTCCCTGCACCCGTCGGCGGTCCCGATACTTAGTTTCACCGAATAGGTATTGATTCCGTTACCTGTTGCATTGGTATAAGTGGATTGTCCGTTCTGTGACAGGGATGTAGCGCCATTGCCATAAAACCATTTTGAAGTGGAGTATCCGGTGCCGGTATTATTAAAATTGACAGAGAAGGGTGTGCATCCTGCACTTTTATCCGCGACAAAATTTGCCACGGGATTATGGAACACCAGTAGATTTCCTTTGCCAGTGCCAAAACAACCATTGCTTGTTTGAGCGTTCATTACAACGGAAAATGTTTTAGGAGTGGTGCCCGCGTTGTAAAAAGTATACGTATGAGAGGTGAGTGTATTGTAGTTACCGGCGCCATCACCGTGGTTCCAGGTGTAAGTAGCTACGCCCGGTACGCTCGGAAAGTTGACTACCAAAGGACTGCAGCCCTGGGCGGGAACCATGGTAAATGTAGTCAGTGCTTCTGCATATACGGTGATAAGCATTTCTGTGGTGTCGGAACAGGTAAGGCTGTTTGTCGTTATGAGGTTAGCAATAACGGTTTGGGTGAATAAAGTTCCGTTACTGTACGTGTGCGACGGGTTCACCGAGGTGGAGAAACTGTTATCACCAAAGCTCCAGGCGTACGTGCTGCCCCCGATGCTCGTGTTTGTGAATGAAGTTATTTTTGGTGAACAGCCTGTAATAGTATTAACTGAAAATCCTGCAATCGGTTTAGGTCGTACTGAAACTATTGCAGTAATGCTGTCGGCGCAGCCTGAAAAGGTAGATGAAATAAGTTTGACCGTGTGTGTGACAATGGATTGTGACCCGTTTGTGTACGTGTATAAAGCCCCTGTGCTATTTGAAGTTTCTGTAGGTGCTGATGTAAAGCGCCACAAAAAGTTATTTGCGTTTTGCGATACATTACTGAAATTAACTGTAAAGGGAGGGCAACCCACAGTGGGAGAGGCGACAAAACTCGCCGTCGGCACTATATTCACCGATACTGTCATGCTTACAGAGTCGCGGCAAAAAGCGCTGGCGGTTACCAGCTTTACGATATAACTGCCGGGAACAGTGTATGTGTGAACCGGGTTAAAAGCAGAACTGGAGGCAGTGCCATCACCAAACTGCCAGGTATATCCCGTGATAGCACTTGTTCCGGAAATTACAGAGTTATTTGTAAATGTAACGGGAGTGTCCTCGCAGGCCGAAAATTGTACAAAGGCAGGAACTGGTTTTGAATGAACGATCAGTGACACCGTTTTACTGTCGGTACAACTATTTGTATTTGTAACAGCGAGAGTGGCAACGTACAGACCGGCACTCGTGTAGCTTTGAACAGGGGGAGCCTGCAGGTTGCTAGTTACGCCATTCCCGAAATTCCAGTTCCATGACGATGCACCGGTAGAAAGATCAGTGAAGGAAGCGGATAAGCTGCCGCAGCCGCTTGCAGGAGCGGCTGATAACGAGGCGGTAGGCCGGTCAACGATATTAACCACAGTTTTTGCCGTGTCCATACAGGCATTTCCACCTCCGTTGATAAGTGCTATCAGCATTACGGTGTAAGTACCGGGAGTGGTATAAGTGAAACTTTTATTACCGCTTCCGAGATTTACAAAACCGGCGCCTGTGCCAAAATTCCATCGATGTTGTGTGGCTCCTGTGTTCAGGTTGGTGAAAGTGATGGCAGTATTTATACAAATGTTCCCCGATGGTCCTGCCAAGTTAGCGGTTGGAGGAGGCACGATATTTATGTTGATGGCCACTGACGAAATTCCGCACGCATTGCTATCGAGAAGTGAAACTGAATACGAACCCATGAACGGGAAGCTGATGGTACGCGGCGGAGTAGGGAACCACGGACTCCAGGCGAGCAGTGAATCGTGGCCCAAACCCCAGTGATCACCAAAGTTCCAGCGCTCGTAACGTTGCCCGTTATTACCCTGTGGTTCACAGGTACGGTTAGAAGTATTATTAAAAGTAAAAGCATTATCGGGCCAGCATCTTATCGGCCGGTCGGGAGCGATCTGAGCCTGGTCGATATCGTAAACCTGCAATGGTCCGAATGTGGCGCGCGAGGGTGTAAAATTGCAATAGTTCTGTGCCGATAAAGTTACCTGCGTATTGCAGTTCACCTGTCCTTTGAGATAAGTGAAGACTACATCCTTGCCGGAATTTGTGAAGGTATGAATGGTATTGGTGTTGGCCTGATCGCCAAAGCTCCAGGTGTAATTGGTAGTTGTGCTGGTAAATGTAGTTCCGTTTGTAAAGGTGAGGGTTTTTGGTGCGCAAAGATTCGAACCAACGTTACCGGGAATGATAGCAGCCTGGGCGGCCTGTTCCTGCACCACAATACCATTGATAGTACAGGTGCCCGTTAAAAGAGTGAGAGGATATGTAGCGGTGGTAGCAGCATAAGAATGCGAAATGATAGTATTGGCGTTATAGGATCCGCCTGTAGTTACAGGACCACCATCACCCCAGTTGATCGTATAAGTACCAAAGCTGCTATTGGACTGGAAGTTGAGATTAAAAACAGAACCGTTGCAATTGATAAATTGTGGACTGCTGGTATAAACTCCTAGTGTGTTGAGAATTTCAGGGCACTGGGTCTTACCGGGGAGAAAAAAAAATAAAAGAAAAACTACAACTAAATGTCTAATCATGCTCAGTAAATCAATCGCACAAGTTTTATAAGCCGGGTTCTGTTTCATCCCCACAATTAAGCGGGGGTATATCTACCATTTATCTACGCGACCTACCCGTTGCGGCTTCCGTGAGGAATAAGACGGGTCGCCTTAAATACCGCAACTTATTTGGTCTTTCAACATCCGAGGTTTTCCCAACAAGTACATTGCTGCACCTGCTTGTGAGCTCTTACCTCACATTTTCACTATCACCCCGAAACGCGAACGTTTCGTGGCTACCTTGTTTTCTGTGGCACTTTCTGTTACAACGGCATTTCTGCAGCTGTACCCACCTTTTCAGGTGGCGGATTACCCTGTGTTGCCCGGACTTTCCTCCCCGGCTTTTAAGGGCCGGAGCGGTAGCAAAACTTGTGACTAAATATACGTATTAAATAAGCCCTGAGTTTCAGAAATAACTAACAATGCCCTGCTTGTAATTGTTAAGCAATATCTGCAAGCGCTTCAGTTACAACATCAGCGATAGTGTAGTACGTGTCTTTCAGAATTTCTGATCTGATTATTTCCGGCGTAAACCAACGTACCTCGGTAATATCTTCTTCCAGCTGAGGCTGAAGCTCACCTGAAAAATCGGTTTTCATCCTGAACCAGTACGTTTGTTTAAGGGCCATTCCTTTTTTATGGGGATAAACGTGAAAAGTTGACGATAACGGATCCCGTAATGTAAGATTGTTGATCCCACATTCCTCTTCACACTCACGAACGGCAGCGTCGCGAATCTTTTCTTTTTTTTCGAGCTTGCCTTTTGGCAGATCCCAGCGGTTATGCCGCCGGATAAAAAGATATTTATTGTCTTTTTCTATAAAACCG
>CBIHOL010000102.1:0-14154 GCA_966211905.1 uncultured bacterium
GCCCTGGTTATTGTGGACCTTCCATTTGGTTCGTACCAGGCAAACTCTAAGGAAGCATTGCATTCAGCCATCCGCATCATGAAAGAAAGTGGTGCGCACGGAGTGAAGATGGAGGGCGGTACTGAGATAAAAGAAAGTATCGAACGCATCCTTACTGCTGGTATTCCTGTTATGGGCCATTTAGGTCTCACCCCTCAAAGCATCTATAAATTCGGTACTTACACTGTACGGGCGAAAGAAGAAGATGAAGCAGAACGTTTGCTTGAGGACGCACGCCTGCTGGAGCGTTACGGATGTTTTGCGCTTGTTCTTGAAAAAATTCCTGCTGCTCTTGCTGCAAAAGTAGCCGCCGCGATATCAATCCCTGTTATTGGCATTGGTGCGGGGGGAGGAGTTGACGGACAGGTTCTTGTTACTCACGATATGCTTGGAATGACACATGAGTTCAGCCCCCGTTTCCTGAGGCGCTATCTTAACCTGTATGAAAATATGGGGACTGCTTTTAAACAATACATTACCGACGTTAAAAGCAAGGATTTCCCTAATGAAAAGGAGCAGTATTAAGATCTAATTATTTTTGATCTTGATCTTCTCAGCCTGTATTACTTCCCTTGTGCTATTGTTATAAAGGAAGGCCACCACGTTGACGTGCTCGTCGTTAACACACACTTCATCGAGGTAAAAACAACGATTCAGGATGTTGCAGTTTTTCTCAATGGTAAGCGTATCGCCCTTTGAAGGTGAAGATTTTACCAGGTCACCCCACGTACCATTAATAGAGCCAATTACCATATGATCGAATTCATAGTCTGTCCTGCGGTCCGGTTCAGCAGGGTCAACTTCGGAACCTACCGGTGGTTTGTAATCCGTTTGATTAGCAATTATTCCATCCTGTGTAAGTAAGATAATAAGCGACACGTCATATGGAAGATCTGCAAGGAACGTGGTCTTCGTTTTTACATTCAACAGTTTTTGCGAAGGATCGTAAGTAGTGGTGAGATCAATGCGGGCCAACTGTGGAGAATTAAGTGCCGTTGGAATAACAGTTTTCCATGCCGAATACAGCATTGCGTACTGTCCGTTAACCTTCATCCTGTTAACACCTCCCTGAGGCAGACCTGTAGCGGACATTTTGAGGTACCCGTCCCATTCGGTAGAGGCAGGGTTACGAAAATCCTCCCTGTATCCTTTCCTTGGTGCAGCAAAAGTAATGCTCACGTGATTGGCAATTACGATCAGCTTGTCCTTGTATTCTACTACCAGTCTTTCAACTTCTTCCGCGGCGCGGGGGCAATTACCACAAGTGTGACCCGTGTAGTCTTCCAGTAAGATCTTTCGCGAATTGCTGGTTGCGGTATTGGTCATTACCACCGGGTTATTAAGTACGCAGTCAGGAGTCGGAGGTGGAACTCTTGGAGGGACCTTATCACATCCCATCAGCAATAAAAGAGGCAGGAACCAAATTAACTTTTTCATGACTGTAATTCTATAATAAAGATACTAAAAACTGCTGGTAATTGAAAGTGTGATCCCGTTTGAGGCAGGTACGGTGCGGCATACGCCACCAACACAAAAAATACCGGCACTTTGTTTACCGTAAGAAATTGCGATGCGGTGTGAGTCCTTATTGTAACCAAACGTGCCCAGGTAATAGTGTAACTGGTGAGCAGGATCAGGATTGCCATAATTATACTGATCATAAACGGCAACAAACCAGTGGCTCGTGGGTGTCCACTCCAAAAGAATTGTTCCCCAATTCCCTTTCGAAATATCATTCGACGTGGTAACCATTTCAGCATCCTTGGCAAAAAGACCCTGTGCCTCAAGACGTATGGAACTCGAGGAACGGTACTTGTAAGTGATATCGGCCACCAGGATATTTACGAGCACGTTCTTGTAGCCGGCATTCTCAGCATTTTTTTGCAGGATGTTACGGTTGTAAAACTGATTGGAATAAAGGAAAGTTCCTTTCCATTTTTTTGAGAACTTTTTGTTGATCTCAACAAAATAATCCTGGTAATAAAGCGCGCCCATATCGCCCCATTCGGTTTTATAATAAGTCTGCGTAGTAAGCGAATCGTCAACAGGGGTCTTATTAAGTCCGCTTGCCTGCGAGTAGTTCAGCGTTATCTCAGTGCCATATTCTCCCCCGAAAAAGGTGCCTTTCTTAAATTTATACTGGATCTCACCCATCATTCCTATCTCTCCGTTTAATTGCGTGGCATACGGATTTAGAGCAGGTAACTGATAAGTATGCTGCTTGGTAGTGTTAGGCAGATAGTTAATAAGAAGTGCCTGCCCGCTGGCATTCCTGTCGCTTCTGAAGCTCATGTTGTCAACACGTTTTCCCTGCACCAGGAATGAAAGTCCGCTGATGGCATAGGAAGCAGTGGCGAATAAAGCTTCCCCGTCTTTATATGTATAACCATTGTCGGCCGAAGGATCATTGATCTTATAGGCATATTCTCCCGAAAGTGAAAAACCTTCCCTTATCAGGTTAATTCGTCCGCCATAAGTTGCTACGTTTTCGGGGAGAATAAATTTTGGATCTTCGTCTACCTGGTATTTGCTTACGAAACTGCCACCAAGGAACAACCTTGTTTTTTTCTCACCCAGCTGTTTTTCCAAAAGCTCGTTGAGGCTTATTTCACCATCAAATCCCCTTACTATGCCGGGACCTACAGAAAAATAATAACGTTGTTTTCCTATAACTCCTTTAAGTGTAATTCCTTTAATCGGGTTGGAGATAACACGTGCTCCATCAATGGAGTTATCGTATAAAAGTCCGGGCTCGTAATAGGTACGGAGCATTAGTCCATTTCCGAATTGCTCATAAAAATTTCCCACGGTGATATCGAGCAGATCTGTCTGGTACCTGATAAATCTATTAACGATGCCCTGGCCCTGGTAACGCGGATCAAAACCAAGTCTCACATTATTGTAGGCCTCGTAACGTAATCCTGCTGAGAAAAAACCTTTTGTGTAGTTCACATTCCCAAATACATTGGAGAGGAATTTTTCGGGAACAGGAGGCGCGCCGATAAGAGAATCTGGCTGATAATACTGTGCGTCGACCTGGAAATTACCATGGACAGAACTAAGTTCGCTGTTAACTGGTTGCTGGGCATTTGAGCAAAATGCGCCAAGCATAAAAACGATAAATGCAGACTTAACGCCTGCCCTGCTTTCAAGCATTATTAAACAGTTTTAGTGTTTAAGAGCCTCTCCCTTTAGCAGGGACTGAATATTCTCATACAGGTGATCTTCATCGCCTTCTGAGTACGAATTGTGGCTCCAAACGATCTTGCCTGTTCCATCCACCAGGAAAGTATGGGGGATGTTGTTCACGTTCATTGCGCGTTTAAATTCCTGGTTTTCGTCGAGATACACTTCGTATTCCCAGCCTTTCATACGCACATCGGTAACCACTTTGCCCGAGCTGCGGGAATCATCAATTGAGATAGCGATCAGCTTCACACCTGTTTCCTTCACCCAGTCCGGGTAAGACTGGGCAATAGCGTCCAGTTCTTTTTTACATGGTTTGCACCAGGTGGCCCAAAAGCTGATAATGATGGGTTTTCCATCGTTGCTGAATGTGTTCGAATTCACACGTGTGCCATCGAGTTTTTTAACGGTTGCAGCAGGAATACGGTCTCCATCGCCTGCTGTTGCTACAAGAGAGAAAGTGGAAAGGACAAAAAATAATAGGGCTTTTTTCATTGAATGGTTTATTATAAATAGCCAATAATCGCGCCACAATTATAGGTAAAAAAAGCCATTATAACTGTTAACACTTTTTAATGGTTGTGGTTTTCCATATAAGTGGTAAACACAAAAGCAAACCTTATTATAAATGCTAATTTTGCGGCGATTTATGGATAAAAACAAGAGTCAGTCGCTGTTTGAAAAGGCAAAGCAGCTATTTCCGGGGGGAGTTAACTCACCTGTAAGAGCTTTCAGGAGTGTTGGCGGAACTCCCATATTTATTGAAAAAGGGAAAGGATCCCATATCTGGGATGCCGACGGAAACGAATATATTGATTACTGCGGAAGCTGGGGACCATTAATTCACGGTCACGCTAATGATAAGGTACTGGACTCCGTTTCAGAAACCATGAAAAAGGGGACTTCTTTCGGAGCGCCTACCAGGCTTGAAAATGAGCTTGCGGAACTGATCCTTTCAAACAATCCTTTTATTGAAAAGATCCGTTTTGTAAGCAGTGGCACCGAAGCGGTAATGAGCGCCATCCGCCTGGCGCGTGGTTACACCCGCAGGAACAAGATCCTGAAGTTTGAAGGTTGTTACCACGGACATGTGGATTCCATGCTGGTAAAAGCCGGCAGCGGACTTGTGACATTTGGAAATTCGAGCAGTGCCGGGGTTCCCGAAAGTTTTGTAAATGAAACCATCACGGTTCCTTTAAATAATAAAGAGGCCGTATCAAAAGCCTTCGAGACATTCCGTGATGAGATCGCCTGTGTGATCATAGAACCTGTTCCTGCAAATAATGGATTATTGCTGCAGGGAAAGGATTTCCTGTCCTTTCTTCGTAACATTTGCACGCAACATAACAGCCTCTTGCTTTTTGATGAGGTGATCAGCGGGTTCCGCCTTGGATTTACCGGTGCAGCAGGATATTATAATATTCAGCCAGACATTCTCACTTATGGTAAGATCATCGGTGGAGGATTTCCTGTTGGTGCATACGGTGCTTCTCAAAAAATAATGAGCCATATTTCACCTGAGGGCAATGTATACCAGGCGGGAACCTTAAGCGGCAACCCGGTTGCAATGTCCGCAGGTATAGCGCAATTAAGCCAGTGCCTGGAAAAAGATTTCTATAGCCGTCTCGAAGAAAACACAAAATACCTGGTGGAAGGCATCCTGGCCGTAAGCCCGCTCAAAGAGCTTAAGATCTTCAGAATTGGTTCAATTTTCTGGATCGCTTTTACAGACAAAACAGAGATCACGAACGCTGATGAAATTGATGCGGACAGTATGAAACATTTCAGGAAACTATATCATCATCTGCTCGAAAACGGCGTGTATCTTGGTCCAAGCGGGTATGAAGTAGGATTCGTAAGCAGCGCGCATACTAAAGATGATCTTGACCGCACGATAAAAGCGTTTAAAATAAGTTTAGATAAATTAATATAATTTTGATCCATAAGCCGGTAACTAAAAAATGAAAACAGTAGACTCAATAAATTTCAGGAACAGGACAGCGGTGATCCGCGTTGACTTTAATGTTCCGCTTGATGCAGATTTCAAAGTAACTGATAATACGCGCATAAAGGCCGCCATTCCTACCTTAAAAAAGATCCTGTCCGATGGAGGAAGCCTGGTGCTGATGAGTCACCTGGGCCGGCCTAAAGATGGACCCACAGATAAATATTCTCTTCGTCACATCGTTTCAGAAGTGAGTGCGCTGCTTGGTACAAAAGTGGATTTTGTAAATGATTGCATCAGCGAAGAGGCTTTTGCAAAATCATCGGCGCTTAAAAGTGGTGAAGTACTGCTTCTTGAGAACCTGCGTTTTTATAAGGAAGAAGAAAAAGGAAATGAGGAGTTTGCGAAAAAATTAAGCAAGCACGGACATATCTATGTTAATGATGCTTTTGGAACTGCGCACCGCGCGCATGCATCAACGGCGGTAATGGCAAAGTATTTCGACAATAATTCCAAATGCTTCGGTTATGTGATGGCGAACGAAGTGGCCAATATTGATATTGTTTTAAATAAGGCTGAAAAACCTTTTACCGCAATTGTAGGCGGAGCAAAAGTGAGCGATAAGATCCTGATCATTGAGCAGCTGATGGGCCGTGCTAATAATATACTCATCGGTGGCGGGATGGCCTTTACGTTTGTGAAGGCACTTGGAGGAAAGATCGGTAAATCCTTATGTGAGGATGATCGTCTTGAAACTGCGAAAGAGCTTATAGGCAAGGCAAAAATGCGAGGCGTAAATCTTTGTATCCCTATGGATGCTGTGATCGCCGATAATTTTGCCAACGATGCCAACCAGAAGGAATGTGACATTAATGATATTCCCGACGGCTGGATGGGACTTGATATCGGAGAACGCACCATCAAACAGTTTGGGGACATTATTAAAAGTTCGAAAACAATTTTATGGAATGGTCCTATGGGCGTGTTTGAAATGAGCAGCTTTGAAAAAGGTACCCGCCAAGCTGCATTCGACATTGTAACTGCAACTAATAATGGTGCATTTACATTGATAGGTGGAGGCGACAGCGTTGCGGCCGTAAACAAATATGATCTGGCAGAAAAAGTAAGTTATGTGAGCACTGGTGGAGGTGCTTTGCTTGAATATATTGAGCAGGGGACTTTGCCGGGAGTGCAGGCAATTGAAGCGTAAAAAATATTATGAATATACGTGTAGGGTTTGGGTACGATGTTCATCCGTTAGGTGAAGGAAGAAAGTTGTGGCTGGGAGGAATTGAGCTGGAGTTTGATAAGGGATGTGTCGGACATAGTGATGCGGATGTATTACTGCATGCGATCTGTGATGCACTTTTAGGTGCGGCAAATCTTGGCGATATTGGAAAACATTTCCCGAATACGGACGAACGTTATAAAGGAGCCGACAGCAAACAATTATTGCAGCATGTGGTTGATCTACTGAAGCAGAAAAATTTCGCCATCGCAAATATTGATTCTACATTAAGTCTGGAGGCGCCGAAAATAAATCCTCATATCGAACGCATGCAGCAAGTGATCGCCCCGATTCTTGGCATTGACCAGGACGCCGTTTCCATTAAAGCGACTACCAACGAGAAGCTGGGGTATGTGGGAAGGGGAGAAGGGGTAAATGCGTTTGCAGTGGCGTTGATCTACCGGAAGTAGTTCCGTGTTCCGGCGAAGTTTATTTCCCGCAGATGGCGCAGATGAGTTTGGTATCATACGTTGCCGCAGATTTGCGCGGAAATAATATAGATTTACAGGTCTTCCGGACTCCTCGGCGGAATCTGCGAAAAATCTGCGGGGATCTGCGGGAAAGAATCCGTGAAAGTTGCGCGTTTCGTGTTAAATGCATCTATCATTCCGTCCTCTTTACCGCAAAGGCCGCAAAGGTTTAACGC
Source organism: uncultured bacterium (assembly GCA_966211905.1). GTDB lineage: Bacteria > Bacteroidota > Bacteroidia > B-17B0 > Aurantibacillaceae > Aurantibacillus. The sequence continues at coordinate 7,105 of CBIHOL010000102.1, forward strand.
AAAGGCCGCTAAGGATTTCCGATAGTAAATATTTTTCTTTGCGACCTCTGCGCCTGCTTTGCGCTCTTCGCGGTTAAAGATCCTGGTTTGGGCAGGGCTAAAACAAGCAACCAGAAACAAGAAACTTTTGGCTTGCTATTGAAATCAAAAAATGTCTACCTTTAATTTATGAGGATAGTAGCCCGCGCCTCTTTTTTATTTGGAATCATTCTGCAGTGTTCTGCGCAGAATCTCAATTATTATTTCGGAAATCTTCATTCGCACACAGGCTTTAGTGACGGTAATAAAGACTCTTCCAGCTCCGGCATTTCAAGGCCCGACGGAAGTTATTCTTACGCTAAACTTTCCCAGGACTTTGATTTTTTAGGCATCTCGGAGCATAACCATTTTTCAACAGCCCACAATCCGGGATTTAAAAAACCTTTGTATCAGCAGGGTATTACGATGGCCGATAATGCAAACGAGGACGGAAAATTCCTGGCACTCTTCGGCATGGAATACGGGGTGTCTTCCAGCTTCAACGGACATGTACTTATTTACGGATTCAATAAGCTCATTGGCTGGGAAACGGGAGTGGGAGGATCTACAGCTGATAATTTCGACATCTTCAATGCAAAATCAGATTACGCTTCATTATTTAAAAAAGTAAAGAATCAGCCCGGGGCTTTCTGCTGCCTGGCTCATCCCGATTTTGATAATTATAGTCTTGATGGAACATGGGAAGGCGCTCTTGCAAACGCACCATACAATTCTGACTTCGACAGCGCCATTGTGGGGATGCCTTTAAGGAACGGTGTGGCTACCAACGCTTCAAGTAATTATACCAATTACGCGCAGGGCGATTATTTTGTCTACTATAAGAAAATGCTGTTCCAGGGTTATCATCTTGGTATAGGATACGATCACGACAATCACTACAGTAATTTTGGAAGAGGCAATGGTGGAAGGTTAGTGATCATGGCTCCATCACTCACCAGGGCAAATCTTTATTCTGCCATGAAACAAATGCGCTTTTACGCGAGCGATGACGGGAATGCAAAATTAAAGTTTGAATTAAATGGCAAACCCATGGGGTCCATTCTCACCGGCAGCGTATATCCTTCCATCTCGGTTGTGCACGATGACGCAGACGGGGAGCTCGCAGACACACTGCGGATCTGGAGAGGATACCGTAACAAACCCGGTTTGTGGGCTGACATAATTTACCAGGGACTAAAAACTAACACGGCTTTCATCACAGATCAGGGCATTCGTTCGGGTTACGAATATTTTTATTTTGTAGATATAAAACAGGCAGATGGTCAGTGGATAGTTGGTTCACCGATCTGGTACCGGCCGTCGGCCCCCGTTTCAGTTGCGGAGACAAACAACCTGGAACTTGTTTTGTATCCTAATCCCGCGCGTGATAAAGTTTACATCAGTACACCGTCCTGTGGTGATTATCACGTGATGTTAAAGGATATTTCCGGAAGAGTAGTAATGGAATACACTTATGCTGAAAAGGATTTTATCCTGGAGACTGGGACATTGCAGAGAGGAATATATTTCCTGGAGATCAGCATAGGTAATAGAGGAACAATTAAAAAAATGGTGCTTGAGTAGATCAGGCGGACGCTCTGCGAAGCCTGTCGTTAATGGCTTTCCCAAGGCCTTCATCAGGAACCGGAGTGGCTATAACAATTTCAGCATCACTCTCATCAGCAAGACGCATAATACTGAAAAGATTCAGTGCTGCTTCGTTCAGGTCTGCTGACTGCGAAAGATTATAAGTTCGAACGTTCGCCGTATCAGTTATTTTTTGCTGACCAAAAAGTATGAGGGCGGTTTTTTGTCCTGTATGTTTGTTCAGAAGCGTTTCAATGTCACCAAGCAGCAATGGTTTACGTGTAGCGTAGTGCTGCTGCAGCTGACCGGGAGCCCGGGGATCGCTGGAACTGGATAATTTAAGATCCACTCTGCCCGCAACTCTTTCTACTGCTTCAGGCGCCAGTCCGCCGAGCCGGAAAATACAGACCCTGTTGTTTTCGATGCCCACAATTGTGGATTCAATTCCAACTGTGCAATCTCCGCCATCGAGGATGTAATCTATCTTGCTGCCGAGCTGCCTGGCAACGTGTTCAGGCCGTGTGGGACTCACATATCCGAACGGGTTGGCGCTTGGTGCAGCCAGAGGCAGGTCTAATTTTTCAAGCAGTTTTAAAGTGAGCGGATGTCTCGGGATCCTGATGGCTACCTGGTCGAGGCCAGAAGTAACAATAGGAGGGATATTATCTTTTTTCGGTAGGAGGAGTGTAAGAGGTCCCGGCCAGAAATGCGCAGCAAGTTTTTCGAGGCGCTCATCATTAAAGGTGGCGTATTTGGTTACCGATGCGCTGGAGTGCACATGAACTATCAGCGGATCGAAGAAAGGTCTTTTTTTTGCCTCGAAGATCGACAATACTGCTTTTTCGTTAAGCGCATTGGCGGCGAGACCATAAACTGTTTCGGTAGGGATGGCAACCAGCTTCCCGCTACCCAGCAACGTACATGCCAGTTCAATATCAGTGCCTGTGTGAGACATCGCGCAAAGATACACTACAAATTGAAACAATTGTTTATGTGTGGCTGATTGAAATTGGTTTTGAAATCAAAACTGTTATATTTGTTTCGCTTTATGAGCGGGGTGGTTACTATACAGGGCAGGCAATTCAAGCCATACATCGGGCAGGAGCAGATTGCAGAAGCCGTAAAAAAGATCGCCTCCACTATAAATGAGGAGCTGAAGAATGAGGAGCCTGTTTTTCTTGTAGTTTTAAATGGTTCATTTATGTTCGCCTCCGACCTGCTGAAGGAAGTTACCATCACCTGTTCGATATCATTTATTAAACTGTCGAGCTACGAGGGAACGAGCAGCACGGGGAATGTAAAAGAGGTGGTAGGTCTTACAGAAGATATCAGCGGACGCACAGTGGTGATCATAGAAGATATTGTGGATAGCGGGTTGACTGTTGAAAGCCTGATGAGCGAGTTACAGAAGAAAGGAGCAAAAAAGATAAAAGTGGCCACCGCTTTATTTAAACCTTCTTCTTTTAAAAAAGATTACAAAGTGGATTATATAGGTTTTGAGATTCCCGATAAATTTGTGGTAGGTTATGGCATGGATTGCGAAGGACAGGGAAGAAACCTAAAGGAAATATACGTACTAGCTTAATTTAATAATGGAAAAAATGCTAAACCTCGTTTTGTTCGGGCCTCCCGGTGCAGGGAAAGGAACGCAATCAGAAAATCTGATAAACAAATATAACCTTGTGCATCTGAGCACCGGCGATATCTTACGTTCAGAGATCGCACGGGGTACAGCCCTGGGGCGAAAAGCAAAGGAGATCATGGACCGGGGTGAGCTGGTGGGTGATGATATTGTAATTGGAATGATCGAAACCAAGATCGATGAGAACCCCCACGCCAAAGGTTTTATTTTCGACGGTTTTCCGCGCACTACCACGCAGGCAGTTGCTCTGGATGATCTGTTGCAGAAAAAAGGAACCGGTATTACCGGCATGCTCGCACTTGAGGTAAATGACGAGGAGCTCCTGAAACGCCTTTTATTGCGAGGTAAAGAAAGCGGCAGACCGGACGACAGGGATGAAACGATCATCAAAAGAAGGATACAGGAATACAATAATAAAACCCTGCCTCTTAAAAAATATTACAGTGAGCAGGCGAAGTTCCATTCCATTAATGGCATAGGCACTGTAGATGAAATTTTTAAATCGCTGATCGAACGTATCACCTTCCTGAAAGCAGAAATGGATCTTACCTCATTGGAAACAGATCTTGAGCATATGGATCTTACGATACAGGATTTTGATGTGGCAGACGATATTGCGCCCGAGCTGCTGCTGGAGATCGACGCCATTAAGCGTGCTGAAGCGGAAGAAGAAGAGGAAGAACGGGAATTGAAAAAAAGCAGGAAGAAAGACACTCTCGGTGCTGATCTTCTGAAAGTAGCCGGCAAGGTAGCCGGTAAAGTGATAGAAGATAAGTTAAAGGTCAATCTTAAAAGAGACCTTGTACCAGCTATAGCCACATCGATCATTAAAGAAATTGATCGCAGAAGCAAGAGCAATGGTAAAACCACTGCATCAAGCGCTGCGAAGAAATCCAAAGCACCTGCAAAAAAAGCAAAAGCTGCGGTTAAAAAAGCAACACGAAAATCTGTGCCGGTAAAAAAGCAAAGCTCCAAAAAGGCAGCTAAAAAGGTAAGTGCTAAAAAAGCTGCACCTTCAAAGAAGTCAAAAAAAACAACCGGGCGCAAGTCAACAATAGCACGTAAAGTAAAGGCTGTCGTTAAAAAAGTGAGCAGGAAGCTGGCTCCCAAAAAATCAAAACAGGCAGGAAAGAAACGAACTCCGTTAAAAAAACGGTAACTTTGCGGTTTTTATGGCGCCGGGCTGATGTTTTATCTGGTCACCGGCAGGCCGTAACTCCTTAGAAGATGGATAATAGTTTTGTTGATTATGTAAAGATCTGTTGCCGCAGCGGCAAGGGGGGAGCAGGTTCTGTTCATTTCCATCGCGATAAATTTACTGCATTTGGAGGGCCCGACGGGGGCAACGGTGGGCGTGGCGGTCACATTATCCTGCGCGGCAACAAACAATTGTGGACACTGATCCATCTTAAATATCGTAAACATATTATTGCTGAAGCCGGCGAAAACGGTTCAAGCGCAAACAGCTCCGGCAAACAAGGCAAGGACGAATACCTGGAAGTTCCGTTAGGCACGGTGGCCAGGGATGTTGAGACCGGTGAAATAGTAGGAGAGATCACTGAGGATGGACAGGAGATGATCCTTTGTCCGGCCGGAAGAGGTGGATTAGGTAACGCGAATTTCAAAAATAGTACTCTTCAAAGTCCGCAGTATGCGCAGCCGGGAGAGCCTGGCAGAACAGAATGGAAAGTGCTTGAGCTAAAAGTGCTTGCTGATGTCGGACTTGTTGGATTTCCGAATGCAGGAAAGTCAACACTTTTATCGGTAGTGAGCGCAGCAAAGCCGGAGATCGCCAATTACCCGTTCACCACGTTGGTGCCAAATCTTGGTATCGTTAAATACCGCGATTACAAAAGCTTTGTAATGGCAGATATTCCGGGGATCATTGAAGGTGCAAGTGAAGGAAAAGGTTTAGGTCTTCGTTTTCTCAGGCATATTGAACGTAATTCTTCCTTATTGTTCCTGGTAAGCTGCGATAGTAAGGACATTGTTGAAGAATACAAGATCCTGCTCAATGAGCTTAAACAATACAATCCCGAACTGCTTGATAAGAAAAGGATCCTTGGCATCAGCAAATCAGATATGATGGATGAGGAGCTGGAAGCAGAAATGAAAAAGGACCTCGACAAAAGATTAAAGGGAAAAATGAAGGTGCCTTATATTTTCTTTTCATCGGCCACACAAAAAAACATTACGGAGCTGAAGGATATGCTGTGGAAGCAGTTGAATGAGTATGATTTCTAATCATTACTGTCCTGGATAAAATCTAGCCATACTTCGCCTTACGCATCGGCTGGCGAGCGCGAGGGCGCTCGCATTTCTTTCTGTTCTTTTGCCTTGACGCAAAAGAACCAAAAAGTCAAGTCGCCGCGAAGGGCCCACCCGCTTTTGTTTTTATTAAGAAGGACAGGCGACGTAAACAAAATCTGCTTTTAATTTGAATATTTATTTTGACTCTATCGTTTTAATACTTCTAAGCAGATTTTGAAACCACACCTTTTCGGCCGCAAGAGGCATGGCGGCCGGGTGTGGCCCTCGCCGTCCTTCTAAATAAAAACAATTCACCCAGAGCTGCTCCCCGCGGCGACAGGGCCCACGCGCGGGACCCTCTATTTGGCTACCTACCGCACAAGCAATCCTATGAATCAGGTACTGCAAAAGTTTAAGTCTCGGATCTAGTAAAGAGTCGTCTCATAAAGCGGATAATTCATCTACCGGTAGCTGCTAACTGTGCATTTGTTTGCATTGATGATAACGGTCTTTGTCCAGGTACTTGGTCCGCTGACCTGTACAACGTGCGAACCCTCTGTTAATGAAACAGTGGGGTAACCGGCCTGATCGCAGGTAGGTACTGTTGGTCCTGTGGGGAATGTTGTCTGCGTGTGATACTGGCCATCAACGTAGATCGTAACTGATCCGGGGTATGATTGACCATCATATAAAACCAGCTTGCCGGTTGCAGTTTTGATTGTGATTGCTTTTACTGCATAATTTGATTTGGTGCCGTTTTTGGAGAAGGCTTCAAGTTTAATGAGCCGGTTACCGATCATTGAAGAGTTTGTTGTGAATGTTACATTTTCTTCCTTCCTCGTGGTGCCATCGGGTAATGTCCAGATATAGCTTTTAGCATTTTCGGATTTATTTGTGAGCTGCACTTTGTCGCCCGCCGAATATTCACCCTGGTTGGTTGTAAAATCGGCGACAGGTAATTTATTGCAGGACGAGATCAGCAGGATTGCCGGTAGAAAAATATGGAACGTGAGAAGATTAACTCGGAGTCGTTTTGAATTCATGATTTTTTTGGGTTAAATGTTGTTTTAAAAATAGATATAAATATCTAATGTCTAAGATTTAAGCGGGGTATCACACGAAGGTTTAAAATACCAACTAAATTCTAACCCCGAAAGCTTTCGGGGCTAAATTCTTCCGCCTCCCGGTTTCGCCCAGGGCGGATCCGCCTATGACGGAAAATTCTAATCGCGAAAGCGTTCGGGACTAAATTGTAAGTTTTAGATATTTTCGGATCAGAACTCTTAATTTTTAATTCTTCATTTTTCATTTCAATCACAGTCCTATCTTCACGCATTTACCGGATTCGATAGTTTTTTTCTTCTATTCATCGCTCTCAACTCCGGAGGAGTTGAATATGAATAGAAGAAAAAAGAGAACGAATTTCCAACCCTGGAGGGGTTGAATAAAAACGTGGTTCAGGGTGTAGGGTGGGGGTGCCGAGCGGACCAAAACCCAGCACAACCGCCCCCCGGACCCCGAAGGCTTGGGTAGTTTTTGGGGGGGTGTTTTAT
>CBIHOL010000103.1:0-13963 GCA_966211905.1 uncultured bacterium
ATCGGTAGCGCCGATCAGTTTCCTGTAATCGCTCACCGCATTGTCTTTGCTCAGCACTGCCGCTACAATTGGTCCACTGCTCATATAATCAACGAGTTCCCCGTAAAAAGGACGTTCGCGGTGCACTGCGTAAAATTGTCCCGCCTGCTCTTTGGTCAGTTGTAGATACTTCATTGAATTGATCCTGAAACCAGCTTTATTGATCATAGCTAAAATCGGACCTATGTTATTAGCCTCAACCGCGTCGGGCTTAATCATTGTAAAAGTTATGTTACCTGTCATTTTTTCTGCAATTGGGGAGCAAAAATACTTAATACGCTTGCCTTATCCAAATAAATAAATGCGCGCAGTGGTGATCCAGCATGGATTGCGATTATGTTTTTACCGTGTTGATGACTACCTTTGGTGCCTTGATAAAACAGGGATTCCAGGGCAGATATGAACCGTCAGACATTTGAACTTTTAATTCTTGGCAGTTCGTCGGCCACTCCCACTTCTGAGCGCAATCCCAGTGCGCAGCTCCTGAACATTTCAGAAAGATATTTTTTGATCGATTGCGGAGAAGGCACCCAGGTGCAGATGCGCAGGTTTAAAACACGCTTCCAGTCGGTAGAACACCTGTTTATTTCACATCTTCACGGAGACCATTTTTTTGGAGTGCCCGGACTTCTCAGCAGCATGCACCTGCTCGGCAGGAAAACGCCGCTGTCAATTTATTGTCCCAAGCCCATGAAAGATGTGATTGAAAGGATGTGCAGCGTTTCGGATACTAAGTTCACTTATCCCATTAACTGGCATTTTACCAGCGGTGACGGGCTACAGCTGCTGTTCGAGGACCAGAAGGTAGAAGTGTATTCGTTCCCTTTATCACACCGTATTTTTTGCACAGGTTTTCTTTTTCGTGAAAAGCCTCTTCCAAGAAAGATCGATAAATATAAACTTGAAAAGCTTGAGATCTCCGTTGCAGACATTCTCCGGCTCAAAGCAGGTTTCGACGTGTTTAATAAAAATGGTGAACTTATAAAAAATGCGGACGCGACAGTGGATCCGCCACCACCGCGCTCATTTGCGTACTGCAGTGACACTATTTTTACTCCTTCTATCGTTGAATATATCAGGGGTGTTGATCTGCTTTATCACGAGAGTACATTCCTGGAAGATAATGCTGAAAGGGCGGCTAAAACCTTTCACAGCACGGCGCGGCAAGCCGCTGAGATTGCAAAAGCTGCCGGTGCGGGACAACTGCTCCTGGGTCATTATTCAACGCGTTACACCGATCTTGAAGGTTTTACAAGGGAAGCCGGGGCAGTATTTGAAAACTGCGTGTTGGCAACCGATGGTAAAAAAATTAAAATTTAACAGTCTGTTGGATTTTGTCTTGTATCTTTGTGTGAATGATCAAAGTACTTATTGCAGATAAGAATTTCCTGTCCCGCATAGGGCTGGAACTGCTTGTTGGTGAGCTCAAAGGCTTTGAACTGGTACCATCAGTTTGTGGTGACAAAGAGGATCTTATCAATCAGCTTTTTCTTTCAAAACCGAACCTGCTGATCGCCGATTTTATGTCGCTCGGAATTTCTGCAGCGGAATTATCACAGCTTACAAAAAAATACAACCGTACCCGTTTTCTTATAATCACAGAAATGCTGCCCAAAAAAGAGCTTAACAGCGTTTTAGCAGGTGGTATTACAAGTTTTCTATTAAAGGAATGTGACAAGAGCGAGATCCTCGAAGCAATAAATTCAACTATCAAGGGCGAAAAATTTATCTGCAGCAGGATCCTGGGTTATATGTCAGCCGCAGAAGAGATCGTGGCAGGCAATTCTTTTATTAAGACCTTAAAGTGTGATGGCGTGCCTGTAACCGAGCGGGAGATCGATATTATCCGCGGCATTTCTGAAGGTTTGTCAAATAAATTAATTGCCGATAAACTGAAGCTCAGCACTCATACCGTAAATACTCATCGTAAAAATATAATGAGTAAGCTTGGTGTTAATAATACCGCAGGTATCGTGATGTTCGCGGTTAAGAATCAACTGCTCGAAACGAATTTCAACCTGTTCGAGTAACGGTTATTTTAACCGGCAAATTTTTTCCTTCTTAGGTAATACTGTAACAGCGCGAAAGCTATCACCAGCAGCAGCGGACCCGCCACATTTATGAACTGCCATTTTCCTCTTTGCGTGGACAGCTTTTTCTTGTCGAGCAAACGCAGTTTAACTTCACGGGAACGTAGTTGCAGCATTCCCTCATCATCTAGCAGATAATTTACACAGTTAAGAAGAAACTTTTTATTGGCGAAGGTTTGCTGTGTATTACGGTCAAATCCGAGCGGAAATACCTGCCCACTGCTGCGCTGGTAATCGTTACGCGCCAGGTCCCCGTCGCTTATTACGATCATCTTGGTTGGCTTGCCGCGATCAAGATGTTTAAAGCTGGTATCGTTCCTTAATGCAGAAGGAAGGCGATTCTCTACAAAACTCGAGAACTGACCTTCAAGTAAACACGCCACAGGCTGGTAGGAGTTTATGAACTGGCTTTCCCTTGGCCGGGCTCTTGCCATGGCGAGGTGGATGCGCGCTGGCGCAGCGATGGTCTTGGTGTATTTTGAGCTTTTAAGTAGGATCGTCTTTTTTATTCCGTGTGCGGAGACGATGGTATCTAATGTGCTGGCGTAATCGAACTTTATCAGGTCGAGGTTCTTTACTATCGGATGATCGTTATCGGCAAGAACAAGTGGAAAATAAAGCCAGGGAAGAAGCTGGAACTTAGGCTGCCCTTTCTGAAGACCGACGTTCATGTTGAGGTATCCGCACTGCAGGTCCTGTAACATGACAGGATTGAGCCTTACGCCATATTTAAAAAGCATATCCTCAATATTCAGAGGGCGGTTGATGCCGATGGTAAAGCCGCGACGAAGGGAATCCAGGTCGGTATATAACGGGTCAATGAGCCACATTACTTTACCTCCGTTCATGATAAACTGATCAATGACGTATTTTTCCTTGTCGGTAAATGCCGAATCGGGTTGAGCAATGATAAGAGCATCGGTACCTTTTAATGCGCTCAGCTCTTTGCCGGGAGTTATAGCGGTGCGGTTCACCACGTAATATTCCGACAACGTACGCATAAGATCATAGGCTGAAACCGTATCGAGCTCACTATGGCCCTCAAGAAAAGTAACTTCCGCTTTTTTATCACGTTGTAATTTCCTGATGGTGTTGGTAAGACTGTATTCCAGTTCTTCCACGCTGTTGTTGATGGATTGATCTATGTCTACTCCCGGGCTTTGACGTGTGAAGATCTGCCACACGGCCTCTTTGCCTTTATAACTTACCAGCGCACCCGGCCATATTATGCTTTGCGTGGTCTTGTCCCTGCCTTTGGTTGTGAGTTCCTCCGGCATCAGGCCCTTGGTGTACAACTGTCTCTCCACATTTGTGGCTTCTTCCCTCGAAAGCCCTTCACCTGGTGTGATAAATTTATACTGAACCTGGTTCTTTGAATAGGCCCTGAATTCATCAAGGATCTCGCGCGTTTCGTTTCTTAAGCGCGTAAAGCCAGGATTAAAGTCCCCGCTGAGGTATACTTTCAGGTACACTTCGTCGTCAAGGTTTTTAAGCAGTGTTCTTGTAGACTCTGCGAGTGTGTATCGTTTTTCGGTGGTAAGATCGAACCGCTGGAAATAAAAAGAGCCCAGGAAATTTATGAGCAGCACAATGGCCGCCATAAGTGCGAAAGTGCTGAGATCGTTTCGTTTGGTGGCCGAATGCCCTGATGCAGCTTTTACCATTTCCTGCTTTCTAACACAACTTTGGTTAAGAGATTGAACAGGGCCACCACGCTCACGAAATAAAGTATATCCCTCGTGTCGAGCACACCCCGGCTCATGCTCATATAATGATCATTAATTCCCAGGCTCTTGAAAAAAGCATCGTATTTCCCGAACGCACCGCTCTGCGCAATGAATTCAAAACCTATGTAACAGAAAAAACACAGAAGCAATGAGATAATAAATGCGATAACCTGGTTTTCGGAGATAGCCGAGGAAAAAATACCTATGGCTACAAAGCCCGCGCCCAGGAACAGGAGTCCGATGTAGGATCCCCACATTCCGCCCGTATCAATGTTTCCCTTAGGAGCGCCTAATGTGTGAACACTGTAATAATAAAATAACGTTGGCAGCAGCGATACCATCACCAGAGTAACCCCGGCAAAATATTTGGCAAGAATTATATGCATATCAGTAAGTGGCCGCGTGAGAAGAAGTTCGATCGTTCCCGATTTTTTTTCTTCCGAAAAAGAACGCATGGTAATTGCAGGAATCAGGAAAAGATATACCCAGGGCGCTAAAATAAAAAGAGGATCGATATTGGCAAAACCATTGTCCAGCACGTTATGTCCACCGCCTTCAGAAGGAACGATCCACATAAACACGCCGATCATACTGATAAAAACGCAAATGGTGATGTAACCAATAAGTGAGCTCAGAAAACTGCGGATTTCTTTTAGATACAGCGTGAACATAGATCGCAAAAATAGTAAACTAAAGTTGAAATCTCTAACAGTCCCAGGTTCCATGTTTGTCAAAAACCAGGAACAAGAAACCTGGAACCTGGAACTAGAAGATCAATCCACCTCTTCCGCCGGTGTCTCTGCTACGGAGTTATCGAGGATCTCATATACTCTATGTGTCTGGTAAGCCGTGCTGTTCAGCTGGTTGCTTAGTATAACCACGGTAAGCGTGTCTTTTAAACGACGATGAAAAGCCGAACGGTACCCATGCCACCAACCGTTGTGATAGACCTCTTTTTTTTCAGGATCGTTAAAGTCTTTCATTCTCCAGCCAAGGCCATAGTTACTTAACTTGTTTTCCTTGCTGCCTGCGGTATACGCAAGTTCCTGTGTTTCCGGTTTAATGATCTTTCCCTGGTAAAGCGCTTCACTGAATAAAAAAAGATCATATGGCGTTGAATAAATGCTTTTGTCGCCAAGAACATAATCGCTGGCATCAAAACCCACCTGTCTCCACCTGCCGTCGTAAGGGCGGGTAACATTTGGACTTGCCAGGTCGAGCTCCATTATAGTGGCGGTATTGTGCATTCCAAGCGGAGTGAAGATCTCTTTCTTTAAGAATTCAGAATAAGATGTGCCTGTAACTTTTTCAATAAGCAACGCAAGAAAAGCGTAATTGGTATTGCAGTAATTAAAACGACGGTCGGGTTTTAAATAAGGTTTTACATTTTTAGAAACGAGGGTATTATACATTTCAAGGTTGCTCATTTTATAGTTGGGAACGCAGATCTCCGAATTGAGGCAGTAGATGTAATTTGGCAGGCCTGAGCGATGATTAAGAAGTTCCTTTACAGATACCCCGTCGTATGGGAAGTCAGGAAAATAAGCGCTGAAGGGTTTGGAGATATCAAGTGCGCCACGTTCATGTAACATCAGGATGGCAGTTGACGTTATTACTTTGGAAACCGAAGCCAGCTGGAACATGGAAGAATCTGTAAGCTGATGTTTTGCAGGCTTATCGAGATAACCCATTGCCTTCTGATATATTATTCTTCCACCTTTCGAAACAAGAACAGCCCCGTTAAAGCTGCCCTTTTTATGAAGTGTGGTAAAAAGCAGGTCCAGCCTGACCGCAATTTTTTTCTGTGCATCTGAAAGATTCGAGTAGATCTTCGGACCATTGTATTCTGTCTTCTTTTTTTCGTTAACGCTGCTCGAGGAATTTCCACAACTCAAAAACATCACAAGCAAGACACTAAGTAAGGTAAAACGACTCATTTTTTCTTTTTAGTTTTTTTAATGGGTTTTGGTTCTTCCTTCTCCTCCGGTTCATCCTCATTATACTTATCGTAATCCAGTTGGTTTCCCCAATAGCCCATTTGCTTTTTGATCCATTCTTTACGCTTAGCAATATAAGGACCTGCGGGATTTGCCACATATTTGCGCGGGTTGGGTAAAATGGAGGCGAGAGCGGCACTTTCGTCCCTGCTGAGCTTTTCGGCGGATTTTTTGAACCAGAAACGTGCAGCGGCTTCGGCGCCATAAACGCCTTTGCCCATTTCAATACTGTTCAAATAAATCTCCATTATTCTCTGCTTACTCCACAGAAATTCAATAAGGAGGGTGAAATAGGCCTCAAACGCTTTACGGATGTAGCTTCGGCCTGGCCATAAAAATACGTTTTTTGCTGTTTGCTGGGAAATAGTGCTGCCTCCTCTTATTTTTTTGCCGGTGCCATTCGACTCCATTGCTTTTTCAATGGCCTGCCAGTCAAAGCCATAGTGCTTCAGGTAATTCTGATCTTCGCTGCAGATCACCGCCAGCTGAAGTTTGATGGAGATCTTTTCAAGAGGTACCCAGTCGTGTTTTAAAACCATATCCTCTCCGTCGGTTTTTTGTTCGATGCAGCGGATGATCATCAGGGGAGTGAGGGGTACGGGCACCCAGCGATACAAAAGGGTTGTAAGGAAACTCAGAACGAAAAAACCAATAACAATCCTTAACAGAATTCTGAATATGCGGGAGAGAATGAATATCATGCCAGCAACAAATCTATTCGTATTTTTAATCTTTCAAACTCAAAGTTCAGAATTCAATCAACCGTCCATTCTTAATTACAGCATGAATAACAAATGGCTCACCGTAGCCGGTTTATCAATAGTTCTACTTTTCGTGTTTTTTATTTATCGCAGGTACAAGGTGGCACCAGTTATGGATTTTGAAAAGCTGCAGCTTGTTGACCTCAATAACAGGAAAGCAGGAGCCGGCACGCCCGGGTCGGCGCGCATAATAACGTTCGGTGCTTCATGGTGCGGATCCTGCATACGTGAGCTGAATGCCCTTAAAGCTATCAGCAGCACCACGCTTAAGGGAGTTGAGGTAGTTGTTATCAGCGATGAGCAATCACAGACTGTAGAGAATTTCAAAGCGCGGAAACAATATCCTTTCACCTTCCTTCGTATGGAAAAAAAATTCAGCGAGGTGGGGATCAATTCCATACCAACAACCTACTTTGTTGACAGGAATGAAAATATAAAAAAAGAAACCGTGGGTTATATCCGCTGGGATGATCCGTCAACGGTAAATCACCTGTTGCACCTTTTGCAATAGGACTTCAAAAAAGATCAATGAGTAACATAAAAGATATCAGCACACTGGATCCGAAAAAATACATCATCATCAAAGGTGCGCGCATGCACAACCTTAAGAATATTGATGTGGCGATCCCCAGAAATAAAATGGTTGTAATAACCGGTCTGTCAGGCTCCGGTAAATCCTCTCTTGCTTTCGACACCCTTTATGCCGAAGGACAGCGCCGTTACGTGGAAAGTCTTTCAGCTTACGCACGGCAGTTTTTAGGAAGGCTCGAAAAACCACAGGTGGATTATATCCGCGGTATTTCTCCTGCCATTGCTATTGAACAGAAAGTGATCAGCCGCAATCCAAGAAGTACTGTAGGAACTATTACGGAGATATACGATTATTTTAAATTGTTGTTTGCCCGCGTTGGCAAAACTTATAGTCCCGTGAGCGGCAGGCAGGTGAAGCGGCAGACGGTGAGTGACGTTGTAAACTATCTGAACGGTTTATCGGCAGATACACGGATCTTGCTCTTGTCAAAAGTGCTTGAAACAAAGGACCGCCCTTTTAAAAAACAACTTGATCTCTTGTCGCAGCAGGGATTTTCGCGTGCCGTGACGGACGGCAAGATCCAGCGTATTGGTGATATAGACTTTAAATCTGTAAAAAAGAATTCAGAGGTTTTTCTTCTGGTTGATCGTTTGGTTATTCAGCCAGGCGATGAAGATTTTGTTAACCGCGCCGGTGATAGCGTGCAAACCGCATTTTATGAAGGGAATGGCGAATGTTTTGTATGGGTGGAGAAGGAGGAAGGGCAATATGAAAAGTTGCATTTCAGCAACCGCTTTGAACTCGACGGAATTACCTTCGAAGAACCCAATGTAAACTTTTTCACCTTCAATAATCCCATTGGTGCCTGCAGGACCTGCGAAGGTTTCGGTAGTATCATCGGTATCGATCCGGATCTTGTGATCCCGAACAAAAGCCTATCGGTATTCGAAAATGCCATAGCCTGCTGGAACGGAGAAAAAATGAGCAGCTATAAAAAGCAGCTTCTTAAGAACGCTCACAAGTTCGGTTTTCCTGTTCATAAGGCCATTGCTGAATTAAGCAAGGCAGATTATAAATTATTGTGGGAAGGTAACGAGCATTTTGAAGGACTGAATGATTTTTTCAGGATGCTTGAGCGGGAAACCTACAAGATCCAGTACCGTGTAATGCTTGCGCGTTATCGCGGAAAGACCGTTTGTCCTGATTGCCACGGAACGCGTTTACGGAAGGATGCCAACTATGTAAAGATCGAAGGCAAATGCATCAGCGAGCTGGTTCTTTCTCCGGTTGATGAGCTGATGCCTTTTTTTAAGAGCCTTCGTTTAAATGACCATGATGAAAAAATAGCGAAGAGACTTTTAATTGAGATCAACAACCGTTTGCAGTATCTGATGGATGTTGGTCTGGGTTATCTGACACTTAACCGTGTGGCCAATACCCTTAGCGGAGGTGAAAGCCAGCGCATAAACCTGGCTACACAATTAGGAAGCACGCTTGTGGGAAGTCTTTATATTCTCGATGAGCCGAGTATTGGTTTACATCCGCGAGATACCACACGACTGATAAAAGTTCTGCGCTCACTTCAGCAACAGGGCAATACGGTGATCATTGTAGAGCACGACGAAGAGATCATGCACCAGGCGGATGAGCTTATCGACATTGGTCCTGAAGCGGGAACCGGTGGAGGACACCTCGTATTCCAGGGGGTTCATAAGGATCTGTTGAGTAACAAAGGGGGATACACGTCGAAGTATCTTACCCAGCAACTTGTGATTGATGTGCCTTTTAATCGCAGGAAATGGAAGGAGTTCATCGAGATCAGGAATATCAACGAGAACAATCTCAAGAATCTGACCGTTAAATTTCCACTCAACGTGTTATGTTGTGTTACCGGTGTGAGTGGTTCGGGTAAATCGACCCTTGTGAAAAAGGGATTGCTCAATCATTTACAGCGATATATTGACGGATATTTTGAAGGAGCAGATCATTCGCACCTGATAGGCGGAAGCTTAAAGCAGGTGAAGCAACTGGAGTTTGTTGACCAGAATCCCATAGGTAAATCTTCGAGAAGTAATCCTGTTACATATATCAAGGCTTTTGACGAGGTGCGTAATCTTTTCGCAGAACAGGGTCTTTCCAAAACAAGGGGATATAAGGCCGGATATTTTAGTTTTAATGTTGAAGGTGGCAGATGTGAAGTTTGCCAGGGTGAAGGGGAGATCACTGTTGAAATGCAGTTTATGGCCGATATCCAGCTGCAGTGTGAGGCATGCAAAGGACGAAGATATAAGGCTGATACCCTTGAGGTAACATACCAGGGAAGATCTATTTCTGATATCCTTGATATGACCGTAGACGATGCGGTAGCGCTTTTTGCCGGCGACGAAAAAAACAAAACGGCGATGCGGATCACTGAGAGACTTCAATCATTGCAAGCCGTTGGTCTCGGCTATGTGCACCTGGGCCAGAGCAGCAGCACGCTTAGCGGGGGCGAAGCCCAAAGGATAAAACTTGCTAGTTTTTTAACTGCAATAAATAATACCTCCCCTACATTATTTGTTTTTGACGAGCCAACAACAGGACTCCATTTCCATGACGTGTCAAAACTTTTAAAGTCGTTCACGGCGTTATTGGAGAAGGGGCATTCCATTGTGGTGATAGAACACAATCTCGACGTTATCAAGTGTGCAGACTGGATAATTGATATCGGTCCGGAAGGCGGAGAAAAAGGCGGAAACGTTGTTTTTGAAGGTACACCGGATGATCTTGCACGTCAGGATAAAGGTTATACTGGTAAATACCTGAAAGAAAAATTGCTCACACAGAAGAACTGAGGAATTTCGTAGCTTCACAGTCCTTTTGATCAAGGAAAAAAATGACTGTGGAGTATTATCGTGGCCGGTCAAAAAAGATCTGGGCCGCTATCAAAGAATCTTTAAATGGAATAGAGCAGGACTATACCACCGGCAGCATTCCGCGTGCGGTGTTTTTACTTGCTGTTCCAATGATCCTTGAGCTTAGTCTCGAAAGCGTGTTCGCTGTGGTGGATATGTTCTTCGTAAGCAAGCTGGGAGAGAACGCCATTGCCACGGTAGGTTTGACCGAATCAGTTATTACTCTTGTCTATTCTGCTGCAATAGGCCTCAGTACAGCAGCTACGGCCATAGTGGCACGACGCACCGGAGAAAAGAACCGGGAAGCAGCCGCACAGGCTGGGGCTCAATCCCTCATCATAGCTCTTATTGCAACATTATGCACTAGCATCCCGGGAGTGATCTTTGCAGATGATATCCTTCGTTTAATGGGTGCGAGTCCCGAGGTGGTTGAAGAAGGCACTTCTTTTACAAGGATCATGTTTGGCGGAAGCCTGTCTATTATTTTATTATTTGTGATCAACGGAATTTTCAGGGGCGCCGGCGATGCTGCAATGGCCATGAAGAGCCTGTGGATCGCCAGCATCATCAATATTATCCTTTGTCCGGTCTTTATCCATTTTTTTGGCTTGAAGGGTGCGGCAATTGCTACTGTTATCGGGAGAACAAGTGGAGTGATCTATCAGTGTTACCATTTATTCAGAGGTAGGGGCATTATAAAATTCGCGAAGTCTAATTTCAGTTTTGATCCTGCGATCCTTAAAACGATCATCATCACAGCCTGGCCTGCCACCTTCCAGTTCATAATTGCAAGCGGGAGCTGGATCGTAATTTCACGACTGGTAGCAGAGACCGGTGGCACCTCTGCATCTGCGGGATACCAGGTAGCAATACGCAACGTTGTCTTTTTTATTTTGCCGGCCTGGGGACTCAGCAATGCTGCTGCTACCCTGGTTGGTCAGAATCTTGGCGCCGGACTTCCCGACCGGGCCGAAAAAAGTGTGCTTATCACTGCCAAGTACAATGCCGTTTTTATGAGCATGGTGATGATCCTTTTTTTATTTTTTGCAGAACCTGTTATCCGCATTTTCACGAAGGATCCAGATGTGGTGGCTTACGGAGCGCGCAGTTTGCAGATCATGGGATCGGCTTATGTGTTTTATGGAATTGGAATGGTGATGTCGCAGGCGCTTAATGGAGCAGGGGATACCAAAACGCCGACCATCATTAATTTTGTTGGATTCTGGCTGTTCCAGATCCCGCTGGCGTACTTCCTGGCAAAGGGTATGGACTTAAAAGCTACAGGTGCGTTTATTGCCATCCCCGTGGCTGAGACAGCAATTGCATTGATAGCGCTGTATTATTTCAGGAAGGGTAAATGGAAGCATGTGAAAGTCTAGTGCGTGTATGAAGGTGTCCTGAATCTTTTGGATAAGCGATCAATATACCAATCAGCCAAATATAACTGTGAAATTACTTCTCAGGTTTAAGAGGCAGAAAAAATAATGAAGGGGGTACTTTGTCAGAAATGCTTGCGCAATTCTAATTCAGCTTTTTTATGATGGTAATAATACAGGTTCTGCAGTTCGTGCAGGTAATTGATCTCGATTGAATAACCTTTTACTGGTGACACAGAATAGCAGGAATCTTTTTTCTCGATAATAAAATTCCCGAGTGTCCAGGTTTTCTGAGAATCGCCCTCTGCTTTGGCGCCAGCCTCATTGAGCCATTTCTCATTTAATGGAATTGGCTGCAGAATGGACATATTTACGGAATTCTGGCTGTGTTCGTACGTTGAAACAAAGGCTCTTCGCTCAGCGCCGTGCTCGCGCGAGTACTTAAAACCTTCAACTGTGTAGATTTTGCCGTGATAAGGGTTTAAGACCTTATTGCCTATTCTCAATTCGCTTGCTTCCATGAAGTTCAAAAATAAATAAATTTTCGGCCCTTGAAATAGCCCCGGGTGGATTGATCTTAACGATGAGTTGTTGAAAGAAAATTTTTTAACAATGCTTCATAGAAACATGTTTCACCTGGCCGCGAATATGTGTATATTTGAGATACTGCTGTTGATCCTATGTTGGAGATCATTTAAATGCGGACTATTAAGTAAAAGATGGCAAAATCAAAACAAACTTCCCAAAAAAAAGAAAAAGAGGCCCGTAAACAAAACAAGCGCAAGGAGAAGGAAGAAAAACGGGAAATGCGAAAGGCGAACTCAAACAAGGGAAAGAGTTTTGAAGACATGATTGCCTATGTTGATGAAAAAGGAAACCTGACATCAACTCCTCCGGATCCAAGGAATAAAGTGGAGCTTAAGCTCGAAGATATCCAGTTGGGTGCACGTAAGCACGACGAAACAACTACCGAAGAGTATATAAATAAAGGACGGATCACTTACTTTAACCAGGCAAAGGGTTACGGATTTATAAAGGACAGCTCAACCAAAGAGAGTATTTTTTTCCACCTGAACAGTGTTCTAACACCAGTACAGGAGAGCGATATGGTTCAGTTCGAAGTAGTGAAAGGTCCGAAAGGTCCCAACGCCGTGGAGGTTAAAAAGATCGAATAAAACAGGAAGTTTACATAAAAAAAGAAGGAGGGTTATACCCTCCTTTTTTATTATCATTTTTGCAATGCTGTTGCTTCAACCCATTCTATGGGGTCAAATTGCGGGCGGCAAACCGAGCCATCTTTTAATTTATAGCCGTTCCTTTCGGCGTCAAAAGTTGCCTGGCTTATCTGCCCGTTACATCTTATCAGTACCTCCTGGTTATTCTGGGGTCTGATCTCTTTTGCACTCTTCCATTTCATAGATTATCTTATTCTTTCCTAAACTGTTTATTTATCAGCCAAGGTACGTTTTTAAAATCTTATTTTTTGATACATGTCTCAGGCGACGGATGGCTTTTTCCTTGATCTGTCTTACGCGTTCGCGGGTAAGGTCGTATTTGGCTCCTATTTCCTCCAGCGTAAACGGATGCGGTAAACCAATACCGTAAAACATCACAACGATGTCCTTTTCTTTCTGTGTAAGCGTTTCAAGGGTCCTTTTAACCTCTATACTAAGCGAATCCATATTAAGAACGGCATCAGGTGCCACTGAATGCGGGTCGGCCAGTACATCTGTGTAACGAAGATCATCAGCTCCTGAGAACGGAGCATCGGTTGAAACATGCCAGTTGGAAGCCGACATGGTAATGCTGATCTCGTGTGCAGATATTTCGAGTGCTTCCGACAACTCCGAATAAGTGGGCTGGCGCTCGAGGTTCTGTTCCATGGTAGCCTGCATTTTGCGGATCTTGTTAATAGCTCCCACCTTGTTTAATGGAAGCCTGATAACACGCGACTGCTCGGCAACCGCCTGGATGATCCCCTGCCTGATCCACCATACTGCGTATGAAATGAATTTAAAACCCCTCGTTTCATCGAACCGTTTTGCGGCTTTGATCAAACCCATGTTGCCTTCATTTATAAGGTCGGGCAGACTAAGTCCCTGGTTCTGGTATTGTTTTGCAACTGAAACCACAAAACGAAGGTTGGCAGTTGTCATTTTTTCAAGAGCTGCTGCATCGCCTTCCCTGATCTTCTTGGCAAGAATGATCTCCTCTTCCGTGGTGATCATCTCCTTCTTTGCGATCTCTGCAAGGTATTTGTCAAGAGAAGCGGTTTCACGGTTAGTGATGGATTTCGATATTTTAAGCTGTCTCATATTACAATCTTCCTGTTTTGGTTATTAGATGCTACAAAAAAAAAGGGCGAAGATCTTCTCCGCCCTTTGAACCTTTAACTATACTGTAGTTACGTTGATGGCGTTTAAGCCTTTTCTGCCCTGAGCAGTTTCGAAAGTAACTTCGTCGTTCTCGCGGATCTCAGATTTAAGACCTGTTACGTGTACGAAAATTTCCGGACCGTTTTCTTCCTGGATAAAACCAAAGCCTTTT
>CBIHOL010000104.1:0-13590 GCA_966211905.1 uncultured bacterium
TCAACTGCGCGAACAACGCTTCCCGCGTGATAGATCATCTGGTCGAGCGTGATAGGCAGGGTGGTTTCATGACCAGCCATTACATTACTGGCACTGTCGCCCACCAGGATCACATCTATCCCCGCGCTGTCAATGATCCTGGCCATGGTAAAATCGTATGCTGTTAGCATCGCGATCTTTTCCCCGCGCTTTTTCATCTCCATTAATACATGGGTGGTGACCTTTTTTATTTTATGATGGACTGACATGCGAACAAAAGTAAATAAAAAAGCCCAACCGTTAAGATTGGGCAATTGCTGAATATCTATGCAGGTTAAAAACCCTGCTTCTCTGTGATCTTGTGTTCAATAAGCAATCCTACACACGCTGCTTCCATTGATTTATGCTGCTCTTTTTCTGTAGCACCTTTTGGAACAATCACCTCAATAATGAGCTGACGTGTGCTTACACTCTGAAACTCGAACGATTGAGTATCTTCTGCAGTAGCATTGTCGAACAGAAGTTCCTTGGTGCGGGCATCAAAGATCTTGTAGTTTACTTTATCTCCAAGAACATTTGTTTCGCAGCATACAGAGATCCTGTAATCCATGTCCTTGTATATCACACAACGAAGTTTCGAAACCATACCCTGGCTGAAAAGGCCACTCTTGCTTTGTGCATTATACTGCCATTTCTCCGATTTAGCATCATCAAATACACAATATTTCCGGTGAAACTGTCCACAGGAGCCTTGAGGCTGTGCAAATAAGTTCAGACCAGTAACCGCTATCAAAATACTTAAAAAATATTTCATGTTCTAAATGGTTATTTAGTTAATGTATAAGAGTTCCTGAGCTCGGCTATTTTTCCAGACAGTGTTTTATAAACAGCCTCGGTGATCACCAGTTGAGTTCCGCCACCAAGTGTCGCAGTTTTTCCATTTGCGCTTTTTCCGCTTTTTGCGTCTTTCTCGGTTATGTTGTTGAACTCTGCGAACAAGCCATCAAAATCAGCTTTTACTTCCGCAACGTTTGGATCTGATTCGTGTTTCTTGAGGAACTCCAGTAGATTTTCAAGTGTATATTTCTGATCGGCAAGACGCTCGATCACCGGACTTTTCTCTTCGTACTTTGCGAGATTGGTTGCAATATACATGCTCTCGATCCAGCCACCGGCCACTACCAGCGCAAGTGTAGGTCCCTGCTGACTGTCTTCAAGTCTTTCAAACGAAGCAAAATAAACATCATCTGTGATCACCGCGAGTGAATCGGGAACACTGATGTTTGATTCAAGGCGTTTTAGCACCTCCGGGTTAATGGCAGTAGACACACCGATCTGGTCACCCAATGCTTTTACAGTTTTAAAGTATTTCAGCGCCTCTGAACCAATCTCAAAAATACTGCAGTAACTCAGGTCACAGCTGTAAATACCAAAATTGAGCGCTTTTGCTTTCGCGTCAGTATAGTTTTTTTCGCTTGCTGTTGGATTTAGAAAAGAAATGTTCTTGTTGTTCCTACCACCCACCATCTTTATGAAGGTAAGCATCTCGCCGGGAGAGGGCACCTGGAAAAAGGTTTCTGATACGGCACCTGTTTTAGGCTCATCGGTTCTTGTTGAATCAAGGTTTCCCATCTCTTCAGACTGGTCGCCATCTCCACAACTGCTTAATGCAAAAGCAGTGACCGCAGATAAAAATAATAGGGTTAGTTTATTCATCTGTTTTTTTTTATGATATGTAGGGTGTGATTTGGTGTTTGATCAGCATGTCATTTACTCAGAATGTCCGCGTAACCTCATACAATGTATTATTTTTAATTCGCTTTTAATAATTTATTTACGAGCGCCGCAGCTTCATGAAACTCTATAGCCGAGTATACTTTAAGACCCGAGTCATCAATAAGTTTTTTAGCAAGGTCTGCATTGGTTCCCTGCAATCTTACGATCAGCGGCACGTTAATATTGCCCATGTTTTTATAAGCGTCAACGATGCCCTGTGCAACACGGTCACACCGAACAATACCACCGAAGATATTGATCAGGATAGCTTTTACATTCTTATCCTTTAAGATGATCCTGAAAGCTTTTTCAACCCGTTCAGCGTTTGCAGTTCCACCAACATCCAGGAAATTAGCCGGCTCTCCGCCGCTAAGCTTGATAATGTCCATAGTGGCCATTGCCAGCCCTGCGCCGTTTACCATGCAACCTACGTTGCCATCCAGCTTCACATAGTTTAGTTCTGCATTTCTCGCTTCCACATCAGTAGGATCCTCTTCCGTGATATCACGCATCGCAGAATAATCGGGGTGACGGTATAATGCGTTGTCATCAAAAGAAACTTTACTGTCAACAGCTATTATCTTATCATCACTCGTTTTAAGAACAGGATTGATCTCAAATAAAGATGCGTCAATACTTTCATATGCTTTATAAAGAGCGGTCACAAACTTCACCATCTCCTTAAAAGCGTTACCGCTCACTCCCAGGTTAAACGCGATCTTACGCGCCTGGAAACCCTGCAGGCCTGTACGAGGATCTACCTCTTCCTTCCAGATCTTATCGGGCGTGTGCTCAGCTACATGTTCAATGTCCATGCCGCCTTCTGTACTGTAAATAATAGTATTCCTGCCTTTGGCACGATCGAGCAGAACGCTCATATAAAATTCCTTGGTAGGTGTTGCTCCCGGATAATACACATCCTGGGCAACAAGCACTTTCTGAACCAGTTTACCTGTGGCGCTGGTTTGAGGAGTGATCAGGTGCATACCAATGATCTGCGAGGACTTTTCCTTTACTTCATCAAGGTTCTTGGCAAGTTTTACACCCCCGCCTTTACCTCTTCCTCCCGCATGTATCTGCGCCTTTATTACAACCCAGTCGCTGTTATATTTTGATTTTAATTCTTTGGCAGCTTCTACCGCTTTTTCAGGGGTTTCGGCTACAATCCCCTCCTGCACTGCCACTCCGAAACTTTTTAAGATACTTTTTCCCTGGTACTCGTGAATATTCATAAACGGTTATTATGTGGATCAAATGTAAGACTTTATTTGTAATTGAAAAATCAGGCAATAAAAAACCCGGCACCAGGGCCGGGTATCTTTAAATTTCTCTAACGAACCAACGTTATATTTCCACTCTCCTCGAACTCTTTTCCATCAGTTCCTTTTGAACGGAGCTTAAACAGGTATACGCCTTCCGGAGCCGGCTCACCAAACTCATTATCTCCGTTCCACTCAATATTACCTTTGCCTGAAACAAGCGAATAGATCCTTTGTCCCCAACGGTTGTAGATCTCCAGCGTGATCTCAGAAAGATTTACCGCTTTGATAAAGAATACATCATTTACGTTGTCACCATTAGGTGAAAAAATATTCGGCACTTTCATGCTTGAAGCAAAATCTACAGAGATTACCTGGTAAGATGTATCGGCACAAACCCCTGCAAAAATAAATGCAGTTACAGTGTAATTTCCTGCGTGGTTATATACTGTTTTTGGCGATGCCTGCGCACTTGAAGTATAGGCAGTAAGCCCGTTACCAAACGACCATACAGTGGTTATACTGGCATTGGAAGTTGCACCACCCTTAACATCGTAGCTTGTGTTATTGAAAAACTCAACAGCCAGTGGAGCAAAACCTGTGGTGTGGTCTGCTGCAATACTTGCAGTTAAAGATCCATTGATCACGGTCGTCGAATCACGGGACTGACAGCCATTTACACGATCGCTTACCAGGATATAGTATTTTGCTGCACGGTTTGTTTTTAATACTGGTGTAGTTTGTGAACCAAGAGCCAGCGTATGTGAAACATTTGTTGGTCCGGTCCAGAGATAATCAAGGTTGGCTGTAGGCGTGGAGATAGAAACCGTTACCTCAGTTACCGGCGCGTTGGCCGGCGTTGAACAGCTTATTACTCCGCCAATAGTAGGCCACGGCATATTGTTATTGATCAGCGGCACTACTTTATTCTCACCAACCAGTGCGGTGGTAAATGAAGTACAACCATTATTAAGATCCTTTACAGTAAGAGAATATGTCCCCTGTATCTCTGCAATATAACTGCTGGAATTTGATTTAGGCAGCTGCGGGCTTGGTCCATCCCACAATTCCCCGATAACAAGTGAATTGGTCGGATATCCGCTGGATAGAGGAATACCAGTGCTTCCCTGCATTGTAAGCTCAAGCGTTGGACTCTTACAGGTAAGTGATCCTGTACTTCCTATTCTTGGAATTGGTGGGAACAGGTTTTGTTTCATTGGAACAGTAAAGTTGGATATACAATAATTGTTCATATCCATGATCCTCAACACATAGTTGGCTATAAGCGTAGCAGTAGGCTGCAATGGATTTGCGGTAACAGTAAGGTTATTCCCCGCCACAACACCTGCAGGACCTGTCCACTGATATTCAACGTTTGGAGTTTTACTTATACCGGTGATCACAACTTCAGGCACATCGCAGTTAAGGACCGAGCGGGGTTGGATCAAAGTATCTAGTCCCGGTGCAATTGTCTGCTGGGTTACAGGAAATGGGAAACGCACCTCGCAACCGGTTTGATTAACGCGGGCAACACCGGTCCAGCTTCCTGCTGCCGAAACTGTATAAATATTGCTGGTAGACAGAACTGCTGGGAAAGGGGGCAGAACTGTTGACGAGCCTGGTGATAACAGGGAGAATGTAATTGCTCCCCCGCCGATATCAGCGCTCATTGTTATT
Source organism: uncultured bacterium (assembly GCA_966211905.1). GTDB lineage: Bacteria > Bacteroidota > Bacteroidia > B-17B0 > Aurantibacillaceae > Aurantibacillus. The sequence continues at coordinate 4,692 of CBIHOL010000104.1, forward strand.
ACTGCGGTGCTCTTGGTGCCGCAACCCAGTGTAAAGTTCTGTGGACTGAATACGCTGAAGGTAGGCATACCAGCGCTGGTGCCCACTGTAAACTGACCTACAGCAAAACAGCCTGTTAAGTTATTAATAACATAATGCGTGTATGTATCAGGTCCCGGCTGATAATTTACCGTTGCGTTAAATGCTACAAGAGGAGGCACAACAGTGGAAATAACCGAGTGCGTAAGATTTGACTGAAGATTAGTGGTAAGCGTTACTGTTTGCGGAACAGGATTAGCGCAGCTCACACTTTGAAAGGATGGGTTGGCGGAGCGGGTAGGTATTGCAGTATTGGTGGCAACCACAAATGTTTTGGTTGTAGCACAGCCGGTTCCCGGATTTAAAGCAACAACCGACCAGTTACCACTGTCAGTATACGTTACAGCCACTGCCGAACCGCTCATTGGAGCAGATGTGTTGGAGTAAAAAGTATAAGTGTATGCAGGATTGGTAGCACTGATAGTAATTGTCTTCTGATTACAGGTTAGAGAATAAACAGAATTGGCAACAAGGGGGAACAACGAATAGTTGTTAGCCGGAGGCTGAGGCACGATTGAAAAAATTACTGAAGTAGAACATCCGCCTGCCGCTACGATATTAGCTGTGTAGGTGCCCGGTACAAGGGTATCAGCCTGGTAAGTGGTTCCAGGAGTCCATTTGTTTGGAATATTAGGAGGTGATCCGCCCCATGAAATGGTGTAAGAAGGAGCAGGCGTGGCTGGATTAAAAGTAAGGTTCAGATTATACGCTGCAGTATTTGTATTACAGGTCATGTTGGTAACTGTGGGAACCGACTTTGGCTGCGGGTTAACAGTAACAGTTACGGGGGTTGACTGAGTGGATGAACCGCTGGTAGCGATGATGGTGTAAGTGGTGGTTACGCCGGGTGAAACCACCCAGGTGCCGTTTCCAAGAGGCGCACCCTGACCAGGAGCCAGTGAATACGAGGGGTTTGATAATGTAGAGGTAGCTACGATTGTTGCTGTTCCGCCGGCACAAATTACTTGTTGGGCATTTAACGCAAAACTTCCAGCCGCTAATAATAGAAATAATAATTTTCTCATAATTCCTGAACGAGTCAAGTCACAAATATACAAATACCTTGCTAAAACTGCTAAAAACAAAAAAAAATCCGGCCATTTCTGACCGGATTTTTTACTAAAAAACTAATTTATCTCGTAAGCGTAATGGTGCCTTTCTGATCATACGATGCACCATCTGAACCTGTGGCTTTGATAATGAAAAAATAGGTTCCATCCGGAGCATCTTTGCCATACATGGTTTTTCCATCCCATGCCAGCTGGCCTTTCTCGGTCTTTAACTCGTAAACCTTGTGACCCCAGCGATCATAGATCTCTGCGGTAATGCTGGTAAGATTTGTTGAACGCTGAAGAACGAAAACATCATTCACGCCATCACCATTAGGGGTAAATATATTAGGGATAACTATAGACGAAGGACTTTCTACTTCAATTACCGTGTAGGCTGTTTCAAGACATTCGCCTTTGGCTGCATACATGGTTACTGTATAAGTGCCGGGCTGGTTGTAAACGGTCTGCGGATTAATAGTGGTATTGGTATAAGTAGCAGAGGTTCCGTTACCAAATGTCCAGATGGTGCGGATCGCAACAGTATCAAGTGAAGAACGGGATCGGTTATTGAACACCGCTGTGAACGGAGCAAAACCTTTGCTCTTTTCAACTTCAAGTAATGCTGCTAACGCACCAATTCCTACACGCACTACCGCTGACGATTTACAACCATTTGTATTATCGGTCACAGTAACACCATATTCGCCTCTCTGTTTAACTTCAAAGGCAGCGTTGGTCTGACTTCCCGGAGCATAGGTAAAGCCCGGAGGCGCTGACCATAAATAACTCAGGCTCGCGGTTGATGTTCTAATAGTTACGCTGGCTGTGGTTGATGTAGCGCCGCAATCAATCGTAGGCTGTTTGGCCGGAACTTCAATCAATGGTACTATCCTGTTCTCTCCGATAATAGCAGTTGTTACACTGGTACAGCCATTATTCAGGTCAAGCGCAGTCAACGTGTAGATACCTGGCATAAATCCTACATAAGAAGACTGGAAATATGCGGGCACCTGCGGTGAAGGTCCATCCCACATGGATGCAACAACCAGCGAGTTGGTAGGGAAAGGAGGTTTAATACCTGTGCTACTTTGATTGGTAAGCTCCACTGTAGTTTTTATACAGGTTAAAGATCCCGTGCTTCCAATCTTGGCGAGTGGCGCAAACAGATTCTGATAGATCGGTATAGTGGTACTTGAGCGACACGTACTGTTTAAGTCTTCTATAGTGAGTACATAATTATCGAGAAGAGTACTTGTTTTTGCTGCGAAATCAGCATTCACAGTGATCTTATCTCCTGCCTGGCTCGACGGACCTTTGAATGTCCACGTGTATTTAACTCCTTTGGTATAAGTCATACCCTGAAGTTCAACAGTAGGAACTGTACAGGTGAGTATGCTGCGAGGCACACTTACTGAATCGATCGATGGTGGCAATGTCTGACTTAATACAGAGAACGGGAACCATGTCTCGCATCCGGACTGAGCCGCTCTTACTACAACTGTCCATGTACCAGGTTTCGAAACATTCGTATAGCTGTTAACTGTGCTGAGTAAACCTCCTGGCAATACAGTTGATGTTCCCGGGCTTAACAAAGTAAATGTAGTCTGACCACCGGGACCCAGCTGTACGTTATTAATGTTAACAGTAATAACGCTCTTGGTTGTACAACCAAGCGTAAAGTTGGCCGGAGCACTGGAAAGATCAAATGTTGCGAACAGATCGTTTGACGACACTGAAAAGGTTTTCGATACCCTGCAACCGTTCACCTCATTAATCATAATGTGAGTGAACGTACCGATACCGCTCGGATTATAAGTCACTGAATATCCCTGAAGAGCTAGTGAAGCTGTTGATACGGGACTCAGGAATACGTGAGTTATATTTACAGATGGACTACCGTAAGCAGTTACAGATCCTACCGCGCTTATACTGCAGGTAAGATTTTGCAGCAGGGGAGTAATGGTTGAAGTAGGAATTCCGTTGTCCACACCCATACTAAAAGTATGTTGCGAAACACAACCCGTTACAGGGTCAGTTGCGATCACTGTATACGTTCTCGGTGTCGGATTCATACCAAGATGAATCTTAAGAGTACTTCCTGTTCCCGTAAAACTATTACTGGCCCAGAAATAATTCAGCGCTCCTAAGGTATAATTGGTACTGATAGCCATATTAATTGTATCCCTCGTACACGTCAGAATATTCTGCTGACTTGTAAGATTTGTGATAGTAAATGTTATGAGTGGAGGAGACGGGTTAATAGCCATAACTGTGCTGATGAGGCAACCAAGAGGGTCACTAACCGTTATAGTTACATTTTTAGGCGACGGGCCGATTGGCGTCTTGTACGTCACTACTGTTGAATCCGCGGCATTATAGGTCATCGGAACTGAATTCCACTTTACAAAAGCCGGATTACCTGCAGATCCCGATGGTGTTACCGAAGCAACTGCAATGGTATCACCGCAACCAGCCTGCTTAACACTTCCTGAAAGTAATGGTGCAGGTGTAATTGTAGTTGTAATAACACGTACCAGCGGAGCACATGATCCCGGAGGATTCATATATAAAGTATAGGTAGTTGAAAGTGTTGAGGTAAAACACTGGTTATTCATTGAAGGTTGATCAAACGGAGGAACTACATCTGAACCAGCCCATGAGTATGGCCCGAGTCCCGGAGTGGCACAAATAGTTGCTCCCTGTGCACCGCAGGTAGGCAGCGTTACGCTTGGGCTACCGGCAGGAAATGGATTGTTGTTTCCAACAATGGTCATACCTGAGCACTTAGAGTCAAAATAAAAATAAGCACCGTGACCACCTGCATTACAATCGGTAACGGTAATACTGAAAGTGATCAGTTGACCCATATACTGGGTAAGATCGATCGCCGAAGCATTCCAGTTATCGTATTTCCACTGACCGGCCATACCGCCTACCGCTGGTTTGAACTGAGGTCCGCCTGCAAGAGTGAACTGGCATGGGCAACCCTGAGCTCCCGCAACTGCAACGGAGATATTAGGACATGATAATACGGTTTGAGTATTGGTAGTAGTATTGGTAACGGAAATTTTGATGTCAAAACCAGGCTGATCACAGCAACCGTGACATCCATCCTCAACAACAGGTAAATAAGCGTACTGGAAAAGGGCGCTTGTTGGTGACGGAACAAAAGATTTGATCACGCGGATCATTTTACCACCGCGGTTACCATCATTGATCCTTAGAAATGCATTACCTGCAGGTGATACACCACCGGCATCAAAATATGAACTAACCCTGAAAGGCAATAAGGTATCCTTTACAGAACCTATACACACGGTATAATTTAAAGCATTTGCATGCGATTGTGAAGTAGTTTGAGGTTGACAAAGGTTTTTACCGCTGATGGCGGCACCTGTAAATAACCAACCCTGAACACCAGTCGGTCCTGCGGCAGATCCGACAATTGGCGCAGTGGCCAACTCAAAATCCTCATTATCGCACTCTCCGCCGATCGCTGCTGCGGCCGAACGTGAAAGAAGGGGACTCTGAAAAAGTGTTTTTGGAGCAGCCTGCTGCATAGTAGGGAGGCTATATTTCGCCTTAACATACTCACGCTTAGCGTGATACATCATAACTTTAAATTCCTCACCATAAAATCCCCGGCTCATCATCGACGAAAAAGCTGCCTGGTCATCAAAGCCCTGGATGGAATCTTTCGCAAAAATGTAGTTTTTCTCTACCTCAATCTGTCCGGAGAGTGAGGAGGATAATGCGAACATCAATGCCGCAATAATTAATTTGGATCCGCTTTTCATTTTTTTCATTATAAAACTGAGATTAGTTCGATACAAGAATTGTGCCGAAAATCAAATATTTGTTAAATAAATAGTTTATTAAATTTTTGCCGATGCAATGTAATAAAAAAATCCGGCCAGTGACTGCCGGATCTTTTTTAATCGGTTTTTTTCCTAACGGTTCAGGGTCACTGTTCCTTGTTCGTCGTACGATTGCCCATCAGATCCGGTGGCTTTTATCATATAAAGATAAGTTCCGTCTGGCGCATCTTTGCCGGTCATATTCTTGCCGTCCCACGCCAGCTGACCCTTTTCGGTTTTCAGTTCATATACTTTGTGGCCCCAACGGTCGTAGATCTCTGCAGTTAAACTGGTTAAACCAACCGATCGCTGCAGAATGAAGATATCATTCACACCATCACCATTTGGAGTAAAAATATTCGGAACTACCATCGAGGACGGACTTTCCACTTCAATCACAGTATTGGTCGATTCGAGGCAATCGCCTTTCGATGCGAACATGGTAACTGTATAGGTGCCGGGCTGATGATAAACGGTCTGTGGATTCACCGTGGTGTTCGAAAATGTTGCCGAAGTTCCGTTGCCGTAAGTCCAGGTGGTACGCACCAGCACGGTATCATAGGTGGTGCGTGTCCTGTTGTTAAAGGTCACCGTTAACGGTGCAAATCCTTTATTCCTGTCGGCCTCTATTACGGGGGTAAGCGCTCCCAGCCCAACCGCAACTACGGTCGACGAAGTGCAGCCATTGGTTTTATCAGTAACGTCCACGCCGTATTCACCCCGCTGCTTCACTACAAACACCGGCTGTGTCTGACTACCGGGCACATATACATACCCCGGAGGAGCGGTCCAGTAATAACTTACATTAGTGGTACCGGTTTTCACATTTACATAAGCCATGGTAGTTTCAGAACCGCAGTCTATAACCGGTGCCTGCTTAGGTAATTCCAATATTGGTACCTTCCTGTTTTCGCCAATAACTGCGGTAGTAACAGATGTGCAGCCGTTATTCAGATCAAGTGCAGTTAAGGTATAGATGCCCGGCATAGATCCCACATAAGATGATTGAAAGTACGCAGGAATTTGCGGGGATGGTCCGTCCCACATAGAAGCTACTACTAGCGAGTTGGTAGGAAACGGAGGTTTAATACCCGTGCTGCTTTGGTTAGTGAGCTCCACGCTGTTTTTAATACAGGTTAAAGATCCGGTACTTGAAATTTTGGCCAAAGGCGCAAACAGGTTCTGATAAATAGGAATGGTAGTGGTTGAACGACAGGTATTATTAAGATCTTCAATCGTTAATATGTAATTATCCAGCAGCGTTGCTGTTCGCGCCGAAAAATCGGCATTTACAGTTACCTTATCTCCGGCCTGACTGGATGGTCCTTTAAAGGTCCAGGTAAACTTAACGCCTTTTGTATACGTCATACCCTGCAGGTCGACCGTAGGGACAGTGCAGGTAAGAATACTGCGTGGCACACTTACAGAATCAATTGTAGGTGGCAATGTCTGGCTCAGCACCGAAAACGGGAACCAGGTTTCGCAGCCTGATTGCGCAGCTCTTACCACTACGGTCCATGTGCCCGGTTTAGAAACGTTGGTGTAACTGTTTACCGTGCTTAACAAACCTCCGGGTAGTACCGGAGAGGCACCGGGACTTAAAAGTGTAAACGTGGTCTGACCACCGGACCCCAGCTGCACATTATTTATATTAACTGTGATCACACTTTTAGTGGTACAACCAAGAGTAAAGTTGGCGGGCGAACTGGAAATGTCAAATGTTGCAAACAGGTCATTCGACGATACTGAAAAGGTTTTGGTTACAAAGCACCCGTTCACCTGATTAAGAAGTATATGTGTGAAGGTACCGACGCCGCTTGGATTATATGTTACGGAATATCCTCCTAATGAGAGGGGTGCTTTGTAGGAAACGGGGCTCAGGAAGATATGCAAAATATTGGTGGCAGGACTTCCGTATGCTGACACTGAACCGACGGCGCTCAAACTACAGGTAAGATTCTGCAGCAAGGGAGTTACCGTTGATGATGGCACACTGTTATCGACTCCCATGTTAAAGGTTTGAAGGGCCGAACATTTTGTAACAGGATCTACAGCAATTACGGTATATGTCCTGGGTGTAGGATTCATTGCAAGATGCACCGTAAGTGTATTTCCGGTACCGGTATAACTATTACTTGCCCAGAAATAATTCAACGAACCATACGTGTATGTAGTGCTGATGCTCATGCTGATACTGTCTCTGCTACATGTCAGCGTATTCTGCTGGCTGGTTAAATTCACTACCTGGAAGGTAACCGGAGGCGGTGATGGATTTATGGCGAGTACAGTAGAAACCAGGCAACCCAGCGGATCACTCACAGTGACCGTAACATTATTTGGTCCGGGTCCCGGCGGCAATTTATATGTACCCGTTGTAGAATCTCCATTATACTTGAAAGGAGGTACTGTCCATTTTATGAATGCGGGATTGCCTGCCGAACCAGAAGGAGTTACGGTTGCAACAGCAACAGTGTCTCCGCACCCTGCCTGCTTTACAGTGCCGGCGAGCAGTGGTGCGGGAGTAATAGTAGTGTTTATAACGCGTGTTAGTGGAGCGCACGATCCCGGAGGATTCATATATAATGTGTACGTAGTTGAAAGAGTTGTAGAAAAACATTGATTTCCAAAAGATGGTTTATCGAATGGAGGAACTACATCAGGACCAGCCCACCAGTACGGACCGAGGCCCGGGGTGGCGCAAATAGTGGCGCCCTGAGCTCCGCAAGTAGGTAAAGTTATGCTTGGAGTTCCTGCAGGAAATGGATTGTTATTTCCAACAATGGTCATACCAGAGCATTTCGCATCAAAATAAAAGTATGCACCATGAGCTCCGCCTGAACAATCCATCACAGTAATACTAAATGTTACAAGGCTACCAATATAGTTCGTGAGATCGATAGCGGATGCATTCCAGTCATCGTAGAACCACCCTGCACTAAGAGCCGGACTGAAGCTCGGTCCGCCTAAGGGAACATTGAATTGGCATGGACAACCATTTGCTCCGGGTATGGCCACCGAAATGTTGGGACAGCTGAGAATAGTTTCATTTCCTGTGGTTGTATTTGTCACAGATAATTTAATATCAAATGCCGATTGAGAACAGCACGGATGGCATCCGTCTTCCATCACTCCCAGGTAAGCGTACTGAAAAAGTGCGCTTGTTGCAGTTGGAATAAAAGACTTGGTGACGCGCACAACTTTTAGTCCTGCCTTATCATCATTTATCCTGAGAAAGCTGTGTCCGCCCGGAGCAGACCCGCCGCCATCAAAGTAAGACTTTACCTGGAAAGGCAATTTGGAATCTGTAACCGGACTTGTGAAAACGGTATAATAATTAGGACTCGTTGTAGAGGTCGGAATGTAACTGCAGGAATTAGTATTCTGACCCGTTGAAAATGTCCATCCCTGCACCGCTGCCGGTGCTGTAATATTTGAGGAGGCAAGTTCAAAATCCTCGTTATCACATTCGCCTCCCGCCGCAGCAGAAGAAAATGCCGCCATTCTCAGTTGATTTCTGAAAAGAGTTTGTTGTGAAGGCTGCAGCGGATCCTTCAGCTGGTACTTACTTTTTATATAAAGCCTTTTGGCATGGTACATTTTCACTTTGTATTCATCTCCATAAAAACCTTCGCTGATAAGGGCTGCCGACGCGGCCGTTTCATCAAAACCAAAAGTGGAGTCTGCATTAAAAACGTAATTCCTCATTACATTAACCTGCGCGTATAACGATGATGAAAGGACAAGAACGATTGCCACGATCATTGATTTGAGAGTTGCTTTCATGATATTAATTTGAATTGATTGTGGCGACACAACTATTGTGCCGAAATGGAAATTTTGTTAAACATCCACGTGAATAGTAAAAAGATCGCAACCTTTTTTAAAAGATTCGTAAATATTAATTTTCATTTA
>CBIHOL010000105.1:0-13083 GCA_966211905.1 uncultured bacterium
ACATCCTCGGAGTGACGGTTTCATTTTTTCTTTGTAATAATCCGTTGTGATTCAATTCCCCGTGTGATACCGTCACTCAGAGGCGCTTACCGTGTGATACATAGGCGCTGATGAGTCCACTATATGGACGTGTGCACTTTCCGCTTCTATAGCGGACTCCTCGGCACGATATCACACGACATCCCGATTGACGTTTTTATCTTTTCTTTTTTATAATCCCCGCATGCCTGATTTTAATCAATTTTTTTTCGACATTTGAATTACCCAAGGATGAGAAGAGGTGGCTTCGCCTATATAATGACGAATAAATACCATACGACATTGTATGTTGGCGTAACCGCATTTCTTAAATCCAGAATTTACGATCACAAAACGAAAAGAAATCCTAAGTGTTTCACGGCACGTTATAACCTGGATAAACTAGTTTATTATGAAGGCTTTCATTGGATAACTGAGGCTATACATCGCGAAGATGAATTAAAAGGTAAATCCCGCGCTAAAAAAATTGATTTAATAAATAAAATGAATCCTGATTGGCGGGATTTGTATGATGAGCTGGAAGATGATTTCTGAATCCATTTCCGCACCTGTCGCATCGGAGAGACGAATCATTTCTCGACGTGTGATACCGTCCGATAGCTATCGGGTCAGAGGTGCTTATCGTCTGATACCCAGGCGCTGATAAGTATCCTATATGGACATGATTTTCCCAGTCACCCGAAAGCTGAAAACCGATTTGATACCGGTACTATCTACATCAAAATAACCCCCGCAACAATCATAAGCGTCAGCAAAATCCCTACTACCAGGGCTTTTGCAAGAGGATTGGTTTCAGTAGTTGTTGTCTTCATGGTACAGAGCGTTTACTCGTCGCTTATTAATATGACACATAAACAGCTTGTTCCCCCTAATTACTTAGAAACTTTAACAATTAGCGGATTCACAGACTCGCGACCCGCGCGGGCCTTGCCGCCCCTGGAGCTACGGCTTTGCGATAGCAACGAACCTTTTGACCAGGAAGCTTGTGGGTAGATACACACAGGTGGTCCCGCGCGCAGGCCCGACGCAGCGCAGCAGCAGCTTTGCGTTAGCAACGAAACTTTAACGAAGTAAGCTTGTGCGTTGGGTAAGCACACAGGTGGTCCCGCGCGTTGGCCTTGTCGCCGCGCGATGCGGCTCTGCGAGGAATTGGTTTTATGTAGAATGACGGCGAAGGCTGCCCCCGGCCGCGCTTTGTTGTTGAAATGCGCGGCCGAATAGGGGCAGTTTCAAAAACTGGTGCATGTATTTATAATTGTGGCGCATTGAAAAAAATCCTACAAAACGGCACCAGTTTTTGTTTACTTCGCCTGTCATTCAAATAAAATCAAGGGGCGCGTAAGCAATCGCGGCGACTTGATTTTTTTGGTTCTTTTTGCATCAAGGCAAAAAGAACAGGAAAAAATGCTAGAAATAACCGATGTACCCCGCCGATAAAGAAATTAATATCATCACTAAAGAAATTGAACGAAGTTGACTGCTAAAATCGGTGCGTAATTAAACACGTAGTGATACTTTCGGTGTGATAACAACACTTTCTAACGACATAAGAAAAAACAAAAACCCCCGCGCATTTGCGCAGGGGCTTTGTAATGATCTCATCACCGATCACAGATCGGATCTGTTTATTCTATGATCAATTTATATTTTACATTTCCATCGGTCATACCCGCAGACATCTGCACCCCCTGAATAAAATACATCCCTTTCGGCAGATCGCTAATTTGAACCTGGTGTCCATTTTCTGCATTCAGCTCAATTATGCTTAACAATTTCCCAAGCTCATTCGTCACATACAGCGTAATGTCAGTCTCGCCTTTAACTGTGAATCTGCCATTGGAGGGGTTCGGATAAATTGAAATTTCCGAAATACTGCTTTCAGCAAAACCCGTACAGGCGTTCACTTTTACTGTCACCTGCGCGGTATCCATACATCCGTTTGCATCAGTGCCCATTACAATAACTGTATGTGTGGTCACCACATTACTTGAGAACGTGCGTGTCGGTCCGTTCACATTCGTGCCTTGCCAAGAATATGTATTGGCTCCACTCGCAGTTATAACGGTTTTTTCATTCTTGCAGATCGACGACCTCGTTGCTGTTGCCACTACAACGGGCTGTGGATGCATTCCCAGGTTGATAGTTCCCGATCCCACGCACAACAAATTATTTGCTGTGAGCACTTTTGAGCTCACTGTGTACATGGTTGGCGTTGTAACGGTAACAGAGTTAAACACGCTTGTGCCACCGTTGCTCCAGTTATGTCCCGACCCGTTAGCCGACATGGTAACAGCTGTACCCGGACAAACTGTTTGGGACGGACTGAGTGAAAGCGTCGGCTGATCAACATTAACAGTAAAATATCCTTCACTCTGGCAGGTAGTGGTTGTAAAAGTTCCTGTCACAGTGTATGATGTGCTGACGGTTGGATTAACTACCAGCGATTTTGTCTGTGCACCGGTATTCCACTGGTAAGTATGTCCTCCGGCCGCCATCAGTGTTACACTTGCACCCGGACAAATAATGGGCTGCGAAGAGTTGACAGTAATAGTTGGTAATGGATTTACGATCACGATGTGACTTGCACCTGCAATACATCCAAATCCATTCGACCCACTTACCTGGTAATTGATAGTTGACGTTGGTGTATCTGTAACAACAGTTCCGGTGAAGTTGGATGGGTTCCAAGTGTAAGTGCTGCTGCCACCGCTGGCTGTAAGGGTAACAGAAGTGCCCGCGCAGACATTCGTGCTTGTTCCCGCCAGCTGCACTACTGGCAGAGGATTGGTTGAAATGGTAATACTTTTTGAATTCACACAATTTCCTTTTTTTGCTGCAACTGTGTAGGTAGTCTGCGATGTCGGTGCAACCACAATTACCGAAGCCGTTTGATTCGTTGACCAGGTATAGGTAGATCCTCCGCTCACCGTTAATGTTACCGGTGATCCCGAGCAGATAGTATTAGTACTGCTGGAGATTGCTACCGGTAAAGGAACTGCGCTCACAGTGATCGCCGCTGTAGTGGTTCCGCAACCGTTCTTGCCCGTCACTACATAGGTCGCAGTTTGTGACGGAGGAAAAAGCTGATTATTATTTACTCCGTTCGACCAGGTATAAGTAAGTGCTCCTGTCGCGTTCAGTTTCACAGAGTCACCAACGCAAACTGATGCCGGCGTTGCTGCCAGCGTCAACACAGGTGCGCCTGAATTTACAGTTACACTCATATTTGCAGATGTGATACAATTGGAAGGGCTCATGGCTGTTAAAGAATAAACAGTATTGGTTGTAGGAGCAACTACAATTGAATTGGTTGTTGCACCTGTGCTCCACGAATAGTTGCTGATGGCATTCGTGGTGATAGTTAAAGTTTGTCCTGAACAGATTGCTGGATTGCCACTGTTGGAGCCTGACGCCACAAGTGTGATACTGCAAAGTTCTTTAATTAGCACCAATCCGTTACCTGAAACATCGGGGTTAGATACAAAACCATTCTGACCAAACATGATGGTTGTTCCGCTGGAAACTCCGCCCAGGTAGGAAGAACCTCCTCCTCCTGCTACACGGCCCGAAGCTCCGCCATAATATCCTCCTCCGCCGCCTGCAAGGAAAGTGGCAGTTAAAGTATTTCCGTCCCATGTTGCTGCTTTACCCACTGTGGCGAGCGTAAGTCCTGAAGTATATCCTGTATTCGAACCGCCCGCGGTTTGAGTGCCTCCGGTAGGTCCACCTGTTTGGTCAGGACTAAAATAGGTGCCGGTTCCCCCGGTCGATCCGCCGCCATTTCCACCGATATAAGAAGAGTTTCTTCCTGCGCCACCGCCACCGGCCACAATCACCCGGTTTGCCAGGCTTATTGCATTATCCCATGCGCCTCCCACTGTTCTCACATCCGAAGCACCTCCTCCATTTCCATAGAGGTTGTTACTTGCAGGATAACCGATACCACCACCATTAAATGTCCAGGCATTCGCAGTAACCCCACTGGCCGGGTAACTGCCAAGACCACCCACATAAATATAAATTGTCTGAGTAGAGGCCAGGGTTAAAATGCCCGACGCATAGCCGCCCCTGCCATTGTATCCCGCTGTTTGCGTGTAGCCATCACCACCCCAGGAGTTGATGGAATAAGTCCCCGCATTCAGTGTCAGAGTTTGCACGGCTCCTGTGTAGCTAAGAGTATAGGTTGTCTGTGCCAAGGTCGCACCCGAAAATAGGATCAGCGTAACCGCGATCAGTATTTGCCTTGCGTTTGATAGTTGAGTGTAGATTTTTTTCATGCGTATATGTATTATAGTTTATTGTTGATTGTGATCACGTTTCTGCACAGCCGAGTATTTTTTATTGCAAAAAAAGACAGCACCTCTGCCTCGCAGCCACTCTTATTATGGCAACTCATGCTCATCATAAAAGTAAAAATTAATACTATATACAGAGAATTTTACCGCATTATTAACTGTTTGTGCAGACAATTTTTAACGATCCGCTCGTTCCTCGACAAAGGCGCACTACCTTCACGGAATGCAGGACAGTACAACTCGTAATTCGTCATTCAAACCGAATGCATGACAGCGTATTTTAAACGGAATGCACGACAGTCTAACTCGTAAATCGTAAATCGTAATTTCAACGGAATGCAGGACTCTGCAAATCGTAACTCGTAAATCGTACATCGTAATTTCAAAGGAATGCAGGACAGTACAACTCGTAATTCGTCATTCAAACCGAATGCAGGACAGCGTCCTTTAAACGCACTGCACGACAGTGTACTTCGTAACTCGTAATTTCAACGCAATGCAGGACAGTGCAAATCGTAACTCGTAAATCGTACATCGTAATTCAAACGGAATGCAGGACAGTCTAACTCGTAATTCGTAAATCGTACATCGTAATTCAAACGGAATGCAGGACAGTGCAAATCGTAACTCGTAAATCGTACATCGTAAATTCAAAGGAATGCAGGACAGTGTAACTCGTAATTTTTCCTACCTTTAATGAAAGAAGAATGTTCTCCATCTAAAAACTAACCCAATGAAAAACATTTTTATTTTTTCGTTTTTAATAGTTGTGAGCGGAAGCTTTGCCCAGGTCCCACGCTCAATTACCAATCAGAGCTGGTTCAACGGCTGGGTGAATAGTTACCGTCAAACAAATACTATTGATGCTTCCGGCTATCTCATTGAGACCCTGGATGAGTCCTACTCTCCTACCCCGGGTGCATGGCAGCCCTCATCCCAGTTTAACTATACAAATAATGCCACGGGACAAGAAATGCAGAACAGTTATTATTATTGGAGCCAGTCAACCAATGCATGGGTATTATCTTCCGTTTCGCAGAGTACGTACAATGCAAAAAGCAAGCTTACGAGCAGGTTGAAGCAAAGCATGAACCTGGGTACGCTTGTCAACAATCAGCTCGAAAATAATGTTTACGATGCAAAGGGTTTTCTGATTTCCGACGAAACGAAATTGTGGAACAACGGCGCATGGAAGCTGAACAGGGCGTCCACTTACACTAATAACAATGTTGGAGACCCATTGATATATCAGTCACAGACTTTACTTTCCGGTAGCATGCAAAACGACATCCAGGTCTTATATACCTGGCAATCGAAAGGGAACCCCAGTGAGATGATCCTAAAACAATGGACGGGGGGACTATGGGAAAATAGTTTAAAGGCGGTGGTCGTTTATGATATCTTCGGTTTTGTTATAACAGAGGAGATCTACGAGTGGGTCAACAATAAATGGGAAATGGATGAAAGATATCAGTTCACCAATTATCCCGACGGCAAAATGGATTATTATATAAGTGAAGTTCTTAATGGCAGCACTTGGGAAAAAGACCAGAAGGTCACTTACGAGTGGTTTGGGATGGCACCAACCGGCATCAGGGAGCTAACGGAAGAACTGATGCAACCCGCTGTGTATTTTGATCTTTCAGGAAACCAGGTTGAAAAACAAAAGAACGTCATCCTGATTGAGCAGCGGGGAAATACGCGGAGGAAGGTGATCATCCAGGATTAATTTCAAAAATTAAAAATTGAGAATTATCCGCCTGAATCCGAATTTGGCGAAAAGATGGAGAGTGATTAAATTCATCGAATCCCGTTTTCCACCATCTCCTTTAGCACATTCAACGTAGCTCCCCAGTACAAACGGAGATGCTTCTCTTCTACTTCTGTGTAATTTGTTTCGCAGTTCAGGTTCAGTTTTGTACCGTTATCATGAACCGAAAGAGTGAATTCAATCACGTCCTGTTTTGCAATCTTATAATGTTCCAGCGAAATTGAATTCACGTATTCATAACGTAAGGTCTTCTCTTGCACCAATCCTGTTATTGTGCCATCATTCACAAATGGTTTTCCACTTAAAGTTCCCTTTATTTTTATGGGGTGACCTTCTATCCAGTCTGTACTAATGCTCAGGTTTTTATCATCTGACATCCATTGATTCACTAAATCAGAATTGGTAAGATAGTTCCAAACTACGCTAACCTCAGCCAGCACTGCACATTCCAGCGTAAAACTATGTAAGCTAAAATGGTCAGCGTTCGTTGTCATACTTTCCAGCGAATATATAAATCCTCCATTTGATTTCGTGAAAATCACATAGCAAAAATATAGCATAATCACTTTTTCTAAATACTAATCGCATTAAAACATCTGCCACTTGTAAAATTGAAACCGGAATGTACACTGCTCATCCATCAGATTTGTCAGAGTCGAAATACATTTGCTCCGGCACAGTTCTTTTTTTTATGCCGGGGCCAAAGCAGACGTGTAGCGGCCTGCAAGCGGAAGCCGAAAAGCTTTAAACAGAGTAGGCGTTTTTAAAACTAAACAAGCATGAAAAAGTTAATAGTACTGGCCTCTATGCTTTCTGGCATGTGGGCAATTGCAACAGTCCCCGTAAACGGTCTTGTTGACCGTTGGGAGTTTTCCAACACCCTTACATCCGGAAACGGATTTGCGAATCAGGGTAGCGGCTCTAGTGTGCCTATCTTTGTCGCCGATCGTTGCGGGATCGACCGCTCAGCCCTGTCGTTTGATGGCGTGGATGATTATCTTAATTATAATTGGTCAGGATCGATACCAGTTGGCACAGCGGCGCGGTCGGTATCTTTTTGGATGAGAACGAATAATACATACGTGACCAACTCTACAGCATCGGTAAAATCACTTTTTTGCTATGGACAATCGATTCATCTTGGTGGAGGTCCCGGTGGAGCTTTCGAGATAGATCATAATTATTGTGCTAACGGGATTGGATTTGATGTTTCAAACAAGGCAATAACAAGGCCATTGCCATGCCTGACAAATAATATCTGGCATCACGTGGTAGCAATCTGGGGCGGAGGAAACGTATCATTCAACAACATTGTGTTTTATGTAGACGGTAATCCCGTGATTACAAATCCTTGCCAGATCACCGCCGGAACTCAGGTATTAAACACTATTATGAGTTCACTGGAAATCGGGAGATCGAGTGATCCGAATGATCGTCGCTTTTACAAGGGAGAGTTGGACGATTACTACTTTTACGATCGGGCTCTCACTGCGGCGGAAGTCATGCAGCTGTTCAATGCAGATTGCGGCTTCACAGGACCAAGTACATTTTGTCCCAACGATCCACCTAAAAATTTCTCAACCAGCGCTTACTTGAATGCTACTTATTCGTGGTCCTTTCCTGCCGGCTGGACATTCACATCCAGTAATAATCAGGCCACTGGCACTCCTGGTCCTAATGCGCAACCTGGCAATGTGCAGGTGGTTATCGCCACTGTTTGCGGAAATATAACAAGGACCTTTCCGGTTTCTCTCGACCCTTCATGCATCGGAGACCCACCGCTTGGCTGCTGTCTTGGTAACCTGTGCACCGATCAGGATAACCCATTAGCCGGAGAGTATAAAATAAAATTAAACAACTTCGACTTTAACTTTACTGATGATGAACATCAGAAGAATAAAGTAAATGTTGGTTATAATTGCGGAAGCGCCCCTATTGGTAAGTTCAATTCATACACAGGTAAAATAACCAATTCCAGTCCGACTCCATATGTAAGCCCGAAAAGTGTTTCAGTCTATGGCAACAACGGTTACAACTTTGCTGCGGCTACCAGCGCCGGAGTAATGGGAGAATCCAGTAATGGTGAAACAACCGGAGAGAGTATAGGTGTTTGGGGTAAAGCAAACAACGGCTATAGAGCAGTGGGTGTTTTTGGAAATTCAAGAACAAGCAATTCTCAGAATCAGAATAACTTCGGCGGAGAATTTCAGGCAGAAGGAAGTTCACTGAATAATATTGGTGTGTACACTACAGCACGACCTTCAACAGGTAACAATCCTCCCAATACGTATGCTATCAATTATGCATCTGGTGCCAATATCGGGATTTATGCTGCAGGCGAACCAGCAAATTCCAAAGACGGCGCCATTGGTAAAGATTGGGCCGCCTGGCTCGATGGCGACCTTATGGTAAACGGAACTGCTTATTATACAAATTTCACTCCGATCATATCTGACAAACGGTTTAAAACTCAGATCAAACCTCTGGAAAGTGTGAGTGAAAAATTGATGAAAATCAATGGATATACTTACAAACTTAAATGCGCAGAATTTCCAAACAAAGGATTCGATAATGCAGAGCAGATTGGTTTCATCGCCCAGGAAATAAAAGAGGTTTTTCCTCAACTGGTAAAAACCGACGCTAACGGATACCTTGCAGTTAATTACCAGGGAATGATCCCAGTGTTGATCGAAGCGTTTAAATCTCAACAGGCACAGATCGATGAATTAAAACAACTGCTCGCCACCAACGGACCAAAAGCTCCTGAAAATGCGATCGCTGTAGAACTTACTGACAAGCAAACCGTGGTCCTGGAACAGAATGTTCCTAATCCATTCTATGAAACTACATTGATCAATTACTTTATTCCCGAAGGATTTGGAACTGCCAGCATCATTTTTAGCAACAGCCAGGGAAACATAATTAAAGTGGTTGAAATTACGCAAAAGGGCAAAGGCGCATTACAGGTATTTGCGAGCGATCTCACACATGGAGCTTATTCCTATGCATTAATGATCGACGGTAAAGTGATAGACTCAAAGAAAATGATTCGCGAATAATCAATATTGTATATGCCACTTAAAGGTCTGGGTGAAAACCCGGACCTTTTTTATTGTTTATCGTGTGCAGTTGAAATTATCTGAGACCAATTGATCTCTTTACATAATTCTATCAGATCATAGAAAGCAAATTCTCAATTGCAATTGTGACCTAATGAAATAATAGAAGCTTATTCTCATTTCTAAATAGCTGAAGGGAAATAAAGGGCGAAAGATAACGATCACATAATCGTCCTGCGACGGCGTGAAAAACCACCTACGGAAAAACCGTACTTGATTTCTTAATTTTAGGTGTAAGTCCCGCTTACTTGGTTATATAACCGTTCGGCAGCATTAAGATACTTATCCCGTTAGGTTTATTTAAACCAGCTAATGCAGAATACCGGTATAAATATATAAGTGGTCGGTTTTTTAATGCGGTTTACTTTTTAACTGCCAAAAGCAAAGTAGCTTTGTAAAACACTGATCCTCACCTGTAAAACCCAATTCTCTTTGCGTCCTTAGGGTTTAAACTACCGGAACCGATAGCTATCGGCTGCACGAAGAACCCCCTATGTGCCCTATGTGCCTATGTGTTTTAAAAAACCGAAAATTGCCTGTGCGGTGGGCGTAGTGTCCTTCGTGGCGGACGAACAGCCAGCGGCTGTTTGGGCCAGCATGTGTGTGAGCTGTAACCCAACTCTCTTTGTGTCCTTTGTGTTTAAACAAACGGAACGCACGACACACTCTATGTGCCTATGTGTTTAATAAAAACCGCAACTTGCCTGTGCGGTGGGCGTAGTGTCCTTCGTGGCGGACGAACAGCCAGCGGCTGTTTGGGCCAGCATGTGTGTGAGCTGTAACCCAACTCTCTTTGTGTCCTTTGTGTTTAAACAAACGGAACGCACGACACACTCTATGTGCCTATGTGTTTAATAAAAACCGCAAATTGCCCGTGCGGTGGGCGTAGTGTCCTTCGTGGGGGCGGGTGAAATCGAAGTCTCTTTGTGTCCTTTGTGTTTAAACAAACGGAACCACGACACACTCTATGTGCCTATGTGTTTTCATTAAAACCGCACTTACTTATCCTGGACCGACGAAATACCTAATACAGAAAGCAACTCTTCTTTATGTTTTTTCGAGATCGGGATAGACTTTTTACCACTAATAAGCACCGATCCGGAATTGTCCTTTATGTACCGGGTTATACAGTCCGTGTTAATGATATAGGAATGATGGATCCTCATAAAATTAAAATTCTTATCGCACAGCATCTCTTCAAACTCCTTTAATGAAGTGCTCACCGAAATATTTGAACCGTTTACCAGCGTCACGAGTGAGTGATTAGAACTTGCTTCGATACAGGCAATATCAACGGGACGCACATATTCAATTTCGCCTTTGGAATGTAATGGGATCTTCAGGTTTCTTTTATCATTTACTTCACCTATGATCCTTTCAAGCTCCTGCGACCTGAAGCTGTCTTCATTATTCGCTTGTATCCGCGTGAAGGCAGCAATAAGCTCCGATTCATCAATAGGCTTCAGCAAATAATCTTTTGCATTCTGCCGGATGGCTCTTATCCCGAACTCCTGGTGCGCTGTTGTAAATATCAAATGGAAATTTCGGAATTTAAGCTTTTCCAGTAGCTCGAAACCATTCAGCACCGGCATATTGATATCCAGAAAAACAATATCAGGACGATAATCGTTGATCATTTCAACTCCAATCGCCGCCTGTGTAGTGCAGGCTACCACCTTTAGCTCAGGAACAAATTTAGCGATGAGCAGTTTCAGACTGATCACACCGTTCATTTCATCATCAATTATTACACAATGCATCATGGTGTATTTAATTTGGGAATTAATATCGTAACGATGGTACCAGTGCCTTTTCCTTCCGCGTCTTTTTTATCCTCTATCGAAAATCCGCAGTCGACACCGGTCGATTGTCGCAGCAACTCCAGTCTCTGGCGTATAAAATCCGTGGCAAGCGATTTCTTTTTTAACTGATCGGAAGAATCTTTTTTATTGTCGCGTCCTACTCCATTGTCTTCAATTCTGCAGATCAGTCTGCTGCCGTCATGTTCATTCACGGTGATATCCAGGTTCCTTTCCCCTTCCTTATGCAGCAAGCCATGCCAGATCGCATTCTCAACAAAAGGCTGGATCAGCATAAATGGTATAAAAGTTCTTGCTGGTTCTTTTACCTGTGAAGATATCCGGAAATGGAACGAATTGTCGAAGCGCATTTTCTCAAGAGCCACATATCCTTCAATTATCTCTAGCTCTTCCTGCAAGGAAATCGAATCTGAGACACTGCTTTCAATCAGCCTTCTAAGCAGCTTTGAAAACATCTTAAGGTATTGATGCGAGCTTTGGATATCTTCCTCCAGTATAAAACGCTGCAGGGTGTTTAACGAGTTGAAGATAAAGTGCGGATTCATTTGTGTGCGGATCGCTTTTGTTTCGAGTTCGTTCAGGCGCGCATTCAGCTTGTTCCGCTCCTGCTGCAGCCGCAGGTTTTTTCTCGACCTCCACATCAACAGCCATATCAGAAGTGCTGCAACAGCCACACAGGCCAGGATCCGGTAAAACCACTTCAGGTAAATATTAAACCGGTTAAAGTCCGGCGCTGCATAAAGTTCATTGACCTCAGCTGCAGAAAGCACGCGGTTATAAATAGAAATATCATCAACACTCGCACAGAGAAACCGGTTATTTTTAATATTGGCCATATTACCAACTACCACCGAATCTTCCGGGTTAAAAACCGTTCTGAAATTCTTGGCCATTTTTAGATCAAGATTTCCGTCAATGTAAAGACAACTGTAATTATCATCGTAAGTTAATACGAGGTGATGCCATTCGCGGATGGTAAAGATCATCGAGGAGTGAAGCGTAACCTGCCGTTCTTCCGATAGCGTGGTGGATGCAACCATTTTGTGAACGTTATAGTCATACGACATGCTATACGCTTCAAAAAAATCATCATTCTTACTATTCTTTGTGATGATAACTGGATTGCCTTCCACACCTTGTCCTCCGTACATCGGGATATCAATATTCACCCAGATGGAAATGGTCCCCTTGGCGGGTTTAAGCCTGCCATCAGTACCAAGATTCAGATAACTCCCATGGTTGCCGTGCAAATAGGCGGACGCGCGTTTATTACCAAACCGGTCGGGCACGTATGAAACACCAACGTCCCTGGCAGAAGTTCCGGTTACCGCATCAATCGCCGTTCCGTCATTAAATGTCCACTTCCCCACAAGATTTTCTTCTCCCTGCGCATGCGCATTTACACTTAATAGTGCCAACAGAATGATCCAAATACTTACACGCATAAAACCAATATTACCAAAAATTCGCAGGATTTCAATATACAAGTGATCCTGCGTTTCATGTGGCGGCAGGTTTTGGATGCCAAATACTTTTCCCGGCTATTAAGTGGTCGGTTTTTCAATGTGCTTTTTCTGGAATCTGAATACAACCCGATTTCCTATGTTCCCTATGTGCCTATGTGTTCAATTTAAACCGTAAGCTGCCTGTGCGGTGGGCGTAGTGTCCTTCGTGGGGCGTGTGAAATCGAAGTCTCTTTGTGTCCTTAGTGCTTAAACTACCTGAATGCATGACGCACGCCTGCGCATTCTATGTGCCTATGTGTTTGATTTGAACCGCAAATTGCCTGTGCGGTGGGCGTCGTGTCCTTCGTGGGGCGTGTGAAATCGAAGTCTCTTTGTGCTTACGCTCCATCCCGCTCAAGCAGCTCCCAGCTGCTTGCCGAGTGTTTAAACTTACGGAATGCAGGACACTCCCTATGTGCCTATGTCTTCAATTTAAACCGTAAGCTGCCTGTGCGGTGGGCGTAGTGTCCTTCGTGGTAGCGTGTGAAATCGAAGTCTCTTTGTGCTTACGCTCCATCCCGCTCAAGCAGCTCC
>CBIHOL010000106.1:0-12883 GCA_966211905.1 uncultured bacterium
ATACCCTTCCCTGAAAGGGAAGGGCGTTGGTTCGAATCCATCTCCCGCTACCAACAGGAAACCCTCGAATAGCATAGCTTTCGAGGGTTTTTGATTTTTAAAACTTTTTGCCTTTTTTTCGAGGGATTAAACATAGGTAAAACATTTTATTTTGGCCGGTTCCTTCGATCAATCCGTAGGTTATCCGGTAAATAAATCGTATATTTATATTCTTCAATAGAAGATTGTTATCTCAATCAGTCTGTAAATCGCTTTACATTCCAATTAACTCAACATTTTTTATCAAAGAGTTCCTGAGCAAAATGCGCAGGCCATTAATCATTCACTAATAAAGTTCCATAATACGGAACAAAACAACAGATTATGAACAAGGGCACAGTAAAATTTTTTAACGAGGCTAAAGGTTTCGGATTTATTAAAGGCGATGATGGACAAGAAATTTTTGTTCATGCGTCAGGGTTAAATGGTGAGATTCGTGAGAACGACAGCGTAACTTATGACACGCAGGACGGCAAAAAAGGATTAAACGCAATCAATGTGAGTGTAGCATAGATTTTTTTTAACCTGTTTCAATTGAAGGGCTGCACCAAAACAGTCCTTTATTTTTTGAAATTTAAGGTAAGGGTTTACTCCATTAAACTGTTATTACGGTCCCGAGCCCCATATATTATCGGAAAAACAAGAATTAACGAACCTTAAGGTTCAATTTTATAACTAAAACAAAAAGATGAATAAAGGAACAGTAAAATTTTTTAACGAAGCACGCGGCTTCGGATTTATTAAAGGTGACAACGGACAGGAAGTTTTCGTCCAGTCTACCGGTTTAATCGACAACATTCGCGAAAATGATAGTGTAAGTTACGATACACAAGACGGCAGGATGGGTATGAACGCCGTTAATGTTTCCCGGCTTTAAAAAGATTTTCAATAATTCAGATCTGCAAACTCAAAAGGTTTGCTTTTTTTTTGCGCAATCACGGCTAAAGTCAGCTTGTGAAAAGTCTACCGCCTTGTATTGCAACTTTAAATCACGCGCTAAAAATTTTGAGAGCTTTAAAGAAGTTCGCTCTGACGGGGAGGTGAGCAGACTCCCGCTATCGCTCTCGCACAGGCAAGCGGAACATGTATTTGCGCGTGCTACAGGCCTTCATAATACAGCACCACTTCCGAAGATATGGCGGCAGGTTTATCTGTCTCAATAAAACAATAATCGTAGGCCTTATCTAAATCATTATAAACAGGCTTAAAATTATGCTTAGGTTTATCCGGATCTGATTTAAATTGAATGTAAGGTAAATCAGCGAAATTTTTATTTTCTAGATCTGCTTTACTATTAGAAAAATAGATCCTGATGTCAGTTGGTTTATTATTTCCAACTAATGCTACTGTTAACTGTGTGGCATGAAATGCTTTTGGTATTAAACTAATTATCTTAATTATTTCACCTACTTTTAATTTAATATCCATTTCTCAAGGTCGTCATAAATAAACAGGTAATATGCTTTGTTTATAAGTAAATAAAGGCAAGTACATTATGCAGGTTCTTCCGGATATGATTGTCAATAATAAAAAAACCTGATATTATTATAAATCCATCGCTAAGCTTAAAGCTATAGAAGATGACCAATATGATCAAGGCTCGCGCAGATCAGTTATAAGAATAGACAAAATACCTGAAGGGCAGCGCCTAACAGCGCAAAGCGGCCCAACGGAAAGAAACAGGCCGCATTTTATCGCAAAGACATTGATATTGCACAAATAAACTATATGCTTTATCTTTCATTCTTCATTATTTTGTTGCCCAAACGTACGCCACATGCCAAAGCCATTCGAATTTCACTACCAGCTGAGAGATTATTTTAAGAAGCAGGAAAAAACCTGGAAATGGTTTTCAGAAGTAAAAGTTAAGACCGAGCAAACCCAAAATTTCAGGGATGAGCTGCTCAAAAATACTTACCGCCTGGAGCCGGGAGCGGAAACTGAGATTTACAACCTGCTTGAGACGGCGAAAAAGAAACTGGGCATTATCGTGCCCGTCACTATCTACCAGTCACAATACTCGCAGGACACGAATGCTGGTATAATCTTCATTGAGAATGAAGCGCACCTTGTGCTTTCAGGTCCAATAATTAAGGCGCTTAATGAAAACGAATTGCTTGCCCTTATTGCGCATGAACTTTCGCATGTATTGCTGTACACTGTTGAAAATGGTGACTTTGAAACGACGAGCCGTATTATTAATGCAATTGGCAACGATTACCGCAGCGATGATTCCTATAGTGAAACCTCCAGGCTATTCAGCCTTTTTACTGAATTATATTGCGACCTGGGGGCATTGAGCGTTTGTAATGATGCTGCCACGGTAATATCCACACTTGTAAAGGTTGAGACAGGTCTGGATAAGATATCTGCTGAAAATTATGTAAAGCAGGCCGATGAAATACTTTCAAAACTTGAAAAAGGTTCCGCTGGTGAGTCCCACCCCGAATCGTTCATTCGCGCCAAGGCAATTGATCTCTTTTCCAAAAGCGGTGATGCATCGTACGAGATGATAAGTGAAATAGTTCTTGGTAAATTAAACATGTTTCACCTGAACCTTTTTACAAAAAATTCCGTGTACGATCATACCAGGCAACTCATACAACTCATCATGAAGCCAAAATGGATGCAGGGCGATCACCAGAAAGCGCATTATCAGCAGTTTTTCCAGGATTTTAAAACCGACTCCCAAGCCATGATCACTCCTGAACTCAAAAAGGCTTTAACGGGCGGAAGCCAGAGCATGCTTGATTATTACAGTTATGTAATGCTTGATTTCGCTATGTGCGATCCTGAAATTTCAGAACAGGCGTGTGGTCTGATGCTCGATATCGCAGAACAACTGGAATTAAAAGAAACGCTTGGCAAAATAATGAGGAAAGAATTCGGTTTAAGCGAAAAGAAATTTTCCGAGTTTGCACGCAATGCCTCTGCGGCACTCAACAAAGTAATGGAATCTGAACAGGAAAAAACATATTGAAATGATAGTCATAAATCAAACACGGTTCCTTACTTTTCTCCGAGAGGCCAACCACGCCGGGGGGTTTACCAATGATGATGTGGTAGCCGTGATCATGCCCCTGCTTGAAGAAGTTCACTCCTTCCACCTCAGTGGCAAAGTGGCACCCCTTGATGATATCAGTTCTTTACTGATCACCAACGAAAAACTTGACATCGATGAAAACCTTATTAGCTCGCCGAAAAACAATCTATCCCGAATCAAAGCAATAACTCCAGATACCGGGACAACTTTTGAGATCAGCGGGCATTTAAAAGAATCAACGGATATAGGAGAATACAGCTCGGTAAAAGTAAACAACAGGCTTGTGCAAACGGAAGCGGACAGTGAAATTACAATGCCAGTGTACCTCACCAATTACCGCTCTTATGAAATAGAGTCAGGACATCATGATGCAGTGACCGATATCTTTGTTCTCGGACTTATCCTTGCCAGCCTTTCGCTGGGACTCGACTTTTCCGAAGAAGAAGATCTCACCAGCTTTGCCGATAACCGTGAAAGCATGATCTTTCTCAATAACAACATCCATCCATCTATTGCCAATATTATTGTTGGTATGACCGAGCTTGATCGCAAAAAAAGATGGAAAGATCTGGGTGAAATAATTGACAACCTGAAGAATTACCGGGATTATAATCCCGAAACAGAACATGACCTGGCGGCGATAGCCACCGCAAAGAACAATCAGAAATTAAACAGGCAACAGTACATTCAGGCAAAGCTCCGAAACCGGCTTTTTGACTTCAGCCGGAGAAACCGATTGCTTTATTTTAAACCTAACCTGAAATTCCTGAACCTGTCAGTATCATCGGTGCCCTCGGTACTGAACTACAAAAACATTGATCCGGAGTCACTTTTTTACTGGAACGGCGACGTATCCGAAAAAGTAAGTAAGGGGAAAGACATTTCACTTTCAAAGTATATCCGTTTTGAAGACAACGCTTACATTGCACCCACACTCGACCGGATCAGGCTTGAAGCAAACAAGGATGTGAACGAATACGGATTTAGCCAGCTTAAACTGGTTGTTGGCTTCCTGAACTGGTATAATATTAAAGAGCAGTCCACAGAAAAGATCAGTTCGCCCCTGGTTCTTGTGCCTGTTAATATTGTAAAGAAAAAAGGAATTAAGGATCAGTTCATCCTTGAGATTGTGGATACGGAAGCAGAAATCAATCCTGTTCTGAGTTTTATGCTGCGCGACCTTTATGATATAAAGCTGCCCGAAACTATCCAGTTATCAGAAATGAGTCTTGAGAAACTTTACACTGATATTAAAACACAAGTGGAAAAAGCGCGTTCAGGTATTGTGGTTGAGTATAATAATAAACCCAAGATCAAACTGATCCATGCCCAGGCAAGGCAAACGCTTTCACAGTACAAACGCAGGGTAAACAAAACAAGAAAGACCCATTCATTTCATAATCTCGATTATTCTTATTCTTCAGAAAGTTTCCAGCCTTTGGGTCTGCAGCTTTTCAGGAATTACGTAAAGCCGGAATTCTCTTCACTTGAATTCCTTATCAATAAAGATATTAAGCCGGCTGCCAATCACTTTACCGACCCCAATCTTACAGAGACCACAAGGGAATTGTACCAACTGGACGAAGGTGCCGCAAATCCGTTTAAATGGGAATTTGACACCTGCAACATTGTTCTCGGGAACTTCAACTATAAAAAAATGTCGCTGGTGCGGGATTACAATAAAATAATTGAAGAGGAGATCCGAAGTGAAGTTTTTGACTCCTTATTCACCGACAAACCAAAAACACTTTCGCAGCAGCAGATCGATGACCCCGGTGTAAAGGAGCAGTATAATGTTGTTCAGGCAGATCCTACGCAAAACAGATCCGTTATTTACGCAAGAAAAGGAGATAGCTATATTATTCAGGGTCCTCCGGGTACCGGAAAATCTCAAACCATCACTAACCTCGTTGCCGACTTCGTGGCAAGAGGTAAAAAAGTATTGTTTGTCTGCGAAAAACGCGCAGCGATCGACGTTGTTTATTACAGGTTAAAACAACAAGGGCTAGATCAGCTTTGTTGCCTGATCCATGATTCTCAGACCGATAAAAAGGACTTTATAATGAATCTCAAATCTACATTTGAGCAATTCACTAAAAAGAGTCTTTCCGTTAATACATGCCGGCAGCAAAGGAGCGAGGTAGTGGCAAAGATCTCCGAAGAACTGCATTTCATCCATCTTTTTCACGAAGGCATGCAACATCGGACCGAAGAGGCCGGTGTGATGATAAGGGAACTGATCGAAATACTGGTTTCAGCCGGTGATAAACTGAACGGGCAGATTGAAAAGCTAGCCGACGGGCTCAAGGGTTACTCGGAATGGATAAATTATGGTGAAAGTATCGAGAAACTGTCATCTGTTTTAAAAGAAGTTTCGGGAGATCCTCATTTTGCAAACCATCCATTCAGGCATTTAAATGAAAGAGTGGCTGCAAAAGACAAAGCAGCGTTTGAATTAAAAGAAGAACTGTCGAAGATATCTGAGCTCGTAAACGAGATCTCAGAAAGGCTGGAACTATCGGATGTTCCTGATGGGCAATTAAACGATCTAACCCAGCTCAGAAACTTTTTATCAGACATCACTCACATTCTGCCTTTTAAGGAGAAGCGAAAAACGGATCTTCTCAATGAAGGAAGCGATTTACGCCGTCAATTTTCGGATGCTGTTCAGAAATTAAAAGCATTACAGCGCTCTGTTGACGAGGCAGCAGCTAAAAACAGCGCCTGGAAAAACAAGTTCTCTGAAACCGACACGGAAAATGCACTGAGTATAATTTCAAAAAACGAAAAATCATTCTTTTCCTTTCTCAACTCATCGTACAGAAAGGTAAAAAACTCAGTTCGTGAGGCCTACGACTTTTCAAAACACCAGGTAAAGCCAACGTACACACAAGTGGTAGAAAACCTGAAACAGGAGTATGCACTTCGGAATGAATTGCAAAAGAACCGTGAGGATCAGGAACAACATTTTGAACTGGGCGATGTGTTGGCACTGCAGGACAGAATCCTTGAGCTTGCAGTTAAAATGAAAAACGAGGCAACACGGTTCGCATTAGATGAAAATACTGATGTTAATGTGCTGCGGGAACTCGCTGAACTGAATGTCCTTGTGCAGAAACTCACCATATCGCTGAACGAGAACCTGCGGGACATTTCAGGAAAAGGTCTGAAGGATATCGACGTTCTCCTGCAGGACTTGCTTGGCCGGGCAAAGGATATCAGCGCGATCGGACCCATTGTAAAAGATCTGAATGCTGCTCATTCTTCAGTGAAACAGCTCATCTCCCGTCATAGTGTAACGCCGGTGCAGGTAAAGGCACTTCTTGCCAAGGCCAGCCTCGAAAACTTCTTTCACACAAGACGCGATGTACGGAAAGTGGAAGGAGAAACGATCATGCATCATATCTGGCGGATCAAAAAACTGTATAAAGAATTGTTGCGATTAAATGCAGACTACATTGTTGCGTGCCAGCAGGAGAGACTGAATAAATTAATAAAGGTCTCAGAAATGTCGATTGCCGGAAAATCGAATGCTGAAAAAGAGGAAAAGAAACAACTTGTGGAGGGCAGAAAAATCCTTGAAAATGAGTTTGGCAAAAGCATGCGGTACAAATCAATACGCGACCTTGCCACTTCAGAATCAGGGCAGATCATTCGTGAGCTCAAACCGGTATGGTTAATGAGTCCTCTGAGCGTGTCGGATACCCTACCTCTTGAGACTGATTATTTTGATGTGGTGATCTTTGATGAAGCCAGCCAGATTACGCTTGAAGAAGGTATACCGCCGCTTTACAGGGCATCGCAGGCTATAATTGTGGGAGATGAGATGCAAATGCCCCCGAGCAATTACTTTAGCAGTAACGCTGCTGATCCGGATGATCTTTGGGTAAATGAAGAAGATGAAGGCAGCCTGTTTGCCCTGGATGCAGACAGTTTTCTTACCCAGGGGGCGAGAAAATTCCCATCGGTGATGCTGGGCTGGCATTACCGCAGCCGTCACGAATCGCTGATAGCATTTTCAAATGCCTCGTTTTACCGAAATGAGCTGCTCACCATACCTGATGCGCAGGACAATCAACTAGAGTTCCAGGAAATAATTGCGCACAAAAAAGAAGACGCTGTTGATTTTGCAAAAAAGATATTACGTCAGCCGATCACCTATCACCTTCTGAAACATGGCGTATACGACAGCCGGAGCAATATAGCCGAAGCTGAATACATAGCCGAATTGATCAGGACACTGCTTTCTGAAAAAAACGGTCAGAGCATTGGCGTCGTAGCGTTCTCGATGGAACAACAGGGTGAGATAGAAAATGCTGTGCAAAAACTGTGCGCCTCCGATAAAGAGTTCGAGAAGATAATGGAAGAGGAATACAAGCGGATAGAAGATAATCAGTTTGTAGGGATCTTCTTTAAAAACCTGGAAAACGTTCAGGGTGATGAACGCGACATCATAATCATGAGCACCTGTTACGGCTACGACCCACACGGCAAAATGATAATGAACTTTGGTCCTATAAACCGCCGTGGTGGAGAAAAAAGACTTAACGTGATCTTCTCGCGGGCCAAAAAACATATGTGCGTAGTAAGTTCTATCAAGTACACCGATATAAAAAATGAATACAATGAAGGCGCTAACTTCTTTCGCAAATACCTGCAGTACGCTGAGCTTGCCGGAAAAGGCAATATGGAGATGGCTAATCTTGTGCTGCGTTCGGTAATTTCGCATGACGAAAATAGTAACGGCCATCTTCAGCAGTCGGCGATAATTGACCAGATCAGTAGCGACCTCAGGCAAAAAGGATTTATAATAAAGAATTTTATTGGCCAAAGTCATTTTAAATGTCATATCGCCATAAAAAAGTCTGCAAACGAAGATCATTACATGGCGGGCATTCTTGTGGATGATCTATTGCACTACAGCAACAATGACCTGCTTGAACAATACATTTTTAAGCCTGAGATCCTCAGGAATAGCGGCTGGAAGATCCTGCAAGTCTTTTCAAAGGACTGGTACGAGGATCGCGGCAAAATTCTGAAGAAAATACTCTCGTTCATCAATGGAGAAGTAGCAGAACCCGAACCTGCACCTGAATCTACCGCGGTAATTGCTCATACGGAGATACTGCCCGCTACTGAAGTTCCAATGGAACAGTCGCCTACAGACAGCAATTGCGTGCGGCTAATATGCACCTCCGACAATTCAAACAAGTTCTGGGAAATTAAAACAGAGGATCAGCACCTTGTAATTACCTACGGAAAGGTAGATACCAAAGGTCAAAAGATCATCAAATCATATGAATCGGCTTCACAGGCCGAAGCTGAAAAAGCCAGGCTCATCAAACAGAAAATATCAAAAGGCTATGAGATACGCCAAACCACTTAGAAAATCATAATGGATCAACTTTCCGCGAAAAGCCAGATCCTCTGCGTCGCAAGTTTTCACGATCTTGTTTCTTCTCCTTTTGATGCAGGAATAAATGCTTTCTGCTGGAAGCGCGAACTCGCAGGAGATCTTTCTGAAAGTGTTGACCGGATAAAATTAAATGAAAATTTAGAGACCGTTTCTGAGCAAGAATTAAATGAACTAGAGGTAAGTGAACAAGGCAAGCTGGTCCGAGAGACATTTGCGGCCGCAGTAAGCCGGAAAACAATTTCATTAATAATTTCCTTACTTATTTTTTCTTGTAGTAACCATCAGGACAAAAAACTTGAGAATGGAATCCCATGCGAAGATCCCACTATTCCAATCAAGGTTTTTTCATCTTCTATTTCAAGCTCTAAATACATTGGACAAGAATTTCCGACTTGCTTTGAGTCTGCATTTTCCGATTCTACAGTTTTAGTGGCAAAAACTGAATGCGGAACTAATTTTTATTCATTCCAGACAATTAATATTGGTAAGATCAATATTGAAAGCGGAAAGATTATTGCTTGCGACCCAATTGTTTTACGAGACGCGGTCGCATTTATGGACGTATTTCCTACTGGTTATTTTGATGTGCAATTGGCAATCACGCAGGACTCATCGAGAAACGGCAGAGTTGCATTCAGTCGCATTCTATTTTCCAACGAACCTGTATATCAATGGAAGTATGCCGTTCGAGATAATCAACGAGGCATTTCTGTTATAGACACGACGGTTTTTTTGGATTGTCATCCAGTAGACGGTGGACAAGGTTTATTCATTGACAGAATTGCAGCTGAAAAATTTAATCTTCTGGATCAAAAAGAATGGAGCAAGGCATTCTCAAATAGTAAATGGTATAAATCAGATTTTTTTGGTTCTATACATAAATTTGAAAACTATTCATTGGCGACTTTTGCTACTGGGCACGGTGATGGTTGTTATGGTTCTTTTATTGGTTTAGACAGGTCAGGTAATATTTGTAGACTCTTAACAGACTTTCAGATGGTAATCTGGTGGAAACGAGGCAGCGCCTAACGGCAAACTGGTGCCACCGGGACAAGAGGCAGCTCTCAGCATGCAAACGCTATAAATATTTGCGTGCTTCGCGCCGGGACATAGTGGCGCGTTTACGTATTTTATTTTAACTTCACCGCGGACACCCGGCCACTTTGACACCCGGCGGCATCAGGAAAGCCGGCGGCGCTAGTTCGCCATCCGTTATGCGCAATGCCCCGACACGTAACGTGACCGTTTGTTCAGAAGTAGATCCACTTGTTGATTTTATATTCCTGATTGCCTGCTGACATTTCTTATTTTGGTATAAATAATAAAAAAATGAAAGACGAGATAGTAAAAGAAACTGTGCAACAGTCCGGTACTATAGCGCAGAGACTTTTTGGTCCAACAGCTGATGTGATTGGTGCTTGGATGGCCCAACCTCTTAAAGAACGTTTCGCGCGTAACCAATTAGAGAGGATGCTCTCGTTAGCAAGTAAATGCGAAAATATGCGCTTACCACTCCGCATGTTAAACCTGAAGACAATATATCCATATCTCGAAGGGATTGCTATCGAAGAAGAACCTGAGTTGCAGGAACTATGGGATAATCTTATGGCAAACTACTTAGACCCCGACAAGCACTTACACGAAGAATCATTTCCGCATGTCTTAAAACAACTATCAACAAGGGATATTCGGGTACTTAAGTTTGCATATGAAAGCGGTCAGGTGTTCTATACTTATACCAGTCGTTTTGAAATTCAACTGAATGGACAATCTTATGAAACATTGGTCGAAGATGATCTTGTAAATGTTGAAAGACTAGGTTTAGTTTCAGAACCACCACTCAGTAGTATTACACAAATAATCGACGACGGTCCTTCCGAACCTCGAAAACAAGATTCCCGAGAGCCGCATATTGAATACATTTTGACAAAGTTTGGAAGAAAGTTTTACGAAAGTTGTCAACGTTTAAAGTAAATTATATGACCCCGGATATATTTAAAAACGCTGTAAAGGTTTACGAAGACGTACACGACTTAGTTTCCTTTAATGGTAGTGATACGCGGACCTGCAGAACTTCAATTGGACTAGATAAGGGCGGAGATTTCTGTTTAAAAGTCAAAATGCATTTTGATTTGTCCATACCTAAGGAGATATCTGGTTATCACGAAATGATAAAAATAGCGAAGCTACAGACGGAATTTCCAATCACATCACAGCTTACGGTAAAGGAAAACTATGCTCAGAACATACCACCGCACAATATCGCTCAAATGTCCGCTGGAGATTCGCCGGGGCGGCTAGCCGCAATCCGTTATGTTCAATGCGCCAGGACTGTTGTAGTTTATCCTTGACAAATGAAGTTTTTATTCTTATTATTTTTAATTGGGCACAAATTCACTATTTCGGCACAAATAGAAATACATCGGGCACACAGTTCAGATTCCTGCAACAAATGCTATTGTCATAAGTGGCATCAAAAAATCGAAAAGGACTCTGTTGATGGTCAAGTTTTAGTTGAATCAAAAGTAAGACGAGGAAGTGGGTCGCGATGCTATACAGACTCTTATACAAAAATTCTCCTCTCGACAACAAAGTATTACCCAGACGGTAAAATAAAATCCATCGAGAAACGAAAAGGTTGGTATGGTTCATACGGACACAAGTTCAAAATCAGTATTCAATACTTTGACGAGCAGGGGAAACCGAGAAAAAAAATACGAACTACTGACAAGGTTGATTTATCTTAACTTAACAATAACAAGGTCGTGGCATCTTCATGCGCACTAAACATAACAGCACCCTGCCGCCACCGGGAAAAAGACAGCCGTTTTGCGCGTGCCGCCGCTTTTTTAATGGTGCCTTCGGCAGGACATTTTTGGCGGCGTCGCATTTTGCACTTTTAGCGTTCGGACGAATTTCGTATTTTTAAAAGTCGGCGGTGGTTGGAGACGCCGGCGGCGGCAAGCTGCAATACGTTTAGCGGGCAGTTTGCGGTCGGACACCGGTAGTGATAAAAATTGACAATCAAAAAAAGACGATGCAAGAATTAACAAACCTAGCTGAAAAAGTCAAAACTGAACTCGATCTAATGTACGACGCTGGCTCCGTACAATATCTTGAGCAGTTTATCGAGCGACAAAAGACCCGGTTCTCTGAGGAGGAATCGAAAGGCCTGATTAATTCTTGCGGAGCGTTTCTTGGACAATGCATTATTGAAAATTACGGTGGAAAATGGGTATTTGACGAAAACGGACAAGTTGCAATTTCGTTTGACACCAAAAACATGGTTTATCCTTTTGCAAAAGTCAGCAAGCAATTTGCAAACGGACTGGAAGATTCCATTTATTCAATGTACACAATCATCCCGACAGTTTTCAAACTTCCACCAAAGACAAAAAAGAAATGGTGGCAATTTTGAAATTCCATCAACAAAATTGTAAGCAGAGAAGCAAACAATACTTAAACTATTTTCGCAAACCCACCCGCTAACAGCAAGCAAGCACCTGCCGGACAGATGCGGCTTCTCGTAAGCGCGCGCTGTAAATATTTGGTGTGCTTTGCACCTTGACATTGTGGCGCGCGTGCATCCGAAATTTTAGCATAGGGAAGAAATTCGTACTTTTAAACACCGGCGGTTTCTGAAAAGGGGCCGGCGGCTGCTTGCAAAACTTATGCCTAATGTTTGACCCGACCCTGGAGCGGTGAATTAATGTGGAATTTTGTTATTCTCATCATCTTAAGTAAAAGGACACCCATGCGAATTTTTATATTTTTGACCCTTTTCCTCGTTTCCATCGTGTCATCAGGACAGACAATGCAAGAAGCGAAACTCACAGACGTCTCTATCAACTCAATGGGTGACATCAATTGGAGTGTGACATATAAGGGCCGTGATGGATGTAGAATTCATTTAGAAAAACTGGTAGCGGGTCAGTGGACTACAGTTATTCCTCATCTAGGTGTTTTTACAATTTCTTCACCAAAAGATCCTCCGACCGTGAACACTCTGACACTAACGACAAGAGTAAAATTTCATAAGGGGACTAATATCTACCGTCTAGTCATGACTTATCCTGAAAAAGCATTGTCTGAAGAATTTAAATTGGAAAGTGAGGTATCTAATGACGACGGAAACTTGTGGATTATGAATAATCGGATTATTCTCGAAGAAAGTGTTCAATTTGAGGTTCTGAATTCTAACGGAGAGACTGTGAAAAAAGGAGAAGATAAAATTATAGACATATCGACTCTGCCTTCAGGTTCATATTTCCTTTATACAAAGGCATGGACCCGACAGTTTGCAAAGTGACAAACACTGGGCATAACAGCAGTGGCCGTTGCACAACCCCTCTCAGGTGAATTTGAAAAATCCCTGATGTAAAGCC
>CBIHOL010000107.1:0-12880 GCA_966211905.1 uncultured bacterium
GTGGGGACAGGAGGATTCGAACCTCCGAAGTCGAAACAACAGATTTACAGTCTGTCCCATTTGGCCACTCTGGTATATCCCCATTTTCTCCGAGCCGCTTGCCGGAATCGAACCAGCGACCTACTGATTACAAATCAGTTGCTCTACCAGCTGAGCTAAAGCGGCTTTTTACAGTATTTTAAAGAACTACCCCTCAAAAAGGGATTGCAAAGGTAACAATACTTTTTTAACTCCCAAACAAAAAGCAGGTTTTTCCACAATATTTTTTACAAAAAAAATGATGTTCACTACTTTAGGATCCTGTACTCGTTGGGTAAATAATTATTTACACGGTTTGGAAGAATTTTAGCCCAGCCGATCCCGAAACTTTTATATGTGAAGAGCTGCAATCCTTTGCCAGGCAAGGTCGACAGCAGATTTTCTTTTTTCAGGTATCTTATCGCGTCATCGTAGGAGAGCTCTGTCGTTTCACAAATTTCACTCCTCACCACACTCCACGCAAGCTCCTGGTTAGGCACCAGGTCCCTTCCTTTGATCTCACCTAATACCGTTCCTGCTTTACGGAAATAAAAATATTTTTCGAAAGCCCCGATAAACGTCCCCACCTGATCATTCACCAGGTGAAATTGATTATTCTTTTTCAGGACCGTCCCGAGTTCTGTTTTTGCAAATTGTTTCAGGATCTCCATCTCCGGTTTTGCAGGTAACTCAGCCTTTTGCGCCCTTACCGAGACAACATCCGCCTGAGAGTTTTTGGAAAGTACGGCAATAAAGAATCCTTCACTTTCTGTAAGATGCGGATAAAACCGGTATCCGGACCCTGAGTCCACAATGCCGCTGTTTGCCGGTAACTGCAAAGGGATCAACGACATTCCATGTTCAGCTATTAACCAGTTAACGATCTCCTCATTCTCTTCGGGCGAATATGAGCAGGTGCTGTAATATAAGATTCCGCCTTCATTCAGAGCTGGCAATAACTCTTCCAGTATTTTTTTCTGACGTTCGCTGCACGCTTTGACTGCCGCCGGGCTCCATTCATCAATGGCTTCAGGTTGTTTTCTGAAAAGTCCGCTCCCGCTGCAAGGGGCATCAACTACAATGCCATCAAAAAAACCTTCCAGCTGGCTGAATTTCGCTACCTCATTGTTAGTCACTATAGTGTTGAAAGTTCCCCAGCGTCCCAGGTTTTCGGCCAGCACACCCGCCCTTGAGCGAATTATTTCATTTGAGATCAGCAGATCACCTTCTTTCATCAGGCTATTGATCAAAGTACTTTTGCCTCCCGGTGCGGCACAGGCATCCAGAAAGCGCAGCGGTTTTGTCAGATCAAGTGTTTGTGTGATGGCCGATTCAAGGAACATGCTACCGGCCTCCTGAACGTAATAACATCCTGCATGAAAAAGCGGGTCGTAGGTAAAAGAAGGTCTCTGTACAGGATAATAACCGTAACTGCTCCATAACACGGGTTTACCGGGCTCAAAATCGAGATCCGCATGTTTAAACGGGTTTAATCTTATGGAAGTGATCCTGTTGCTTTCGAGATGGGCATCAATAAATGGTCCGGACTCAAAATGATCAAGTTTACAAAGAGTGTTTAAAAGTTGTTCCGGGATGTTTGGCATGTTTAAATTTTAAACAGTTTCTTTGTTTTGAAAGTGGAACGCAAAGTAAATAAATTATACCTCTCACCAGAAGCAGTTCTGGAAAAAATGCGGAACTGGTGCGCCTACCAGGAGCGCTCACAAAGTGAAACGTTAAAAAAGATCCGCGCATTCGGCCTGTCACAGGAGAATGCTGAGCAGATCCTTGCTTCACTTATAACAGAGAATTTTGTAAATGAGGAGAGATTCGCGAGAGCTTTTGCCGGCGGTAAATTCCGCATGAAGAGATGGGGGAGGATAAAGATCCGGATGGAACTGAAAAAACACCAGGTCTCTGAATATTCAATAAAAAAAGCCCTTGAAACACTGGCTGATGAAGAATACGAGCGTGCGGCAAGCATCCTGATCGAAAAAAAACTGGATACAATCCTTTCAACAGACCGCAGAAAAAAATATTATTCCACCCTCAATTACCTGGTTGCACGCGGATTTGAAAGCGATCTGGTAATTTCGCGGCTTAACCAGTTATTGGGTGAACAAAACAATTATGAATTTAGAACTTAAAAATAAACGGGCCCTTGTATGCGGAAGTACTCAGGGAATAGGCAAGGCGGTAGCAATGGAGCTCGCGGGTATGGGCGCTAATGTTACGCTGGTAGCCCGGAATGAAGCAGCCCTCAAAAGCACTAAAAGCGAACTGCCGAATAACGGTTCCCAGCTGCATTCATACATTGCAGTCGACTTTACCGATACAAAACAGCTACGCGAATTAGTAGAACAATTTATCCAGCGAAGCGGACCGGTCAATATCCTTGTCAATAATACCGGCGGACCTCCTGCCGGACCGGTACAAAGCGCTAAAACGGACGAATTTCTTTCCGCGTTTAATAACCATCTCATCTGTAATCATATCCTTACCCAGGCCTGTATGGACGGTATGAAGAACAGCGGATATGGAAGGATTATTAATATTATTTCCACCTCGGTAAAACAACCATTGCCTAACCTGGGGGTGAGCAATACCATCCGGGCAGCGGTGGCTAATTGGGCAAAGACCATGGCCAATGAGCTCGGAAAATTCTCCATTACTGTCAATAATGTATTACCAGGCGCAACAGCTACGCAGCGACTTGCCGGAATAATAGAGAACAAATCATCAAAAACGCAGGCAAATAAGGAAGATGTAACAAAGGAAATGCTGCACGAAATTCCAATGGGCCGGTTTGCTGAAGCTGCTGAAATAGCAAATGCTGTGGCATTCCTCGCTTCTCCTGCCGCTGCTTATATAAACGGAATAAATCTCCCTGTTGACGGAGGCCGCACCGCCTCGCTCTGAGTTAACATTTCTTTGTTACTAAAAGTCAGGGTGCCCGATAGGAGCACGTGTTTACTTCCGCTAAATTAGATGCATGCTAAAATACCTTCTGGTACTTTCTAATTCTCTGTTCTTACTTATCTATGGGTGGTTCGTTGGCCAGAACGGTATTACGGTCACCTCTACCATTCCCGATAAAATGAATGCTCTCCAGGAGTATAAGGTTGAACTGCGCGTAAATAAAGGGAAAATGGTGGGGTTTGCTAAACTGCAGATGGATATGCCTGCAGGTTTTACAATAAAAGACGCAGAAGAAAAAGGTTCCAATTTTATTTTTGGTGAAGGTGTTGCCAAATGGGTATGGGCTGTATTACCGGCAGACGAGGAGATCGTGATCAACTTCACGTTGATCGCTGCCGCCAGTCTTGATGGCAGGCAGGTCATTAACGTCAGGTATTCTTATGTAGAGGAAAACGAGAAAAAGCAGGTCGACATGGATCCTGCAAATGTATTTGTGTATCCTCCTGAAGAAGTACCCGCTGCCATGACACATGGAATTACCGAAACGCCGGTAGAAACACCGACAGTACCGGCAGAAGTGGTGCCTGCCGAGGAAAAGAACAGCGAAGTTTCCATCAGGCGATCAATTTCACCTGGCGGAAGCATCAACGAATTCCTTGTAACTATTTTTATTAATAAAGGCAAGATCAAAGGATTTGCAAGATATAGTGACGATATGCCGCGAAAGGCTACTGCTAATCCTGTAAAAACTGATGGATCTTCTTTCTCCGTGGCGGACGAAAAAGTGAGATTTGTCTGGGTAAGCGTTCCCGATAAGGAAGAACTGGAGATCTCGTATAAAATATCCTGCAAGAAAAAGGAGACTTTGTTACTCCATGGTGAATTTTCATACCTGGAAGACAACCAGAGCAAAAAAGTGGAGTTAAATGAAGAAACAATCACTTTCGAGGAATTTAAAGAACCAGAAAAGAAAAAAGAAGAGAAACCTGTAGAGGCCGCACCTGAAAAGACCACCACTCCTGTAGTTGCCGTGCCTGCAAAGAAGGCCGAAAAGAAATCTCCGGTCAGAAAGGTCACCCCTCAACCACAAAAAATTCAGGCAGGAATTATTTATCATGTACAGATCGGCGCATTTTCAAAAAAGAAAATGACAGTTGATAAACTAAGTAAGAGGTTCAGGATATCGGAAACTATTTTTAGTGAAATGCATGAAGGCTTCAATAAGTTTATGGTCGGCGATCATATTGAATATCGCCAGGCACGCGATCACCGTGAGATCCTGATCAATACCAATAAGATAAAAACCGCATTTGTTGTGGCCTACAACAATGGTAAACGTATCACCGTGCAGGAAGCCTTAATGATCACCCATCAAAAATGGTTCAGATAACAAAGTCATCGGATATGACTGCCACCATTGGTATAAAAAAAATCCTATTTTTTATTCTGGTGCTGATATCATTTCGTTTCTCTGCGCAAACCGATACCACCACCCGCTATCTCGACAGTCTTTCTGCCGATCAGCTTCAGCAATATTATATCGACCTTCCGGAGCCTGTTCAATTTTATAAAGGGCCTGTTGTTGGTGATTCTTTATTTCAGGAGCTCATACCCTTAACTGTTCCTACAAAAACAGTAGACGGTGAGCCATTACATCTTAACAGAAATATTGAGCAGGAAAACGATGCTGAGCAAGCTGACACTTCTACTGCGGGCGCTCAGAGAATGAAACCGAAGATCACGCTCGGTACAGGAAAGCTGGCGTATCATGGAGATCTTTATAAGAACCATTTCCGTTCCCCTTCCACCGGGCGGCAGGCATTTGACCTTGGAATTTCGCAGCGACTGACACGTTTTTTGCAGCTTGATTTTTCTGTAATGTTCGGTACACTTGGCGGGAACGAGTGGCTCGACAGCCGGCACGAGAATTTTTATTCGGAAATAAGAAGCGGGGGGGTAGGTTTACTTTATGATTTCGGAAATTTTATTCCAGACAAATACCGCGTCCGTCCATACATAAGTTTTGGTATAAGTGGGTTCGAGTTCCTTAGTAAAACCGATCTAAAGGACCAGAACGGCAATACCTATTATTACTGGAGCGATGGTTCTATCAAGGATCTGCCAGAGGGATCTGCCAATGCACAGTTCGCAAAAGAATTACACCGCGATTATAAATACGAAAGTGATATCCGCGAACTGAACCGTGACGGATATGGAAAATATGCCGAACATGCATGGGCCATACCCGTGGGCATAGGGGCTGTGATGAAGATCACTCATCGTTGTGATCTCAAAATTAATTTCCAGTATTATTTCTCTACTACAGATTATATTGACGGAATTTCCCATGAAGGGACCGGCGCACGAAAGGGAACAACGAAAAATGACAACTTTACGTACCTGTCATTTGGTATCCAGTATGACCTGATCGCAAATCTGAGAAAAAAGACATTCGCCGATACTCTATCCACCAATTACTGGCTGGCATTTGATACTGAAGATCGTGACCATGACGGTGTGACCGACTTTAAGGATGATTGTCATGGAACTGATGAAGGTGTGAAGGTGGATGAAAAAGGCTGCCCGCTGGATGATGATTCAGATGGAATTCCGAATTACCGTGATGACGAGCTGGCATCTGCTGCCGGCGCTCCTGTAAACGGACGCGGCGTTACTCAGGACGATGCTTACTGGCAGGCATGGTATGATGATTACATGAATGATACAACATCTGTAAATGTGCAGACGGTTGTTGTTGGTAATATCTTCGCTAAACCAGGGAAAAAAACAAAGAAAAGGAAGGACGGAAATATTTACACAGTAGAGCTCGTAAGATATAACGGATCGATCCCTTCTGATGAACTGGCATTTTTGTTAAGCATTGGTGATATAACTTCAACCACGTTGCCGGACGGAACTACGATAGTTTACACTTCAGGCAGTTACGATAAAGTAGGTACGGCCGTTCGCCGTCGTGACGATTTCAGATCCTCTGGCAATAAATCTGCCGGTATTTCGCAGGTGAAGGGGCAGGATATAATTAAAGTATCAGATGATGAGCTCGAGGAACTATTAAAGGGTGAACTGGAAGAGCTAGCAAATGTTGATCTTGGTGAAACCTCAGACGTGGAAAATTTTAACAGCAGCGAATTTGTTTATCGCGTTCAGCTGGGAGCATTTAAAAATAAAATTTCTCCCGGCGTATTTAATACCAGCGCGGGGGTACTGGAATTAAAAACAGGGCAGAATGTCTATCGCTATGTAACCAAAGGTTACCGAACGATGGAAGAAGCTGCTTCAGTTCGTGCTGACCTCGTTATCCAGGGGTATAGCGACGCTTTTGTAACCGCGTACAAAGACGGAAAAAGGATCCCGATGGATAAGACTACGGCAACCGTAGAGCAGGGTTATAAGGAGGATCTGAATGAAAATAAGATGTTCAGTTCCGTGGACAGGAAACTGGTGAGTTTCAGGGTACAGCTTGGCCCTCTGAAAAAGAAATTTATGGAGGCCTCTATGGACGAAAAAGTGGCTGCGATTTCAAACGTTGAAAAACAAACCACCGCTTCGGGAAGTCTTAGATATACCACGGGTAATTATACCTCGCTTGCCGAGGCAGAAAAAAACCGTAAGCAGCTCGAAGAAAAAGGATTTACTGATGCTTTTGTGATCGCTATGTTCAAGGACGAGATCATCTCCATCCAGGAAGCAAAAGACCTGCTTAATCAGTCTTCTTCAAAATAATCGATAATCAAACCGTCGAGCGGCGCGATAGAAATCTCTCTTTTCTCCGTCCCAAAATCAAGCACAACCGAGTCAGCCTTGTAATAGTCGCCTTGTTTGGTAACACGCACTTTTAAAAGCTCCAGACCGATCACGTCCTCCCACATTTTTGTGGAAGACGCATCTACAGCAAAGAGTTTTATTTTGCCCCCAAATTCAGAGTGAATGTCAGTGGCCGCCTGTTTATAATTAAAATCTATGGCGTCCAGTCCATCCCCATCGGGGTTGCACGATACAGTAAGTTTCTGGTCCCCGTTAAAATGCAGTTCAACATTATCGATGATCTCAACAGTTTCCGTTTTGCTCATCGTATTCTGCCACAGATGGCAGATCACCTTTTCCACTTTCCTGCCTTGTGCTGCTACAAAACGGGCAAGCGCCTCATTACTGAAATAAATATCTTTTTCTGCGTTTTCCATTCCTCAAATTTAGCCTGTTCTTTTACCTAATCCGATAAGTTCAGTTTTTTTATTTCTGAGCGTTGAATCTCATCCTTACTCTTTTCATTTTTGTATCTATCCGATGTCGCGGTTTGAACAATTATTCTATATTTGTAAGACAACCAAAAAAAGAATATGAAAAGAACTTTACTTGTTGCGATATGCCTTACTGCAGCAGCCGGTATTGCGCAGATTCCTACCGCCGGTCTCGTTGAAAGGTGGGAATTCAGCAACACATTCGATACTGGAAGCGGTATTCAAACCATGAACAGCAGTTCAACTTCCGTTTTACCAACCTTTACAGTTGACCGTTGCGGCGTTAGTAACGGGGCGGTGCATCTTGACGGTGTCGATGACTATCTGGAATATACGTTGTCATCAACAGTTAATGTTCCTGTAAATGATGCGCCCAGGTCGATTTCTTTCTGGATGAAGACAGATAATACAGTCTCGGGCGGGGGAGGAACATCAACAGTAAAATCCATGTTTAATTATGGTAAATCCGTTCTTGTAAACGGGCAGAATGGGGGCAGTTTTGAGATCGATCACAATTATTGCACTAATGGCCTGGGATTCGACGTATCGAATGAAGCAATTACCAGGCCGCTTGTTTGCCTAACAAATGATGTGTGGCATCACATAGTGGCAATCTGGAACGGAGGCAGCAGTCCTTTCTCAAATATTATATTTTATGTTGATGGTAACCAGGTTTCTTCGCAATCCTGCCAGATCGCCGGTTCATCACAGCCTCTGGCGACCCTTTTCAGTACTTTTTCCCTCGGTAAAACGAACGACCCGGTTGATCGCAGGCATTTTAAGGGTGATCTTGATGACTATTATTTCTATAGCCGCGCTATTACACAAGCGGAGGTAATGCAGTTGTTTAATGCCCAGTGTGGTTTTTATGGTCCATCCACCTTTTGCCGCGACAACCGCATAAATACATATTCAACTTCTGCTT
Source organism: uncultured bacterium (assembly GCA_966211905.1). Classification (GTDB taxonomy): domain Bacteria; phylum Bacteroidota; class Bacteroidia; order B-17B0; family Aurantibacillaceae; genus Aurantibacillus. The sequence goes on from CBIHOL010000107.1 coordinate 8,122, forward strand.
ATGTGAACGCAACATATACTTGGTCCTGGCCTCCGGGTTGGACCATAGTGAGTGGCTCTGGCACAAACACCATTACATTAAAAGCCGGACCCGTTGCTGCGGTGGGGCAAATTACAGTGTCAATCGGAACGGCCTGCGGAACTATCATCCGCACGTATTCTGTTACCTTAGATCGTACCTGTTCGGAAACCACAGGTCTTTCGGAATTGCAGATTGCAGAAACTCAATTTGAACTGAAACAGAATGTGCCCAATCCTTATTCAGGATCCACTATAATTGAATATAAAATAGCGACTCCTTTTTCGAAAGCACAACTGGTCATCACGAATGCTATTGGACAGGTTGTTGCCACAGAGAACAATATTCAGAAGGTCGAAGGGAAATTTGAGATCTCAGGCAGTGAAATTCCTGCGGGTATATATTTTTACTCTTTGATTATTGATGGCATGACTACAGTGTCGAAAAAGATGATAAGGGAATAAAGGATTCGATTGGAGAGCAGAGTGGAAGAGGTGTTTGTGGTGGCCTGATGAATAGTTAGTTGCCGCTTTCTACAGAATAACCGTATCTCCACAATTGGGGAAGCCTGGAAAGTTACCCTGTCCTTTTGCCTAATTCGATTACTTCAAGATTTTTGATTTCGGTTCCTTCGACCTGGAACCGCACTGCTGTTTTCACATGATGAAAGCCGTGAGCTCCCGCCGCGCCTGGATTAATGTGTAACAATTTAAATCTTCTGTCATACATTACTTTCAGAATGTGCGAATGACCGCAAATAAAAAGGTCTGGTTTTTCAGCTGTAAAAAGTTCAGTGATCCTGGCCGGATATTTTTCGGGATATCCCCCAATGTGGGTGATCAGCACTTTTACCTCTTCACAGAAAAATACATTGTTTTCGGGGTACAGCGCGCGAATTTCGGCACCATCGATATTTCCATAAACTGCCCGGAAAGGTTTTTGTTTTGAAATTGAATCAGAAACTGTGGGATCTCCGATATCGCCGCCATGCCATACCTCGTCCGCTTCAGCGATATACTTTTGAAGTTTGGGATCCAGGTGACCGTGCGTATCTGATATCAGGAGGATCTTTTTCAGAATTTCTTTTATTCAATTCCGAAAAAGGATACGATGTGCTTAAGTTCGTTCTCGTTGGAAAAAGTAAGGGTAAGAGTCCCTCCACCTTTGGCATTGCGCCTGAACTGGTAGGACTTGTTAAAGATCTTATCAAGATTTTTAGCTATTTCCTTGTCTTCAATACTAAGTGGTTTCTCGATCTTGCCGATCTTAGGTGTGACCTTTATTTTCTCGCCCCTGGCCAGGTCTTCAATCTGCCTTACAGAAAAATCCTGTTCCAGTGCCATGGCAAATATCGCAAGCTGGCGATCTTCATTGTCAATATTGATCAGTGCTTTTGCATGTCCCATGGTGATCTCACGGTCACGCAGCGATTTTTGGATAGGTGCAGGCAATTTTAAAAGCCTGAGGAAATTGGTGACTGTACTCCGCTGCTTGCCAACTTTTTCGCTCAGTTGTTCCTGTGTAAGATTACATTCATCGATCAGACGTTTATATGATAAAGACACTTCGATAGGGTCGAGGTCTTCACGCTGAATGTTTTCCACCAGTGCCATTTCAAGCATTTCCTGGTCATCAGCAATACGGATATAAGCCGGAACCTCGGTAAGATTGGCCATTTGTGAGGCTCTGAAACGACGTTCGCCCGAAATAAGCTGGTAACGGTCATAACCAAGCTTACGCACGGTTAGAGGCTGAATAATGCCATGCTGGCGGATGCTTTCGCTTAATTCCTGCAGGGCAGTTTCCTCGAAATTAGTGCGGGGCTGGAAAGGATTGGTTTCGATCTGAGTGATCCTGATAACACTTACAGAATTTACTACTGGTGGATTTACTCCATTGCTTTTGGTGGTAATATCTGTTTTGGCGTTCTCAAGGAGTGCGCTTAATCCTCTTCCTAATGCTGGCTTTTTACTCATTTTTTGCGGTTTCTGGTTTCTAGTTCCGGGTTCCTGGTTAGTATTCGTTCAGGGTTTTCAGATGGTGGTTTCAACTTGAAACCAGGAACCTGAAACCCGGAACCGTTAAATGTCTTCGCTTAATTCTTCTTCAGATTCCTGGATATTGATCATCCGGTTACTGTCGCTGATCTTTGTCAATCCGTTACGCTGAAGGATCTCACGTGCCAGGTTAAGATAGCTGGCTGATCCTTTCCCGATAGCATCATGCATGATAATTGTTTTCCCAAAGCTTGGAGCTTCAGCCAGTTTTGTATTTCGCATGATGAGCGTATCAAACACCATATCCTGGAAATGGGTCTTCACTTCTTCCACCACCTGGTTGGCAAGACGCAGACGTCCGTCGTACATCGTTAAGAGAACACCCTCGATATCGAGATTGGTGTTCAGGTGAGCCTGCACGATCTTAATTGTCTGCAACAGTTTCCCCATACCTTCGAGCGCAAAATATTCGCACTGAACCGGGATGATCACACTGTCGGCAGCCGACAGGCAGTTTATTACGGTCAGTCCCAGTGAAGGACAGCAATCGAGGATGATAAAATCATATTTATCCTTAACCTTATCGATCGCTTTTTTAAGCATGTATTCACGGTTGGTAAGATTAACGAGCTCCAGCTCAACCCCTACAAGATCTGCATTTGTTGGCAGCAGATAAAGGTTTGGAGTCTCCGTTTTCAGGATCACATCTTTTGGATGAATGCTGTCAATGATACACTCATAAAGCCCTGATTTTACGTTGGCAGGATCGATACCCACCCCGGAAGTTGCGTTCGACTGAGGATCTGCATCCACCAGCAAAGTCTTATACTCGAGTACTGCAAGACTTGCGGCAAGATTAATGGCAGTGGTGGTTTTTCCGACGCCTCCTTTTTGGTTGGCTATGGCGATAATTTTTCCCATTCTTTTCCTATTTTAATGTTCTGTTTATTTTTTATCGTTTCACCAATTTCAAGCAGGGTAAGCCTTTTGCCTGCCCTTGTAAATTTGGTCTTTGCTTCCTCCTTGTCAATTTTTATCTCCCCGAACGTATCGTAATGCATGCCGATGATATTGTAACAATCAATAAAATCACAGGCTATTATGGCATTGTCAACGCTCATTGTAAAAATGTCGCCGATTGGTAAAAAGGCGAAGTCGATCTTGCGATAGTCGCCGATCAGCTTCATGTCGTAAGTAAGCGCTGTATCACCGGCATAATAAAAATTCCCTTCGTTGCTTTCAATCACAAAACCCATGGGGTTTCCGCCATAAGAACCATCTGGCAGCGAGCTGCTATGCTGAGCCACAACACATTTAATGTTCCCGAAATCAAACTTTTTCTTGCCACCGGTATTCATCGACACTAAATTCGCCACACCCTGCTTTTCAAACCATCTCGCAATTTCGAAGTTGCAGATCACCTGGGCCTTCGTGTTGGCTGCTATAGTCATCACATCAGCAATGTGGTCGTCGTGCCCGTGAGTTACAAGGATATAATCGGCCTTGATGTCCTTTGGATTAATGTGGGAAGCAAGTTTATTCGGACTGATATAGGGATCGAAGAGCAGATTTTTCCCATTTATTTCCACTGCAAAACAGGAGTGTCCGTAATAAGTAATGTTCATAGAAGTGAAAAGAATTGATTAAAATTGCTGATTGTAAATTTAAGTTAATTGCCGATTTTTCAGGTTCTTAGTTTTGAACAAAACCTGTGGGGAGGCCTGTTAACGTGTTAATAAATTTTTAATGAGCCAGGTTGTAATTCTTAGCTGCACCAATCGTTCCAACAGTAATACACTTAAAGTGAGCAGGATATATGAACAGCTCCTGAAGGAAAAAAAGGCTGACGTTAAACTGTTCGACCTGTGTGACCTGCCTGAAAACATTGCGTTTGCCGAGACCTTTGGTCGACGAAGCGAGGAGTTTTCCCGTTTGATCAGAGACTATGTGACCTCCGCCAATAAATTTATTTTCGTTATTCCCGAATACAACGGGAGTTTTCCCGGGATCCTGAAGATTTTTATCGACAGCACACACCCCCGGGAGTGGGCCAATAAAGATGCCTGCCTGGTAGGAGTTTCAGATGGGCGCGCCGGTAATCTCCGCGGAATGGAGCACCTTACAGGGATCTTAAATTATCTCAAAGTGCATGTTTTTCATAACCGCCTTCCAATCTCGGCTATTACAAGCGTGATGAATGAAAAAGGGGAGCTTGTTAACGAAGAGCAATTGCGCGTTTGCCGCGAACAGGTAGAAGGTTTTATGGCCTTTTAGGCTTTAGTGAGAAACTTACTGAGCCATGTTTCCTTCAAAGGCTGCAACCAGTTCTTTAACTGCTCCTGGTTAGCAATAGAAGTATTGTAAACAAGCGTATCGGGTGTGATCTCACCGGTGAGAAGTTTTTCCTTTATTTAGGATGAAGAGCTGACGCGCAACGTTCCCTCTTTCTCATAAGCAACAAGCAACCGGTTCATAAGGCTGATCTGCAGATGCTGTTCGGTCTCCTTAATAAACCTGGTTAATTTATCAATGCTGCATCCACTGGCTTCGTGGGCATCCTCATCCACTTTAACAACAACGATACGATCCTTAAAAACGTCGAAGCTTCCGCTGAGCTGAACATCATGTGCGGTCCACCTTTTCACAAATTCCCTGCCGGCAGATTTAAGCTCCTCTAATTGTTGTGGTTGTAGTTCTTTGTTTATTACGAAGGTCCAGGCTCTGTTCATGATCTTAATAATTAA
>CBIHOL010000108.1:0-12657 GCA_966211905.1 uncultured bacterium
CAAATTACAAACCCGCTTTTTAATGCTTAACTTAATGACATTGCCCGTAGGGACGAAATGTTGTTAGAAAAATTAATCAAAAAAGGATTTAAAGCCCCAGGACAAACTGCCAGTGGCATACACACATGCCGGCTCATTCATCCCCCGGATGAATGCCCTGGGCCAGGTGGTGTGGAGGGGCGCGATGTAAAAACCTTGTATTTATACAAACGGAACAAAACGAACTATTCAAATCCTAACGCGCCAGGGATGCGGAGGGCCTGGCTCTTTTGCCCGCCGTCTCGGTGGGATGCCGAACTTGGGCATGCGGGCCTGGAATGGCGGGCAAAAAGCCGAGCGCAGCGAGCCCAGAGCAGCCCGGCCTGAAGCGAGTGCGCTCCAATGTTTTTCCTGGCGCACTCTGCTTCGGGGGGCGCCCAAAAAAAAGTGGATCAGAAAAAGACGCAGATTACACAGATTAAACAGAACTGAAAACGGACGGAATGGGGCACTAAAATTTAAACAGATATGTTTGCTACGTCTAAGGGTTCCCGGACACTGATTTGTGTAATTTGCGCGACGCGCCAGTCTGAGAAACGTTAGCAAAAAGAAAAATCTATGAAATCTGTGAAATCAGCGTCAGAAGATCAGCTTTCTCATTGTTTAACACTCCGCATTTTCCGTAAAGCTATAATTTAGCTGTCTCAACTAATCATGAACTACCTAGCACACGCATTCCTTTCGGGAGATGATCCCGGCATTTTGATCGGGAATTTTATTGCGGATCATGTGCGCGGAAATGTGCTGGAGATTTTTCCGGATAAAATAAAAGAAGGAATTATGATGCACCGTAAGATTGATACGTTTACGGATAGTCACGACGCCTTCAGGGCCGCGAAACGCCTGTTTTACCAGGGGTTTGAAAAACACAGCGGCATATTAGTGGATATTTATTTTGATTTTTTTCTGGCCCGGGGTTTTGAAAAATATTCGGATATGCCCTTACAGCAATTCAGTGAAAAGGTGTATGATGTTTACCGTGAGTATGAACATCTGTTTCCGGATACCAGCTCACGGTTCCTGCAATACGTAATCAAAAACAACGTGTACGAATCGTATTCCCGCATTGACGAAGTAAAAAGGGTTTTGTTCCATTTATCTCAACGCATAAAACATGGGGTGCAGCTGGATGCATCGATCCCGCTCTTTAAGAAACAAGAGGATGAGCTGCAGGGCTTATTTGACCGGTTTTTTAAGGATGCACTTTTGGAATTTAAATCTGTGACAGGGTAACATTCTTCACCTGCCTCCGATGAATTTGATGGGTGCCCAGGCAGGATTATCAAAATAAATAATATAAAGACCATCCATAAATTCTGGCAACCAGACCGCAGTGTCGTAAATCTGGGATTTCGTCAGCTGCTTTCCGCTGAGATCACAGATGGTAAATTCGTTTGTTTTGTTAGCTGACAAAGGCACTTCAAGCAACCAGTCCCGACTGGTACTGCGTACTATGCGAGGCTGACTTTTAGGTCTGTGAATTTTATTAAGCCCAACGGTTGTTTCATTCTTTTGCCAATCGGTGAATGTGCTGGTACCTCCCGGACCTCCACCACCGCCGGCAAAAATAGTGTTGCCAATAACCCCACCTACCATTGCACTCCTGCTGCCAGCGGAAAAAGAAATAAAAGGATCCCAGCTATCATCTATTGGATCATAAACATAAGAATCGTTGAAAGTGGTCATGCCTTTGTTACCGCATAAAATAATTCCCTGGTTATTTACCACGCATGCTAGAGCCGAATTTCTTGCTGACCCTGGCATAGAGGAGATCTGTTGCCAGCTATCGGTTGCAGGCGTGTATTTATAAAAATCGGAGAAAGTGGTGCTAGAGCCATAGCCAAGACCCACATACCCGTTGTTGCCAATGCTGAATGCTGATGCAACGTACCTTCCTGTGCCCGGGAATGCTGCTTTCTGGGTCCAGCTGTTTAGAGCAGGATCATACTCCAACAAGTGAGTACCACCACTGCTCATATTGGGAACAGTTCCACAGCATACATACCCTTTGCCTCCAATTACAAAACAGGAGGACGCGGATGTGTTTAAGGGCATCGAGGCAATCGCTGACCACGTGTCTGTCGCGATATCGTACCTGTAGAAGTCAGAGTCATCTCCGCCGGGAGTGTGACGGCCCCCACCTGCATAAAGATAATTTCCAATTGCAAAACCTACCAGTGCAAAAATTCCTGAGCCAGGGTAATCCGCTTTTTGTGTCCAGCTATCGTCCGATTGATTGTACTGGTAAACAACAGCCACTGTTGGATTCGTGTTTGAAGTATAGGAAACACTCCCAATAATGAAGATCTTTCCATCTGCCTGCAGAGAAACTGCCTCTTTGGCGGCAGGGAGAGTTGCACTGGTGCCTGTGAGTGTTGTTCCAATATTTTTAAGCGGCATCCACTGATTGGTTTGAGACCTGATTGAAACCGCCATAAGGCACACAGTAGTAATGAGAATTTGTTGCAGGATTTTCATGATCTTAAATTTGTTTTTAATTACAATTCATTCAACTACCGCACTATTGCGGGTTGGTAAAACAGTGCGAATAAAAGTGCAATATCAGATCAGAAAGATGGTCGGGAGAAGTGGGGAAATTTGCCGGACCTAATACAAAACTAAGAGAATATTCGCAGAAAAAAAATTGAACCACAAAACACCTTAAACCGATGTTTTTGAATTTTACAGCAGGCGGCTTTGTCATTGTTTAACAAACCAGATAGATCCGAAAAATATAATTTAGTTCCCACTGTTCTTAAGTGCATTACTTGTTCGCAACCGGATCGTTGCTGCGCGCTACAGAACACTGTAGGGTTTGCCGCACAGCGTATATCCTTGCCGCCTCTTAAATAATTTTTTTACGATTTTAAACCTCCGGCAGAGTAGGGGGTATAATTTAAAAGACAACAATAATCATGAAACATTTAGCTTTATTACTTTGTTTTATAACAGGCGGGATACTATACGCTCAGCAGCCGGAAAAAATCTATCCTTTTGCAAGGGGACAAAAACCAATCAACTATTATAAGGAGCAAAGCGCGTTGTGGAAAAAAGAGATCCAGAAAGATAACAGCAATGTTAATGCGTGGTATAACTATTATTACGCGAACAGGAACCTGCTGTTTCATGATACCACCCGTGTATACTCCGCTAAAAAAGAGGTAGTGAATCAGCTGGTTAAAGAGATGGGGGAGGCGATTCCGGAGACTTATGAATATAATTTGTGTGTTTGGCTTAATGGCACCTGGGATATGAAGCTGTTGCCGTACCTGGAAAAAGCCCAGAAGATCGCGCCGGCGCGCCCAGAACACCTGGATTTTTCGATTGTGCTGGCAGAAATGAGCGGTAATAAAAAGGCAAGGGACGAATGGAGCCAGAAAAAATATGATGCTGGGATGTTTTCGAACGGCATTATTTATTACAACTATAATGTTTTGTCAGGTTTGCCGAAGAATGCTATTCTACTCACCGGAGGAGATAACGACACGTACCCGATCTGGTATTTGCAGTCGCTGGGGATCCGTGAAGATGTTACCATACTGCATACGTCGTTGGTGGGAATTGACGAATACCAGAAAGAAATTTTTGCCCGTCTTGGGATTACGGGAAATTTTAAAGGGGACATGATAAAGCATCCTGAAAACCTGGAGCTGCTTATCCGCATGGCGGTTTCGAATAAAAATAAGGCGCCGGTGTATGTGGGGCTCACGGTAAATGATTGTAGCGAAACGAAATTAGGTGAGAACCTTTATTTGTCGGGACTCGCTTATGCTTACAGTGATAAGAGTATTGATAATGTGGCGTTACTGAAAAAGAATTTTGAACAGGAGTATGCGCTCGATTACCTGGACAAACAATTTTATCCGGATATCTCGAAGGACCTGGTGAAGATTGTGAACTGCAATTACCTGGTGCCGATGCTGAAATTATATGAGCATTATAAAATTGCAGGAGATGAGTCGAAAGCCCAGTGGATAAAGAAAAAACTGCAGGCCGTGGCAAAGGACACTGGTTTTGAAAACGAAGTAAATAAGAAGGTCAGCGCCAGTTAGTTTTAAGATCTCTTAAAGGGTGGGAAAACAAACTGTTTTATATTCTTCGCTTAGTGATGAACTGCTGATGCAAAAGCTCTCGCAGGGAGATCGTGCAGCTTTTGAACACCTGTACGATCGCTACTTTAACCGGTTGGTGTGGTTTGCGCGGCGGTTTGTGCCGGATGTCCAAACAGCGGAGGACCTGGTGCAGGAGGTGTTTTTAAAAGTGATAGAGCGTCCCGGATCGTTTAGCGTGGAAAAAAGATTTTCGACATGGATCTATACGGTGACCGGGAATTTATGCCGCAATCATTTACGAAATACTCAAAACCGTGACAGGCTGAACAGGGAAAATCTGGAGACGGAAGTGACCAACAGCTTTCATCACCAGATGGATTTTGTGACACTGCAGGGCCAGATGAACCGCGCCCTGGGCGATTTGAGCGAAAAGGAACAGAAATTATTTATCCTGAGGTTCGAGGAAGAGCTGAGTATAAAACAAATTGCTGAAAGAGTGCAGATCCCTGAAGGATCAGTAAAGAGCGGCCTCTTTCATTTATTAAAGAAAATATCACGACACTTAAAAGAATTTACGCATGCAGGTTAAAGAGAATGCCCCCGAAATTATTTTTGAATGGTTGAGCGAGCCGTTTCAATCGTTAAATGATAAACAGCAGGAAGAAGTGCTATTGTATTTTACCGCTGAAGAATTTGATGAAATGCATCAGGCAATGACGGCAATTGAAAACAACCGGCAGAGGCCGTCTGCAGCGATGTACCGTGTAAAACAGGAGTTGCTTGCTGAATTTGACAAGAAGTTTAATGGAAGGAGCAATGCTCGTTCATTGTTTGTGCCGATCGATATGTGGAAAGCTGCTGCCGTGTTTTTCTTTTTAATGGGAAGCTGGTTTGCGATAGGTTATTTTCGTCCTCAGGAGTTTATTCACCCAAAAACCATGACGACCATTGATACTGTTTATTTAGAAAAGAACTTTTATGATACGGTGTATGTGGTGGAAGAGGAACGGGCGGAACGGAGAACCCAAAAACGCGCCTATGCCAAGTCTTATGAATCAGAATCTATTTCAGGGAATTTTCAGTTAAGACCTGAAACCTTGAATGTGTTATCGCTTGATCTGTTGAATAGCGAGGAAAATGTGCAGAAAGGGAATAGCCTCAGGGATGATAGTTTGATTAGCGGCTTCAATTTCATTACCCTTTAGCAAAGTACGAAGTACGAGGTACGATGGACGAGGTAGCGTGTCTTGCATTGCGGTTTGCTTAACTACGGCGACTCAGGAGTCTATCCTGCATTTCGTTTGCTTAACCACGGCGACACAGGAGTCTATCCTGCATTCCGTTAGCTTAACCACGGAGACACAGTTGAGTTAGGTATCATTCGTTAGTTTAAACACTAAGGACACAAAGGTTTCACGAAGGCCACTACGCCTACCGCACTGGCAGTATACTGCTCTTTTCCCGCAGATCTTCGCAGATTTTTTCGCAGATCTTGCAGATAGTATCTGCGTTAATCTGCGGAGGCGTGTATAATCGTGCTGATCTGCGTTAATCTGCGGGAACCCTTACGTGATTTTCTGCCTCTAGGACCGTAATCTGCCCGCGCGCTGGATGACCTCAGGAAGCAGGTGTGCGAGCCGTTCTAATTCGTAACTCGTACTTCGTCCCTCGTACTTTCTTGCGATTTTTTCCTGTGGGTTCTTTACTCTTTTATTATTTTCTTAACGCAAGTGCCCGATGCCTGGCTGCAGTGAATAGCATAAATTCCTTGCGAAAATTCTGAAAGATCTATTGTGACACGACGGTTTGCTGTTATTTGATATACCTGTTTCCCTTCTGCATTATGCACACTGATTATAGATAGCTGATCAAGTCCTTCCAGCATAAAAATTCCACTGGATGGGTTGGGAGCAATAATTAATTCATTCTGCACAAGATCCGAAATTCCTGTAGCGGGTGAACTTTCATCGAAATACCGCTGAACGATTGTTTTTACAGGAACTGTCATGTCGGTGAGCGCAACACTTATGATTCCCTTGCTGACTACAATATTTGAGGGCGATCTCGAGGTGCCAATTACCGGTTCTGTTTCCCAGGTTCTGAAAACTTTTCCTGTGGACGGTTCAAAACCGTAAACATACATGATGCCATCATAGGGTTTTATTTTGTTTTTGGCCGCCAGGTATACATTTTCAACTTCGTCAATATAAATTCCTCCATACTCTACACCTTCATCGACTGAATTCCAAACAAGGTGACCATGCGAGTTATAATAATATAATGCTGACGAGGATTTCCCGGAGCCATAGATGAGCGCAATATTGCCTTTTTTACTCACCGCTACTTTAGGGTTCTCGGGTATTTTCACAGACCATGCTGTATCGCCATCAGGTTTTAATTTTCTTAGCCTCGCCCCATTTATTTGTAAAACATGATAAACATAACCCGAATCGTCAGCTCCTACTTTAAGCCCAAGTATTGGTCTTGTTACAATGCCATTAGTATCTACTTTCCCATAACCGTCGATGTAGAAGTTTTTTTCACTATCCTGCGAAACATCATATGGAGCGGAATAACCGACTTTTTTGACTGAAATTACGTCTCCAGAAAGGTTATAGTGTACGAGGTAAGTTCTGCTGCCATAATATTTTTTTGCACCAATGGCGAGCTCACCGGCAACGCTATAACACACCAGCCACGGATGATCGGCTTTATCGAGGAAAACACCTCCGCCCACCTGGGTCATGTTTGTGTTTTTTAAAACTTTGCTCCAAGAGAGTGAACCGTCGGGCAAATATTTATTGAGGAACATCCCGGCAGAATCGGCTGTGAATGGTGTTGTAAAGACACCTGAGAGGTATATATTTCCTGAGTGGTCAATGACAGAGTTCCTGGCGTAGGTGCCGGAAAACTTAGAGATCTGGATTTCGCGCTCCCATTCAAAAGATTGTGCATTCAGGGAGATACTTAGTGCTATTACAAACACAGTTCTTATGAGAGGTATTGGTGCTATCATTGTTTTGGGTAAAACTATGATTGTGCAAATGATGTGCCATAGAGTCTTTTGCCGGTATCGCGTTAGATTAACCATGCGCATCAGGCATTATGGGGGTTGGCTTCTGATTGATTTACGATGTACGATTTACGATGTACGATTGTGTTAATGCCTAATCTGAATCTTCTAAAGGCGGGACACACTGATACTTATTGAACTGCGGTTTGCTTAACCACGGCGACGCAGGAGTCTATCCTGCTTTCCGTTAGCTTAACCACGGAGACACAGTTGAGTTGGGTATCATTCGTTAGTTTAAACACTAAGGACACAAAGGTTTCACGAAGGACACTACGCCTACCGCACTAGCATTATACGGCTCTTTTCCCGCAGATCTTCGCAGATTTTTTCGCAGATCTTGCAGATAGTATCTGCGTTAATCTGCGGAGGCGTGTATAATCGTGCTGATCTGCGTTAATCTGCGGGAACCCTTACGTGATTTTCTGCCTCTAGGTACGGAGTTCCTTCGCAAGGCTATTAAAATCCACCCCATCAAAATTCCCGCTGCTCATCATCAGCAACACAGAATTATTCCACTTTTTGGATTTCAGGTAATCTGTTACTTCAGAGCTTTTAGTAAACACTTTTAAATCCTTCCGGTTAAAATGCTGGTGCACCTGTTCGGTAGTGATCTCCTTTAATTTTTTATGGGCAATAGTATGGGGATTAAAATAAACAATGGCCTCATCGGCCAAGTTCATGGAATCTTTGTATTGTTCCAGGAAGGTTTCATTGAGGCTGCTGAAGGTGTGCAATTCCATACATGCAACAATATGCCTTTTGCCGAACTGTTTTTTAACCGCGTCGGTTGTGGCTTTTAATTTGGAAGGAGAGTGCGCAAAGTCTTTGTAAAAATTAAAGTCGTTTGTTTTGTACACCAGCTCTAACCTTTTTGCCGCTCCTTTAAAGGACTGGATAGCTTGGAAAAACTCATCGTGGGAGATACCGATCTTGTTGCAGACAAGGTGCGCACCGTTCAGGTTCATGAGATTATGGTTTCCAAAGACCTGGAGCGGAATTTTTTTGTCGTTTACTATCAGGTACGTAGTTCCATCCACAATTTCATGTTTGGGAACAGAGTAGGGGGTTATAAAGATCTTTTTATTTTTAGTGTTCCTGCATACTTCTTCCAGCACTTTGTCTTCGGCGCAGTAAATGAGACTGCCATTAGGTTCTATGAGATCAATGAATTTCCGGAACTGGTCTACATAGTTTTCAAATGTGGGAAAAACATTGATATGGTCCCAGGCAATGCCGCTTAAAATGGCAATGTTTGGTTTATATAAATGAAATTTCGGACGACGATCAATGGGAGAGGCGAGATATTCGTCACCTTCAATTACCGCGTATTTAGAAGTGTTTGAAAGGTTGACCATGGTAGTAAATCCTTCCAGCTGCGCACCGACTAAAAAATCAGTTTCAATTTTAAGATGATTCATCACGTGCAATATCATAGCGGTGATCGTTGTCTTACCGTGACTGCCGCCAATGACAATGCGCTCCTTTGTTTTAGTGGCTTCGTAAATATATTCAGGATACGAATAGATCTTGAGATTCATTTGCCGTGCACGGATCAACTCGGGATTGTCTTCCCTGGCATGCATTCCAAGGATAACAGCGCTTAGGTCGCCTTTTATTTTGTCGGGAAACCAGCCAATGTGTTCCGGAAGTAATCCGGCTTTTTGTAGCCTGCTTTTACTTGGTTCATTGATCTCGTCGTCGCTACCCGTTACCAGATATCCTTTTTCGTGAAGAGCCAGGGCCATATTGTGCATGGCGCTGCCCCCAATAGCGATGAGATGTACTTTTTGCATAGTATAAAGAAAGGAAAACCCGGATCATACTTTGGAATTTTTAGCGTTTGTTTTACACAAAAGCTTGTTGATTTACGGGTGCTCGTTTGCTTTAACACGAATTACACGAAATACGTAATAGAGGGGGCGCGAATTCTTATGAATTACACGAATTACAGTTTATCCTACCGTAGCCACTGAGCTACCGATATTATGGTTAGCGTTCCGTGTGAACCGATTGCAATTAGTGTAATTTAAACAAATTGGTGGACTAGTGCAATTGGTGTAATTCGTGTTAAGAGCGTCCGTAATGTTTTAGGATTATCACCTGATTTCGGTTACCTTTGCACCTTTAAATTTTGTATGAAAAAGACAGTAAAAGTTGGAAATATTGAGTGCGGCTCAAAGGAATTATTTTTGATCTCCGGTCCCTGTGTGATCGAAGATGAAAGCATTATGATGAAAACAGCTGAAAAGCTGAAAGAAGTGAGCGAGCGCATGAAAATTAAGGTCATTTATAAGTCCTCTTTTACAAAAGATAATCGCAGCAGCCTTAAGTATTACGATGGTCCGGGACTTGAAAAAGGGATGAAGATCCTTCAGAAAGTAAAAGATCAATTTGGTTTTCCTTTACTTACTGATATCCACGAAAGTTACCAGGCTGAAATAGCCGGACAGGTATGTGACGTGCTTCAAATTCCGGCCTATCTGTGTATGCAAAGCAGTCTTGTAGTGGCAGCCGCTAAAACCGGACGTGTAGTGAATATTAAACACGGACAATTCCTCGCTCCTGACAATATGAAACATCCGCTTGCAAAATGTATAGAAGCAGGAAATGATAATGTGATCCTCACAGAGCGTGGTTATGTTTTTGGATACAATGACCTGATCGTAGACCCCCGCAGCTTTTACCATTTAAATAATTTAGGATACCCGGTGGTATTTGATATTACCCATTGCGTTCGTAAATATGGAATTCCGAGTTCTGACGCAAAAGGAGGTATGCGCGAATTTTTACCTGTACTAAGCAGGGCAGGAGTTGCCAGCGGTGTGGATGGTGTTTTTATTGAGACGCATCCTGAACCAGCTAAAGCGCTTTGCGATGCGGCTTCACAACTGTGTGTTTATGATCTTGAAGAGTTTTTAAAACCATTGATAGAGATCCATAACCTGGTAGGGAAATACGACAGGAATTAGAGAGATCCTCCAGTTGCTTTTTTGATCCGACTAATTAATAATTATCTTTTTTACGTAGGTATTTAAATCTGATTGCACTTTAAGCAGATAAGTGCCGGATGGAAGATCATGGATCCCTATCTCCGCACAAATGAGGGAAGTGTTTCCTAACGGAATTTTTTTAACCTCTTTCGCGTCACTATTGTAAAGGATGGCGACACATTCATTGGAGTTCTGGTTATTGAATTTTAAATTTATTTTTCCGTTTGCAGGATTAGGGACTTTCAGCAATTGTTCGTTTGATCTCTGTTCGGCAAGGGTTACGTTCGTTGGTTCTATAACATAAATACTTAATACGGAGTCAGTATCTGACTTGTAAACTTCCATAACCGGGTAGCGCATCGAAGCATCGAAATAAATGTCCTGTTTAATTTTCCTGCTAGTCTTTATCGTATCAGATAAATAATTATACGAGATTACGGAGCTGTGTATTTTGTGCATTTTCAGAACATTTGAATATGTTTGGCCGTTTGGCAAAGTAAGTGACCCAAAGCCTGATACAGAAGTAAACACCGTTCCGCTGTCCATATAAATAGGGGTCACAGGTACTATGCTAGCTACGTACACATCAGAAAAAGTATCGCCGTAGTTCATCGGCCATTTATACATCATGTACGGATTCTTGTATATCAACGGCTCTGTATCCTCACTATAACCCAAAACTTCAAATGCACTCAATGTAGATTTGTAGTACTCCGTTTGCCCGAAATTCCCACCAAAGTCGCGTTCCAGAGTTACCGAAGGGAAAAGAAAAATCCCGTTACCCGAGGGAGGGACGTATGTCTGGACAACGGCATTTTTTTTATTTAATTTGATGCCCGAAAAATTCCATTGGCAGTTAGGACCATCCTGGTCGGGCAACATTGGTAATGCCGGGTTATATAAACTGTAATAGACAGTTCCCACGGTTGGTGCATGAGTTGCGGCCAGCAAAGTGAATTGCGCAGACGACTTAATCACTAACAAATACAAAAACGTAATTATAATGTACCTGGTATTCATTTTTAGGGTGTTTTTTGAAAAACGGAGTTTCAATTTAAATGTAGGTAATTATACCCCTTGAACAACAGGCCTTGTATTTTATTTTTTTCTTTTTAGATTTGGCTTGTAGCTTTTACTTTTCATTTTACAATGACCTGGGCAGGAAATAATTATATCAGCGATCCAAACGAACATTCCGTGGTTATTTATTTTAATTACGGTAAGGATGAAGATGGACCTTACTGGGACCTGGGTATGGAACTGGAGAAAATATTACGTGTCAACCGCCTGGGCGTGTACGACGGTCATGAGATCAATATGGATAATTCCGACGGCAGTTATTATATGTTTGGTCCTAACGCAGAGGCGATCTTTAAGGCTATTAAACCTACTCTCGAAAATACAGACTTTATGAAAGGTGCAACGGCAGTGTTGCAGTTTGGAAAAGGGGAGGATGCGCCCCTGCTAGAACTCGAAATCTGATTTACGATATACGATTTACGATGTACGATTTACGATTGCTGCTTGGATTGTCATGCATTCCGGTCGCTTAACCACGGAGACACAGTTAGATCGTCTTGCATTCGACTCACGGAGACACGACGGGATTTACAATTTATTAAGGACAATGTACGATTGCTGTGTGGGTTGTCTTGCATTCCGGTCGCTTAACCACGGAGACACTGTTTGCAGCAGCATACATTCAATTCAGGGCTTGCCGTATGCCTGCGGCGCTTACACGGATGCCTGCGGCGCTTACCACTAAGACCACTAAGACCACTAAGGGGCACTAAGAAAGCACTCTGGGATTTATTAGGTTACCTAAAATAAAAGTTCACTAAGGAAACATGCTTTGCATGTTTATCGTAAGAACACATAATTGATATACCTGCGGCGCTTACACGGATGCCTGCGGCGCTTACGGTATGCCTGCGGCGCTAACCACTCGGCATCGAGCCTGTGGCTCGATGAGCGGGCTGGTGCGGTAGGTTGGTAGCACGGCGCCACAGCTATATGTGTTCTGCATTTCGCTCGAGTAAACACAAGGTAAGCAGTGGGGGTAAACATGAAACCGCGTAGGGGTACGGCAACCAGCCAGTGGCTGGTTGAGCGAGCAGGTGGGCTTGTTGGTAGAAATTATATTTCCCCATGTCATTCAAGCCCCGTAGGGGCGAAATGTA
Organism: uncultured bacterium; assembly: GCA_966211905.1. Lineage (GTDB taxonomy): Bacteria > Bacteroidota > Bacteroidia > B-17B0 > Aurantibacillaceae > Aurantibacillus. The sequence goes on from CBIHOL010000108.1 coordinate 12,335, forward strand.
GTACCGTGTTTCAGCGACAATTTCACCACAGTTGGCACGGTTGCGTTCAGCCGTATTTTATGAATATTTCACGACATTAAATTGGCGGGGGACAACATATATCGTAATATTACGATATGAAGCAAGCCGATATCGCCGCTCTTTATTCGGAATATTCCAAAGAGCTTAGAGGATTTATTCGTTCCAAAATAGCTGATGCAGATGTTACAAATGACATGGTTCAGGATGTATTTATAAAAGCTCATATTTACCGCAACCAGCTTACACAAACTGCGAAATTTAGGTCCTGGCTGTATAGCATCGCACGTAACCTGGTGAGCGAT
>CBIHOL010000109.1:0-12243 GCA_966211905.1 uncultured bacterium
TGGTTGCTCCTGAGATAGGACTATCTTCTTACACCTACCAGGATGCCGACAAGGATAGTCTTGATGCCCTTTCCAAATTAAAAACAACCATTATAAATAAGGGGTTCAGAGGCAATATTGATTGTTTTTCTGAAATGGGCGAAGTGAGCGAAAGCATAGAAAAGTTTGCGCACGAACAGGGAGCGGACCTTATAGTAATGGGCATCAGCGGGCATGGCAGCAGTTTCATGAAAAATCTCGTCGGCAGCGCGGCGGTGGACGTGAGCAACCAGATCGATATTCCGGTTCTTATCATTCCACCGGGTTACCAGTATAAAAAGCCACAAACAGTTGTTTATGCCTGCCATTATGAAGAGCAGATCATGATCGAACCCGGTTTTCTGAAACTAAAGGAGCTTACCGACTTCCTGGGAGCACAGCTGCAGTTACTTCATGTAATAGAAGAAAAAACGGTGAGCGAAAAATTCCCGCTTCACGAAAGTTATGAAGAGCACCCTGGTGCGCCTGCAGGAATAAAGACCTTCGTTATACACGAAAAACACGCCGCTCAGGCCATCCTGCATTTTCTCGACGATCATGCGGTTGATATTATTGGAATCCATCCAAAAAAACATCCCCTTATTGAACGGTTGTTCAAGAGCAGCGTTACCAGTGAAATTGCCTTCAACAGTAAAGTGCCCGTGCTAACCGTGCATTGATCTGCACTCGTTTTTTTTTGACTCTTTGCTTTAGATAACTGATTCTGATGTTATCTTTTCATGATAATTTTAACAGTTTGTTGTAGACCACAATTACAGAAAGTTATATATTTAGCGCACATTCAACTCTTGTAAATCGTTTATGAAAAACCTAAGCAATCTTCTGAATCTTCGCTTATTAACAATTTTGGTCACTTTGGTATTTGGTAGCAGCGGATTCGCGCAGAAATACGATACCCTGCACCTGAACTATCACCACACCGCTACAACAGCCCACGACACAACTCAAAAAAGGATCGATGCCTGGGTAAAGAAACTTAATAAGCAGCATGTAGACGTAAAAGTATATGCCTATTATCACAAGCCTGAATTCAAAAAGTTTGCCGAGCAAAGGATAGAAGATATGTTTATTGTGCTTAACCGCAAGGCACGTGACCTTATCACCATCCAGGAAATGACCTCAAAAAAAGGGAAGGATTTCCAACGTACAATGGTGGATATTATTTACACCGTTTCTGGTTCGAAAGCAGACGCAGATAAAGCTGCTGCAGAAGAAAAAGCCAAAAAGGAAGTTGCTGAAAAAGAGAAAAAAGCAAATAAAGAAAAAGAGGTAGCAGTAAAACAAGCAGATAAGGAAGCTCAGAATAAAAGCAAGAGCGAGGAGAAAAAAAGCAAAGGCAGTGGTGCAGCAGCCGCCGCTACTGGCGCAGCAGCAGCAAGTACTGCCAAGAAGACTGAAACCCAGGAAGAACCCGAAGAAGACAACTCATCTGCCGGCGCTGCGGAATCTGCCGATAAAACGCTTGGGGTAGTACTGATGGATGCGGAAAACGCGAAAACAAAAGTCGGAAAAAAAGGGGACCCTGCGGCTTTCACAGAAGCATACAACACTAACATCAAAAAAGCTTTTCAAAAGGAATGGGATAATTCGAAACTTAAATTTATAGATGCGGCAGAAAAGAGCGGCGACATTATCATATCACCTTCCCGCGAATCAAAGGGTCCAATGCTGAGCTTTATCGGGCGGGAAAATAATTTCGAAAAACCGTTCAGGGTGTCGATGATTGGTTCAACTCCACAGGTCGCAGATTTCCTTGTACTTGCGCACAAGGTCAAAATTTTCTATGGTGCAAAAAAAGAATTTGACCGTGAAAATCTTACTAAAACACTTGAAGGCAAAACTCTCTACATCACTGTTGAACAATGTGACGTTCCACTTGAAAAAATAAAAGCGGTGTACCCATATCCTGTTTCTATTGTAAGCCAGGAGGAGTTTCTCGGTTATGTAAATGGAAGAAACAAAAACGCTTTATATGTAAGGGCCGACGACTATGAAGGAACTTCGAACATATTACTTATCAGTGCCGAATCCGGTACTATTATTGCGCGCGCTCCAGGGGCGCTGAAGCTCAAGACTTCTACACTAAAAGATCTTTCAAATCAGCAAAAACAAACAACCGAATTTTATCCACTTACAATCTACTAACACACTCTTATAGTAAACACTTAACCAAAAAATAACAATACACCATGAAAAAACGAACACTGATGATTCTGGCAGCTGTGCCATTATTACTGAGTTCCTGCGTGATGACCCGCGAGCACTATGCCACGGGAAATCCTATTGGAACAAAGGTCGGCACTATGAAAAAGTCGCGTCTGAAAAAAGATTTTCAGGCAGGCGTAGCATATGCTGCAAAGAACGGAGGAATTTCAAAAATCGGATCAGTTGACCTGAAGTACTATATGTCGGGGAAAATTGCCATTACAGTAACCGGAGAATAACTATGAAAAAGCAAATTTTAATGGCAATTGTTATTGCTGGAGCAGCAATGATCAGCTCGTGCACAGTTATCACGCCTCACTGTGTAACTGCAGCGCCGATAGGAGACAAAATTGGTGAATCATCAAGAAATGTGATTCTCGGATTTATATACACCAACAAAAACTGGGGCATTGCCGAAGCGGCAAAAAACGGTGGTATTAAAGGAGGAATCGGCGTTATTGATTTCAAAAGTTCAAATTACGTAGTTTTCAAAAAACAGACATTTATCGTTTACGGATCATCAACTTCATCAAAATGAAAAAAACAGTTATAATATTGATCATCGGCGTAACGGCAGCCCTCACTTCATGTTCGGGAGGTTATAAGGCAATGGTGACAACCAACAAGGTTGGTACAAAAGTAGGAATCGATAAAAAAACGGTTTGGTTTGGCATTGGTGGTGTGGACCTAGGTGCGGCACCGGTTGCTAAAAAAGCCGGTATCACCCGTATCGCTACAGTAGAAACTTTCGTGCAGGCAGGATTTCTTCACGTTAGTTACTACACTAAAGTTACCGGGGAGTAATATCGGTATCATATATTTTTTAAAAAGCCATTCCATAAGGAGTGGCTTTTTTAATTATTGCAATTCACAAGTATAGTTACAATGCCGCAGATCGAAATACTGTGACATAAGCGCGTTTACCCGCTAATGATCTTTCGGTATTATTCCCTCATTATTATCATTCGTTTTGTGATCACTGCCCCGGTTTGTAAACTCAATAAGTAGACGCCGGGTAACGGCCGGAGCATGGTTTGGTCAAATGAAATATTTTCGACATTCGGGCCAGCCTGCCTTTGTCCCAGCTGACTTTTGTATACCGGTCTTCCCAGTAGATCAAAGATGCTGATAGTTACTTCAGAACTTTGCGGGAGCTGGTATCTGCAACTAAACACATTCGAGAACGGGTTAGGATAAACATCAACTTTAAGATCATAAGGCGGTGAAATTTCAGCTACCCCAAGTAAGGGATCTGAATTAATAATTTCCTCGAGGTCTATTAGCTCATCACCCTGCTGATAAGCCAGGAACATCATTCCGTCAAACAACATTTCATCCCCGGTATCGGTACCTGCGTAAACCATGGCGGGAGGAAAATTAGGATTACTGGGATTGGACGATGTATTATCAAAAGTATGCTTGCCATAGATCTTATAACCAGCGGGCAACTTTATAATTTTTTTTACAAGAAAATAATCCTGCCATTTAAAATCCCATTTATTAACCCGTACTATTGGAATGGTATCAACACCGGGATTAACCGCATAGTTCACTATCTTATTACACAACAGGTGTGAATGCGGCATCACTCCATATAAGCTCAGCGAAACCGGTAAGGCTGAGTTCACACCGGGATACCATGCGTCGAAAGTGCTGATCGAATTAGGAGGGATAGACATTGACCAGTTTTGAAGGGGCGTAGTTGAATAAATGCGCCGCACACCAGTTTCATTTTCCGGGTAGAAGAACAGCCGGATCTTTGTGCTGTCCTGCTGCCCGTTGCTACCAGCAGGATAATGCAACTGTACAATTATTTTTGATTTAGCTTTAAGATAGATGCCTGATTTTAAAGGTCCTTTAGAAGGAAAAATAGTGGGCTGCATTCCGGGTGCATAAGTGCCTATGCCCAGGTTACCTGGAATGTTATAACAATAACCTGAAAGATCGCTTGTATAAAAACCCGTGGTATCTGCCGTTATTACGGCATGATGTACGATCTGCTCATTTCCAGGCACTACTTCGAAAGCCCTGATGATTCGATCCTTCAGCAGCCCTGAAGGTATAGAAAAACAATAATACTTATCTGTCCCGAGTGAAGTGCTCACAAATTTTCCGATGCTGATAGTAAGATCGGCCTCGCCATGAAGTTTAAATTTTGAAGTATAAACCGGGGTCGCGGGTGCAAGAGTAGTATCGCCTTTTACGTTTCCCTGGCTGATCCAATCGAGGATCTTCTGTTTTTCAGGTGCTGTGATGATTCTTTCGTGCTGGAAACGTGTGAAGGCAGTGTCGGCACTCCATGGTGGCATTTTGCCTGTTACAAGGGCATTCTGTATCAACGGACTCATGGCCGAAATTTGCGAATAGTTCATAAACGGAAAATGGTGTGCGCCCGTGTGGTGGCAGGTTGTACACCTGGTATAAAATATGCCGGCTACGTCTTTATAAGCAAGCTGTGAATGCAGCGTTGAAAAATAATTAAGCAGCAAAACCAGCACCAGTAGGTTTCTTTTCATAGCAGAGTTTTTGATAGCTCTAAAATAAGATAATTAAGGTTTGGAAATTTGTAACAGTTAGTATCCTCAACAAAACACAGTATTCACCAGAAAGGTACCGGACCGAAAAGCTCGTTTCAGGTCGTTGGTTAAGGACTTTTAATAAGAGTAACGTGGCCTTTGGCCTGGTGAGAAGTAAAGTTAAGCACATCGGTGTAACTTACATGCCAGGCGTAAACATCCTGCTTGCATGGCGCACCATTATAATTTCCATCCCAGCCCTGCGTGGGTTCGGTAGTTGTAAAAATACTCTGACCCCAACGATCGAATATTTCCAGCTTATAATTGGTTACTCCTATCATCACCGGTCTGAACACATCATTTACATTATTATTGTCGGGGGTAAATGCGCTTGGGATCCAGAATCTATGCTCAGGTAACACCTGGAAGATCTCCTTGGTGCTGTCGCGACAGCCATTCGCATCGGTGACATATTGCGCTACAGTGAAATTCCCGTAATCATAATAAACGTGTTCGGCGTTATGATAATAGGATCGTGTACCGTCACCAAAATCATATTCATACGACAGGCCGGCAGCAGCTGTACTTACAACGGACACGTACGGATCCAGGATCGTGGTGGTAGCCGGAGCTAAATAGAATGATGCTTTAGGAGCAGCAAACATGGTAAAGTGGTTAGCGGATGCCGTGCTTGTTCCTTTGCAGGTTCCCATAGAAGTAATGCTAAGCGTGGCCTGGAACACACCAGGTGTAAGGAATGGAAGAGCAGGATCTTTCTCTTCAGATGAGCGCCCGTCGCTAAAATGCCACGAATACGAAGTGTTATCCTCACTGGTATTGCTACTGCTGAAGGTGATTGTGGCCGGGGCGCACTTACCGAACGGCAGATTTAATATTCCTGCTTTTGGTCCATCCACCACAACAGCATTGGCAACAAAAGAATCTCGACAAGTCAGATACATTGCAACCACCTTCACTGCATGAATTCCGGCTGCAGGAAATACTATCCCGGCAGGATCTTTGGACGTGCTTACAGGAGGTGCTGCATTACCAGGAAAGTCCCATAAAAAAGTGGTGGTCGGCGGCAGCGTACCTGTTGCCTGGAAACTGAAAGAATTGCTGGTAATACATTGCTTCGCGATGGGAGCGATCTTTACGTCAAGCATAGGATAAATGTAAATTTCCTTGCGAATAGTATCTGAGCAATCTTTACCCGGATTCCCGATGAGAGTAACAGTGTACTTGCCTGTATCCTGGTACTGATAGGTAGGATTTTCAAGTCGCGAAGTATCGCCGGTCTCGGCCGGAACTCCAAAATCCCATTTAAAAGTCAGATTCCCCACAGTAGTGGTACTTTGATTTGTAAAGGTAATGGATGTTCCTTCGCATTTTTGGGGCTGGTCGGCCATATCGCTAATTACCGATATCACACAGTTAACAATGTTGAATTGAAAATCCCTGTAATGTGTATTGATCACTTTGCCATTCCGCAGTTCTTTTGCCACTACACTCACCACAAACTGACCATTCAGATCCGGCTTAATATTGATCAGTCCTGTTTGCTTGTTTATTGTGATTGGAGGATTGGAAGATAAAGGGGCGTCAGCCGTATATGGTGCATTATACGTCAAGGGATCGTAAGGCGGCGGCGGGGCAAACTGCGGACAAGCTGATGGTGGAAAAGGGCATATCGGGCTCGGCGGTGACGGATTGTTTTTGATTCCGCAGCAGGGGTCGGTTCCAATGTAAGGGGAGCCAAATGAATATTCCAGAACATCTCCGTCAGGGTCCGTTGCCTTGTGATTAAACTTAAAAGGCAGATTATTACAAAGCAAAATAGGAGGAAAATCATCAAAGCGGGGTGAACTATTGCCAGACGCAGTTTCCGGCCCCGGAATCCACACGTAATAGGTTGCTCCCGTTGTTCCTGGATGGATGATATTTAATATTGTATTGTTCCGGCAGCAGCTCTGATAAACCAGGTAGTAGCCACCTGCAACAGGCGCAAGGGTCAGGGTGTATGTATAAATTCCCTCTTCAACACACATGGCGGGTATCTGAGCGCAGCGACTGTTGATGGTTGGCGGAACTTTTTTAATGCTCGGCGAACCAATATCTATTGCCGTATCCCTACCCCCACCCAGGATAGAAAGCCAGGCAATGGCCTTTCCTGTGCCATCAAAATTCGGGTTTGTCGCGTTATTACAGTCACGGTAGATCTTGAGTGTGACCCGGTAAATATCTTTGTTATCAGCGGATTTCCCCAGGAAGTCATAGTAGATCTCACCACCAACAATATGAGAGGCCCAGCCATTAAGTGTTTTTATTAAGAGGAACAGGAACAGGTATGTCCTAAGGGTCTGCATAATTCACCGTTAAGATACGGACTTGCGCCGGTCAATTGCGAATAGTTGTTTAAGTGCAAAAAAATATTTTTTATGTGGTTAAAACTCAAGATCAAAGCCGAACCCTTCGACCATTTGCCCGCTATATAAGATAAATTCATAGAATTTAGGTTTGGACCTTCGTGCTGGAGCTGCCGCCAAATAACACTATTCCGTGCTGACTCTTCGTGCGGGACTTGCCGCCGGCCGAATATCACCCGCTACGGCGGCGAGTCCCCTGCGGGTGTTTGGGAAATGCAAAAGTTCAAACCCTGGGGGTAGGTGCGAACTTGTCGGAGGGAATCAGCTGGAAGCGAAGGCTCCAACAATTAAATATACATTGAAAAAAGGCCAGCTAAAACTAGCTGGCCTTCTGCTTCATGGTACCCGGAAGGGGACTTGAACCCCTACGCCTTACGGCACACGCCCCTCAAACGTGCTTGTCTACCAGTTCCAACACCCGGGCAGGGATGTTTTGTGGTGCAAAAGTAGAAAATTACCTCGATCTTTGCACGTTTTATATGAAATTTTCGTATATTTGCCACCCGTTTCATAGCCGCTGTTTACACGAAGTAAAGAATGCTGGGACGATAAAATATTTAAAACCGATAAAATGAGCATTTTATTAGATTTCGTAAAAAAGGAATTAACTGCGCAGGCAAAACATCCGCAGTTTAAAGCAGGTGACACCATTACTGTATCTTACAAGATTAAAGAGGGTGACAAAGAACGTATCCAGCAATTTACAGGAGTTGTTATTCAACGTAAAAATGAAAGAGCGACTGCAACTTTCACTGTTCGTAAAATGAGCAATGGAGTTGGTGTTGAGCGTATTTTTCCACTTTCGTCGCCATTTATCGACAAAATTGAAGTAAACAAAGTTGGTATCGTTCGTCGTGCAAAACTTTTCTTCCTGCGTGACCGTACCGGTAAAGCCGCACGTATCCGCGAAAAGATCCAGAACAACAAAGAAACTCAGGCATAATTACCAGCGTAATAATTTTTTAAAAGCCGTTCCACCAGGACGGCTTTTTTATTTGCCCGCATCCATATTTCATTATTTTTGTATCAATGGATTTAAAAGAAAAGCTCGTCGAGATCCTTGATAAGGAAAACCATACGTTCGCTGAACTGGCGGAATACCTTCACATGACAGAGGAAGGGCTTACAACCGAACTTAATAACAAAACCCTTGAAGTGCGCAACCTGGAAGCCATCTCAAAAGCTCTTCGGGTGCCGCTGTACAGCCTGTTCAGATCTGAAGGATTCAAATTCGACGTTCCTGCCAAGCCATATTACATCAATAAATTCTGGACCGGTGACGATCATCGCAAAACTGTTGCCGAGCTAAAGCATGAAATTGAAATTCTACGCGAAATAATCGCTTCTAAAGAAGCGCAGCTGAACACGTTAGGTGCATGATGAACGCAATCGCTGCAAATCATTATCTTTGATCAAGATATCATATGGTTATTGACCTTTTTATTACTCTGATCCTGATCCTCGTGAATGGGTTCTTTGTAGCCGCTGAATTCGCACTGGTTAAGGTGCGGGGTTCACAACTCGATCTCAGGGCTCAGAAAGGCAGCAGCAGGGCCAAAATGGCCAAAAAACTCCTTGAAAAACTTGATGCTTATCTCTCGGCATCGCAGCTGGGAATTACCCTCGCATCACTTGCCCTGGGTGCGGTAGGTGAACAGGTGATCTCCTCCATTGTGGAAGGCCTGTTCGTTCGTTCCGGACTTGAGATCACCCCTACAGCAGTGCACAGCATATCCCTTCCAATTGCGCTGGCACTCCTTACCTTCTTTCACGTTACCATTGGGGAGCAGATCCCTAAAATGATCGGCATTAAATACAGTATGCAGACCGCACTTATTGTGGCGGCACCATTGCGGATCTTCTATTTTATCTTCAGTCCTTTTATCCTGCTTCTCAATAAAACCTCTAACCTTGTTCTCCATATTTTTGGTATCCGCCAGATCGGCGAAGAGGAATTTCATACTGAAGAAGAACTTCGCCTCATCCTCACCGAAAGTGAAGAAGGCGGGGCGATCAAACCCAGCGAAAATGAGCTCATTCAAAATGTTTTTGATTTCGACGACAGGATCGTAAAACAGATCATGGTGCCGCAGAACCGTATGGTGGCGCTTGATGTAGAGCTGGGCAAAAATGAGATCACCAAACTTATCATTGATGAAGGATTCTCGCGGCTTCCCATTTACCTGGGAGATATCGATAACGTGATCGGCATCATTCATACCAAGGATCTTCTGCGCGCACTCATCGACAATAAATTCCGTTCCCTGAAAGATATCATGCGGCCAGTTCACTTTGTACCTGAAAGTATGAAGATCAACGAGCTTTTGCGTGATTTTCAGAAACACCATATCCAGATGGCCATAGTTACCAATGAGTTTGGTGCCACAGCAGGTCTCATAACCATGGAAGATATCATTGAAGAGCTCGTGGGCGAGATCCAGGACGAGCATGACGAGGAAAAACCGAACGTTGAAAAGAAAAGTGATTATGAGTTTATTGTAAATTCTCAGGCAGCTATAACAGATGTAAATCACATCCTGCCTGTTGCATTACCCGAAAATCCGCAATACGAAACAGTTTCGGGATATGTTAACTATATTTTTGGAAGGATCCCTGCGGTGAATGATAAACGCGCCTCGGACGGGTATAACATTACCATCCTGAAACGAAACAAGCAGAGCATCGAATCTATCCGGTTAAACGTGAAGGAGGAAGTGTGAATAAACAATTAGATGCTTCATACTGGAACAATCGCTATCGCAATACTGAAACTGGTTGGGATACCGGCGCGATCACCACTCCACTGAAAGAATATTTTGATCAGCTCACTGACAAAAATACCAGGATCCTTATACCCGGAGCTGGCAACGCTTACGAAGCTGAGTACCTTCATGTGCTCGGGTTCACCAACATTTTTGTTTGTGATGTTGCAAAACTTCCATTGCAAAACCTGCTTAAGAGGTGTCCCACCTTTCCTCCCGGGCATTTGCTGCACTCTGATTTCTTTAAGCTTCAGGGCCCTTTTGATCTCATTATCGAACAAACTTTTTTCTGCGCTCTGCAACCACAGCTGCGCCCCCAGTATTTTATCAAGATGAAAGAGTTGTTGAGCGAAGGAGGACGGCTGGTTGGCCTGCTGTTTAACGATAAACTCAATATCGACAAACCGCCTTTCGGAGGTCGCATGGATGAGTACCCCGCATATTTCGAAGATCTTTTCGAGATAAAAAAATATGAGATGTGCTACAACTCTATTAAACCGCGGGCGGGACGTGAGATCTTCATCAACCTAGAAAAAAAATCGAAATGAACCAGCGTGAACTCTTCCTGAGACACGTTGCCCAAACATCGGAACTCCCTTTGTCGGGAGTTGATTTAAACGTAGTACGCGCCCTGGGAAGCACACTTTACGATGCGAATGGAAAAACGTATACGGATCTGATCAGCGGAATTTCGGTAAGCTCTGTTGGCCATTGTCATCCGCGTGTAGTTCAGGCTGTGATAGAGCAAAGCGAGAAATTTATGCACCTGATGGTTTACGGCGAATTTAACCAGTCGCCCCAGGTAAACTATGCCACCATGCTGACCCGCCATCTACCCTCCCCCCTTGATTGCATTTATTACACCACAGGTGGCAGTGAAGCAGTAGAAGCTGCATTAAAACTGGCCAAACGGGCAACCGGTCGCACCGAACTCATCTCTTTCGCTAATGCTTATCATGGCAGCACGCATGGAGCCTTGAGCGTGATCGGTGATGAATATTTCAGGAATAGCTTCCGCCCCTTATTGCCGGATACCCGACGCCTGCGCTTTAATTCCATTAGTGATCTGAGCGCAATCTCAACAAATACCGCTGCCGTTATCATTGAACTGGTGCAGGGAGAGGCAGGTGTTGTAAAAGCGGACATTGAATTTATAAAAGAACTGCAGGCACACTGTAAGAGAACTGGAACCTTACTTATTGCAGATGAAATACAAACAGGGTTTGGCAGAACCGGGACCTTATTTGCAATTGAGCAATATGATCTCGTGCCCGACATGTTGTTAATCGCAAAAGGAATGGGTGGTGGTATGCCTGTGGGCGGCCTGATTGCATCCCGTAGTTTATTATCGCAGTTTACCAATAATCCTGTACTTGGCCATATTAATACGTTTGGAGGAAATGCAGTGTGCGTGGCAGCGGCAATAGCCACACTTGAAGTGCTGACAGAACAAAAACTCTTCCTCAAAGCAATAAACATCGGTGAGCATATTAAACAGCGGCTGAAACACCGGCATATAAAAGAGGTACGCGTGGCTGGCGCTTTGTGTGCCGTTGAGTTCAAAAACGAATCCCTTAATATGCAGGTCATCAGGCGTTGCCTTGAGAGCGGCATTATCACGGACTGGTTCCTGTTTTGTTCAACTGCCATGCGAATAGCCCCCCCGCTTGTAATAGCAGATAATGAGTTAGATAGGTGTATTGACGTCGTCCTGCAGGTACTGGATTCCCTGTGACCACGTTTAAAATTTCTTCTGGTGTTTGTATTTCAAAATAACTACATTTAATAAAAAAAGGCGCCATGACAAACGAAACCAAAGATCTTCTTATGCGATATCTTTCAAGGATCGCTGAACACTTTAAGATTTCCAACACTCCAGCGATCTCTTTTAAGAAAAGAAATGACCTGCTGGAAAAGCTGCGAACACAAAGTGAAAGTGCCTATAACGTGGTGAATGATCTCTTTGAGGCTTTCCTCGTGGAAGACCGCATCATGAACGACACTGAAAAAAAAGAAAAAAAAGCTGAGCACTGGCAGGAAGAATTCCTGAAGGCTGAAAAAAATAAGGTGCAGGCTGAAATGAAATTTGTAGAATATTGTAAAACGGAAAAGATCCCCGTTGGTGGTGTAGTTGTTGAGCTCTATCCCGAAGACAAATTATGAAAAGTCTGACCCGTCATATCGGAAAGCTCACAGCATTTTGGCTTGAACATGTTTCGATCGTGGTACGACGTTTTATTTATTCGGCAGGATAAAACAATCTTTATCCAGGTCAAAAACTTACTTGTGCAGGAG
>CBIHOL010000110.1:0-11983 GCA_966211905.1 uncultured bacterium
CTTAGATTTTAGTGCGGTTTCAGGAAATAAACTTTGTGTTCTTTGCGGGTTCAACCCACTCTGCTATCAAAATGGTCTGCAGCCATTGTCAGTACTTATTAATTGAAAGGAACTATTCCGGAAACGTACTATTTGGTAATATGTGAAATCCCTTTCCACAGGTTCGCACATATTCAATAAAACAGTAATTTTAAGAGCGGGTAAGTAGGCTAATTTTAGTTTTAGCCAATGAAATGGTTCAATGCACAAAGAGATGAGTTGCCTCATCCCGACCAGCAGGTATTAATCTCAGTCAATGGGGTCTATTATATCTGTCGCTTCGATGCATCAAACAGGAGATTCATTATTAAGGAAGAAGATAAAAACTCTGTTTTTGCAATTGACGACTACCTGATCTACTGGACCCATTTTGAGGATCCGGATTTTTGAGGCTAAAAAGATCGACGCTGATTTCACAGATCTCACAGAGCTCCCTGTTTTCTGCGAAAAGCTTAAAAGTACCTGCGTATAGTATATTTATTTCTGTGAAATCTGCGAAATCTGCGTCTCACTCGACCGGATGACACCCCTCAGAAAAAAACCCTATTTTTACCGTGCATGTACCGCCTTTTCAAGCTTTTCTGGGACTATAACCTGCCCCGATGGTCGATCCTGATCATCGATACCCTCATTTGTGCCTTCGCCCTTACGCTTGCTTTCGCCCTGAGATTTGATTTTAATGACATTCCGGTCATAGATGCGCGCAATCTTCCTTATGATTTTGCGATCGTGCTGGGCATTAGGTTCCTGTCATTCGCATTTTCAAAAACGTATAAAGGGGTGGTCCGTTACACGAGCACCCGCGATACAGCCCGTATCTTTGCCGTGATCCTCACCGGCAGCGTTTTGATTTATATTCTCAATATCATTTCCCTCCATTTTTTCCTGGGATATTATTTTATACCCAACTCAGTCATTATCATTGATGCGCTGGTTTCTTTGTTCTTAATGATCAGCTCCAGGCTGGCGGTGAAAGCGCTTTATTTCGAAATTAAAAATCCTGCGCGTGAGAAGATGAACGTTATCATTTACGGGGCCGGCGAAGGTGGGATCATTACCAAACGCACGCTCGACCGCGATGCCGCCATTAAATACAAGGTGATAGGTTTTATTGATGACGACGAACGAAAACACGGAAAGAGCTTTGAAGGAATCTTCGTTTATTCGCCTGATAAATTGCCGGTACTGATAAAGGAGCATGAAATTGAATTCGTCATTATATCGGTACAAAACCTTTCGATAAAGAAAAAAAACCAGATCACTGATCTCTGCCTCGAGAATAACGTCCGCGTATTGAATGTTCCGCCCGTAGCCAAGTGGATAAATGGTGAGCTTAGTTTTAACCAGATCAAGAGCATCCGCATTGAAGACCTCCTGGAACGCGAACCCATTAAGCTAGATACCGAAAGGATAGCAGCCCAGCTAAAAGGCAAAAGCATTTTGATTACTGGTGCCGCGGGAAGCATTGGAAGCGAGCTGGCAAGGCAATGTGCAAAATTCAATCCCGGCAAATTATATTTACTCGACCAGGCAGAAACCCCCTTACATGAGCTGGAACTTGAGTTCAGCGACAAGCCAGTAAGACCACCATTCGAAGTGATCATTGGCGATGTGAGAAACAGTGACAGGTTACGAAATGTATTTGCCACCTTCCGTCCGCAGATCGTTTTTCACGCAGCAGCCTACAAGCATGTGCCGATGATGGAGAACAATCCTTCGGAATCAATTCTTACTAATATTCTCGGAACAAAGAACGTAGCTGACCTCTCGCATGAATTTAATGTGGAGCGGTTTGTATTTGTAAGTACCGACAAAGCGGTAAATCCCACCAACGTGATGGGTGCGAGCAAACGAATAGCCGAAATCTATATTCAAAGCCTGGGAAAACAATCGTCAACAAAATTCCTCACCACCCGCTTTGGTAATGTACTGGGTTCAAATGGTTCAGTTATTCCGCGGTTTAAGAAACAGATCGAGCAAGGTGGACCTGTCACCATTACACATCCCGATATCACCCGTTACTTTATGACCATCCCCGAAGCCTCGCAGCTGGTGCTGGAAGCAGCAGGAATGGGTAAAGGTGGCGAGATCTTTGTTTTTGATATGGGTTCTTCAATAAAGATTGTAGACCTCGCACGAAAAATGATCATGCTGCTTGGTTTGAAAGAAGGAAAAGATATCAGCATTACTTACACTGGTCTGCGGCCGGGAGAAAAATTATATGAGGAGCTCCTGGCGAATAACGAAAGCACTCTCCCTACACATCATTCGCAGATCCTCATTGGCCAGGTGCGTGAATATGAATATGCGGAAGTGAAGGACATTATTGATGAACTCATTCATTCGTTCGACACGCAGAACAATGAGCTCATCGTCCAGAGAATGAAGGACCTTGTTCCTGAATTCATAAGTAATAATTCGATTTTCCAAAAACTAGATTGATGAACAATTTCCGTGCTCTCCTGCTGTTGTCTGCAGTTTTTATCCTCCAGCCCTTAACTTCTCAAACAAAACCAACCACCCCGGATCGTCCGAAATTGGTGGTAGGCATTGTGGTTGATCAAATGCGCAACGATTACATTTACCGGTACTGGGATCGTTTTGGAACCGGCGGTTTTAAACGCCTCGTCAGCCAGGGCTACTATTTCAGAAATACACATTACAATTATATTCCCACTTATACCGGTCCGGGACATTGCAGCATTTACACCGGCACCACTCCGCGCTATCACGGTATAATTGCCAACGACTGGTGTGTAAAAGCTGAGAACAGGATGACCTATTGCGCGTATGATAACGAGATGAAGTCGATAGGAACCGCTTCAGACGAAGGGAAAATGTCGCCCCGGCAACAACGCAGCACCACTATTGGCGACGAATTAAAAATGAGCACTAATCAGCGTGCAAAGGTTTTTGCAGTTGCCATCAAAGACCGTAGCGCCGTATTACCAGCAGGACATACAGCAAACGGAGCCTTCTGGCTCGAATCAACCAGCGGCACTTTTATTTCTTCGTCATTTTACATGCAGGAATTACCAGGTTGGGTGCAAGAGTTAAATAGTAAAAAACTAGCCGACCAATATCTTGCAAAAGGATGGAGCACGTTATATCCTATTGAATCATATACCAGTTCCATTGCCGATGATAACCGGTACGAAAGCAAGATAGCAGGAAAGGATAAACCCGTATTTCCTTATGATTTTAAATCTGTACTGGAAAAAGGAGCTTTCGGTTATGTAAGAAATACTCCTTACGGGAACACGCTTACAAAAGACATGGCAATCGCCTGCCTGAAAGCAGAAAAAATGGGCAAGGGAGGTGTAACAGATCTTTTATGCATCAGCTTCTCAACGCCTGACATCATCGCGCATGCATTTGGACCACGTTCCATTGAAGTAGAAGATATTTATCTTCGCCTCGATAAAGACATTGAAGAGATACTGAACGCGCTGGATGCAGAAGTTGGTAAAGGCAATTACACGGTGTTTCTTACGGCCGATCACGGAGGCGCAGATGTGCCGAATCATTTAACCGACAATAAAATTCCTGCAGGTTTTGCATATGAATCTGTCATCCGGCAGGAAACAAAAAAATTCATGCAGGCAAAATATGGTGACAGCTCTCTTGTAATGAATGTAAGCAACGAACAGATCTTTCTCGATGAGAAAAAGATCGCAGATAAAAACCTTGCGAAAAATGAAATGGAACAGCAGATCTGTAATTTTCTTGTCACTCTTCCTGTGCTTGCAGAAGCTTATCCTTCGGTGGTTTTAAAAAATGGATCTTTTGCGCCGAATGATTTGAGAAGTTACCTGCAAAACGGCTATAATCACCAGATGAGCGGTAACGTGGCGTATATCTTAAAGCCTGATTATATGGATCACGGGCAAACCGGTACCACGCATGGAGCAGGTTACAATTACGACACGCATGTGCCCCTGGTATTTTATGGATTCGGAATTAAAAAAGGTGAGAGTCTTAAGTATACTACCATCACGCAAATTGCACCCACCATCTGCGAGCTTATCAAAATAAATCAGCCGAATGCGTGTACGGCAGAACCTTTGAATGACCTTATTAAATAGAAGGTTTGGTCTGCGTAAGTTCCTTGTGACCAAGGCTGATCCGCATTTGTTTGGGAGGACCTGAAACATTTAATTTCACACCCTTTGCATCCTCAGCCCGTACGCCGCTGCTTTTAGGAACAAAGTCCTTATTCCGTCTTTTTAAATTGCTCCATGGCACCAGCAGGTTGATATTGGAATTTCCTTTAAAGTTATAAAAGCCATTTACCACGTACAGGTTAAAAACGCTTGATCCCACTTCCAGTTCTTCTATCTGCATTTCATATCCGCGGATCACAAACCGTTGATTGATCTCGGAAAATGAAACATCTTTAAAATCCCTGTTCTTGAACAGGAATTTTGAAAGATCCTGCAGCGGTGAGAAATTCATGAGGTGTCCGTCTGTCACAGTAAGCTTTACTTCACCAAACATGGTCTCGGCCGCTATTTCCATTCGGTCGTCAAGCAGGCTCTTAAAACTAGCTTCTGCTGAAATCTTTCCCTGCAGATTGTCGCTCACCAGGGCTTCCTGTCCAAAATTTTCGAATTGCTTAAAGAGCTCCTGTACATCCACTTCCTCCACAATAAGGTCAGCGTTTATATCATTGTAGTTTTTTACCGTTGCCCTGCCTTTAATTTTTCCCTCGCAAACATTTGCCGCTATGGAATGGATGTCCAGCACATTTCTTAAATAGTGTAAGTGCATATGCGCGTTTTTTGCAGTCACTTCACGGATACGCATATTTTTGGCAAATAGTCCCACATTAAATTCAAAAGTGCTAGACTTTTTCATGGCTGTAGCGGCCGACATCATGGCTGTTGTTTTTTCCGGAGCGGAAAGATCGGGCGCAACAGAAGCAGCCAGCACTTTTACAGTGTCGATGGGTAACTTATGTTGTTGTTTTAGAAATGGGTTCAGATCCAGGCTTTCAGTGGTTACTGCCAGGTTAGCTTTAAAACCGTTTGTATTACCAAAAATATAATCCAGGAAATCTTCTGCTCTGCCACTGGCGGTAGCATCACCCACATCGCTTTTTATCCTGAGATCATTAAATGTCAGATCCTTATTGTCCAGGTGGGTCATGCCATTAATAGTGTAAACCCAGGGCTTGTCTATTTCACGGTAGCTAACATCTTTCAGATCGATATCTGCCTTTAATTTCATAATGGGATCAAGAAACTGGCTGGTATTAAGATGAGAGGTGGGTCCCGCGTATGATACTGAAGCGATAGCCTGACCCTTTAGCACAAATTCATCGTTGATCCTTGATTTAAATTTGCTGGCATCCACATTTAATTTTCCTTTAATACTGATATAAGGGTCTGCAAAATTATGGATGCGGATATTTGCTGTAAATGGCAGATCGAACACCCGTCCTTTTACATTTTTGAGGGTGAGCCTGGCCTTATCCATGTTTCCGCGAAGAAGGGAAGCATCGAGACAAACGAGCCGGCCCTGGAATGCAAGACGGGAGTACGGAATATTACTGTTTCCGATCTTCACACTATTATTTTTTCCTTCAAAGTCGATGATGAGGATCGGATCTTCTTTTTTTCCGAGATTCACCACCATCAGCATGTTTACATCAATAGGTTTTTTGAGCTCGTAATTTGAAAGCACTTTCCTGATCTTAGGATTTAGCAACCTGCTTGTTTTTGCGACATCCACTTTTTTACTGTTGATCATCAGGGCCAGGCGCCTTTTCTCGCCCAGGTCTATCAGCGCGCTTACGTTGTAATGATGTCCATTTACATTTACAGTGGATCCTGGTCGGATACATATACTCTTATCGGCCTTGAAAAAATCGAATTCAAGATCCACTCTTGCTTTGCTCTCTTTTAAAAATTCACCACGTTTTTGATGAAATAACAATCCCGGGATATATAACCGGCCTTGCAAATTAGCATGGATGCCATCGCTGTAATGTTCAAGACGAAGATCATCGTCGATCAGATCAATAGCAATTTGCTGCCCGATACGTGGATTTAAATACCGCAACTTTGTATTGTGAAAGGCGATCTTTTTTATTTCAAAGGTCAGATTACTTTTAGTAGTGTCTTCAGGTTGAGGCGGTCCCTGCACATTTTCAACAGGCTGCGGCTTTACAAAAATTATTTCAGCATTACTGATTGAAACATTTTGCACTATAAACTGCTGGTGAAGCAGTTTATTCATGTTGAACGAAAGTCCGAGACCCCCTGCCTTAATATAAGATTCTGGAAATCTGTCACTGCTTACTTCAACATTTTTAAGCTGAACGGAAGCATGAGGCCAGTTACTGAAAAAAGAGACCCTGATATCGGCAACTTTTACGTTGACCCCATAATCATCCTTCATTTTTTGGATGAAAAGTTCTGAAAGCTCTTTTTTGTAACGTGTTACGATCACATACGCAGCACTGGCGGATAATAACAACAGCACAAGGATCGTAATAAACAGGAACTTTAAAAACTTCATTTGAAAGCAGGCAGGTACAAGGTTTGCCCTGTTACTAAGATACCCCCGGAATCAGGGTTTTGTATGGGCGTTTAACGCGTATAAACCCGCGTTCATGGGCGTTTTTACGGGGAATCCGTATAAGTGGACGCTGATGGAGGCGGAAATCTGGTTAGCTCATGTGGGAAATAAGACTACTGCCTATTTCTTCTTTAACAGACCTCCAAGAATTTCCATCCCTTCGTCAATTTCTTTCTGCTGAATTATTAACGCAGGTCTGAAACGAATAGAGCGTTCACCGGCACCAAGAAGCAGCAGATCTTTTTCAAGCGCCTTTTTAATCAGCTGCCCCCGTTCCTTTCCTGTTTCCATATCAAATGCGCACTGAAGTCCACGTCCCCTTACATTGCTTATGTGGGCCACCTCTTCCAGCTTTTTAAGTTTCTCAAGAAGGTATTCACCCTGTTTTGCAGCGTTGTGCACCAATCCGTCTTCATCAATGATGCGCAGAACCTTTGTGCCATGCACCATATCTGCGAGACTACCACCCCATGTGGAATTGATCCTCCCTTCTACTGTAAAACAATTATCGGGCACTTCATCCACTCTTCCTGTGGAGATTATACCACATACACACATTTTTTTACCAAAGCATAAGATATCCGGCACCACGTCAAAATGCTGGTAAGCCCAGAATTTGCCGGTTAAACCAATACCTGTCTGCACCTCGTCAAAGATCAGCATCATTTCATGTTCGTCGCATAAGCGCCGCAGCTCCTTAAAGAATTCTTTTCTGAAATGATTATCTCCACCTTCGCTTTGGATGGGCTCAATAATAACCGCACAGATCTGATCGCCCTCTTTTGAAATATACTGTTTGATCTGTTCCAGCGCGCGCTCTTCGTCACCCCGCACTTTTTCCGTGTTTTTTTCATTCAGCGGAAAATGGATCTTTGGATTATCTATCCGCGGCCATTCAAATTTTGTGAAATTATTTATGTCAACCGGCTTGGTATTGGTGAGCGATAACGTGTAACCGCTTCGTCCATGAAAAGCTTCACGGAAATGCAAGACCTGCATCCCGGATTCTTTTTTTCCCTTAGCTTTATTTTTCCGGATCTTCCAGTCCATCGCAACTTTCAGCCCATTCTCAACTGCCAGCGTTCCTCCCGAAATAAAAAACGCATATTTAAATTCTGGTGGCATGGCAACACTGCGGAACGTAGCTATGAAGTTGGCATATTGTGTCGTGTAAAAATCAGAATTACTGGGATTAGACTGCGCAGCCAGCAACAGCTCACGATTCAAGTCAGCGTCTGCTTTTATTTTTGGATGATTATGTCCAAGCGCATTTGTAGCGAAATAAGAAAAAAAATCGAGGATATCTCTTTTACCAATACTGTCGTGCACATAACAACCGTGGCTTTGTTCCAGGTCCAGAACAAAGGGCTGACCGAACACCGGCATCACACGTGAAACGGTGTCAAAAACTTGCTGAGGCTTTATGGGATTAAAATTCATAAGTGATTTAATTATGGTGTTTGTTATCGCCTTTTGTTTTATTCGGATAATCTCCGGGATGTCCCTGCGCTTTTTGCGGAGGATTTCCACCTGTCTGCGATTTTTCAGACCGGCCAGGCTCACCGGACTCTGCTTTGCCTTTATGTAAAAAAGAACCAATTTCCGGTGTCGGAAAGATCTGCTCCAGCGTGGTGATATGTTGCTCATCAACGCGTTTGTAAATAAACGAGCGGTTGAGATCACTTAAATTCTCGAGTCCCGCCGCCGACAGCAACGCCATAGCGCTCTTCACCGTTTCCTTATGATAACTGGCAACACGGTCGCCCTTACTTTCAATATCAAGACCGGCCTGAAGTTCACGTCTGTGTGTAGCAATGCCGGTAGGACAATTATTCTCATCACATTTCAAAGCCTGTATGCATCCCAGCGCAAACATCATTCCCCTGGCGCAGTTACAGCAGTCGGCACCAATAGCAAGGTGTTTAATTATATCAAAACCCGAAATGATCTTTCCGCTTGCAATCACACGTATATGTTGCTTGATGGCATATCCTCTCAAAGCATCACACACAAAAACAAGCGCTTCATCAAGTGGCATTCCCACATTATCTGAAAACTCGATGGGTGCGGCCCCCGTTCCACCCTCACCTCCGTCAACTGTAATAAAATCGGGATAGATGCCTGTTTCATGCATCGCATCGCAGATGTCTGTAAATTCTTTACGACTGCCTATACAGGTTTTAAAGCCCACAGGCTTGCCTCCGCTCAGTTCCCGTAATCGCGCAATAAAACGAAGCAGCCCTGCAGCGTCAGAAAATGTCTGGTGGGCGGGAGGTGAATGCACCATCTTATGCGGTGTCAGCTTTCTGATCCTGGCAATTTCTTCGGTATTTTTCAGCGCTGGCAAAACTCCACCCAATCCCGGCTTCGCTCCCTGTGAAAGCTTTAATTCGATCATTTTTACCTGGGGCGTCTGCGCCGCTTCAGAAAAATATTTTTCCGAAAAATTACCTTCTTCATCCCTGCATCCAAAATAGGCCGTGCCTATCTGAAATACCAGGTCTCCGCCATGCGACATATGGTAATCTGAGATCCCTCCTTCCCCGGTATTTTGAAAAAAGTGACCTATACTTGCGCCCTTGTTCAGAGCGCTTATGGCGTTCATCCCAAGAGAGCCAAAGCTCATGGCTGAAATGTTGAATAAACTCGCCATGTATGGTTGCGTGCACATAGGTCCACCAAATTTTACCCGCACTTCCTTGTCTGAAATATTACGCGGAAACATAGAATGCGCCAGCCAGTAATATCCTGGCTTATAAACATCCAGCTCTGTTCCGAATGGGTGCGTCTCGAGTGTGTGTTTGGCTCGTGTATAAACGTAATTTCTTTGAAGACGTGTAAAAGGTCTGCCGTCCGTATTTGTTTCTACAAAATACTGGCGTAGTTCCGGGCCTATGAATTCTGAAAGATAACGTATATGACCTAATACCGGGAAATTTCTAAGCACTGTATGCCTGCGTTGCACCAGGTCGTAAATTCCGATAAGCATCAGGGGTAAAATAATAATGAGGCTCCATAACCACGACGGGTGATAAAGGGCGAACCAGGCTTCCAGCAGGATCAGAATAAAACACGTTATGAAAAAGATCCTTCTCAAACTGTATTGCTTGTTTTAAAGAATTGCAGCACGATCAGTGTTACGATAACCGCCGCAGATAACTGTTCTGTAAAAAAGATAAGTGCTATCAATATCGGGGACATATATTCCCCAAGTGGTGCATCAACTTTAAGATGCTGCATAAATTCAGCATCAATGAACCGCAGATATATAAGCAGAAAAAAGCTAAAGATGATCGAGGCAAGTGCGGTTACCTTAAGACCTGACAGAAAGGAAGCCAGATAGGCATAGTCATATTGTAGCTGGTAATTTTTCCACACTACATAGCAGATGGCAACCGCTACAAATAAACAGTTCACAAAATGCAGGTTGGTTACATAAGCAAGACGCAGCCAGACACATACCAGGAAAAATACAGTCATAACAACTGCAGTTATAATACCTGCGGGAATCCAATGATTAAGTTTCTGAGTTGCTGAAGTCATGTTGATATCCACGACCTAAAAAAATTGTGCCAGCAACGTATGTGCCTGACTTACAGTTATTCTCTGAAATCACATAGAAACCTGTCCCAAGCCTCCATTCGTAATTTGAACTTTAAACCAAGGACTTAAAATTTGTAATACATGTCGACGGAGATCGTCAGCTATTAATCACGAAATATTTTTGCGACTCTCTTTGTGTCCGCGCAATTTTTAATTTAAGCGTACGGACGTAGAGAAACTTCATAGATCTTGTATTCCGCCACTTCCTTCCCATCATGAAAAAATTTGGAAAGCGCTTCCATAATATTGCTGGCACGGAACCAGGACACTTCTATAGATTTTGAATTTGGATTATGCCACCTGATCTGGTAGGTATCCTGCTCCTTCATATGTTTTGAAACATACTCGAACATATCTTTTAACGCAGCTTCGGGCGTGGCCGCAGTAGTTGCATGAAATAAAAACTTTGTTTTATGGGGATTGGAACTGATAGTGGTGAGTTCCAGGCTTACCTGGTTATCCTTGTTCTTTTTAAATCCATAGATCAGCAATTTGGGATCCATATTCAATGTCGAAGCAATATCCTGCTTCATCTTCAGTGTGCGGTCGTCGTTTTGCTCCATACTATTTTGCGGGCACTTTTGTTTTTAAATTATTGTTCCATCTTTCAAGGTTCGGAATCCCCTTAGTGAACATGCCCGCAAACATACGATGAAAAATTCCCATTCCTTTCAATTTTTCCTTTACCAGCTTTTGCATCTCAGCTGCAGTCATATCGGGCTGCAAAAAATGTCCCTTGTCATAACAGTAACTGCAGTACATAGTGCTTTTGCTGCCATTGGCATTGGTTCCCGAACCTTTCGGGTCATTTTTAAAAGGCATGCCGCAACTCTGGCAGTTTTTATAGGTTTTTTCCATAACAATAAAATTTGTACTGGTAATGCAAGCAATTGTAATAACTCAGCCCGGCAAGTTACCTTTTAATAAAGTGCTTTCTTATAGCCAACAAACTTAAAACAAAACGTCGTTTATTTCAGGCGTTTTTTCAAACACACTGTTGGCAAAAGGACACAGGGGCATGATCTTGATCTTTTGATCGCGCGCATAATCCACCGCGGCCATCACCAGAGTTCTTCCAACACCTTTTCCTTTATAAATGGGATTTACATCGGTATGTTCAAGAATGATCTTATCCCCGCCGGCATAGCTGTACACCAGCAGTCCCGCCTCGTGCGCTGCTTCAATCGCCTTAAAATTGCCCTTCTTTCCTTCATCGGATCTTGTTATAGTCATCATGATAACTGTTTTTAATTTATGGAACAAGCCAAAGGTACACCAACAGAAAGGCGATATGAAGACTTTAACACTTTGCAAGAAGAAGAAGCGGCAGCGCGGCGCTCAGGAGTTTCGTCCCACCTTAAGTGTTAAATTCCACGAGACAGTTTTCGATTTTAAAGGATCACCCCAGCGTTGTGCAAGTTCATTTTTCACTTGTGTGGTGGGATCATATTTGTAGCGATCCATAAATCGCTGCGTAGCCGACCAGGTTTTTAAATACCCGATAAATTCGTCGAGATTCATTTCTTTATAACAGGTAAACCGTGGAGCAGCAATCTCATCAAACGGAAAAGGAATAGTGGCATACTCTTTTTCAAGCAGGCGGTTTTCATGTTGCCAGAATTCACCCACCACATTATTATGAAAATGCAGCATCACTTTATCTACTTCTTCGTTGATGCTCGACCAGGAATAACCCCAGGCAGCAATAATGCCATCCTTTTTCAAAACGCGTTTAGCTTCCGGGTAAAATTTATCAAAG
>CBIHOL010000111.1:0-11837 GCA_966211905.1 uncultured bacterium
ATGTTGGGTCCGGAGGGTCAAGAGAGGTGGATCATTCAAAAGTATACCTCCATTACGCCAAAGAACAATTTTAAATTATTCAATGCTTTTGCGGATAAGAATGAAAATCCTGAATTACCGGGTTCTGACTGGGATTATAATTTTAGCGAAGAGAATGGAGTAACACAAGTCAGTATTTGCGTTTACAACGAATCTTTTGAAAGAATGGAAAGCTTGCTGGAAAGCTTTAAACAAGGGTTTACCCTGGCCCTTGAAAACCTGGACAGCTTTTTAGCGTCAAAAAAAATTCCGAAAAACAGAAGCGTGTCCATCACTTTGCCGGTCAGTGATCTCTCAAGATCTGTGCAGTTTTACACCGCGCTGGGGTTTGAAGATTTTCCTTATGCCTCTGCCGATACTGTGCGATATATGTTTTGGAGTGAACATATTTCACTGATACTTATGACGCAGGAGAAATTTTCAAGCCTGGTCCCCAAATCTTTGGCTGATACCAGGCAATCAATGAGCAGCTTTTTTACATTGTCGGTTTCCAGCGCAGAAGAGCTCCATGCTTTTATGGCCCGCGGACTGAAGGCAGGAGGAATTGAGCCAAACGAAATGGACGACTATGAGATCATGCTTCAAAGAACAATTGAGGATCCTGATGGACATTGCTGGAATGTGATGTACATAGATCATTCGAAAGTGCAAGTCGACGACAAAAATCAAAAACCAAGATAACATGAAAGTTGTAAAGTATGTTTTAGCAGTTATTGCCGCTATTGTTGTGGGAAGCCTGGTCAATGCAGGTATTATTTTTCTTACTAACGCTATTTTTGGAGCACCGGAAGGAATGGACCTGACCGACGCCGCAAGCGTAAGAGAGCATGCCGGTAAATTAACCATTGCCAATTTTGTTGGTACCTTACTGGCGCACCAGTTAGGTACGTTTGTTGGAGCATTTATTGGAGCCAGGTTAGCGCCCGATCGGAAAATGCTATTTGCGATCATTCCCGGAGTTTGGTTTTTCTTTTGTGGGATCTATGCTTGTACTCTGATCCCCGCGCCTCTCTGGTTTATTATTGCAGATCTTGTTTTATATATACCAATCGCCATCATGGGAGGGAAACTTGGTGGTGCCAGAAGGAATTCGATCGCCCACAATACATCGCAGTTCACTTAACCGTAAATTAGTTCCGCATGAATACACAAGAACAGATCCGGGAATATATTGCCGCACAGCCTGCATCAAAACGCAGTGACCTGGAAGAGTTAAACCGTACCATACTGCACATAAATCCTAAATGTAAACTATGGTTCCTCGACGGAAAAAATGAGCAGGGCAAGGTCGTTTCTAACCCTAATATCGGATATGGCACTTACACCATCACTTACGCAGACGGGAAAACCAGGGAGTTTTACCAGGTGGGCCTGAGTGCAAACACAAGCGGTATCTCTTTATATATAATGGGGAAAGAGGATAAAACTTACCTGGCCAAAACCTACGGTAAAACAATCGGCAAGGCCAGTGTTACGGGATATTGCATAAAATTCAAAGCTTTGAAAGATCTAAACCCTGATGTGCTGAAAAGCCTGATACAGGATGGTTTTAAAGTGCAATCTTCCCAATCCCGCTAAACGGAGCAACGAGTTTACCAGACGAACTATAGTTTCGTACGCGGTCTTCTGTTAACACTGAAGCGCTTATCCCCCCACTAAAAACATTCCCTTCTTTTCATGCCCCATAAAAATATGGCATGTTTTATGTTGATTTCCAGCTGAATCAGGCAAATTTTTTTTTATTTTCAATTTTCACCCAACCTTAGCCTTTTTGCGATTGTTTATTAATGAAAGCCTTTAGTCACTTAATGGAGATCCCGCAGGAATTGATCGAGCGCTGCCAGCATGGCGACAGGAAGGCCGAGAACGAATTATACAGGGTTTTGTACAGTTTCCTGATGAGCATTTCGAGACGATATATCCGCCAGGATGAAATGGCAAGAGAACTGGTCAATATTGCTTTTTGCAAAATGCTGATGAATATTAAAAAGTACCAGCCGTTTGCGCCTTTTCAATACTGGGCGCGCAGGGTGATGGTAAATGTGCTGATAAACGAGCATAAAAAGGAAAAGCTCCACTATGGTAATCACAGTTATGTAGACAGTTACCATGAGGATGAAAAATTCTCCGCTTTAAATCAGGCTATTGAAAGATTTGATGTAAGTGCGATCGCGCTCCTAATAGAAAAGCTTGCCCCGGCCACAAGACAGGTGTTTAACCTTTTTGTAATTGATGGTTATTCGCACGCGGAGATAGCCCGCTTGCTGAAGATCTCGGAAGGTACGTCCAAGTGGCATCTTAATGCAGCAAGAGAAAAGCTAAAGCAGCTATTGGAAGAAAAAAAAATTAAACTCCAGGTTGAAAAATGAGCGAACTGAATAAGTTAAGAAACTCCCTGCGTGAGCACTTCGATAATAGCCAGGCGCAGTATGAAGAGCGGGAATGGGAACGTGCCAGTGCACTTCTTCATGCTAAGAGGAGACGTCGCAAAATTGCCTATGTGGCCATGCTGCTGATCTTTGGCATTTCAACTTTTATCATCACCACATACAACTGGCGTCCTGCTTCAGAAGTCGCTACTCAGGCTTCTGTAGATCACGATGTCGCAAAATCAGCTCCAGTTAACACAAATGAAGATCAATCTTTGAAAAGCCACACTCGTTTAAGTGAAAGCACTGACCAACCTTCTGAAAAAATTAAAAAGTCCACGACAAATGCCGCTATGTCTACACAGGATAAAAGCTATGAAGATATGACTGCTGCAGCATCTGTTTCTAAAAAAGCTTCAGAGACCACAGAGCCCTCAGTGGCAAAGAAAATACCAGCAGTCTTAAATAATTCGAAGCCGGATGATCTCGTGCAGAGAGAAGATAAAAATCCCGTCCAGCAAGAAAATAAGAGTGAAAGCAACGTTGATGAAAGTAAAATTGTAAATGCAGGGGAAAAAATTACGCCGGCACCAGCTGTTCAGTCAGGTACACAAAATGATCATATCGCCTCGCAGGAATCACGCCAGGACAGCGTGAAAACAGAAGAGATGAAAGCAGATACCACACGCGCTGTGGTTGCTGTTTCGGCAGCTCCCGGCAGCGAAAGTCAGAAGCTTGATTCTTTACCTCGTAAAATTATTGGAGAAGGTATTTTTTACGAAGCCGGAGCTGCCTGGTTCGCTGGTTGGAAGGGTGCTGACAAACGCGATGCAACGGGATTTTCCCCTGTAGTGGGAATAAACTATCTCAACCGGGTGAGCAGCCGCTGTGCCATTTCTTTCGGGATTCAATATTATATGGTGCCCAATCTGATGAGCAGCAGCAAGACCTCACGTATTTCAAGTTATAAGTACGGAGAACTAAGTGCTGTTACCGTAATAACTCCGAAAACCTTACACTACCTGTGTGCCCCGTTACGAGTGCACCTGGAGCTCGATGCTAAAAATACCATTGGAGCAGGAATTAATATGGCCTACCTGATCAATGTGGATGCAAAAGTTGAAAATTATGATGAGAAGCCGGGTAACCAGATCGAAAATTATCAGTCCATGAAGTTGAGCGGTTATACCGAAGGATTTTCCTGGTACGACTCACAGGTAGCAGTTTTTTACAGGAGACAATTAGGCTTGTCATTTGGGATCCAAGCGGAGGTATTCGCAGGTTTGACAGATGTAAAGAATAATCACTTTTTTGGAGCGGATCTCAAAGAAAGAAATTCAGGTCTTAAGCTCAGCCTGATCTATTTTGCATTCAGAAAAAATTACGCGCGGTGAAATTGGGGTTATTAAATATTGTTGTCTTGTGTGTCCTGGTTGTGGGGTGCAAAAAAAGATCCTATCCGGAAGATAAGATCCAGCTTGAGCCGGAAGATATTTATTGTGAGGGCAGTTTTGGTGGGGAGCCGGTAAATTTAAGGATAGGTACTGATGGTTATTATTGTTATTCGTCGTACAGGCAAACAACCGATAGCATTTACGTTTTTGAGGGCGAATTAAAAAAGTTTGATTGTAATCCCTGTCCTCAGTCACTGAAGCTCGAATTGTTTGATTACAGGCAGCGAGTGCCGGGGTCAGCGGTTTTGCCGGATTCTTCCTTACGTGCAGGAAGACGGGAATTTCTTTCTATGATCTTACAGCCTGCCATAATTTCATTCAGTTCTTCTTCCAACAAACAGATCTCTTCAGTTCAATGGAATGTAAGCAATGGAATTTCATCCCAAGGTTCCACCCTGGACCTCGAGTGTTCACAACCGGGCATTCAAACCGTTTCACTTACCATCAGAACAACGGACAATTGTGAGAGTACAGTTATAAATAAAGTTTTTGCCGGTGGAAAGAATAGTGTTTTCGCGTGTGATGTGAGATCCACGCCTCTGCAGAATACAAGTTCAACATTCAGCGCCAATATAATCGGGGGTACCCCGCCGTTCCACTATACCTGGCACTTTGGCGATGGCACGAGCAGTGATATTGAATCTCCTGAACATAATTTTCCATACGCAGGAGCTTATCCAGTTAAGCTGAGTGTGCAAGATGCGGAAAATAATATTTGCGAGTCGGACTATATTCATATTGCAGGAAAGGATCAGTCGTCCTGTTCGGCTAATACCATTCTGAAGAAGATTGGTACTGCAAATGGTTCACTGGATAAAGTTCGGTTGCAGTATACAGATAATTCAAACGTTGTATTCCGTTCCGATGGCGTTGCACAGCCGTCTGGCAGTTATTTTGAGATCCTTGATTCTCAGCCCTACGAAGCAAATGAAAGAGGAGAACCAGGGCGCCTTCTCACGGTAAAATTTAATGTTCTGATGTCGGACGGCAACAAAAAACTGTGGTTTAAAAGTGACAACACAGTAATTGCTGTAACATATAAATAATGATGACCCAACCTGTGACTACTTAAGATTGTTTTTATAGATAAGAACCTTAAAAAAAACGATTATGAAAAAATTTATCAGGAATTCAATCTTAGCAGTGTTTGCTGCAATGGCCGGCTATGTAAGCGGGCAGACCGTGAACCTATGTGCCGGAAGCACTGCTACGCTGGTGGCGACAAACAATTCAAACCTATCCAACCCGACTTACTCATTGAATCCGGGGGCACTCACATCCATTAATGGTGTATTTTACGTGTCACCCCTATCATCAACGGTGTACACATTATACACTACAGGCACAAATACAAATTCAACAATGGTTACAACTACCAGTACCGTGTTGGTTAATGTATCATCTGTGACGTATACTGTAATCCCGAACCCTTCATTTACTCTTGTGTGTGGAACTAATAGTGCCACAGTAGTGCAGGTACAAAACGTTCAAACATTTCCGAATGGAGGAGGTGCTGTGAGTTATACCTTCCTTCCTCCGGGTTTTAGCGGCACTTTGCAGACAGGAACACTGAGCACACAGTTTTCAAATACAATTACATTGCCAGGGGTTTGGAATGTTGTGGTAAGAGATAATAATACAGGCTGTGATTTTCCTACAAGTTTTACCATCGTCTCTAATATAACTTACCCGATGCCAAGCAGTCTCACCATTTCTCAAAACCCGCTTAATTGTAACACACCGACCGCGGTAATGCAGGTGGCACCGGATCCGGCTTTGCAGTTTACCTGGTTACCGTGGTCAGTGCAGGGGACCAGTGTGGCTGTTAATGCAAATACTGCAACTCCCAGTCAAACCCTGTTAGTTACTGCCACACTCGTCATTACGGATATCAATACTCAGTGCGTGTCAGAAAAAGTGATTCCAATTTACCAGAATGTTTTTCCACCAATTGCTAAGTTTGGTTCTGTTCCGTCCGTTTGCACAAAATCAGTGCAACTTACTAACCAAAGCATGACAGGAATTCCGGCTAATTCACCATATCCTACAAATTCCCTGGTCGTTGCTTTTCTATGGGAAGGGCCGTCGCCCCAGGTACCGCTTTCGTTAAGCAGTGTCTACAACGCGTACATGACCGGGCAATATACTTTAACAACCGTGGATATGAATAACGGTTGTAAAAGTATGACGACCACAAATGTGATGCTGAGCCCGGCTGCAGCGTTCGTGCATACTCTCACCGGTGGGCAGGCTGTGTTTAATGATATGTCATCAGGAACAAGCAGCGCCACAACTTATTTCTGGGACTTTGGTGATGGAAATACCTCCACCCTGCAGAACCCAACCCATACCTATTTAAATGCCGGTGCACACGCTGTTAAATTAAAAATTAAGAACCCTGGATTTTTATGCCAGGACAGCATTATACAATCGGTGAATGTTTCGGGTGCGCCTTGCACTGCCAATTCAAATTTCTCGATGGTGCCAACCGGTACTGCACAAGTATGGAACGTCGTACCTTCTTATCCATGGAATATTTCTTCAGCCAGGTGGGATTGGGGTGATGGGTCTTCTTCCAATACACTTTACACTTCGCATCAGTATTCTGCGGCAGGGTTATACCAGATCTGCCTGTCCGTAACAGTGTCTTGTGTTGCAAGCTCTTCAACATGCAGCACCTATAGTGTTTACAGGGTTTCCCAGCAGGCTCTCATCATTTCAGTAAATGTTGTGAATCCTGATCTGATCAGTGGTTTAGCTGCAATGGATGCGAATGCATTCGTATCATGGAATATTGCTCCAAATCCTAATGATGGTAATTTTAAAATTCACGTTTCTGAAATTAATTCTAACGATGTTGTTGTTCGCTTAACGGATCTGTCCGGGCGAGTGGTTCATGAGCAGAAGTTTATTGATAATTCTCCCGAGGTTATGATCAGCACCCAGGATCTTTCCCCCGGACTTTATTTCGTGACATTAAAAGCGGGTCCACTGACCGAAGTAAAGAGAATGATGATAAAGTGATAGTTGAATGTTTATGTTGAAGAAAAGGGCAGGACGGTTGTTCTGCCTTTTTTTTGTTTTAGTTGGCACTGTTTCAGGGGAGGATGCCGTCGCACGAGCAGATGGCTTCGCCCGGCACGTACCTGGCTCAAACAAGTCTTAACTTGTTTGCCCTGCTCGCGAAGACGCTCATAGTTAAAGCCTATTCTTAGTGCTTACTTAGTGAACTCGTGTTCTTAGTGGTTTTTTTACTTATCAAGCCATTCCTTAAAATCATTCACTCTCTCCCTGCTTACAATACAATCTTCCGGAGTTAAGTGAGTAGAATCCAATTTCAGACGACTATTAAAATATGCGCTCACCTTTTTTACGCTGGAGATATTGACAATGACTTTGCGGTTAATCCGGAAAAACTGCTCGGGTGAAATTAATGTTTCAATGGTATCCAATGTATAGTCAACCACGTAACGCTTGTTATCAGTGACCAGGAGCACGGCGCCGTCCTCTGAAATAAAATGGGAGATCTCTTCGGTTTTAATGGAAGAAATAGTATCTCCTGTTTTCACCATAAAACGGTTCTTGAATTGTTTGTTCAGGTTTTGATAAATATCATTGAGGTTTCCAAGGATCTCACCCGGCGCAGATCGGCTGAGCTTATTGAATTTTTCGATGGCCGCTTTGAGGTCGGCCATGCCAATCGGTTTAAGCAGGTAATCGATGCTGTTTAACTTAAATGCTTTGATAGCATATTCATCAAACGCGGTGGTAAAAATAATGGGCGAATCAACCTGGACCTGTGAAAAGATTTCGAAGCTTATGCCATCTGCCAGGTGCACGTCCACGAAAAGCAGGTCGGCTTTTACTCCTTTTTTGAACTCTTCCACGCTTTTTTTTACAGAATCAAAACGGGCAACGATCTCGATAGGGATGTCCAGTTTCTTTAAGAGCCTTGTTAAATGCTCGGCCGACAGCTTTTCATCTTCTATGATAATAGCCTTCATTTTGTTTTCAGTAAGGGAAGTTTAACGGTGAAGAATTTTTCATCTGACAGGATCTCGACCTTTTCTTCAGTGAAAAACTGATAACGGTCTTCTATATTCTTCAGGCCGGTCTTAGAGCTGTCTTCTGCAACGCTTCTTAATTTTAAAGTGTTCGTGACAACCAGTTTATTGTTTTCCGCATATAGCTTTACGTGTAAAGGAAATTCTTCCGACACCACATTGTGTTTAATGGCGTTCTCAATCAGCATCTGCAGCGACATGGGTGGGATCGAGTAAGCCTGCATATCCGGAGGGATGCTGATGTCAAACTGGATATTCTTATCAAAACGGATCTGCAGCAAAAAGATATAGGACTCAATGAAGTTCAATTCGGTTTTAAGTGCAACCAGTTCGTTGTTATGATTATCTAAAAGGTAACGGTAAACTTTTGACAGCTGATTGATAAAATCAACGGCTTTATCCTGGTCTTTGTAAACAAGAGAGGACAGAACACTCATATTATTGAACAGGAAATGCGGGTTGACCTGGTTTTTCAGATTTTGTAGTTGTGCCTGCATGTTCTGTGTCTTGTAATGTTCTACCTGTAACAGCGATTCTTTCCAGTTCCTGAAAAACTGTGAGCTGATCTCAACGGTGAGGATTATAACCGAAACAACAAGGCCTATGATCAGGCAGAGCATGTTGAGGGTCATTTCCTTTTCTGGTGGAATGATACAGACAAGGGTGTTGAATACCCTCATTGGCAGATATACGCCTGCCGCTGAAAAGATCAGTGAGATCACAAACTGCACTAGAAGCCGGTATCCAGGCCGGGAGATCCAGGGGATTCTCCGGTTCAGCAAATGGTCAATCCTTAGATTACCCTCCCATACAAGAAAAGTGATAAAAACGGAAAGAACATAATCATAAATCTTATTATGAACTACATTGTTGTCCTGCGGCATTAGTCTGCCAATTAGGAATGCGATAAACAGACCCACCAGCAACATATATAAGAACCGCTTTTTGTTTTTCCGCATCTGGTAAATGTAAAATAATTTTATTTATGGTATTGGCGCCTGGAAACCAGTATTTAGAAGCTATCGGTTTAAAACTGCACTTTGTAAATAAAGTTCGGGAACAACCCAATCTGGTATACCGTGTTTACTGTTTGTGATGTGGTATTATAACGTTGTGCAAACACATTTTTATTGTTGGTTATGTTTTGAATATCAAACATCAGCGACTGCGATAATTTTTTTGTCCTTGAATTAAAGGTGATCCCTGTTTTGACGTCAAGCCTGAAAAAATCGGGATGTCTTTCAGAATAGGCATACGCATCGCCCATCAGCACTTCCTGTCCCGCTGTTTTTGATGCCTCAAGATCTACAGGAGTGTAGTAGCGTCCCCCGGCGCGGGTCATTTTAACGTCAAATGTAATGGCGTTTCTTTTTTCCTTGCCTAATTTGATCTCTTTCCCCATCAGGACGTTATAAACATATGATCCATTAAAAGCTGTATTCCTTTCAATATTGTCACTTCCTTTATATTTTGAGTCATAGAGGGTACCGGTCAATAATCCATAATATCCTTTACTGAAAAATTTCTCAACGGTTAATTCAAGACCATAGTTTGTTCCTGACCCTGTATTCTGAAGGTTTGCAACTTCGTTCGGTTGAAAACTGGCACCTGCGTTCAGCATTGAAAAGCTGCCTGGCTTGGTTGTTACAGGAACGTTTTTCAACTCCTGGTAATATACTTCGGTTTTGATTCTCCAGTCGCTTGCGGGGAGCAGATCATATCCAACCACAAAATGCTGACTTTTTGTAAAACCGAGATCCTTATTGCTTTGGGAGTAGCTGCCATCAGTATTTTGTGAGCGATAAAAATAAACATCCGTTGGCTGGGTCTGGCTATGCATGCCGTATCCCGCACTCAATCCATTTTTCCGGTTGAGCTGGTATTTTAAACCGATCCTTGGTTCAAGAGAAAATGAGTTCGTATAGGTTAAGAACTGGCTATGCACTCCTAAATTAACTGTTAGTTTATCGCTGGCATTATATTTTGCGTGTGCGTAGCCCTGGTACAGGCTCGTGTAATCATCAGTGTCCCAGATCTGCAGCCAGTACGGTGTGTAAGTGCGGTCGCGGTAGAATAAGTTAAGATTAAAAATTTCGGTAATAAGTCCCACTTTAGTAAACAGTCGCGAACTTACTTTAGTGTTAAAGGAGGTATTAAGAGAATAATTGATCCGTTTGGTTGTGTTTTCAAGCGTGGTCACCTGGCTATCGTTCGCAGCTGAAACGGTATCTTCGGTATAATCTGATGCTGCATAAGAAGCTCCCACAACAGTATTAAAGTAAGACCTTGTGCCAGCTTTTATAAAATGTTTCAGGCCTACCAACCCTATATCACTCCTGAAATAGCTGTCTTTACTGGCATCCGCAAACAGATCGGTTGTATCGATATCATCGTGCAGAAATTCAATTTTGCTTGTTCCAGCCAGGCCAAACAACGTAAACTTACCAGCCCTGGATGTTCCGCTGTTTAATTTAAATGAGATGTCCTGGTATTTCGGTGTTGCACTCGTGCCGATGGGAATCCCCATTTGTTGAGCAAGGCCCGTGAAAGAATACCGGTAGGCAATGAGGTAAGATGAACCTTTTGCTTTATTGATAGGCCCTTCCGTCATAGCTTCCAGTCCTGTTAATGCGCCCAGCTGCACAGTATGCTCGTATTTTTCAGAGTTTCCGTTTCTGAAGCCCAGGTCAAAAACACCGGCGTTGGCATTTCCATATTCCGCCGGAAAGGCGGAAGTAAAAAAATCTGAGTTCTTAAGAACATTCGTATTAATGGCGCTTACCGGACCGCCGGTTGTTCCAATGGTTGAAAAATGATTTGGGTTGGGAATGTTCAGGCCTTCAATGCGCCATAAAACACCAACAGGCGAATTACCGCGGATCACCAGGTCGTTACGTGAATCATCTGGAGAACTAACTCCCGCGAAGTTGGCGGCTAAACGCGCGGGGTCAGACCTTCCGCCTGCATAACGATTCACTTCTTCCATTGAAAATGAACGTCCGCTTACGGAAACCAGCTCGTTCTGTGTTTCATTTTTTTTGCTGCCAGCTACAACAACTTCATTTAGCGAAGAGATATTTTCTTCCATTCCCAGGTCCATTACCACTTCTTTACCTGCCGTTACAACAACATTCGGAATTACAATTTCCTTGTAGCCCATAAAGGTTATTTTGATGTCGTACCTTCCGACATTTACTTCTGTAATTTTAAAGCGTCCCTCTGCGTCGCTTGTAGTGCCTTTAAGCGGGTTGGTGCCCAGCAGAATAATATTTGCGCCGGGTATTTGTGACTGCGATTGTTTATCGAGGACTGTTCCCCGTATAGTTTGAGTGGGGAGCTGCGCATTGATAATTGTTGTGAAAAACAACAAAGTAAGTGTAATGACTTTTTTCATGAGATTTTGATTTGAGGTCAAAACTAGGCTGGCAGTTCCTGTTTTTAAACCAAAAACCGGTGAGTTGTTGAAAATGCACCTTAAGTTGTAGTTACACCTGATAGGTTCAAAGGTTCAAAGGTTCAAAGGTTCAAGGTTCAAAGGTTCAAAAGTTCAAAGGTTTCCGCCGGAGGCGGACCCGCCCTCGGTATCATCGGATGGCGGGCAAAGGTTCAAAAGTTCAAAGGTTCAAGGTTCAGCGGTTAATTGTTGATTGAACTATGAACCTCCTGGTTGTAAAACTTAATGTGATACATAATTCTTTTAAATCTGGAACTGAACTCCAAAAACTTTCGGGGCTAATTCCGATTTAGCTTGTAATCCTTTTTTGCCTCTTCGTTGTGTCCTTTGTGTCTCCTTCGTGTCCTTTGTGTTTAAGCTAACGGAATGCAGGACCTGCAACCAACCTACCGCACGAGCCCGCTCGTCCACCCATGCTTCAACAAGCTTCGGCAAAAGCTCAGCTCGAGTGCTCAGC
>CBIHOL010000112.1:0-11637 GCA_966211905.1 uncultured bacterium
GTGTCCAGTCCTGTCCCCAGCGGTTTGGCAGCCAGTGTGCAGGAAGCAGGTCCGGTACCGGTTTATTATATTTTTTAGCCAGCTCATAACGCGCCCAGGTATGCAGCTCG
Organism: uncultured bacterium; assembly: GCA_966211905.1. Classification (GTDB taxonomy): domain Bacteria; phylum Bacteroidota; class Bacteroidia; order B-17B0; family Aurantibacillaceae; genus Aurantibacillus. Next base: position 111 of record CBIHOL010000112.1, read on the forward strand.
CGGTACAAAGGCCAGATATCGCTGATCATTCCGCGTGTGGTCTTTAGGATCTCGTCGCTACTCATCTGGTATTCGCTGGCCTGGTAAGCGAAAAAGTCGTCATAACCCAATGCCTGCACGCATTTATTCCGCAGATCACGGAGCGTGGTAAGACCGTCCTTCAGAACCTTGCCAACTTCTTTGCTGGAATTCCACACTGCCAGGCGTTTCTTTTCATCAGAGGATTTCTGAAGGATCTCATCAATATCGTTGGGAGTTATTTCTTTTCCATTAAGAGTGAATTTATACCCGTATAGTGCAGTGGTCTGTTTGTTATTTGCATCAATACGCTGTTTCACCAGGTCGCCTGCGCTTTCGGGATTTGCTCCTGCCATAAAAAGAATGGCTTCCAGCTGGCGGACCTGCAGAGCGTTCAAAGAATCCTTTTTAGAGAGAAATTCTTTCGTGCGTTGGATCGTTGATGATTTGCCGGTGAACTTAGCCATCGCCTCTTCGGCTTGTGCTGACTTTTGAGCTGTTAAAGAGTCGCCTTCCACAATATGGGTGTTGAGCAACCACTGACCTTCGTTGGAAGCTTTTAAATAACCCTGGAATTCTGTGTTATACGAATGCAGGAATTCTGTGACATCTTTGTGCAGGTGCGAAGCCTGTTCTTTTTTTTGCGGCTGCGAACACGACATAACAATGACTGTAAGAAATAAAGCGATCTTTTTCATTTATATAGTATGTAAAGTGGTTAGGCAAACTCTGCCGCGGTAAATGTATCTTATTTGCAAACAGGAAAATCACCGTTTGTAAATTTTTTTGTATCGCGTATGCCTGCGGCGCTACCACTAAGACACTTAGACCACTAAGATACACTAAGGGGGATGATCTGTGTTTATTATAATGCCTAAAATAAAAGCACACTGAGGAAGGATGCTGAAGCATCCTTATTGAAAGATCACAAAGTATGAGAGGATACTCAAGGGGTTTTCAGGCAGGACTGCGGTGCAATGAATGCCTGCGGCGCTTACCCGGCAGCGATCCTGTGGATCGCTGAGCGAGATGGTGCGGTGGGTTGGTAGCAAATTAAGAAAGGTACTAAGAACGTTATTTTAATATGCTTTATGCCTAAAGAACAAAATCACTAAGGCAGCACATTAGCTAACAACAATGTTTCCAGGTGATAAATGCGCCTACTGCCAGGGCCAGCACAACAGTGATCAGAACGCCGCCCGCGGCGAGATCTTTGATGTATTTGACCCGATGGTCGCGTGTGAGAGTTACAAGGTCACATAATTTTTCGAGGGCGGTGTTGAAGATCTCCGCAACTATAACCATGCAGGCGCATGCAAACAATATAAGGCATTCCAGTGTGTTCAACTTAAAAACTATCACAACAGGGATCAGGAGTAGAAGGGCGAAGAGATGTATTTTGAGTGCCAACTCTTTTCTTAGTCCAGCTGCTATTCCCCCGAATGCAAAGCCAAAGGCCTTGAGCCTGTTAACCACTATATTTTTCATTTTTTTCTGATTGCAGGTTATCGAACAGCTCGTAAATAAGGAATAGAAAAACGGAAAAGCTGAGAGTGATCGCTAATGTTTCTTTGTAATGGGACAGATTCATAAATGAATTACACAGCTTTGAGATCAGTTCCACGGGATTGGTTACCACATCCCAACTGTTGAATCGAAGGAACCTGCCCAGATAAATTCCATAGGATGTAAGCACCATGAGCGGAGCCTTGAGCCATTTTTGCATGTACCTGATCTCATACTGGTGTGCAGCGATCCAAAGAAGTTTTTTTACCGTTACCAGGAAGTAGATCAATCCGACGATAGCAAAACTCAGGATCAGCAGCACATCCATCCAGACGGGAGCGATGAGTGGTTTTTTGAGATGGAACAGGTCTGTGATAATATAAGGGGCATTAGGTAAAAAAAGAACAGTGAGCATGAGAAGAAGTATCTTTACATATTTATTCTGCGCTTCAGCAGCCTTGTTGCAGAAATAAACAGGCAGCCAGGCAAGGAAAAGGTTCCAGGTTAAAAAACTGAAGGAAAATGTGCTGGTATACAGCATTCTCACGATAAGCAAACCAATACAGAAAGCGATAAGTTTATGAAGGATGGTCTTTTTCATTTTTTAAATTCTAATGCGATAAGGGAATTGTTACTTTGACTCTGGCGTAAACTCCAGCTCTGCCATTGCCTGAAACGATTTTCGCGATAAGACCGGAGAAGCTTTTTGTAGAGTAATTTTCTTTCTGTTCGATCCATCTTCCCGTTGTTATGCAGGTGCACGAGCTCAGGAAGATTAGCGTCGCTCAACTGGAGAAGATATATTTTATCGAGAGGTTTGGCGGGTCCTGACCTGCTGATATTATAGTCCGTCACCATTTTGTCCCAATTAAACAGTGAAGGTGTTATAACTAACACAAACCATAGCTGTACGTTTTGTGTAACCAGCCACCAGGAACTTTTTTTATGTGAGATTTTTCTGAATGTAAGGAACAATCCGCAGAGCGCCAGTACCAGGAAGACGTATACACCTATGCGGAGGTGTGTGAGCTGATATTCTTCCACGTAACGGAAATTCCGGACTATCGCATTTACGATGATCACAGTATTTTGCAGCATCCAGAGGTATGCAAGTGTCCGCACAATTTTTCCGTACCTGTTAAAGTTTAATTCCCCGTTAAAGAACCAGGCTATGAGACCCACTCCTATTACGATGGATGCAATAATGGCACTTACCGCATCGTGCACAAAATCAGACAAGGTGATTCCTTCGGGGAGGTGCTTCGTGAGATAAATGCTGACGAAGTCGAGGCAGTTTATTAAAAGAAGCATTCCATTTAATAAAATAAACAATGTGGTGGCAATGATTGAAGTCCCCGGCCAGGAAGCCGATTGCTGCTGACTGCTGTCGGTAATGTTGCCGATGGCAGTTTGCTCGAGATCTGAAAAATAATTAATTGCCCTGGTATAAAGTAAGCCGTAAATAATCAGCAGGCCGAACAGGGTAAATAAGATCCATCCCATGTTGAGCCAGTTAAGATTCATAGTCCTGATAAATTTATTGAAGAGAGGATTGGCTCCCATGTAAAGAAACAGGAACAGCAGCGCGATAGCTACTGCAACCAGCACGCTAAGGGCAATCCGTTTGCTCTGTTCCTGGGCGGGTTTATACTTTTCGTTAAAATAGCTGTGAATTTCACTGCCCATCCAGAATGGGGAGGATACAACACTGTAGCCGGCAAAGGCACCGTTGAGCAACGTGGAATGGCCTGCGGAAAACGACCGGTTGCTGAAAACCAATATTGAAATGATCCATGCGAAAACACTGAGGTTACTGTTTATAAAAACGATGGATACGGAAGTCATGATCATGCAGGCACAATAGAACCACCAGCCGGGTTCCATTATACTTCGAGGTTTTTCGAAGCAGACGAGAACGATAATTAAAAATGAGAACAGGAGAAAGTTTATTCCCGCAATCTGATCATAGAATAGCCAGCTAAAAAGAAGAGCGGCTGCCGGAAGAACTATTTCTTTCTTTTTCATGTTAGTGATTTTTATTTGTGATGAAAATATTGTGAAGGGTAACTAAAAGCATTAGAACAAAACCAGGAAGAAAAACGCTGAGGTGAAATGATTGCGGGACATATGAATGAATGTCACTGAAAAGATCCGTTGTTGATACCAATGGATTTGTTGCTGCGGACCTGACCATTAAAATGTAATCGAGCATAAATGATATGATACAGATGGCGCCACCGGCAAGGAGCGTGACCCATTGCCAGGTTTTGACGCGGAAAGCATGTCCGGATTCAATTTTGAGGATCACTGGTATGGAACCAGCAACCATCAATGCGCATAACAGGCATGGAGCCCAAACGGGGCCTACCCATGGCACAGGTATAAGAAAGAGAATATCCCACGTGAATAATGACTCAGGCCATCCCAGGAAAATATAGAGGAACAGGTAATAGCAAAGGTCCCAGACAGCAAAGGCGATATTAAAGAACGCAAAACGCTGGAGCTTTGTCTTTCCTGCAAAATATCCGACACAAACCAGCATAATAATGGTAGCTGCTTCACGGAGGATCTCGACTACCGCGAGGCGTTGTGGAATCGGGATCAGGGGAAAACGAAATCCTGAGGGGTAATAGATCTCGCGCAGATAAATTACCACCGCCGACTCCATGAATCCCATGGCAATAGCGAATAATACGAAGTAGATAAGTTTTTTATGGATTGTTTTCATGTTGATTTATTGTAAGTGTGTTTATTTTTTTGAGGATATAGTAGAGAAATAGAAATCCAAAGACACCGAAAGAACAGTCGATGAGCTGGTGAAAAAATGGAATGCCCCTGATAGTACCGCAAATGAATGCTATAGGGAAAACACCAACGCAGGCAATCATTCCCATAATCAGGTTTATTTTGTATTTAACGGGATCAATGTATACAGGGATGAAAAACAGCGCAATCACCAGGTGTCCGAAAGCGAGCCAGTCGGTTCCATAAAGTACAACATCCGGAGTTGCTGCCACAGATTCATAAACTTTGGTGATCCAGTTACTCAGGGTGTCAGGGAACAAGTGTCGAATACTCATTAAGTATTGTGTTTCCATTCTTAATGGGAATGCTGTGACACCGCTTAGTGCCAACAACACGATGAATCGCAGCAGTGCTTTACGAATTTTTGTTTTCATGATCTTTTGGGTTTAATGTGATTGTCTATTGCGATAATTTCAAAAGTACTTTGAATTTCAAAGTGAAAAGGCAAAAAAATAGCGGATTGCATTCGATGATTGTGTTTGGTGAAAGATTAGTTTCTCATTTATCCTTAGTGGCCCCTTAGTGTTCTTAGTGTCTTAGTGGTTAAAACTTACTTACTCCGTTTGATCAGTTTTTCAAGTGCGTCAAGATGTTCTTCAAATGCTTTTACTCCGATCTTTGTCGCGCTGTAAGTGGTGAGTGTTTTTTTGCCGGCAAATTCTTTTTTAATGTGAATTAGCCCGTCTTTTTCCAGCGCAGCGGAGTGACTCGCAAGATTGCCATCGGTTACCTGCAGTAATTCTTTGAGTGAATTAAAATCAATGCTGTCGTTCACCATCAGCACGCTCATGATGCCGAGGCGTACGCGGTTTTCGAAGGACTTATTCAGTTTATGTATGTCGGGACTTTTTTGCACGAAGCTAAATTACATTACACGCGGTCATATTTAAACCACATAATAGATCCATAAATAATATGCAGGACACCAAAGCCCAGTGACCAGAACATGATGCCATGCCCCTGGTAAAAACAGGAAAGCAGACCCAACAGGATCTCCATATAACCCAGGTATTTAACATCATTGAGCGTTAGGCGACTGCTGCTTACAAGTGCAAGTCCATAAAAGATAAGCATTGCAGGGCTTACCAGGAGGATATAATCACCACCGTGCATAATAAGCGCAAAACAAAAAATTCCTCCCGTTAGAAGTGGGATGGCCATGCTCCAGAGAAGTTTACGGCTCGAATGATCCAGGAGCTTGTGACCGTTTTTCCTGGCTTTTTTACCTGACATATAAAAGGCGGTTGTAACCGACAGGATCAGTATCAGGCTGCAAATAGCCAGGATCTGAAATTCCAGCACCTGGTAGTCGTGTGTGAAACCGGATGTTCCCCGGGGATATTGGGAATTAAAGTTCTTTATGAGTTGGCGCCCGGCTACTGCACCGGCGAGCGCATAAATGCCCGCCAGTATTCCCGACAAGCCACTAAGTGAAAGGAAGCGGGAACTTTCCTTCATCATTTTCCTGATGTCCTGCAGGGCTTCTAACTGTTCGTTCTCATTTTTCATTTGAAAGCACTTTGTGGTACAAAGTTAATACAGGATTCCTATTAATGCAAATTTTTTAAAAAATTGGCAGAATAGCTTCTACGGAAATCAGACGCAGATCCGATAGCTATCGGATTCACGGATTTCACAGATTTTTATTTATTCAGCAGGTTGAGACACTGGTCTTGCGCGTTGTACTCCAATGGAGCCCTTCTGGCAAATTGTCGCTGATCTATACTCAAGTACCCGCCTCGGCAAAGCCGGGACGCATCTGTGCAACTCATTTCAGGCAATGAGCAAAAGTCTGGATCAGCGCAATCTGCGCAATCTGCGTCTGTTTAATTTCTATGGTTGGGGAGTGTTTAATCGACCGGCAATATTATTGTAAACTCTGTCCCCTTTCCCACTTCACTTTTTACTGACATGGTACCATGGTGATTGTCGACTATTTTTTTACAAAGTGCAAGGCCGATGCCTGTGCCCGCGTATTCCTCCCGGGAGTTCAACCTTTTGAATATTGCGAAAATCTGCTTTGCGTATTTTTGTTCAAAACCTATGCCGTTATCGGCGACACGAAGGCGTGTGTATTTGGAACTGCTGTGAAGTTCTGGAAACTCTTTTACCTGCGAGGGCGGGAGCGCTTCACAGGTGATGCTGATCTTTGGGTTGCCATTATTGAATTTTAAGGCATTGCTGATAAGATTATAGAACAGCTGGTATAACTGCTGGGGAATCACATTGATTGTACACAGGCCGTCACTGGTGATCTCTGCATTTTTTTCTTCTATAAGTAATTCCATGTCAAGCTGCACGCTGCCAAGGAGGTCCTGGAGATTTACGTTCTCAAAATTTGAACCGTCCTTCGAAAGACGCGAGTAGTTTAGCACGTCCTTAATGAGCATTAACATTCGCGCCGATGAGTTGTCCATACTATCGATGTACTTCAGTACCTTTTGCTCGTCGTTGATATTGCGGCGAAGAAGGTCAGAAAAATTGCGGATCTTTCTCAGGGGCTCCTGCAGATCGTGGCTGGCGATATAAGCAAACTGTTCCAGGTCGTGGTTTGATTTATTTAATTCTTCCAGTTTTTCTTCAAGCTTTGCCTGAGATGTGATAAGTTGTTTTTGTGCGACTTTTAATTCCTCATTATTCTTTAATGTTTCCTCCACCACTTTCTCTGCATTGATGTCCACAAAAAAGCCTGTCCAGCTTACCACTGCGTTTTGTTCGTTACGCACAGGCATCAGCGATATAAGGTGCCAGATCTCCTCGCCATCGGGAGATCTTAATTTTGCCTGGCTTTTTAACACAGTGCCACTTGCCACCGCTTTTTCCCAGCTGAGGGTAAGAGCTTTTGATTTTTCGTAAGTTAAAAGCGAGATCCAGGATAATTTTCCCGGGCGGATCTCTGCAAGTTTAAAAAAGTCCTTGAGCCATTTGTTACCATATGTCAGCTGACCAGCGATGTTAGTTGAGAACATCATCAAGGGGACCGTCTCAGTAAGAATACGGTACTGGTTCTCGCTGTTCTGAAGTTTTTCAGACAACTCAAGAAGAAGAATATTTTTTTTTCTTATTTCGTCGTACGGAGATAAAGGCAATTCGGTGCTAAAGTATCCTACAAATGATTTGAGCTTGGTTTCATTGATCAAACCGCCCCGTTCAATGCCTTGTGTCACTAACGTCTCGTAATTCAGGGCCTTACGGGTAACGGATATGTTCGCGGTAAGGCGTTTGGCATATTTAATGGCTTCCGGATGCAGTTTTTCAAGATCTTTATTTGTTGTGATGCAGGCCATTAGTTCTTTGCGGCCATTTTTTAAAACATTTACTCCCAGCATCAGTTTTGATGAAGAATTTTTTTCTCCCAGTACGCAACGGGAAATTTCGGAAACGGCAGTAGCAAAAGAAGTTTGTGTTAATACCGATAAACCGCAGAGTTCAGCGAGTTTCATACTTCTCTTATGGGCCAGGATGAGGTCCATTTCGTTGTCCAGGTTTATTTTTACGATATCCACTACTGAACTTTTACAATTAAGATACTCATATCATCTGTTTGCCTTCCATGATCTTTATACAGCGTTGCCGCTATTATCATTGGATCGAATTTCAGGATGGAGGGATAACGCTGGAGGTCCCATTTGGTTTTGATTCCATCAGAACAAAAGATCGCAAAGTTCAGTTTACCCATTTCAAACGTTGCATTTTCCAGTCGGCCCGGCAGGTTTAAGCCAACCACGCCGTTATTGCCCAGGTAAGTTTTGTACTCCAGACCCTTATGCAAACGAACGTTGATATTCCCAACGCCGCAAACCTCTATTATTTTCTGGTCAAGGTCAATAACTGCAATTGTCGAAACAAGTCCCCGCGTTTTTTTTACCTGCTCGTGAATTTCCCTGATGATAGCGCTAGGATCGGCCGACATAGAATTGTTAAATGCATCGATAGCTTTTTTTGCTGCTTCGTCGGCAAAAACTCCATGTCCTAAACCGTCACCGGCAAATACAAGCGTTTTGTTGCCGACAGGCCGTACAAAAAATCCATCACCTGAAACCACTTCCCCTGGAATCGGTACTTTTAAGCTTCTTACCACCACATTTTTTTTCGCGGGACGGGCGTCAGCTGAAGAGTACATTTTTGTGTATACGATCGTTCCCCAGTCTTCCTGTGAATAGAACTGGGAAAAACTGGCAAGGCGGGTAATTGACCCTATTCCATGACCAAGAGTGTTAACTGATGATACACCATCGCTCATAGAATGTCTAAGGTCCTTGATGCCGGGGCCATTGTCGATGCAGATCACTTCGAATAAATTTTCCCCTTCTTCATCGCTCAATTTGTAAAGCAGCTCTCCCGAACCTACATGTTTAATAAGGTTGGAAGTGAGTTCTGCAATTATGAGATCTATTTCGCCGGTGCGGCTTTCGCTGAATTTTGATTTTACCAGGTTGTGAATTTCCCTTTTTATAAAAGAGACGTAACTCCGTTCTGCAATATGGTAACTCCTGAAATTGGAATTATCCATTTTTCCATTTTGTAATTGTAACTGTAGTACCTTTTCCAACTTCTGATATTATTTCAAATTCATTCATTAATCTTTTTGTTCCCGGCAAACCTATCCCCATGCTTTTACCGGTAGTGTAGCCATCCTGCATGGCTTTATTTATGTCAGGAATACCGGGGCCTGAATCCTGGAAGATAAGCCGGATACCATTGTTACGTGTAGCACTGAGCACCTCTATCCGTACAGTTCCTCCTCCTGCGTACTTCAGCATATTCCTCACCAGCTCGCTGGCGCCGGTTATGAGCTTGGTTTGATTAACAAGGCTCATGCCGATCTTTACAGCATATTCCTTTACCCGGTTCCTGAAAGGCACAACGTCCTGCTCGCGGGCAATGGCCATACTGTCCTTACTCAGTACTATCGCTGTTATCATCATTGTCTTGTGTGGAATCATCTGTTAGCAGAATCCGTGCTTTTAGAAGCTCCATTCCTTTTTCCACGTTCAGCGCACTGTTTACGCCTTTTAATGGTAGACCCAGTTCTATGAGGGTAATAGCCACTGCTGGCTGCATGCCCACAACCACTGTTTCGGCATCCATGATCTTACTCATGCTTGCAATGTTGCCGAGGATCCTTCCCATAAAGGAATCAATGATAGATACAGATGAAACATCAATTAAGACGCCTTTCGCCTGAGTCTTTTTAACCATGTGAATAAGATCCGACTCGAGCGTTTCCGCCAGCTGGTCGTAAAGGTCTACCTGGATGGTTACCAACAGGTACTGACCCATTTTTAATATTGGTATCTTCTCCATGTCAGATCATTGTAGTAGTGCTGCCTTCCTTTTTTTCCTTGCGGGCCTGAACGGTGAGGTTCAGCATGCGGAAGGAAGTTTGAAGGGCGCTGGATAATGTTGATTTTGTGATTATCTGCGATAGGTCGATTCCAAGGTGAACAACCGTTTGTGCAATTTCGGGACGTATGCCGCTGATGATACATTCGGCACCCATCAGCCTGGTTGCGCTTACCGTTTTCATAAGATGCTGGGCCACGAGCGAGTCCACCGCAGGAACACCTGAAATATCCAGAATGGCAATTGTGCTTTCTGTTTCCACGATGGCTTGTAGAAGATTTTCCATAACCACCTGCGTACGCGCACTATCGAGAGTGCCAATGATTGGAAGCGCCAGAATACCATCCCAAACCTGGATAACAGGGGTCGAAATTTCGGTGATCTCATCTGTTTGTCTAAGAATCACCTCTTCGCGCCCTTTTATAAAAGTTTCGAAGGTAGTGATACTGAAATTGTCCATGATCTTTGTAACGGCAAGACTTTGTTTGTACAGTGTTTCCGTATCCTGGATCTCTTCACGCAAAGTGGCAAGAATCGCGTCTTTTAAACTGAAAATATAGGCCCCAGTTTCCCGTGGCGAGAATCCTTGTTTAGCGCGTGAAATAGATAATGAAGAAAGAACTTCTGTTGCATTGGCAAATGCGCCAGCCTCTGGTTTGTCAAAATTGCTATCAGTGAGATTATCGATAAAAGAGGAGAGGAGCTCCTCGCATTGTACGCGAAGATCTTCATTTGTCATAAGATCCTCCCGCAATCCTTCTTCATTAGCCTGCAGTTGTAGCCAGCGTTCGAGAATGGCATTCTTTTTTCGCTGGAGTATTTTAATAGCTTCGTTTTTCATTGTATTTTATTTATTGCTGGTTTTAAAAAAATAAGATAGAGTATCGATGAGCTCGACCACTCTTGATGGCTTGGTGATAAAGTCGCTGGCACCCAATGCTGCTGTTTCTTCCATGTCGCGGGGATGACTGGAGGTTGTGAAAATAATGACCGGGATGTGGTGGGTATCCGGATCTGCTTTTATCTTTTTAAGAAATCCTCGTCCATCCATATGTGGCATGTTAAGGTCTAAAAAAACCATGTCCACTTTCTGTCCCTCGGTTAGAAGCAGCAGACCTTCTTTTGCACTTGAAGCGGTTAGCAGTATTGTTGACATATCAACTTCATCCAGGGCGATCTTAAAGAATTCCCTGTCATCGGCATCATCGTCCACAAGTAATACAACCATCTACATATTAAAAAAAGTACGGGTGCTCAATGTAGGCAAATAAAACAGATAAAAACGAGCATTTTAACCAGCAATTAAATGGTTTTAACGGGTTATATCCAGGAAAGAAGAATTTTGGGCTTTTATCTGCAATGGAGCAAAGAGCGGGTAAGTGCATTGGGCAGGATACACCAAGTCACGAATTACAATAAAGCGGCAAGAATATTAATTCATCTTAATATCACGAATTAAAGTCCGTACGCTGTATATTATGACTTTCGCTTTACGATGGACGATTTTTGAATGAGCCGTGATGCCATCCGCATGCTTAACCACCGCGGCACAGTCTGATTTGTCCTGCATTCAATTCACAGCGACACGGCAAACTAATTCGTCGTAACCCTCCGCGGCCGGTTGCTCATTCTGCCACTGGCAGAACGCCCTGAGCTCCTGTGGTTTCATCTGAACGTGTGTAAAATGAAAACCCCCAGGCCGTTCCTCAGGGCTGATCTCCAGTGGAGATCAGAGCCGGCTGGTGCGCAAGAGGTGCGAGCTCCTGCGGTTCGAACCGGACGTGTGTAAAATGAAAACGGATCAGGACCAAAACCTGTGGACTTAGATTGCTAAGCGTATAGTTTTGCGAGT
>CBIHOL010000113.1:0-11375 GCA_966211905.1 uncultured bacterium
AACAAGCACAAGATCGGCTCCGAAACTCTCAGCTGCCTTAATTGAGTATTGAAGAGCATTTTCTGAGCTATCAGAAAAATCGCAGGGTACAAGGATCTTTTTCATAGAGTTAAATTAAAGTGGACTCAATTATGCACATGCAATCCCGATACCAAAGTAAAAATTGATTTTGAGTAAAAAAAGAAATACGATTAGCATGATTGGGAGTCTTTTTACAGAGAAAGTGCCCCGTAATTTTAACGTACGGTCATTTCTGTTATCTTTGCCCTCCCTTATGGAAGAGAAAAAATTTGTAGACATTGAGAAAATTCTCAGAGAAAAGGCCCCTAAGGTCTATAAATGGATGCCTGGTTTTACTGTAAGGTGGGTAAAGAAAAAACTTCACGAAGATGATATTAATCGTATCATGGTGAAGATCAAGGACAGTCGCGGACTGGAGTTTAACAGGCTCGGACTCGATGAAATAGGGGCGAAGGTGTATTCTGTTAATTCAGAACTCATTCCAAAAACCGGCAATGTCACTATTTGTGCAAATCATCCCCTGGGTGGTCTTGATGGGATGGCACTAATTAAAGCAGTTGGAGAAGTACGACCTGACGTCCATTTTTTTGTGAACGATATCCTGAAATCGATTGAAAATTATGGTGATGTTTTTATTGCAGTTAACAAACTGGGTGCAGCTTCTGCCGGTTCACTAAGAACCATGGAAGAGATCTTCAGGCAGGGTGGGGCAGTACTGATCTTTCCTGCAGGGCTTGTTTCGCGTAATATCGACGGTAAAGTTCGGGATCTGAGCTGGAAAAAAAGTTTTGTAACACAGGCAATCGATCATAAACGGATGGTACAGCCTGCATTTATTGAAGGCTCCAATTCCAGGTTCTTTTACAATTTTGCGCAGTTCAGAAAAAAAATCGGAATAAAGACAAATATTGAAATGTTCTTCCTTCCAGATGAAATGTTCCGCGCGAATAAAAAAGATATCCGTATCCATTTCAGTAAACCTTTCAGTTATGAGCTTCTCGATGAGAGCAAAACACATAAACAATGGGCCGATCATATTTATAAGTTCATTTACTCTCCCGAATTTATGAAGGGGATGAGCTTTGAAGAATATGCCAAACTCTCCTAGTTACACACCACACTAGTTACAGTCGCTGATGTTTTCAGTGAAAGTAAAGTCAATGGTGCTTCCTCCACAAAGATCGCTGCGCCTTAGATCGATGTAAAACGTTCTGCAATTACTCATATTGTCAAAATCTCCCGTAACGTCACCGGCATCATATTTCCAGGTTCGTCCATCTTTATCAATAAGTGTCTGACCAGGTACAATGGAAAATTCATACTCCTCCATACCGAAAAAAGAGAAAGAGGTTACGGTGCACCGCACACCGTTTATTCCCAGATTACCAAGGTTGTCGATGATGATCTCATTGTCTGCACCTCCTTTTTTTATCACCAGGTTGTAATTCGAAGTGCCTGACCTGTAATCGGAATACCCGCTTTTACACTCCAGTATATTAGAGCTGCCTTCCACATTCCTTACTCCTGCGAATGGTGCTTCGGAAACCGTAAAGACCTGGCGTTCCTCATTCCACTTCTTTTTATTCTTTGAGAATGCTCTCAGTTGCACCGTGTATACGCCACTTTTGTCATAGATCTTGCTGGGATCCTCTTCAGTAGAGTTCGTGCCATCACCAAAGTCCCATTCAAAACTTTTGGCGTCGTCAGAATTGTTGTAAAAGTTCACTGTTTCACCTGCTGTAAATTTAGGCTTGCTGACTGTAAATGATGCGTTGGGCTCTTTTTGACAGCTTGTAGAAAGTAACAGGGTAATTCCGGCAATGGCCGAAATGAAAATGTTTTTCATGGGTGGAATTTTGTGCAAAATAAAAGTTTTTTTGAAAAAGGACTGCGGCGAAAAAAAATAATTTTCAGTACAAGGGGCAAGTCACCGATAATTAATTAGAAAATGTATACAGAAATGTAAAAAGCTATTTCGTACAGAAATAGATGATCTCGCCCGCCGGTAAACGATACCTGTCGATCAATTCAGGTGTGAATGAATTAATAAAATCATCAGCTTTCACTTTAAATCCTGCGGCTGCGAGCTTTTCCTTGTAATCAAGACCAAATAATCTTACATGATCTTTCTGCCAGTAGTGTTTTTCCCTTTCCGCAGGCGAAGTGATAGAAGGATCTTCAAGTGTTGTTTGACGGCTTGTATCGAGCGGTACCTGGAAAATCCCCCAGCCCCCGGGACTCATTATACGATACAATTCCCGCATGCATTGATTTGCATCATCAACATGCTCCAGCACATGATTGCAAAAGATCACGTCAAAACTATTGGCCTGAAACGGCGCTTTGTGCAGATCGAAATGTATATCTGCAATGGGACTATTATAATCTCCGGTTACGTATTTAAGGTTTGGCTGTTTTTTAAATAAACGGTAAAAGCATTGCTCAGGGGCAATATGCAGTACCTTGTGAGGTTTAGTAAAAAAATCAGTGCGCTGCTGTAAATAAAGCCATAATAACCTGTGACGCTCCAGTGACAAGCTTCCCGGGCAAAGAACATTTTTTCTTTTAGCCCTCCCACCATAACCATATGGTAAAAATTTCCTGTATGTCCTCCCTGTGATCGGATCTTCATAACGTTTTCCATAATACACGTATGGAGCAATTTTACTGAAGATCAGGCTAAACTGAATAAGAATGGGCCGGGGGATTGTTCTAAGCAAAAAATGAAACATGAGTTAGCTCAATTGCTGAATAAATTGTACTTAATGATACACCAGATAGCGCGAAAGCCATCCTTCCAACCTATCTTTTTACCCTCCTCGTAAGTCCGTCCGTAATAAGAAATGCCAACTTCATAGACCCTGATCTTTGGGATCTTAGACATCTTTGCCGTGATCTCAGGCTCAAATCCAAACCTGTTCTCCTTTAATTTGATCTGCTTTATAATGCTGCTTCTGAATAATTTGTAACATGTTTCCATATCTGTAAGATTCAGATTGGTAAGCATGTTAGAAAGAAATGTCAGGAATTTATTACCGATGGTGTGCCAGAAGAACAGGATGCGATGCGGACGTCCGCCCATAAAGCGTGATCCGTACACAACATCGGCCACACCATCCAGCACTGGCTTGAGAAGAATGTTATACTCCTGGGGATCATATTCAAGGTCAGCATCCTGAATGATCAGGAAATCACCGGTTGCCTTGGCAATGCCGGTATGCAGTGCCGCGCCTTTGCCCATATTATGAGGATGCTTGTAGTACTGGATATTGAGTGCCGGATTCTGGGCTATATATCGCTGTATCGACTCCTCGGTATTGTCGCGGGAGAAATCATTCACGATGATCACCTCTTTTTCCACACCGTTAATCAGTGTCACGGCCTGCACCTTATCAAGGATCAGGTGAATAGTCGCCCCTTCATTATACGCGGGGATCACAATTGATAATTTCTGCATTTTCTCGATTTCGTTGCTGGGTCTCAGAGAGGAATATTACCGTGTTTTTTCTTTGGAAGCTTATCGGCCTTATTTTCGAGCATCTTAAAAGCTTTTATAAGCTTGATCCGCGTTTGCGAAGGTTCTATCACTTCATCAATGAATCCTCGTTCTGCTGCTCTGTAGGGATTTGCAAACTTGGTCTGATATTCGTTTTCTTTTTCCTTCCATTTGGCTTCCTTATCAGTAGCCCCTGCGATCTCACTTTTAAAGATTATTTCTGCCGCTCCCCGTGCGCCCATCACTGCAATTTCGGCCGACGGCCATGCGTAATTCATATCGGCGCCAATATGCTTGCTGTTCATTACATCGTAGGCACCTCCGTATGCTTTGCGTGTAATTACAGTAATGCGTGGGACAGTTGCTTCGCTGAAAGCATAAAGCAGTTTTGCTCCGTTGGTAATGATCGCATTCCATTCCTGGTCGGTACCAGGTAAAAATCCGGGAACATCTTCAAACACCAGCAGTGGTATATTAAAACAATCGCAAAACCTTACAAACCTGGCGGCCTTGGTGGAAGAATGAATATCGAGAACACCAGCGAGCACCGCAGGCTGATTGGCAACAATTCCAATGCTTCGTCCTGCAAGACGAGCGAAACCTACCACGATATTTTCGGCGAAGGTTTTATGCACTTCCAGGAACGTTCCATTATCGATCACAGTTTCAATTACCTCGCGGATATCGTATGGTTGATTGGCGTTGGCCGGAATGATAGAATTCAGTTGTTCGCGTTCCTCATTTCCGGGAGTATATTCTGATTGCGGAGCATCTTCTTCGCAGTTCTGAGGCATATAACTTAAAAGCTGCCGCGTATAATTTATAGCTTCTACTTCGTTTGCGCATGCAAAATGGGTAACGCCGCTTTTAGTGGCATGGGTATGTGCACCACCTAACTCTTCGCTGGTTACTTCCTCGTGTGTAACTGTTTTTACAACGTTAGGACCGGTAACAAACATATAACTTGTGTGCTCTACCATTAAAATAAAGTCAGTCATCGCCGGACTATAAACTGCGCCACCTGCGCAGGGGCCCATAATTGCAGAGATCTGTGGAATGACCCCGCTGCTGCGCACATTGCGATAAAAAATATCGGCATATCCACCCAGCGACACTACGCCTTCCTGGATACGGGCACCGCCGCTGTCGTTCAAACCTATCACCGGTGCACCGTTCTTCATGGCAAGGTCCATTATCTTACAGATCTTTTCGGCGTGTGTTTCACTCAGGCTGCCACCAAACACGGTGAAATCCTGCGAAAATACATAGGTGAGCCTGCCATTCACATTTCCGTATCCGGTAATAACACCATCCCCTAAATATTTTTCTTTTTCAAGACCGAAATCATTACTGCGGTGCATCACCAGCATCCCGATCTCTTCAAACGAACCTTCATCCATCAGAAAATGAATACGCTCGCGTGCTGTGAGTTTACCTTTTTTGTGCTGGGCATCAATACGCTTTTGGCCGCCGCCTAAGAGTGCGGTAGCTTTTTTTTCCTCTAATATTTTTATTTTTTCGTTCATAAAGTGCCGGCTTGTCGTATACTGGTTTTTGGCTTGAGCAGAGCGCGTAAAGATATTATTTTAATTTTTACAGCGCACGACCCAATTATGCTCTCTTGAGCAGTTTATGTACAAGTAGCTGTAGTTCCGGAACGACCTCTTTTGTATACCAGGGGTTTTTACGAAGCCATATGCCGTTGCGTGGAGAAGGATGAACTATGGGAAAATATAAGGGGAGATACCTCCTGAAGTTTCTCACCGTTTCTGTAAGTGTAGGAGAAGCCTCACTTCGTAAATAATATTTTTGAGCATACGCACCAACCAGAATAGTTAGCTCAACTTTTTTGAGCTTCAGCATTAATTTCGGATGCCATAAAGGTGCACATTCCGGTCGTGGAGGAAGATCGCCACTTTTTCCCTTACCAGGATAACAAAAACCCATTGGTATAATTCCAAAATTATCGATATCATAAAATTCGGAGGGCGTCACATCCAGCCATGTGCGCAGCTGCTCGCCACTTTTATCATTCCAGGGAATGCCGGTTTGATGCACCACGCGGCCGGGTGCCTGTCCTATAATAAGGATCTTGCTGCGCGCGCCGACCGACAGAACCGGTCGTGGCTGATGCGCGAACTTGCCCGAGCATACAAGGCAGGTGTTTATCTGTTCGAGAATTTTTTTCACGATGGGTCCGAAAAAAGATCTTCAGCCGGATATTTAAGTTCACCATTAATTATCCGCGCGGGTTTTGTGTATGGATGCTCGTCGGCCTTTCCAGCTTTCATAATATGCATCACCTTCCAACCCTTGTTTTTTAGCTGGTCAGAAACGAGGGAACGATGGCAGCTCCACCACACAGCCTCAGAGCACATATAAGCAGTAATGGAGTTCTGTGCAACGGTTTGTAATTCTTTAAGTGCTGTCTGAAATGCAGCCGTTTCCATATAATCTGCATAACCCCGGAAAGCTGCTAATCTCCAGCCAGTGTTTTTAGAATCTTTTAAAGGTTTGCGTCTTCCGCCCAGGTCCTTAAAATGCTGATACCGGATGCCTGCATCAGCCAGGGAATGCGCAAGAGAATCGCTGTTGAAATGCGGAAAACGTTTCGAGCCTGGAAAATTGCGGATGTCTGCCAGTAGTTCAATATTGAAGGATTGCAGCATGGCAAGAAATTCTTCGAGGCTGTGCGTGGAATGTCCGATAGTGTAAATAAGTCTGGAAGTTTGCATTCAAAAATATTCGCAATCCCCGTGCCAGGCCCGGGTATTAAGCTTTTGTGCGGAAGCTGCACAAAATTAAGAAGGAAAAACCGTATCTTTGCGGCCTTATTTTCAGGAAATGATCTCAGCAAGCAACGTAAGTCTTCAATTCGGTAAAAGAGTATTATTTGACGAGGTGAATGTGAACTTCACCCCGGGTAACTGTTATGGAATCATAGGAGCAAACGGGGCAGGAAAATCCACTTTTATGAAGATCCTGAGTGGTGACATTGAACCTACCCGGGGCAGGGTAAATATTTTACCTGGTATGCGCATGAGCGTGCTCAAGCAAAGTCACTCAGAATACAATGAGTTTACTGTGATTGATACAGTGCTGATGGGTAATAAAAAGCTTTACCAGATCATGAAGGAAAAAGATCTGATCTATGCCAAAGCTGATTTTTCTGAAGCCGACGGCCTGAGGGCGAGCGAGCTGGAAGGGGAGTTCGCGGAAATGAATGGCTGGAATGCAGAAAGTGAAGCAGCCGAGTTGCTTACTAACCTTGGAGTTAAGCCTGAAAGCCATTTCCAGCAAGTAAAGGAACTTTCGGGAAAGGAAAAGGTAAAAACTCTCCTGGCGCAGGCATTGTTTGGTAATCCTGATATCCTCATGCTTGATGAGCCAACCAACGATCTTGATGTGGAAACCATCAGCTGGCTTGAAAATTTTCTTGCTGATTTTACAAATACAGTGATCGTGATAAGTCACGACAGGCACTTTCTTGACGCGGTTTGCACCAACATATGCGATATCGATTACGGCAAAATGAGTGTTTATACCGGAAACTATACTTTCTGGTACCAGATGAGCCAGCTGCAACTGAAACAAAGAAGCGATCAGAATAAGAAAATTGAAGATAAAAGAGCCGAGCTCCAGGAATTTGTGCGCCGCTTTAGCGCCAATGCCAGTAAGAGCAGCCAGGCAACCAGCCGGAAGAAATTACTCGAAAAACTTACAATCGACGAGATTCCTGCAAGTACCCGTAAGTACCCGGGTATCATTTTCCGTCAGGAACGGGAAGCAGGCGACCAGATCCTGCACGTGGAGCATCTTTCCAAGTCACGTGACAACGGCGAAGTACTTTTCAGGGATGTAAACATAAATGTAAAAAAAGGCGATAAGATCGCTTTTATCAGCCGTAACCAGCTGGCCGTGTCTAGCCTGTTTGCCGTGCTTGCTGACGAAGACAAGAACTTTAAGGGGAGCTACAGTTTCGGTACTACCATTTACAAGGCGTATCTGCCCAACGACAACGATAAGTATTTTAAAAGTGACCTTAACCTCATAGACTGGCTGCGCCAGTTCAGCAAGGAAAAGGACGAGACTTATATCCGTGGATTTTTAGGCAAAATGCTCTTCAGCGGAGAAGAAGTTTTGAAAAAATGCAGCGTGTTGAGCGGGGGCGAGAAAGTGCGGTGCATGACCAGCCGTATGATGCTCCTGAATCCGAATCTGCTGATACTGGACGAGCCCACCAATCACCTCGACCTGGAAAGTATCATTGCTTACAATGATGCTTTAAAGGATTATGCAGGCACTATTCTTTTTACCAGTCATGATCATCAGTTGATGCAAACAGTGGCAAACAGGATCATTGAAATCACACCCAAGGGCGTAATTGATAAGGTTTGCACTTATGATGAGTACTTAGAAAATCCTCAGCTGAAAGAACAGCGCCAAAAAATGTACTCATAGTATTTCCGATCAAAAGTACTTACCCCCTAGTCAATATCTTAAATTCATGTTTTGTTAATTTTTCAATTGATTGATTGTCAATTAGTTGAATTTAGAAAAAGGTGTTAACACCTATTTTCCGAAACCTTTTAAGAAATGTTAAAGTATAATTTGCAGATTTTAACATTCAAAAAAAAACATGAAAAAAATTGTATGTAGTTGCATTTTGGCGTTTGCACTCGCAGGAGGCACGCAGGCTCAGGAGACCCGGCCATTACAAGAAGGTCAGAATTCAGTAAACGTTTATTACGGATACAACGCTTTAAAAAACTTCTATAAAGCTGTGCTTCCTTCTGATGCCGACGGAATGATAGGAGGCTTTGGACCGATAGGGATCGTGTATGAACACATGGTTTCTGAATCGATCGGCATGGGTGCTGAGATCGGTTATGGGCAAACCACCGTTAAATGGACACAGGAGCTTACGGATTTTAATAGTCAGGTAAATACCTATTCCTACGAATATAAGTTTTCGACCATCCGCGCAATGGTGCGTGCTAACTTTCACTTTGCGAAAACAGAGAATTTTGATGCATATTTCCTGTTGAGCGCCGGGTACAAAGGAAACTCATACAGCATACATTCGACTGATCCTACCTGGGAAGGCGGCTCTGTGAAGGGGGTGATTCCTTTTGGACTAAAACCAGGATTGGGTATGAGATATTTCTTCACAGACAACATTGGATTACATCTTGAATTAGCTCTCGGCACTCCATTGCTCTGTGGCGGGCTCAGCTTCAGATTTTAGAGCTCACATCCTTATATATCAGGCAGGTTTAATTAATTTTAAACCTGCTTTTTTTATGACTACACTCAGCCAACAGATCGCGCATTTACAAAAAGACAAAGTTCTGCGAAAGGTGATCGCATCTGTCAGAATAAAAAAGCGGAAAAAGGACACGGATCTTTACCTCGCTCTCATGCGTGCTGTGGTGGGTCAGCAACTATCAGTAAAAGCCGCGCAAACCATCTGGAAAAGATTCATTGATCTTTTTAAAGATGGTTATCCAACACCACAAAAGGTAACAGACACTCCCGATGAAATCCTTCGTTCGGTTGGCCTGTCCTATCAGAAAGCTTCTTACGTAAAAAATATAGCTGCTTTTTCGGTCGCGAATACTCTCGATTACCAACTACTGAAAAAGAAAGACAACGAAGACCTGATCAATTATCTGGTTTCAATTAAAGGAGTAGGGAGGTGGACCGTTGAAATGATCCTGATGTTTAATCTGCAACGGGAGGACATATTTCCAAAAGATGATCTTGGCATCCAGAATGGGATACGGATGCTTTATAATATCCGGGACACGGACAAAAAGAAGTTTTATCGAAAGATGGATTTATTTGCAGAAAACTGGAAACCCTACAGAACTTTGGCGTGCATGTATATCTGGAAGTTCAAGGATCAAAAGAAAGAAGATGCCTCTTGAAAGCCGGATATTTCTAAGGTCGGCGAAAGAATTACCGCAGCAACGGATCGTACAAATGGATAGATCTGTATAAAATAAAAAACCCCGGTCTTTCAACCGGGGTTATATTTAAGATTGAAGCAGATATCAGGTTTTGGTTTTCGAAAATTTGTCAGCCATTTTCACTGCTTCGTACAAGTTAACAGTACCGGCATTTTTCCCGAGCTTCTCAAACTTCACCAGTTCATCTTTTGTTCCCGGTTTTATCACCTTTTTACCCTTGTATGTCTTTGAACTGCTTTTCACCAGGATCTTTTTGATCTGCTCAGGTGTTAGGGCAGGGTAGTATGATTTAAGCACCGCAGCTACTCCAGCAGTAACTGGTGAGGCCATACTTGTTCCGCTGGCGTCTTTATACTCATTTTTAGGAGTAGTAGAATAAATATCCACGCCTGGTGAGAAGATATCTACCGTTTTTTTACCGTAATTGCTGAAAGGGGCAACCATATGCGTATCTGGTTTCCAGCTCAAAGCTCCAACGTCCACGAAGTTTGTGGCCTCTCCTTTGTTTTCGAATTTTTTGCATGGATAATGGGTAACCTGGTCGATGTCTTCGTTATCATTTCCTGCCGCATGAATCAGTAACACGCCTTTGCTCTGCGCATATTTTACTGCGTCATCAACTACCTTTTTATCCCAGCTGTATTTTTTTCCAAAGCTCATGTTAATGATCTTTGCACCATTATCCACAGCGTAGCGGATTGAGTTTGCAACATCCTTATCTCTTTCATCTCCGTTCGGAACGGCGCGGATAGCCATGATACGTACATCAGCTGCAACCCCATCCATTCCAACTCCATTATTGCGGCTCGCAGCTATAATTCCCGCCACATGCGTTCCATGGAAGCTGTCAGGACCGTTGCAATCGTTGTTCCCGTAGTATCTTTCATTCGGGTTATTGTAATCATCTCCTACAATTCCACGCGGATCAAAATTCTCGTTAAGGGCGTAGTCCAGGTTTTTCTTGAAATAATCAACACCTTCATACACTGCTTCAATACCTTCATCAAGAGTGGCAAATTTGCCTGATTTCATAAGGTTATTTTCAGCGAAGGCCTTCATCTGTTTTGCTGTTTTGTCTTCGGGATTATATTTCTGAAGCTCAACCAGCGTTACTTTGTCAACATTTTGTTCTTTTTTAATTGCATCGTTGATGTTCTTCAGACCGCTGTGCAGATTGGCATAAGTATCATATTTGGCCTGGTCGGCTTCCTTCTTGCTCGTGTATTCCTTCTTTGCCTCATTATAGACCTTCAGCTCCTCCTTTTCCTGCTTGGTTTTGAAGTCTGCTTCTGTTTTCCCATCGTACTTTTCCTTGTAACGACGTACGAGGCGGGTCATTTCGAGGTTATCTTCATTTACATTGCTGCCATCCTTCCCGCCAATAAAGTTCCAGCCGTGAATATCATCGATGTAGCCATTCTTGTCGTCATCAATTCCGTTACCGGCAATTTCTCCGGGATTGGTCCACATAACACCTTTCAGGTCTTCATGTTCAAAATCAACACCACTATCAATCACGCCCACGATCACCGTGGTTGATTTTTTATCTTTAAGCAGCTCTTTGTAGGCACGTTCGGTGCTAACACCATTTACTTTGTCGGTGGAGGCATCTAGGTTAAACCAGTTGTCCGGCCGCTTGCTGTTTTGGGCGTTGAACACGAGGGCCGAAAGCAGCAACGCAGGGATGAATAATCTTTTCATAAGTTAGTATAAATTTAATTTTCGATACTTTCCGCTGTTTGTAAGCGTTTTACGCGGTAAAGTACAACAAATATACCGGAAGTTAATCCATCAAAAGTACCGTTTACCACAATTTTTATTTTTTTGGAAAAAGGCATGGAATGCCGGCTTTGGAAAGAATGCAGAAAAAGCGAAATTAATTTGTT
>CBIHOL010000114.1:0-11324 GCA_966211905.1 uncultured bacterium
ATGCTCGCAGTGCGACATGTATAGAAATGACGATAGATCCATACCTATTCTTGAAACTTGCATAGATTTCACTTGGCACAAAACTACTGTAGATGCCCCAAAAAGTGTTTTGTAAGGGTTAAAATGATGTAACCAAAATTTTGTAATGAGCTTCCAGTGTAGATTTTAATGTTCGTCGCACGTTTTTAGAGATTTGTTTAATATTATCGAGTGATCTACTATGGCCTCTCGTCGCGCCCAAACCCCTTGTTAAGCGAACAAAATCGACGTTTCAGCCAATGCTGTAGAATAGGCGTATTTATATCGTAATTTTGATCAAGCTAATTGCGTTACTATGAAAAACTTTATAACTCTTCTTTTATTTACACTTGTAATCGTTGTCAGAGCCCAGGACGTAATGCCCAGCAACACGTACGTTCGGACCTGCCTGAGCGATATCGAATGTTCATCAATTAATAGTTCGTCTACATTGTTCTACGATGAAGCGGGTTCCAAATTCTATATCAAGATCGATTTTAACGAGCTGAAAACAGGCGTTGACTCGGTTGATTTCTGGCTGAACGATCTTACAGACACTTATTATTTTTTTAAGGCCTCGCTGCTGGCCGACCAGTTACCCCGACTGAGCAATTACAACAGGAAAACTATCCGTTTGGTGGGTCAGGCATTTCTTAATAATGTGTGGAAGGATCAGACCATTGATATAACCATTTTTAAGGCGGACTCTGAAATGAATTTTCAGAAAGAGGATTCTGAACGCTTTGCCGCGTACAAAGTGAACCTGAATTTTTCGATTGTCCCTAAGGATTTTAATATCCACAAAAAACCCCAGCGTCTTACCAATGTTATTTTTGTTGGCATCGGTGGTGGCCGCATTAATCCTTTACGCCCAGGAATGGAAGGACAGTTGGGAGAGGCTTATACACATTCTTCGCATTGATGGTCAGATGTCAGCGTCGCTGCTGCTGATAGATGGAAAAAGAAAAGCTTCTGCTTTGCCAGTCGTTAAAGTTTAAATGACTGAACCATGCCGGGTAGCTGGAATAGATCTTCTCAAATTGCAGTTCCCCTTTAGTTATTATAGCCGGCGAAGAAAATGAACGTGAAAAATAGAATACCTTTTTATCCGAACTGGTAAGGCTATCTTTAGCGAGATCGTAAGTCATCACATTTCTTTTCCTGAAAAAATTTAAAGCAGCTGCGTTTCCGTAGGGATCATCATTTTCGTACAGCAGGACGGCTCTTTCAGCAGGCAGAGTCTCGTATATTTTTTTCAGGGAGAAGCTTATTTCGTCAGCGGGTTTAAAGGTGAAGATTAAAAGAGCCAGAAAATTGACTACAAGGAAAAACCACTGGAACGATTTATTTGTTACAACATTGGTGATGCGCGATGGGGTTGGCATTGACTGATATGCAATCATCAGCATAAAAGGAAGAAAGTTTATGACAGGGAATAAAAAGCGAAGCTCTTTATGTGCCGTGAAACAGTGAAGCAGGATGAATGGCAAGGTGATCCATGTAATGACATGCTGACGAAACCGCCACCAGAAAAAGAAAATTCCTGCAACTATCAAAATACTAAATGGAGGCAGGAGCTGCAGCAATGATTCAGTTAAATAATAATAGAAAGGTTCGCTTCCAAAAGCACTTGCCTTATGGTGGAAAAGATTCTGATCGAGATAATTCCACGAGCTGAACGTGTAGTGCCCGTACAACCATTTATCAGCAAGAACGCCAATGCCAATTGCGAGACCCATTCCCAGGCAAGATAGAAGTATGCACTTCCAGCTGGTCTTGCGTATGATGAGTTGCCACGCAAACAGACCAGCAATCATAAAAATGAGCTGGAACCTTACCACGAAGGCGAGACCAAATAAAAGTCCGGCCGCTATTGTATTAGAGGGTGACATTTTTCTAAGAGTCAGAACAAGTCCGAATAAAAATAGTGTGGCTGACAGGTTCTCGGAAGAAAATCGTGCGTGGAAATAGGGAGTACACCAGAACAGAAGAGTAAGAAGCCAGAGGGTGTTGCGATGCTTTTCGTCCACCACTTCATTTTCCATATGACTGGTGAATAAGCATACGGCAATGAATGCTAGTAAAGAGACCAGCATCCTTGCGATTGTGGCGATCTGAAACGGATCATTTACTGAAAGAACTGCACCGGCTTTGACGAGCCAATACACAATTAACGGCTGTATGCCGGATCGCATTTGATTGTGAAATTCCCACGGAAGATCAGTTGGGTTATTTAATCCAAGTTTATAACCTGCAAACTCAAACACCTGGAAAAGCTCATCGCAATGATGATAACCAATACTGAATATGGCTGCCAGGATGTGGAAGACAAGACCTGCAATAATGATCTGTGTCCTGCTGAGATTCAAAATGCGTTAGTAGGTAAACATGTCGGCAATAATGCCTGGCACTACTCCCAGCACGATTGTGAGAACAGTTGTTATCCCTATCACAAAAAGGTTCGATTTTTCAACAGGGTAGGCCGCTGTAGTTTCTGCCTTTTTAAAATACATGGCAATCACCACTTTCAGGTAATAATAAACCCCGACCGCCGAAGTAATGACTGCTAAAACAAGAAGCCATTTATAAGGTGTACCGATCATGGTGGTGAAGATGAAATACTTCGCAAAAAACCCAGCTGTTACTGGTATTCCCGCCAGTGATAACATGGCAATGGTCATACAAAGAGCGAGTCCCGGATTTCTTTTTCCCAGTCCGTAAAATGATTCCAATGTCTCATTACCATTCCTGCTCACATTATAGAGGATGCCGAATGCAGCGATACTGCTGATAGAGTAGGCCAGAGAATAATAAATGATGGCATCAATAGAAATATTGCTGCGGATATTTGCAACAAGCACCATGAGCATAAAACCTGCGTGACTGATGCTCGAATAAGCGAGCATTCTTTTTACGCTGCTTTGTACAGCTGCTGAAAAGTTCGCTATGATCAGGGAGAGCGCAATAACCACCGACAGGATGCCAGTCCAAAGGCCACTGATCTCTCCGAAACCCATCATAAATAAACGCATAAATGCTGCAAAGGCTGCGGTCTTAACAATCGTGCTCATTAAGGCAGTTACCAGCGTTGGGGAGCCTTCGTAAACATCAGGTGCCCAAAAGTGGAACGGAGCTGCTGAGATCTTAAAGCACATGGCCACAAGCATCATGATAACACCTGCATAAAAGAACAAAGGAAGATTAGTTCCGTTGGTTGAAATGTAATTCTGGATCTCGCCCAGATCAAAGCTTCCGCAGGCTCCATAGATCAGGGCAATACCAAATAACAGGAACGCGCTGGCAAAAGAACCCATAATAAGATATTTGAAACCGGCCTCGTTGCTTCTTACGTCCATTTTCTTGCTGGCAGCAAGCACATATAAGGGAATACTCAAGATCTCAATTCCAAGAAAAAGTGTGGTCATGTTCTTAAATGCGGTGAGCATCAAAGCTCCAACCACCGCAAAAAGTACCAGTGCAAAGTGTTCCACCAGGTTGGATTCTTCTTCAAAATAATCGTTGGCGAGTATGAACCAGAAGAATAATGTAACAAGGATAATTCCTGAGAAAGCTATGGCAGGGCGATCGAAATAGATCATATTATCGAACCAGGCGATGCTCATTCCGGTTTGCCATTCCATGAAATTAACGGCGTAGGCTACAACGATTCCAACGAGTACCACCGGCAGCACGATTTTTTTCACTTTAAAGATCTCGGCAAGCATGGCAATTAATCCAAGGCCGCTTATTATCAATAATCCTTTCATTTTATAATTTCTGTTACCTGATATTCATTAAAATTTCCTTCGTGGCAGCTTCTGCAATATCGCTGATGGGCTTTGGGTATACGCCAAAGAAGATCACCACGGCACATATTATCATTAACACTGTTTTATCTGATGCTGTAAGTGCGCCAAACGCGATATTCGAGTCCTTTCGTTCGCCAAGCATAATACATTGGTATGCACGAAGCATATAAACCGCTCCCAGGATCACTGTTAAACCTGCGAAGGCGGCAAAAACAGGACTGAATTGATAAACACCGTTTATAAGCAGGAATTCTCCCACAAAGCCATTTGTAAGAGGCAGGGCCACCGATCCCAAAAGAATGATGAGGAACAACACTGCGAAGTTGCCGTTCATGCTGCGGATGCCACCAAGTTGATCCATTTCGCGTGTACCTGTATGTTTTAATAAAATGTCAGCAATGTAAAAAAGACCGATCACGTTTACACCGTGTGCAAGCATCTGGATAAGTGCACCCTGGATCCCTTGTTGTGTAACTGTTAGAATTCCTGCCGCAATTAGCCCGACGTGCGCGATAGAAGAGTAAGCGATAAGACGCTTGAAATCTTTCTGTGCAATAGCTATACAGGAAGCGTAAACGATTCCTATTACAGACAACGCAATAACGGTATTGCTCCATTGTTCAAGCCCAAGTGGAACCACGGGAAGGATCCATTTTATTACACTGAATGTTCCCATCTTCAGCATGATGCCTGAAAGAAGCATAGTGCCCTGGGTGGGTGCAGTTACGTAAGTGTCAGGTTGCCAGGTGTGGAATGGAAAGATCGGCATCTTAACTGCGAAGGCGATAAAAATAAGCCAGAATACCATCCCCTGCTGTGGTGCACTCAGACTTCTGCCGGCATTGTAAAGATCCTGTACGGCCCATGATTTTAATCCTTCGTGGTTAGTGTGATTGTATAAATAGATGAGACCGATTAGCATGAACAACGATCCAAGCAAGGTGTACACAAAAAATTTGAAAGTGATGTTGGCGCGATTTTCTCCTCCCCAGATGAGACAGATAAAGTAGATCGGTATAAGTGCGAGTTCCCAGAACACGTAAAATAAAAATCCGTCCTGTGCCACGAACACTCCAACCAGTGCAGCCTGCATGGTTAGTATTAGTCCGTAAAAACTGTGAGGATTTTCGTAGTTGGTATTATAGGAAGATAATACGATAAGGGGGAGAAGGAACGTGGTAAGCAGCACCAGCAGAATTCCGAGTCCATCGAGAGTGACAGCGAAATGAATGCCGAATGATTTTACCCAGGTGCAGTTCATGGTGAGTGAGGCTGCGTTGGGATCATTTTTAAACTGGGCCAGCGCCACCATGGAAATGATAAATTCAATAATGGTTGCAGCGAGGGTAATGTTCCTGGCCGTTTGACCTTTGGAGAGGAAAACTACTATCGAGGCTATTAAAGGAAAAGCTATTAATAAAGCTGTTAACATAGCTGAATTTCTATTTGATTATAAAAGTTAGTAAAACCGTGATTACAACACCCAGGACCATGCTCATGATGTAGAACCCGATATTTCCATTCTGGAAGAACCTCACGGATGAACCAATGGTTTTAACGGCAGAGCCGGCGCCATTTACAATGCCATCGATAAGTTCAGTGTCGAAGAAGCGATAAAATGTGCGTGCGCTGAAATCAAGTGGTTTACGGATAAGACCATCGTAGATCTCATCAACATAGTATTTATTATACACAACACGTTCCCATGGTTTCATCTGTTCCTCATTGGCTGCAGGAAGCGCGCGGTATTTTATATATAAACGGTACGTGAAATAAATAGCTGCTAATGCACCCAGAACGGCAAGACCCATTAACACCCATTCAGTTTCGTGCGGAAGTGTAACGTAAGCAGGACGTTTAATAATGGGTGCTAAATGATGATGCATCCAGTTGCTTGCTCCCCAGAATTCCGGCAGACCAAGTAATCCACCCAGGATTGAAAGAGCGGCAAGAATGATTAATGGAATTGTCATTGATTTAGGTGATTCGTGCAGGTGATGTTCCTGTTCATGTGTTCCCCGGAAACTACCGAAAAAGGTTAGGAACAGAAGTCTGAACATATAAAATGCAGTGAGTATTGAAGCTAACATTCCTACGAGCCAAAGACCTTTGCTTTGATCGTAAGTGTGAGCAAGGATCTCGTCCTTACTGAAAAATCCGCTGAATGGTGGTATTCCACTTATGGCAATTGTACCGATGAGCATTGTGATGAAGGTGATGCGGATCTTGCCTTTAAGGCCTCCCATTTTGCGGATATCCTGCTCTCCGCCCATGGCATGTATAACTGATCCTGCCCCGAGGAATAACAACGCCTTGAAAAATGCGTGTGTGGTTACATGGAACACTGCCGAACTGTAGGCGCCAACTCCAAGGCCGAGGAACATTAGGCCAAGCTGCGATACCGTAGAATAAGCAAGGATCTTTTTAATGTCGTTCTGAAAAACACCAATTGTGGCGGCAAATAACGCGGTAACTGCACCAACAACGGCTACTGTGGCACTGGCCGTTTCGCTGATCGAATAAAAAACATTAGAACGTACTACGATAAAAATACCTGCGGTTACCATTGTAGCTGCGTGGATAAGCGCCGACACCGGTGTAGGACCCGCCATGGCATCAGGTAGCCAGGTATACAAAGGAAGCTGTGCTGATTTTCCCATTGCACCTATAAATAATAATAAGGCAATCACGGTTACTGTAGTGGTGCCTGCTGCGCCTGCCTGGTCAAAGATCTCAGTGTAGGTGATGCTTCCAAATGTGATAAAAATCAATATGATCCCGAGCAAAAAGCCAAGGTCACCGATCCGGTTCATCACAAATGCTTTTTTAGCTGCGTTGTTGTAGTCTGTATTCTTGAACCAGAAACCAATAAGAAGGTAAGAACATAGTCCTACGCCTTCCCAACCCACAAAAGTGATGAGGTAGTTATTTCCCATTACCAGCAGGAGCATAAAGAACACAAAAAGATTAAGGTAGGTGAAGAATCGCGCGAAACCGTTATCATCGTGCATATATCCTGTTGAGTACACGTGTATGAGAAACCCGATGCCCGTAATGATCAAAAGAAAAACAGCCGAAAGCGGATCGATGAGGAATTCAAACGGAACTTTTAAAGTGCCGGAATTGATCCATGAAAAAACCGGTACAACATTTTCTTTTACGTTTGAACCTTGTAATTCAATAAAAACGAGAACAGAGAGAATGAATGAAGCAAAAACACTAAGTGAGGCTATCGTTCCACTCAGTCCCTTTGATATTTTTTTTCCAAAAAATCCGTTAACCAGGAAACCCAGCAAGGGAAACAGTGGAATAAGTGCTGCAAGTTTGATCATATTTTATTTTTTGTCGTAATTGAATATCCAGTTAATACCATATTTATCTTTCAGCATTCCGAAGCGGGCTCCCCAGAAAGTATCCTGCAGTTCCATGTTTACCTTTCCTCCCTGTTTCATTTTTTCCCACGATCTGTCAATGCTGTCCTGCGAGTCGAAAGTTAGGCTCACAGAAGTATTACTGCCGTTGCTTGCAGGATACCCCATGCTGTCCGATGCAAATAATGACACCTTTCCCAGACTAAGTACAGCATGCATTATTTTATCAAGGTGCTGAGGTTGCTGCTGCTCTTTGGGAGCCTCTGATACTTTTCTGAGCATGGTAATTTCTCCGTTAAGGGCGTCTTTGTAAAAGTTCAAAGCTTCCTCGCACGTGCCATCAAAAAATAAATATGGATTGAGTTCTGAAACCATTAATTTTTGAGGTTGTTTAACAGATCGGTGTCAATACTTTTGAGATTGCGATAGATCATACTGAGGATAGCCAGGCCAACAGCAACCTCCGCGGCGGCAACTGCCATAACGAAAAACACAAATACCTGTCCGCTTGAATCCTTATGCAGGGTGCTGAACGCCACTAATAAAAGATTTACCGCATTCAGCATCAGTTCAATGCACATAAATAAAATAATGGTATTACGTCTTGCCATAACTCCGATCGCTCCAATTATGAAGATGACCGTGCTCAGCATTAAGTACATGTTTATTGAAATTCCGTTGATCATTTTATATTTACAATTTTTCGATTTACAATTTACAATTGCGCTTTTGTTAAATTATTTTATTTCTTTTTTACCGATCATAATTGCACCTACAAGTGCGGATAAAAGAAGGATCGAAACAATTTCAAAAGGAAACAGGTATTCGCGGAAAAGCACTTTTCCAAGATTACGTACAAGACCAATATCTGAATGTCCATATTGTGTGATCCCTATTTGTTCGGTGCCTTTTAATGCGCCCACCATTACAATAAGTAACAATCCACCAATTACTCCTGCAATCAATTTTGAAAGCGTTGTCTTTTGCGGTTCCGAATCCTGGTTGAGGTTCATAAGCATGATAACGAAGAGGAACAGTACCATGATGGCGCCTGCGTAGACCGCAATGTGTACCACGGCCAGAAATTGGGCATTCAGTAACAGGTAGTGCCCCGCAATACAAAAAAATGTAAGTACCAGATATAAAACTGAATTCACGGGATTACGACTAAATACTACCATCAGCGCGAACATGATCGCCATAAAAGAGAGTATTCCGAAGATCCATTGTGTGATTGAATAACCTAACATGATATAATTTCTAAATTCTAATGTCTAAATTCTAATATCGATCCTTATCTTAAAATTCTTTCCTAAACACTCAACCTCAGGCAGCTTTTGTGTGTGAGCTGTTCATCCTTCGTACTTCGTCCTTCGTACTTTCCCTCGTTAGTGTTTCTTACCCTTATCCAACTGTGTTTTATCGTACAGCTCATTGTGCTTCAGTCCGGGAATTTTTTTGAAATCCAGAACCGCCTGAGTCTGACGTTTACTTACGTCGATCCTCTTATCAATTTTTTCTACAAGCTTATCTTTTCCGTAAATAAAATCATCGCGCTCAAATTCAGATGGTACAATACGATCGGTAAGAAAGATGGCTTCTTTAGGACAAGCTTCTTCGCATAAGCCGCAATAAATGCAGCGCAGCATGTTGATCTCGTATTTTACCGCATACTTTTCTTCGCGGTATAAATGTTCTTCACCCTTTTGGCGTTCCCCGCTTTCCATGGTAATGGCTTCGGCAGGACATGCAACAGCGCACATGCCGCAAGAGGTGCAACGTTCAGCACCGTTCTCGTCGCGTTTCAAAACATGCATCCCGCGGTAGATAGGCGCGAATTCACGCTTCTGTTCAGGGTACATAATGGTTGGACGTTTTTTAAAGAGGTGACTGAAGGTAATAGCCATACCTTTTATGATGGCAGGGAAGTATATTTTCTCCGCAAAATTTTGTTCCTTGTTAGAAACAACCTTGCTTCTGTTAGTTAGTTGCATCGCTTTAATTTCAATTTACAAGTGAATATTTCCTCTGAAGTATTCTACAATCACAGTTATAAGAAGGTTCAGCAGGGATAATGGCAATAACGTTCTCCACCCCAGGTTCATCAGCTGATCGTAACGGAACCTCGGGATGGTCCAGCGGATCCACATGAACACTGAAATGAAAATTAATGTCTTTGTAAAATAAACGCCGAAACCTATCAGTGAAATAAGCCATGAGCCTGGTTCGAGTCCGAGAGCACCATATATCTCCTGGGCGAACGGAAAATTATATCCCCCAAAATAGAATCCTGCCATTACCGCAGATGATACAAACATGTTAATGTATTCCGCAAAAAGAAAAAGTCCGAGTTTAAAAGCGGAATACTCGGTATGATAACCTCCAACCAATTCTGTTTCACACTCTGCAAGGTCAAAAGGGGCACGGTTGGTTTCTGCAAGGGCACACACAAAAAAGATGATGAATCCAAGAGGCTGCCATACCACGTTGGCCCATCCTGCATCCTGCTGAATAAGGATCTCGCGGAAACTTAAAGTTCCTCCTGCCGTAATAATAAGTGCGATGAGCGAAATACCCATTGCAAGTTCATAGCTGATCATCTGGGCAGATGCCCTTATAGCACCCATTAAGGAATATTTATTATTGGATGCCCATCCACCGATCATGATCCCGTAAACTCCTATTGAAGTAACACTGAGTAAAAAGATCACACCCACATTAATATCAGAGATCTGCATGGCATAAACGGTGCCATCGATAATAATGTCCGGTGCCCATGGAATTAAAACTCCTGCCATGATCGCCGTGATAATAAATAATCCGGGAGCCAGGATAAAAAGAAATTTGTTTGAGACATTTGGAATGATCTCTTCTTTCCAGAGCATTTTTCCACCGTCGGCCAAAGGCTGTAATAAACCCCACTTGCCCGCGCGACTCGGTCCCCAGCGGTCCTGCAGCAAGCCGGCAAATTTCCGTTCCCACCATGTTGAATATGCTGCGATACCCAGTGATACTGCGAAGATCAGCACACAAATTATTGATTTATAAATTATAAAAGCGGTCATCCTTTGTTGAGGTCTTAAGGTTTTTTATACAGGTCCATAAATCCGAGCGCTTCCTGCTGTTTCATGGCCTGAACTTTTAATTCATTTAAATGCTGATAATGGTTTTGAGAGATCACCGAGCTCCTGTGGATCGGGGATGGACCTTCGATCACCCAGTCACTTTTTTTCTTGTGATCGTAACGGCAGTCATTGCAGATATATCCCGATTTTCCGTCAGGTGTATCCATCACTTCGTCCCACTGGTCCTTGCGCGATGTTACTCTTACAACTTCCTCGCCTTTCAGCCAAACTCTTGTCCGTCCCGAACATTTAGGACAGTCACGGTGCGCATCAACTGGCTTGGTGAACCATACACGTTGTTTGAACCTGAAAGTTTTATCAGTTAAAGCTCCTACAGGACAAACGTCGATAACGTTACCTGAGAATTCATTTTCGATCACATTTTCAATGTATGTAGAGATCTCAGACGCGTCACCCCTGTGCAACACACCGTGCACACGTTCAGGAGTAAGCTGTTCTGCCAGCTTCACACAGCGGTAGCAAAGAATGCATCGCGTCATGTGTAATTTTATTTTGTCTCCGATATCGATCATGTCATACTCGCGACGTTTGAATTCGTAACGGGTTTTTACCTTACCGTGCGAGTATCCGAGATCCTGTAATTTACATTCTCCTGCCTGGTCACAAACAGGGCAATCAAGCGGATGGTTGATCAATAAAAATTCCACAACACCATCACGCGCTTCAATCACTTCGGGGGAAGTAAAATTCTCAACCACCATTCCATCCATTACCTCTGTGCGGCACGAAGCCACCGGCTTAGGCATTGGATTCGGGTTTTGAGTACTGCCCTTGGATACTTTAACTATGCATGTGCGGCAGTATCCTCCCGTTGTTTTTAATTTTGAATAATAGCACATGGCCGGGGGAGCTACATTTGGTCCGATCATACGGGCCGCCTGCAGGATCGTGGTCCCTTTTGGCACATCTATTTCTATTCCGTCAATAGTTACTTTCATTAAGCTACAATTTGATTCAACCTGTTATAATGACTGATGTCA
>CBIHOL010000115.1:0-10898 GCA_966211905.1 uncultured bacterium
GAGATATATCGCATTTCTTCGCCCTAATTCTACGTATTATATAAAAAAATAAACTGAAGCAGTGAGCAACATAACCAGAGTTGCGTCAAAATCGCCAGTTAACCCAATGTGATTCCCTAATATCGCTTTGGTTGAAAGCAGAATGAGACAAGTTAGGAAAGCAGTGACCGCTGATTCCAACAACGCAATAGTATAAAAACAAAAGATAAAAAAAAGGATCACACTGATTGCAGACGGGAATCGCAATGCAAATTCGTTAAACCCAAACAGCTTATATGATGCAGCGATGCTCCATATAAGTAAAGGTGGTTTCGCATTCCAAGTGTCTGGCTTTCCATTATAGTACAGGTTTATAAAATCACCTGTTTGGACCATTTCGTAAGCATTCACACCATTTCTTGATTCATCCCATTCCTGAAGTTCATAAGTTCCCTTTTTAAGAAATGCTAAAGGAACTACCAGGATCAAAAGAAGAATAAGATATCTTTTTTTAGTTAAATACACGCATCGTTTCGACTAGCCACTAATATACAGACACTTTATGATATTTAAGGTTTCATCGAAAATATGTGGATTAAGAAAAGACCATCAGGCCATTTCATTACCTTTATTAGGTGAAGGTTGCCAGTTATTTACTGTTACTCATTACCTGCATTTCATCTGCTCAGGAGAGTATTTGTTTTGGAAAGAAAGTATTGATGACCACAGAAGGGATGTGCACAGAATCAGATCTCGAGTTGAAGTTCGAAGACAATTTTGATAGCGCGCCATTAAATGAAAACGCCTGGCTGTTCACGCAGCCTTGGGCGAATCATAGTTCAAAAGGCTTTTATCATTCGCTTGAATATCAAACGGACGGTCTAAATTATAAATGGGAAGAGGGGCTTTTGAAGCTGGAGATTCGAAAGGAAAAATTTTATGCAAAAGCTATTAATTATTGGGATAGTGCTACCATTTTGGCTGACGGCCTCCCTAACGAACGATGGTGGGATTATACTGCAGGCATGATCTACTCGAAATCCGAATTTGGATTTGGAAAATATGAGATCAGGTGTAAAATCCCCAAGGGGAAAGGATTTTGGTCTGTATTCTGGATGTTTGGCATTAATAATGAGGAAGTTGACGTTTTTGAATTTTGGAATGAGAATAACGTTTGGGGAAATTATTCTGAGAAAAAACTTACAACGGAATGTCACATGACAACACATGGCGAAGGGGAAAAATGCCCGAACCATGTTGTATTCTCAGATTTTTCCAAGGAGTTTCATACTTATACTTTAGTTTGGACAAATAATAAGATACAATGGTTTATTGATGGCGATCTAATGCGCACAAGCTATAAGTTTTACAACTTATTGGGTCAGCCTTTAGATTGTGATCAGATTCGTGCCGGAGACATCTTAATAATGGACAGAACATATCCGTTACACGATTTGCATTTAGCCGTCAGTCTCGGGTTGCAGTCAGGGAAGAACGCTCCCGACGAATCGACGCAGTTTCCAGCCTTTCTTGAAATAGATTATATTCGCTACTGGGAGTTTAAGAAATAGTCCCAATCATCTAATTTTAACAAGCACTTGAGAATTGCGAAAATACTAGGATTATTAATTACACTTACTGCACCAGGCCTTGCACAAGTATGCCACGTTAATAAAATAAAGGTGGTGGAAAAAGAAAAGTGTCCCACAGAAAACTTCACTCTCGTTTTTGAAGACAACTTTGAAAACGGATTTGACACCAGCAAGTGGTTTTATACCCAGCCATGGGCAAATCACAGTACAAAGGGAACACTCTATTCAATCGAATATTTCACCAACGGAGAAAATTATATTTTTGACAACGGTATATTGAAATTAGTTGCGCGCAATGAAAAATACTACGCCAAAGCTGTCAACTACGAAGATAGCGCAATGACGCTCAAGGACGGCCTCCCTAATCTGCGATGGTGGGATTACACGTCAGGTATGATTTA
The DNA here is from genome assembly GCA_966211905.1 of uncultured bacterium. Classification (GTDB taxonomy): domain Bacteria; phylum Bacteroidota; class Bacteroidia; order B-17B0; family Aurantibacillaceae; genus Aurantibacillus. The sequence continues at coordinate 1,973 of CBIHOL010000115.1, forward strand.
TTCGAAGAAGACCTTTGGTCAGGGTAAATTCGAGATTAGGGCAAAGATCCCGAAGGGAAAAGGTTTTTGGTCCGCATGCATGTTATTTGGTGAGGAAAATGATGAGGTAGATGTTTTCGAATTTTGGAATGAGCATAGTGCGACGGGAAAATATAAAGAAGACAAACTTGCATCAGAATGTCATATGTCAACACATGCCAAAGGAAAAAGTTGCACGGTTCACTCGACAATGGAAGATTATTCAAAAGAATTTCACACGTATACATTTATTTGGAACAATAACAAAATTGTATTTTATATCGATAGCGTCGTTCAACGGGAAAGCTGGAAATATCATAATGCGATAAAACGGCCCGTGGATTGCGAAAAAATAAAAGAAGGTAAAACATATAAAATTGACCGAACTTATCCAACGCACGACCTTCACATTTCGCTTGGCTTAAGCATTCAGGCCGGGGAAAATGCGCCTGACGAGAAAACCGTTTTCCCTTCAGAACTGGAAATAGATTACATTCGCTATTGGCAGTATTCAGAGTAAAAATGAATGACCACTATTTACCCAGGAGGATCACTTTTTCTATTTGCCTGCCTCCTTCGTAGCCAGTCTCAAAAAAATAAACTCCTTCTTTCAGGGCTCCCAATGAGAAATTAAGTTCCTGACCAGAAAGTTCACTGCTCATCACGATCTGGCCTAAAGGATTTAGTACGCGAATGGATGTAATTTCACCGGATGTCAGTACAACCTTTATGTTATCAGTAGTTGGATTTGGAAACAACATGACTTCCGAAGGCTTTCTTTTCCAGTATCGAATGTAGTCAACTTCAAAAACGCCTGGTAGGGGAGTCGCATCGCTTACAGGTAATGAACCCCCGGGTCCGTTTTCCGATGTAAGGGCGAGATTAAAAATAATGTTCATCGGTTCTACCGGGAAAGATTTAAGCTCAAAATAATTCCCGGCATCTAAATTGTCGTCGCAATTTACAGCGGCTCCTGATGAAGTAAGAAGCCTTGGAATTATCCTTACAAGGTTGCCGTCGATTAAAAAGGAAATTTGCGCAGGTTCAAATACGCAGGTGAAAGTGTGCCATTCAGAAAGATCGTAGCCAGAGTAAGAAATACTGCATCCATTCGCACGACCTTCTCCGTCAAAATCATGACCAATACTAGTTACAAGCTTTTCTATACCCTTGTAGTTGTCAAATACGTCGATCTCATTCCAACGTTTTCCACCAAACATCCAGAAGGCTGGCCAGAATCCATTTCCCGAAGGTAACTTACAGCGGATCTCATATTTGCCGTGAAGGTATTGCTCCCTGCTCCATAGTGCGGAAGAGGTGTAATAGAAAGTTCTCAAATTGGGTAGCCCGTCTTTTAAAATTTCATCGTCAGGTTTCCAGTTAACAGCCCGCGCTACAACCGTTTCTTTCCTCGCGATTATTTTGCAGCTTCCCTCACTTACAACGGCGTTATTTAAAGTGCTTAGCTCAATCCTCTGGGAATTACTAAGAGCACCCTGACTCGCCATAACAAGCTGCCATTTCGTAAGATCGAGGGAGTCGCCATTAAAATCATCTTCAAATGTCAGGATATAGGGGTTTTTATCGCAACTGTAATAGCTATTCGCAAATACTCCAGCTCGCTCGCAATCGCAGGCGCCGATTGCTGCCAGGTAACCATCTAACAAATACGAAATGCCGGAACTATGTACGCACGCACCAGCCTGTAGTTGGGCGCTCGACGCTAAAGGACTGAGCCAGAAAAATACGACTTGCAGTATAGATATTATCACATTTCTTGTGCAAAAATTCATAACTGAAGGTGTAGGTCTGTCTACGAATATAATAAAAGGTAATTGTTTTCGTTCCCCCTCAAAAATTGTTCACAAGTGAGGTATCTAAAACGTCCCTGTGGTATTATGCTTCTTAAATTTACATCATGCGATTTTTTCTGACTTTTTCTGTTGTTTTTACTTTCATTCATTCTTTTGCGCAGCCAAAAAAGGAATATTACGACGCCAATCAATCACAATTAAAATCCGAAACAGAATATTATAAAGGCATGCCACACGGACCTTTCACTGAATATTATCAATCGGGGAAGGTGAGCCGGCGCGGGTTTTACAAATTCGGAAAGGAAGACAGCGTGTGGACCTTTTTGTATGAGAACGGTAAAAAGAAAGCAATCGAGCACTTTGTTTCAGGAAAAAAATGGGGAACGAATACCTACTTCTTTAAAACAGGTAAAAAGGCACAACTTCTAAAATATGAAAACGACCTTGCCGATAGCACCTGGACAACCTGGTATGAGAACGGAAATGTAAAAAGCCGCGAAAACTATGAACTGGGCAAGAAGGAGGGAGAGTGGCAATATTTCTATGACAATAATCAGCCCGAAGTTACCGGCAGCTTTGAAAAAGACAAGCAGCACGGCACTGTAAAAAAATGGTATAAGGATGGCAAGCCGCAGTCAGTAGAAAATTATTGTAATGGAAAGCCTTGCGGGACGTGGGAAGAATACTACCAGGGGGGCCATAAGAAGTTTACCAAGGAGTTCCGGGATACCGTGATCCATTTAATGGCCATGTGGGACGATAAGGGCCGGCAGCTGATAACAAATGGGAACGGCAGTATTACCGCGAGTTATGATAACGGTATGATCAGGGCAATGGGTTCTTATAGGGACGGCTTGCAGGACGGAGTCTGGAGGTTCTTTCATCCTAACGGCGAACTGGATTATGAGGCTACCTACGTGGCGGGGGTACTTGAAGGATATTATTCTTCGTATTATCCGAACCACAAGATCAAGAGCGAAGGCAATTTCAGCGCCAACAAACGAAACGGTTTATGGAAATATTATCGTGAGAACGGTCAGCTTGAAATGCAGGGCACTTTAAAGGATAATAACCGCCAGGGGCAATGGACCTACTATTATGATAATGGTAAAGTTGAGAGTGAAGGGATGTACGAGAATGACAAGCAGCACGGAACGTGGAACTATTATTACAGGGGCTCAGAGAAATGGAGACAGGGAGATTTTGACAATGGGGTTAAAACAGGAACATGGACAACATGGTGGGAAAACGGAAACAAGCTGCAGGAAGGGCCTTACATTGATGGCAGGGAAAATGGTGTGTGGACCAGCTGGTGGGAGAATGGCACCAAAAAAGATCAGGGAACGATTTTAGGCAATAAACTTATTGGTCACTGGGAAGGCTGGTTTGCTGATGGCCAGAAGAATTACATAGGCAACTATAACGAAAAAGGGGCAAAGGACGGGGAGTGGAATTATTTTTATGAGTCAGGCCGGCAAAGGGAATTAACGACCTATGTGAACGGAATTAAACACGGCAAGCACGTGCAGTGGCACGAAAAAGGAAACATCATTGACAGCAAGGGACAATACAGTAAAGGTCACCAGGACGGGGAATGGACGTACTATTACGAAACAGGCGTAGTAAGCCGGGTACAGAATTTCAGGAGCGGACAATTGAGCGGCAAGAGCATTTCATATTATCCCAATAGTAAAATACAAATGGTATCAAATTATACCATTTCTTCAGAGCAGCGAAAAGGTAAAACTCAAAGTGTGCCCGATGGAGAATGGATTTTTTACGACAAAAACGGCAATGAGGTAAGCCGTGTGAATTACGACAATGGAATCAGGAAATAAATCGTATTATTATAGTTATATTTGCTCACATCCTATGATAAAACACTTAATTAAGCTGTGTCTTTTAATCCCTGCCATGGTTGTTGTATCCTGCGGAAGCGGTGAAAAACCTGAGGAGATCATTTCTGAAGAAGAAAGTGCTGTTCCTTCGATCGAGGAGAGCCGGTTCAATGCACAGAATGTGTTTAATTCATTGCCTGAAAGACAACAGGTAATGCGTCTTATCGAAGAAAATAAAATCGAATACCGTCCCGAATTACTGAATGATCCAAACCGCGTTAAGAAGTATAACGTTGAATTTTCGCGTGCTATAAATCTCGGAATATATGGTTCAGACCTGAGCATCGCCAGCTCCTTTAACCAGACGCAGGAAAGTATGGTTTTTTTAAAGTGCGTGAACGTACTCGCCCAGAACCTTGGGGTGAACAGCGCCTTTGACCAACGGTTGTTTGAACGTATTGAAGCCAACAGCACCAACAAAGATTCTATTATAGAAATCGTGACGGAAGCTTTTAAAAAGGTGGATGAGATCCTGAAATATAATAACCGGCCTGCGACCTCGGCAGTTATATTGTCGGGCTGCTGGATCGAGGGGCTTTATGTTTCGTGTAAGATGGGGCAGGAAGTGGACCAGGATGATGTGATCCGCGCCATTATTGATCAGAAGGAATCTCTTAAGAACCTTGTGATCATGATGGAAGGGGTAACTCTTGAAAAAGAGGCCCAGTTTGTTCTTGATGATCTTCGTAAGCTTCAGTCCGCTTTTAAAGAGGCGCAGGGCACCAGGAAGTTCAATAAGGCAGCCATAGAAGATATTACACAGATCATATCTGACTTGCGTAATAAAGCCGTTTCCCATAAGGTATCGCCTTCAGGCAAATAACTCCTTCTTTCTTAACCTTTTTTTTAGCTGCGCTGCAATGCACAGGCGCAGGTAATCTGTATCTTAGTGTCAGTTCAATTCCTGATGAAAAAATCCCTTGTTGTTTTCTTTGTTTTTCTGAATGCGGTGATGTCCGCCTCGTACATCCTGATCCCCATGGATGATAGCCAGAAAAATCACCTCAAGGCTTACGGTCTTGCGTACTGGGCATTAAAAGGGGAACTGGAGATCCACTGGTTGCTGAATTACAGGGGAGGAAGCTTTATGATCCCGCATGTAAAAGCAGTTGCCAACGAATGTGTTATCCGTGGCGTGTCTTATGAAACTGTTTCTGACGCACAGAAAAATTCAATTTTTGAGGAGATCGCAAATCCTGAAGTGAACCAGGATGCCGTAAAGCTTGAAAAGGCTCCACGCATAGCGGTCTACTCTCCAAAAGGAAAACAGCCTTGGGATGATGCAGTGACGCTGGTTCTGAAGTATGCTGAGATCCCCTACGATATTGTTTATGATGAAGAGGTATTTCTTGATCGTTTAAAAGATTATGACTGGCTGCATCTTCACCACGAGGATTTCACAGGACAGTACGGAAAATTTTATCACGCGTTTCACAATGCTGCCTGGTATCAGGCTGAGGTGCGCGAGAATGAAACCATGGCCAGGAAACTGGGGTTCAGCAAGGTGTCGCAGATGAAACTTCATTCGGCAAAAAAGATCAAGGAGTTTGTTTTTAACGGAGGATTTTTATTTGCGATGTGCAGTGCCACCGACAGCTATGACATTGCACTGGCTGCTGACGGGGTTGATATCTGCGAAAGCATGTTCGACGGAGATCCCGCCGATAAAGGCGCGCAGGGGAAACTTGATTTCAGCAAAAGCTTTGCATTTGAAAATTACCGGCTGGTAATGAATCCGCTGGAGTATGAATACTCATCTATTGATACTTACGGGTCGCGGCGTCAGTTCGGAGTTTCACAGAAAAACGACCTGTTCACCCTGTTTGATTTTTCGGCAAAATGGGATCCGGTTCCAACCATGTTGTGCCAGAATCACAGTAACACCATCCAGGGCTTCTGGGGACAGACAGCGGCATTTGCAAAACAATACATCAAAAAAAATGTTCTTATAATGGGTGAAGCAAAAGCGTTCAGCGAGGCCAGGTATATTCACGGCGAACTCGGAAAAGGAACGTGGACGTTTTACAGTGGCCACGATCCTGAAGACTATGAGCACCGGGTGGAAGAGCCGCCAACTGACCTTTCCCTGCATCCCAATTCGCCTGGCTACAGGCTTATCCTGAATAATATCCTGTTTCCTGCCGCAAAAAAGAAAAAGCAGAAAACATAAATATTTTTTGGAAATAATTGTTGAAATTCATCCTCCGGAAAACGTATCAACTTCATACTTAAAATAATTGTCTCCGCTCTTGCCGTTTTTATCGTGGCCAAGATCCTTCCCGGTGTTACCGTTGATGATTATCTTTCAGCTATTCTTGTGGCCGTGGTCCTTGCTTTTCTTAATACAATAGTAAAGCCCATTCTTACGATCCTTACCATACCTATCACCATAGTAAGTCTTGGATTGTTCCTCCTGGTTATCAATGCCATCATAATAATATTCGCAGAAAAGCTGGTGAAAGGCTTTCACGTGGACGGATTTTTCTGGGCCCTGGCCTTCAGCATAGTCCTTTCCTTATGCACAGGCATTCTGAACATGCTCCTGGGCGTTGGAAAAGATGAAGAAGATTAGGCTTTGCTTCTGTGTTTGCAGTACAGGCGGCTATTGCTCAAACGGCTTGTAATCTGCGGGCACCATAAACTGCTGGTCGGCAGGTACAGCTTTAGAGATCTTTGTTACCTCGAGTTTAGAAACTGATTTACCCGTGTCGATCGTTTTTTCTTCGCTCATCAACGGCATGCTGCCAGGTGTGAGGTTCTTGATCTGCGCAAAATAGATGCTTTGTTTGTCTTTACGATTCCACAGCGTAATAAGGGGCGTAAAAAACGTGAACTTATCATCCGCTATCCAGTAAATGATAGATGTATTCTCTTCCGTATTTTTTACAGTATAATCAACGCATTTAAAACCGGCAATGGTTTTAGTTGCTTTGCCCTTGGTAACCACGCATTGCCCCTGAATGCTTGGAGGGGTTTCACTTTTTTGAGTGAACCATACCTTGCGCTGAGGACTAAGACATTTAACTTCTCCCTGCTGCAGATCAAAAATAAAACTACCTTCTATTTTATCGTTCTTCCTGGCATAACGATCGAGCCTTACCAGTTTATTCTTTACCATGTAAACGTTGCGGCTGGTATCTTTTTGTGTGTAATATTTAAATTCGATATTACCGCTAAATCCTTGTGCACTAAGGCTTGGTATTGACAGCACGGATATTAGGAGAATGGCTAAAATCTTTTTCATTTGTCTATTTTAAGACCGTAATTTATGTAAATTTAGTTACAGCAAACAGTTAATGAATCAAAAGAAATCAACTGAAACCGGCAGGGCAGGAGAGCTCGCGGCACGTCTTTTCCTGGCTGGAAAAGGGTATGACATCCTTGAGGTGAACTGGAGATTTAAAAAACTGGAAGTTGACATTATTGCCAAAAAACAGGACACCCTGGTGTTTATTGAGGTCAAAACAAGGAAAAGTAATACCTTTGGGGAACCGGAACTGTTTGTAACAAGAAAAAAGCAGCAATTTTTAGTGGCTGCAGCAAACCAGTACGTAACTGAAAGGGACCTTGCATTTGAATCGAGGTTTGATATAGTGTCGGTCATTTCACCTGATAAGAATCAAACAATAAAACATCTTGAGGGCGCTTTTTTTCCGCTATTAAAATAATTAAAGTAAAACTATGGCTAAGTTCATTAAAAGGTCAGATTCTGACGGTAAGCGAAAACGCAGCAGTTCTGGAAAAGCGCGTTCTGAAGAAAAAAAATCTGAACCGGGCTACAAAGCCAAACGTTCTTTTACAAAAAACAAGAGTTACAGGGAGACGGCGTCTTCAACTCCGCCCCGCGACAGGTCGGAACGGGGACATGACCGTCCCTTTAAAAGAGAATATAAGAAAAGCGATGAACGTTCACCTTCTCGCGGGGGATCCGGAAAACGTGATTTCTCAGAAAAAAGGAAAGAATCCGGAACCGGCGAAAAAAGATCATTCCGTGATAAGGACTCCAAAAAAGAGTTCCGCGATAATGATCGCCCTTCTTTCCGTGAAAACAAATCGGGAGACCGCGACGACAGAAGAAAAAGCTCCCGTGACGACGACCGCCCTTCTTTCCGTGAAGACAAGCGTGGCGACAGGGATGAAAGAAGAGAGTCCCGCGACGATCGCCCATCCTTTCGTGAAGACAGAGGTGGAAGAGAAGGCCGCAGAGATAACGATCGTCCGTCGTTTCGCGATGACAAACGTGAGGGCGGGGATGAGAGCAGGAGAAGTTCGAGGGACGACGATCGTCGTTCAGGTGGCAGTGACAGGGAAGTAAGGCCGGCTCGCAAAAGTTCCGAACGCGGAGAGGGACGTTCCGACAATAATTTCGGAAAGGACAAATTCTATAAAAAGGATAAACGCGAAAGCTTTGAAAAACCATATCGCAGCAGCGGTGAACGTGAAGAGGGGGAGGAGAAAAAGAGACGTTTTACCAAGCCCCGTGCAGGTTCTGAAGATGCAGGACGTCGTGTTAACTACTCCGAACTGGAGGAAGGCAAGGCGTTTTCAAGGGGAAGGGACAGAGAGCGTCCTGATAAAAAAGAAACTAAGCACGCTCCAAAAAAGGCAGATAATCCCGATGGCCTGATCCGCCTCAACAAGTATTTATCCAATGCCGGAATAGCATCGAGGCGCGAAGCAGATACATTGATCCAGAGCGGCGCGGTTAAAGTAAATGGTGAGGTAATTGATCAGCTCGGCTATAAAATAAAGCCGGGCGATAAGGTGACATATGGCGACGAATCCGTTAAGGGGGAAAGGAAAGTGTATATGCTTTTGAACAAACCGAAGGATTACATTACCACTATGGATGATCCCCAGGAGCGCAAAACAGTTATTGATCTCATAAAAGGCGCGTGCAAGGAAAGGATCTATCCTGTGGGACGACTCGACAGGAATACCACAGGGTTACTGCTGCTCACCAATGATGGTGAACTTACAACAAAGCTGACCCATCCCAAATTTGGCGTGAAAAAAGTATACCATGTGAGTTTAAACAAAGGGTTGAAGCCTGACGATTTTAAGCAGATCATTGAGGGAATTGAACTGGAAGACGGTCCTGTGAAAGTGGATGACCTGGCATTTGTGGGAGAAGGTAAGCGTGAGGTTGGTATCGAGATCCACAGTGGACGCAACAGGGTTGTGCGCCGGTTGTTT
>CBIHOL010000116.1:0-10715 GCA_966211905.1 uncultured bacterium
CGCAGATGGTACTTGGTCTAAAGCCCGGGAGAGTATGTCGATGCCAATTTTAAAAAAGAAAACCCCCTTCAGAAATGTCGGGGGTTTTTTGTTTTACGGCTTTTTTTACCACTCAGGACACTTAGAACACTTATTACACTAAGAGAGATTTCTGCTGTGCTGCACAAACAGAACACTAAGGGAATCGCTTCGCGATTCTAACTCCGTTATCTATACTGAATATGTTGAATTAGAATTTCGAGATTAGAATTTAGTGCTTATAGCTGAGCTTTGCCAGAAATAGAGGGATACCAGAATTCAGAATTGTACAATGTGCTTTACATCGGAAAACGTGTTTTGAGGTTGGAAATAATTTGGTACGTAGATTGTTTCGGTTTTTACACTCTTGAGTTCACCCTTATAAAACGCTTTGTAACTAAAAACATGAGACTGGCTGGGCAAAACGTAGAGTACACCCAGGTGCTGCTGTTTATCGATCTCGTAAATTTCACTATAGGGTGAATTGATAGTCACACTATCTGCAGGTAACTGCGACCAAACCGATTCAGCAACAGTAAAGGATATTCTTCCTGATGGATCAAGTTCTACAGTGGGGTTATTTTCAAATAGCAATAATTGCGGCAATACCTGACACCTCATTTGCGAAGAATCAAATCCACTGCTATTGTAAACCGCGCCACCTCTGAATTCTGGCTGATCCTTCGTTATATGAATCTCAAATTCTCCGTCCGGGTTTGTAAGCACGGCATCCCCAACGGCTTCCACATTTGATGAATACTTGTCATAAATTCTGGGCTGAACTTCTATATTTGGAACAGGTTTGTTAGTGAACTTCTGCACGATCCTACCTCTGAAAATTACCTCTTTTTCCACCGGCGCAGGTTCTTCATCTTTTCTGCAGCCAGGGAGGATAGAAAGCACGGATGAAACCAGTACAAATCCCAGGCAAGTGTAAAAATGTTTGAGCATTTAAAAGAAATTTCAGGTACAATAAATTTAGTTCATATTTCAATTAGTTTACCCGGAAAGTAGGGAGATTATTTGCAAAGATAAAAGTTACAATTTTTTCTGTCTCATAGAGACCGTTACACTTTACGGAAGAATATTGGCTTAAAATTAGAAATTAACCGGTAGCTATCAGCTTTACTGCTTTAAACGGAGCGTGTTCAACTATAATACAGCATTGTTGCGTTATTTAACCGTAAACACCAACAAAATTCCTCCCTGTTACCTGTTTGTGTTTATCTTAATAGAAGGTAATGAATTTCATTGTAACCGATAACCAGGTAAATACTGTTGAGCAAAAACTGCTCACGTTTTATTACAATGAATATTCGCGGAAACTATTGACCTATACAGAAAGGCACTACCTCATACCTGAAGATGACGCTTCTAACCTGATGTACAAAACAATTTACCGGATGGCGGAAGTGCACCATAAGTATGAGTTTGTGTCGGAACAGAAACGAAATGCCTTTGTTTTTACAACACATATTAACTTTATAAGGAACTATTTCCGGGACGAGAAAAGATTTGAAAATAAATGTAAGATAGTCCCGCTGGAAGCAGCAGAGCGCGGCGAATCTGCACCCCCTGATGCTACAAACAATTTAGCACTTACGATCCTTCAGGTTGAACTTGAAAAGCTCCAGGAATGGCAAAGGATCCTCTTGCTTATGCGCGGTCAGGATGTGCCTTACAGCGAAATTGCACCGTTCACTGGCCGACCTGAAAAGCAGCTCAAGACATATTACCTGCGTCTGAAAAAACAGCTGTTTCAAAAAGTAAATGCTGAATTGAAAAAATTAAAACAAAAACACGATGAAAAATAGTCTTTCGAAACAGGAATTTGACAAGCTCCTGAACCACGGCCTAATTTCAAGTATGGCACCGGAAGGTTCGGAGCATATATTTTCATCAATAAGTCGCCATGCGTTTGCAACAGCAACATTCCCGGTGATGCTTGGTAATTGGGTCATTCCACTTACAGGGATCTCCTGTATAGGATTAATAGCAACGATCGTGTTCCTTAATGTGAATACTTACGATCAAAAAAGTCCTGGCGCTGTTGAACAAAAAAGCAATGAGTCAAATAAAATGGTGTTAGTAGAAAAAAGCGCTCTGGGTGGCCAGTCAAGGGCTGCAGCAGATTATACCTGGACAAAACCTATTGCTAAAATGCAGCAGAATCCAAAAACTTTTCCAGTTCAGAAAATGCAAACACCCGATTCGGAGCCGGCTATTCTGAATACCACACCTGCGTTTAATGATTCTGCAACAGTAAACGTACACGAGGAATATATTTTTCCCGTACTTTCTGCGAAAGAAGTGAAAGCAAATGAAAAAGAAAAAAAGCGCGTGGTAAGACTTTGGTCTCGCGTTACAAGAGAAAAAGACAGGAATATAGCACGCATCCCTGCAAACGAGGATAATTCCATCCCGGCTTTTTATATGGGCGCGGGAGAGATCACCAACAAAGAGTATCGCACTTTCTTATTCGACCTTCTTATCAGCGGCCGCAAAGATGAGTTTCTGAAAGCCAAGCCCCGTCAGCATTTATGGAAGAATGCCGAAAATACAGATACTTATGATTTTCTTGAAAAGGAATATTTTACTGAAAAGAAGTACGACTATTTTCCGGTGGTGAATATTACGGTGCAGGGCGCCGAAATGTATTGCAGGTGGTTGCAGGAGGAAGTCGGTAAACTGCGTGAAAATGATCCGCGGATACCAGATCTGAACGTCAGGCTTCCTTACGAAAAGGAGTGGATGCACGCTGCCGCAGGGGGAACTCCTCATGCCGCATACGCATGGCCGCTGAACTCCGCGCAAAATAGTCGCAACTGTTTTATGGGAAATTTTTGTGTACAGAAAAAAACAGAACTCATTAAAAAACCACTGGATTATGGCAAGCAGCAGGTAGATGAAAATAATTATACTTCCGCTGCGGTGGTGTTGCGCGACCCCAAAATCGCCACTATCGATGTATGGAGTTACAATCCGACCTCTTATGGATTATTTGGTGTTTGCGGGAATGCTGCAGAAATGGTTTATGGCGACGCAGATGCCCGCATTGTTTTGAAAGGAGGTAGCTGGGCAAGTGATCTTGAAGAGATCATGCTCGACAAGACAAAAGAAATACCGCCGGCAGAAGCTTCTCCTACCACAGGCTTTCGCATAGCTGCTTTTATGAAAAAGTAAATGGTAAGATGTTATCGCCATGCGCGTATTCTGTCTGCTTTTGCCGGTATTATTCCTGGCCTCATGTGTAGTGCATGATAAATTTCCCTTTATCTGTTTCAGAAGCGGCTGTGTTGCCCAGGGATATAATATCAAGGGTTTTAAGAAACGTTTAAAAGGCCAGGTGGCTGTGAGTGCGCGAAAACGAAATGCTGCGCGAAGTAAAAAAGAAAATGAAAAATACGCGCGGAGTTCATCTAAAGATCAGACTACTGACGATCGTGAAGAGCCTCAACCATCATATGCTTCGAAGGTAATTTACACTAAATATATTCTGAGTTTTTTTATTGAAATTGATTCTGCGCAATTTAAAGATAGCATCATCATTTTTCACACCAGTGAATATCACGATATCACGGATGCAGATAAACCAAGGCTGGAACATTTTATTAAAAAACTTCCGGCCAGTAATGTGAAGCGGGTGGAAGTACGGGAAGTGGAAACAGGCGAATTAAGAGCAGAACATCATGTGGTCATCTCGCGTGAGAAAAAAATAAAGAGATTTTTACATGGGCAGAACATTATCGGCCCTGTTATTTTTCAGCGTTTAGGCGACAATTAAAAAAACTAATATCTCAACATATCATTCAACGCTGTTTTTATTTCCTCAAGATCTTCATTTTTGATCTTCCCTATTTTGCGAACAAGCCGTTCTTTTGAAACCGCTCTGATATGTGCTGTCAGGATCTCTGAGGGAGATTGAAGTTTGTTATTGTTGTCGGGTTGGAGAACAACATTACCCTTATATTTTTTTATTTTCGTTGTAAGCGGACAACAGATCACAGTGTTGAGATATTCATTCATGAGATTGCCACTGATGATCACTACCGGTCTGAAACCTTGTTGGTCGCTGCCTCTGATCGGGTCAAGGTCTGCGTACCAGATCTCACTCTGCCGCATCGGTATCTTCGTTTGCAAGCTGTGTGAAATAATCCGACATTCCCTCTTCGGCTATCGTAAGAAGATCAGCATCTTGCGCCATCCGTTTGTACGACTTCAGGTACGCCGCCTTATTCAGCTGATCAAGATAGAGGCTAAGAGCACGTTCAATTAGCTTATTTTTTGGCAATGAAAGTTCCTTTGCTTTTTTTTCGAGCATGGAGAGAAGTGAATCGGGTAGGGAACTTGTGAATGTTGCCATTTTATAAATATGTATTTCAAATATAATACGTATTGGCGGGAAATCAAATTTTTTTCAGAAACATTTCTATAGCAGGTCTAAGTTAGTGGAAAAGAGGTCTCACCTGGAAAAAGGGTACGGGAAAATACGCGAAGAATCTGTTCTTATCCGTTTTATGAGACGTTTTGACAGAGTTTCTGTTAAAATATTCAAGAAATTGTAATTCAACACTTTAAATTACTAAGAGTCGGCCTGCGGTTCCTGGGTTTTAAGTATATTTGTACCCCGTTTATTTAAGGCATGAACGGCCATAATCATGTATAATCCCTCAAACCGGCCTTAAAGGTTTGATACAATTAAAATTAAATGGCAGAAAAAGCCCAAACAGTTGGAAATCCGGACTTCGATTGGAGTTCGATCGGAAAAAAGCAAGACAATTACACAGTTGATGAAAAAGAGAAGCTGGATGAATTGTATTCTAAAAAATTAAGCACTATTTCTGACCTTCAGATCCTTGAAGGTGTTGTAGTTGCTAAAAATAACCGCGAAGTTGTAGTAAACATCGGTTACAAATCAGATGGTGTAGTTCCTTTATCAGAATTTCGCTATAACCCGGATCTTAAAGTAGGTGATACAATCGAAGTGTTTGTTGATCATGCTGAAGATGCGCAGGGTCAATTAGTATTATCACACAAGAAGGCACGCGCTGGCAAAAGCTGGGATCGTGTTAACGAAGCTCTTGCTAATGACGAGATCATTAAAGGCTTTGTTAAATGCCGTACTAAAGGTGGATTGATCGTTGATGTATTTGGTATCGAAGCTTTCTTACCAGGTTCACAGATCGACGTTAAGCCTATCCGTGATTACGATATCTACGTTGGTAAAACAATGGAATTTAAAGTTGTGAAAATCAACAATGAATTCAAAAACGTGGTTGTTTCTCACAAAGCCCTTATTGAGGCTGAGCTTGAGAGCCAGAAACGTGATATCATCTCTAAACTTGAAAAAGGTCAGGTCCTTGAAGGAACTGTTAAGAACATCACTTCATATGGTGTGTTCATTGACCTTGGCGGTGTTGATGGACTTATCCACATCACTGACCTGTCATGGGGTCGTATCAATCATCCTGAGGAGATCGTTAAACTTGACGAGAAGATCCAGGTGGTTATCCTTGAATTTGATGATGACAAAAAACGTATCGCTTTAGGTCTGAAACAACTTACGCCACACCCTTGGGAAGCGTTAGGCCAGGACATTAAAGTTGGAGACAAGATCAAAGGAAAAGTAGTTGTGATCAATGATTACGGTGCTTTTGTTGAGATCGCTCCAGGTGTTGAAGGTTTAGTTCACGTAAGTGAAATGAGCTGGAGCCAGCATTTACGCAGCGCACAGGAGTTTGTAAAGATCGGTCAGGAAATTGACGCGGTGATCCTTACTCTTGATCGCGAAGAGCGTAAAATGAGCTTAGGTATGAAACAACTCACACCTGATCCTTGGAATATGATCATGGAGAAATATTCAAAAGGTTCACAGCATACCGGAACTGTTCGCAACTTCACCAACTTTGGTGTATTTGTTGAACTTGAAGAAGGTGTTGACGGACTTGTGCATATCTCTGATCTTTCATGGAGCAAGAAGATCAAACATCCTAGCGAATTCTGCAAAGTAGGCGATAAGATGGAAGTGATCGTGCTTGAGATCGATGGTGAGAACCGTCGTCTGAGCCTTGGCCACAAACAGATCGAAGAAAATCCATGGGATGTTTTTGAAACAGTATTTACAGTTGATTCAATCCACAAAGGAACTGTTACTTCAGTAAACGATAAAGGTGCTTTAATTGGTCTTCCATACGGTGTTGAAGGGTTCTGTCCTGCACGTCACCTGGTGAAAGCTGATGGTTCATCTGTGAAGAACGAAGAAACAGCAGACTTTAAAGTGATCGAATTCAGCAAGGAGTCTAAGCGTATCGTTGTTTCTCATGCACGTCTTCACGAAGAAGTGAAAGAAGAAGCACGTAAAGCTGACAGGGCTTCCAAGAAAGCTGATTTTGAAGACAGCAAGAAAGCAGTTAAAAAGGTAAAAGACAACCAGGAAAAAACAACATTAGGTGATATTTCTGCGTTATCTGACCTCAGAGACAAGCTTGACGGTAAAAAATAATCGCTGCCTCGTTGCTTTTTTGCAAAGAGGAAACCCACTCCCAAAAACGACGCGTTCGTTTACGGGCAACTAAGAACCTCGCCGGGTTTTTAGTTTTTTGAGAGCCAGAATCCCGCCCAACAGCGGGATTTTTGGTTTTTATGGGTTTCGTGTTCCGGGTTTCGTGTTCCTTGTTCCAGTCAACAAAGCATTTGCACGTTTATTGTGCCGTCAGCTTGTACAAACAAAAATTGTTAAATTTTTATTTTGGCGGGACGCTGTACAATAAACTAAGGTTGGGTACGTTTATGAGCTAAATAACCCCGTAAAACCCTGGTATGCGCCTATGACAAAAACATCTACTCTCGTCCCTGATTCAACCCCAAAAACTACTGAAAAAACTGCGAAACAAGAGAATGAAGAAGAACCCTCCGACCGGGTTATTTCCAACATCCTCAATTTTAGCAGAAATCTCGAAATCAAACCTTCCAGGTTAGTGGAAAGGTTTGAAATTCTCAGAAGTTAAAAAGGTTTTAAAAAGATCAGTCAAACTAAAACACCACGGAATGTGGTGTTTTTTGCGTTTAAGCGGGTTTTACAGAAAGGGAGGGTAGTGCTTCGTCTTTTTCCGTTCGTTCAGCACAACGTATTTATGCCTCATTTGCGGCCATTTTTCATTAAATGTTAGTAACTTTGCGATCTCCTGCCTTAAACGCCAGTCAAAGGATTCAAAAGAACGCCAAGGTTCCTGAAAATCATTAAAATAATTCGCGTAATGTCTTGGCGGATAAAATAATTTCCCTATCTTTGCCGTCCCGTAAAAGGGAAAATAGCGGAAAGACCAATAAAATCAAGTAACACAAAGGATTTAAAATGCCTACAATATCGCAATTAGTAAGAAAAGGTCGTACAAAACCGACCAACAAAAGTAAATCGGCCGCTTTGGACTCTTGTCCACAACGCCGTGGCGTATGTACCAAAGTGTACACCACTACGCCTAAGAAACCGAACTCGGCAATGCGTAAAGTTGCTAAGGTGCGTTTGACCAACAAGCAGGAAGTAATTGCTTACATCCCGGGAGAAGGTCACAACCTGCAGGAGCACTCAATCGTGCTTGTACGCGGCGGTCGTGTGAAAGATCTTCCAGGAGTACGTTACCACATTGTTCGCGGTAGCCTCGACACTGCAGGTGTAGAGGGACGTAAACAACAACGTTCAAAATACGGAGCTAAACGTCCTAAAGCGGGTGCAGCAGCTGCTCCAGCTAAGAAAAAATAATACATAAAGATTTCATAATACAATGAGAAAAGCGAGAGCCAAAAAACGAGTGTTGTTACCTGATCCAATTTACAATGATACATTGGTAACACGTTTCTTAAATAACCTTATGTACGATGGTAAGAAGAATACCGCTTCTGCTATTTTCCACGATGCTATTGCAATTGTGGCAAAACGTACCAATGAGGATGGACTGGAAGTATGGAAAAAAGCCCTGGCAAATGTAACGCCACAGGTTGAAGTTCGCTCACGTCGCGTGGGTGGATCAACTTTCCAGATCCCTTCTGAAATTCGTCCTGACCGTAAAGTGTCAATGGCGATGAAATGGATGATCTCCTATTCACGTAAACGTAACGAAAAATCAATGGCTCAGAAATTAGCCGGAGAGATCGTTTCAGCAGCGAAAGAAGAGGGTGCAGCATTCAAGAAGAAAGAAGACGTTCACAAGATGGCGGAGGCCAACAAAGCATTCTCTCACTTTAGATTCTAATAATAACAATGAGCGACTTAAGATATACCAGGAATATTGGGATTGCAGCCCACATTGACGCCGGAAAGACTACTACTACCGAGCGTATCCTTTATTATACCGGTGTAAACCACAAAATTGGTGAAGTACACGACGGTGCTGCAACAATGGACTGGATGGCGCAGGAGCAGGAACGTGGTATCACCATTACCTCTGCTGCAACAACCTGTTTCTGGAATTACCGCAATAACAAATACAAGATCAACATTATTGATACCCCGGGCCACGTGGACTTTACCGTAGAGGTAAACCGTTCATTACGTGTACTCGACGGACTTGTTTTCCTTTTCTCAGCTGTTGACGGTGTTGAGCCTCAATCTGAGACCAACTGGCGTTTAGCTGATAACTATAATGTAACCCGTATCGGTTTCGTTAACAAAATGGATCGTCAGGGTGCTGACTTCCTTAAAGTTGTTCAGCAGGCCCGCGAAATTTTAGGTGGTAACGCAGTTCCACTTCAGATCCCTATCGGTGCTGAAGAGAACTTTATCGGTGTTGTTGACCTGATCAACTTCCGTGGTATTGTTTGGAACGAAGAAGACAAAGGAATGACCTTTAAAGAGGTTCCTATTCCTGATGATCTTTTAGATGAGGCAAAAGAATGGAGAGAGAAAATGCTTGAGGCAGTTTCTGATTTTGATGATAAGATCATGGAGAAGTTTTTCGACGCTCCTGAAACTATCACTGAAAGAGAAGTTCTTGACGCTTTGCGTAAAGCATGTGTTGCCAACAAGATCGTTCCAATGGTTTGCGGTTCATCATTCAAAAACAAAGGTGTGCAAACTATGCTCGACCTGGTGATGGAATTAATGCCTAGCCCGCTCGATAAAGAAAATATTAAAGGGATCAATCCTGACACTGAGCAGGAAGTTACCCGCAAGCCGGATGCTAAAGAGCCGTTTACTGCTCTTGCATTTAAGATCGCAACTGACCCGTTTGTAGGTCGTTTGTGTTTCTTCCGTGCATATGCCGGTCGTCTCGACGCTGGTTCTTATGTTCTGAACACCCGTTCCGGTAACAAGGAGCGTATTTCAAGGATCTTCCAGATGCATGCTAACAAGCAGAATCCGGTTGAATTTATTGAAGCAGGTGATATCGGAGCTGCAGTAGGTTTTAAGGATATCCGCACAGGAGATACGTTATGTGATGAAAAACATCCTATCGTTCTTGAAGCGATGAACTTCCCTGAGCCGGTAATCGCAATTGCTATTGAACCTAAAACACAGGGAGATCTTGATCGCCTGGGTGTAGGTCTGAATAAATTAGCTGAAGAGGATCCTACTTTCCGCGTTAAAACGGATGAAGATTCAGGACAGACGATCATCTCTGGTATGGGTGAACTTCACCTTGAGATCATTGTTGACCGTTTGAAGCGTGAATTTAAAGTAGAAGTTAACCAGGGATCACCTCAGGTTGCTTACAAAGAGGCTATCACAGGATCTGTTGATCACCGTGAGGTTTATAAGAAACAATCAGGTGGTCGCGGTAAGTTTGCCGATATTAAGTTTACAGTTGGACCTCTGGATGCAGATTTCGATACTGCAAAAACAGGCGGACTTCAGTTTGTGAATGAGATCACTGGTGGTAACATTCCTCGTGAATTTATCCCAGCGGTTGAAAAAGGCTTTAAGAACTCACTTGCAAACGGTGTACTTGCCGGTTACCCACTGGTAGGATTAAAAGTAGTGCTGAAAGACGGTTCATACCACGCGGTTGACTCCGATGCATTATCTTTTGAGATCTGTGCGCGTAACGCTTACCGTGAGGCATTGCCAAAATGTAAGCCGGTATTACTTGAGCCTATCATGAAAGTAGAAGTACTTACCCCTGAACAAAACATGGGTGATGTGGTTGGTGACCTTAACCGTCGCCGTGGCCAGATCGAAGGTATGGATACACGTGGTAACGCACAGGTTATCAAGGCAAAAGTGCCACTGAGTGAAATGTTTGGTTACGTAACACAATTACGTACACTTACTTCAGGACGTGCTACTTCAACGATGGAGTTCAGCCACTACAACGAGGCTCCGAACAACATTGCAGCAGACGTAATATCAAAAGCTAAAGGAAAAGCAGAAAAAGTATAATAACCATACGTTCTTTATAAACACTATGAGCCAAAGAATCAGAATTAAACTAAAATCTTACGACTTTAACCTGGTTGACAAGTCAGCCGAAAAGATCGTAAAAACTGTAAAAGCTACAGGGGCGGTAGTTAATGGACCAATTCCATTGCCTACCAACAAACGGATCTTTACCGTTTTGAAATCGCCACACGTTAACAAGAAGGCTCGTGACCAGTTCCAGGTATGCGCGTACAAGCGTTTACTGGACATTTACAGCTCTTCTTCTAAAACTGTTGACGCTTTAATGAAACTTGAACTTCCTAGTGGGGTTGAAGTTGAAATC
>CBIHOL010000117.1:0-10543 GCA_966211905.1 uncultured bacterium
AAAGTTTTTTTCGCTTGAATCCCTTGCTAATAAAAGGACGCAAAGGTTTTTGCTTGCTTCGCGCCAGCTCGCTCAAATGTGCCCTAGCACATTTGCCGTAGAGAAGCAAAAAAATAGAGAGCGCCTGGGAATACGCATTTATCCCGGACAACAATGATAGAAGATAGGAAACAGCAGAAGTTAATCAGCCTTTAGCGATGGGCCTTGCTGATGGTCAGCGATCCAGTACTTTTTAAGCTGGTAGGGCCACTCTTCGTAGATCACATTATCCTCATTTATCGTGTAACCTGCCTTCAGATCGGCCGATGCTTCTTTAAGCAGAGCCAGCGACTCCTGCTGACGGCCCAGCTTTTTGAGACAAAGTGCCTTGTAATATTTTGCGTCAGAGAACCTGTTGTAGTGCATCAGTGCATCGTCGAACGATCTGGAAGCAGCTTCATACCAGCCTTTTTCGAACTGAACTATTCCAACGTACAGGTACTCGAGATGATGTGCATAACCCATCCGTTTAACTCCTTCGGAAACAGACCTGCGTAAAAAGAACTCCGCCGAATCGAAACGATTGAGCTGCAGGTAACAAAGGGCAGAGAAAAAATCGTACGAATGATCCATGACAATTCCGCCCGGATTTCTTTTTTCAGAGGCGCGCAGGTCGGCAAGAGCAGCCCTGTAACTTTTCTGGAAAATACATTTTATAAATGCCCGGTATTCCAGCCACTGGTAGGAGTTATCATATTTCACCGCGCTATCAAGGAACGTCATGCCAAGCTCGTACTTCTTTTGTTTAAAAAGTGGCATCGCTTTCTGTTGCCACGCGTATGCCTGGTCGCGACGGATCATAAGAATAGAATCGAGATAGGACTGTCTCCTCTGGGAAAAAAGATCGGAACTGAATGCCTTCTTATAGAAAGCCAGAACTTTTACGCTATCGGCTCCTTTAAGAACTGATGATTGTGAAAATGAATTATTTTCAACAAACAGAAATGCTGTTACCAGAAAAAACAAACCTTTCATAGCTGCTACGATGGTACGAATAGTTTGAATGTCCTGTATTTATTTTCTGCAAAAAAATCATAAACACACTCAGTGTGCCCCGGCGGTAATCCTGTTCGCACCGGTAAGAACCGAACGGTTATATAACCAAACCGCGTGCGCCAGGTTCTTTTGCGCCGACATGCTAAAAGGCACGGTGGCAAAGGTGGTGGCCAGCGCACCCGTGATCAGGCCTAAAGCAAGATCATCGTTCTCAGATATTAATACCAGACCTGTAACATAGCTCACCCCTGACACTATCCATAAAGTGGTGGCGATCCTCTGCTGTTTTTTGAAGGCCTTTAATGCCTCAGCCGACTCGGTGTAAGAAGCAAGAAGTCTTTTCAGCTCCTTTTTTTTCAGCTTCTTATTATTCAGTGAAAATTTACCGGCAGATAATTGACGGATGGTGGCGGTATCATAACGCGCCGCAAGATCCTGGCTGCTGATCTGCGCAAATGCCGGGGTGACACATAATAAAGTAATTACTAATGCTAAGATGGTTTTCATGTTTTTGGTTTTTGTCATATGACGAACAGAAAGCGCAATTAATATAAGACTTAACTAAAATTAAGAAATTATAAATCCCAGGCGGTCAGGAGATGTGAAAGTTTTGATTGAGGGCGCACAATGGGCTTTTCAACTCTGTAGTATAAACTCGCCTGGTAGTCTGCTGAATTTATTTATTCAGAAGCACGGTCCCCGTCATTCTCTTTGCCAGACCTTTATTGGTAGATAAGTCAATCACCCATACGTATTCGCCCTGTGGGCACATCTCACCTTTGTACGTGCCTGACCAGCCCTCTGTAAAGTCTTTTGTTTCAAACAACAATGCTCCCCAGCGGTCAAATATTTTAAGATTGTAATTTGTTACGCCGCGGATCACCGGCAAAAAGGTATCATTAAGACCGTCACCCTGGGGACTAAAAACATTCGGAACATATAATGCAAAATCGGGTAATACTGTAATGGTCTGGATCAGAGTATCGCGGCAGCCCGATAAATTGGAAATGCATAACACCACAGGATAAACTCCTTCCTGTCCGAAAATATATGAAGGATTTCTTTCACTGCTCGTCCAGTTTTCCTCCGGCAGATGGATACTCCATGAAAACTGATCCAGGTCAGATCCACTGCATTCTTCGGTAAATGTCACCTCTTCTATACCTGCTACCGGAGTGAGCGGTTTAAATGAAAAATCTGCAGACGGAACGGGGAGAGCTTCAAGCGATAACTTTACATTATTCGAACACGAGTTGCTATCAGTGATCAGCACTTCAAATAAATAATTTCCGGGAAATTGAAACTGAAATCTGCCAGGAGTAACACTTTTGCTGTTAAGTTTCCATTCTGCTTTTACAATTGCAGCTTCATTTGATGGGCTTAAGATAAAATCAGGGGTCGTATTAAAAGGGACACAGGCACGCAAGGGATCTGCAACAATCACACCTTGAGGCCGTTCATGTACTTGCAGTTCAGTTGTGGTAAATGATTTACAGCCCCACTGATTTAATACTGTTAAGCTGTAGGTTCCCGAGTAGTTCTGAGCCACTGCTTTCAGTATAACATGCGCTCCCTGCAGCCGCAGGTTCAAAGGTCCTGTCCAGATGTAATCAATTCCACCGTAACCCGTCAGCGAAAGGGTGCCACCGATACATGCGCTGTTAGCCGGCTCTACTTTAAAAGCCGGAACCGGAACTTCCCTGGTCAGTATGTTGAAGCTTGAAGTCGCGGTGCAACCATTAGCCGCTTTACCAATTACAGTTAATGCCACGGAGCCGGGTACTACAGCAGATTTAAAAAAAGATTCATCGTTTGCAGCTACATAGCCGTTTGGCCCGGACCATGTGTAGGTATCAGCTCCCTTTGCTTTTAGCATGATATAATCTCCCGCACAGAATTCGGGATACGGCATAATTGTTAGCACGGGCGTACTTTTTACAGAGAGTGTATAGATGGCCATTCCAGAACATCCGGAAGTGTCAATAACATTCAACGTGTAAACAGTAGTAACTGTTGGGCTAACGAGCACGGTGGAGGTGTTGAAACTGCCGTGCGACCACGCGTAAGTGGAGGCAGTGGCCATAGCGGTTAGTTTTGCAGTATCGCCGGGGCACAATGAAGTAACTGAACTGTAAATAGCAGGAGGCGGAAGTATATTGATCAGTAAGGTCCTTGTTGCAGCTGCACAGGGGTCTGCAGTATTTACATTAAGAGTATATACACCGGAGATTTGAGTCTGAAAGTCAGGATTTGTTGAAGAAAATCCTCCCGGACCCTTCCAATAATAATTACTGTAATTGGAAGGCGCCGATACAGACGCAGTTTTACAAAAAGGAAGTGTCACAGTTTCGCCGGGAACAGCTTTCCCATTTACAGAAAATGTTCCAGAGGATAACTTCGCGTCAATATATGCATATCCATAGTGACCAACGAACATACAACGGCTGGCATTAAGGGTGATCACTACATCCTGACCGAGGGAATTACTTAAATCAAACGTTTTTACCTGCCACTTACTAAAGACATCGTTCGTAAAATTATTCGTAGGTAACCCTGTTTTCGATGCATAAAACTGGGTAGTATTATTAGAATTTGTACAGGCAGTGTTGAAGGTATACTGGCAGGCAGAAGAACCCACATTTAAATAAAAGCCAGGTGACTCGCAACAGTTATGGGCACCTGTTACAACGATCATAAACGCAATCTGAAGAACATTGGTAGTGTGTGTAACCGAAATGGTTCTAGTGAGACTTTCAATTCCCGCCCCGGAAATATCGCTGTTCAGCCTGAGTACCCTGTCACCTTTCAAAGGAAATCCCACTTGAGAATTATACGAATTAGCAACCGGATCTGAAAAACCATTGCCGAACACTGAATAAATAGGATAAACAGCACCCACCTGTGGATCAATATGACCTCCACTCGTATTGATGATTGCGGAATAGCTGGTTGTTAAGGCGCAACAATTTACCTGGTAACAATTAGTGATCAAACCAATATGTTGCCCGTGGGCAATGTTCCAGCCTATAGCCTGAGTATTGCTGGTAACTGGTGAGGCAGCAGAGCTTTCAAAATCGAAATTTACCGTCGGAAACTGGGCATGAAGATTTGCAGATCGCAAACAAATCACAAGAGCTAATAAATAAAATAGAATTTTAGTCATTGCCGATCAGATTGCCAACATAAATCGTACCGAATATTTATTTTGCCCGCTCAACAGATGATCTGGATGTATAATTTAAAGTTAATCAAATTAATATTACTCCAAAATAAATTGTGAGAACTCTGAAAAGCCTGACCAACATATCGCCTAAACGGGAGGACAGTTTGAAAGATTTCACTTTGTAATTCTCCAACCATTCGTAAACCTTTCTGTTTATTACTTTTTCTTATGGACACCATTCTTTTTTTACTTTAGCTCCCTACAAACCCCCTTAAAAAATCACACATGCCAAACATCCACATCAACCCCTGGGCGATGGTTATCGCCGTTGTTGCAAACTTTATCCTCGGTTTTCTATGGTACACGCCCTTGTTCGGAAAAATGTGGGCAAGAGAGCTGAAGTTCGACATGACTCAAAAACCGCCTGCTTCTCAGTTAATAAAAGGACTGGTTTTTATGATCATTGGAAGCATTCTTATGGCTTTTGTCTTTTCACATAATATTGCGGCCTGGGATCCCGCGTCGTGGGGACAATCGTCTTCATTCATGTCACCTGCCGGTGCGGCTTTGTCTGCAGGTATATTTACCTGGTTAGGATTTTTTGTTCCTGCTCACCTTAGCGGTGTAGCCTGGGAGGGACGCTCATGGACACTGTTTTTCATTGATGCCGGTTATAACCTGTGCTCACTTTTACTTATGGCACTCATTTTTGTTTACATCAAATAAAAATGGCCTACAACCAGGAACTCGCTGACCGCATTCGTGAAGCATTACAGGATATTCCCGCGGTGATCGAAAAAAACATGTTCGGCGGTGTCTGCTTTATGGTGAATGATAAAATGTGCATCGGTGTTATCAAGGATGATATGATGTGCCGGGTGGGTCCCGACCACGAAGAAGAAGCACTGTCGCAAACAGGCTGCCGGCCTATGGACTTCACTAAAAGGCCCATGAAAGGATATGTTTACGTTGATACGGAGAGCGCAAAAGGCAGGAAAAAAATGCAGTACTGGGTGGACCTATGCCTCGATTTTAACCAGCATGCAAAACCAGCGAAAAAGAAAAAGAAAAAAAGTTGAAACGGAGCCTCTCAGAAATGAGGGGCTTTTTTTTTCTTTAAAAGGAAGATTTTACGAGTTGCAGAACAGCACCGTTCTCCGCGCTGGCCGGTGCAAGAAGCATATCGCAGCCGGCAAATCAGAAACAATGTGGCGTTCAGTATCTGACACAACACGTGAGGAATGAAATGACATTTTATTAAACTCATTCTAAACGTTTTAAAAAGATATTTTCAGAAAAGTTTGGCTGCGTGGTTTTTATTTGTCTACATTTGTCCCGCGTTCTTTAAAATTAATTCTTATCCAGAAAGACAGAGGGATTTGACCCGATGAAGTCTTGACAACCTCCACGCAAGTGGGAAGGTGCCAAATTCAACTCCTTAACAGGAGGCAGATAAGTTAGAAAAAAGCAAATAATAGTATCGCGATATATTGTAAGCTCTTCTGACTTGTTGGAAGAGCTTTTTTATTTTAAGCCCTCCCGCAAGTCTATTTCTCTCTCAGAATTTTGGATAAGTTGATTTTACTGAACATCACTGAAATGTTTAACAACTTAATTCAAATTAAAAATGAAAGAGACAACAAAAATTCTGCACAGCATCCCCGTTGACGAGCTCACCGGCTCCATCAGCACTCCCATTTATCAAACCTCCACCTTTGTACAGGAAGCACCCGGGGTGCACAAAGGTTATGACTATGCGCGCAGCAACAATCCAACAAGAAAAGTCCTGGAGGACCTGGCTGCTTCGTTAGAAAGCGGTACCAACGGCTATGCTTTTGCCAGCGGGCTGGCTGCCATTGATGCAGTGATAAAACTGCTAAAATCAGGGGACGAGATCATTGCCGTTGATGATATTTACGGCGGAGCCTTCCGGCTATTTAAACATATTTACGAGAAATTCGGGATCACACTCAACTATGTAGATGCGACCGATGCTACGAATGTTGCAGAAGCCATCACCACAAAAACAAAACTGATCTGGATCGAAAGTCCCACCAACCCGACCTTAAAAATATCGGATATACGGGAGATCTCTAAAATAGCGAAGGCCAGTAATATTCTCCTGTGCGTCGACAACACCTTTGCTTCGCCCGCTGCACAGAAGCCGATAGAACTTGGTGCCGATATCGTTATACATTCAGCGACAAAATATCTTGCCGGCCACAGCGACCTCATAGCAGGCTTAGTGATCACGGCTACCCGGGAACTTGGTGACAAGATCAAATTCATTCAAAACGCTTCGGGTGGCATCCTTGCTCCTTTTGATTCCTGGCTGGTGATCCGCGGAATTGAAACCCTGCAACTTCGGGTTAAACAACATTCGGAGAACGCGCAAAAGATAGCGGAGTTCTTGTTAACGTGCGACCTCGTGAAGAATGTCTATTATCCGGGCTTGCGGCAGCATAAAAATCATCATATCGCCGCGTCACAACAAAAGTATTTTGGCGGCATCGTAACTTTTGACCTGCAGGTGGATGACAAAGAACTGGCTACAAACATCGTAACGGCCACCAAATTTTTTAAGCTGGCCGAAAGCCTGGGAGGGGTCAAAAGTTTGATCTGTTTACCCTGCGAGATGACCCACAAAGCCATTCCTCAACAGATCCGTTACCAGCATGGTGTTACAGATAGTCTTATCAGGTTGTCGGTAGGACTTGAAGATGCGGAGGACCTGATCCAGGACCTGGGATCTGCTTTCGATCTTGCAGCGGCATCAATCAACGTAAATAATAAACTTCTTAAAACTTTGAACAAATGAGCCGCAAAAAACTGAACATCGGACTATTTGGATTTGGATGCGTAGGGTACGGGCTGTATGAGGTCCTGCAACAAACGCCCACGTTGAGATCCAACATAAAACATATATGCGTGAAAGACAGAAAAAAGGACAGGCCCATCGGTCATTATAATTTCACTTTTGATAAGGAAGTGATCCTCAAAGACGAAGAAATAAATGTAGTCGTAGAGTTAATAGATGATGCGGATGCTGCATTTGAGATTGTGAAAGAAGCGCTGAAAAAAGGGAAAGCTGTTGTGACCGCCAATAAAAAAATGATCGCAGAGCATTTCGAAGAACTCCTGTTGCTTCAGAAAAGATATAATGTGCCCTTGTTATATGAGGCCGCCTGCTGTGCCAGCATACCTATAATCAGGAATCTTGAAGAATATTATGATAACGATCTGCTTGAATCGATTGAGGGAATTGTAAACGGAAGCACGAATTATATTCTCTGTAAGACAGCATCTGAAAACATTTCATATGAAAAGGCATTGATCGAAGCGCAAAAGCTGGGTTACGCGGAATCAAATCCTATCCTCGATACAGGAGGCTTCGACGCAAAGTACAAATTGCTCATCCTCATTGCCCATGCATTTGGCGTTGTTGTGAAACCAGAAGATCTCTTCAACATAGGAATTGATGGCCTGGGTGCAATAGAATTGAATTATGCCAAAGAAAAAGGATTAAAGATCAAGCTGGTGGCACATGCACAAAAAACAACGGCGGGTCTCATTAAAGCGTTCGTGCTTCCAAAATTTGTGCGTCCGGATGACAAACTTTTTCATGTGGATGATGTTTTTAATGGGATAAAAACAAAATCGTGTTTCAGCGATGTGCAGTTCTTTTCAGGAAAAGGTGCTGGGGCCTACCCGACAGCATCGGCTGTGATTTCAGATATCTCAGCCTTAAGTTATGATTACCGGTACGAGTATAAAAAAATGAATGAAAACGATAACCTGGCTACTGACGAGGATATATTTTTAAAAG
This sequence comes from uncultured bacterium, assembly GCA_966211905.1. Lineage (GTDB taxonomy): Bacteria > Bacteroidota > Bacteroidia > B-17B0 > Aurantibacillaceae > Aurantibacillus. Next base: position 8,025 of record CBIHOL010000117.1, read on the forward strand.
TATTCCTGCGGCATAATAAAGCAGATGCATCTGATATGACAGCAGGCGCATTAAGAGGTTATTTTGCAGGTGTGCAGGAATCTTACGTCAATTGCGAGTCCGGTTACATCATTGGAAATATCTCACTTGCCAATATTAAAAAAATAAAACAAAAAGAAAACGTGACCACCTCTATCGTGCTGTTCGAGGTCGTTGCGGACGCATTTAAAAAAACAACACATAAAAAAAGAAAACAGGAATATGAAATTAGTAACTAAAAAAATTGTCATGGCCAGGGACATTGGCATTCACGGGAATCTCTTCGGAGGCACCTTAATGGCGTGGCTCGACGAGGCTGCCGCAGCATTTGCAACAGAATATTGTTTCACACCAAACATGGTGACTGTGCGTGTTGGAGAACTGATCTTTAAAAAACCAATAAAAGCAGGGCAACATATGCGTATTTATTCGGAAGTCACGGAACTGGGAACAACCTCCATAACGCTGGCGCTGGAAGCCAGGAAATACAGTCTTTACAGTGGAGAAGAAAGCCTGGTGTACAGCACCAATATGACATTTGTACGGATTGACGACGACGGTTCACCCACGGCAATCGGAGAAACTGTGAGGAACAGGCATCGTGAAAGGATGATCTGCCTGATTAGCTGATAGTCTTTTCCCGGTAGAGTAGAGCGGTAAGATCCATTTTGACCTTACCAGCCCCCTCGTCAATCCGTACGTGCGGTTTTCCCGCATACGGCTTTCCTAAGAATTTCGTCATTTGCGTTCACAGCTTACCTTGGAAGATAAGAGTATTTTGTAGGGTCTATGAGTCCGTATTTACTGACTAGCACCTCAAAGGCTTGTTGTCCATAAAGCCTGCTCTTTCTCTGACTTTTTCGGTTATAGTAACGGTACAAACTATTGCTCAGGTAGTATCGCAGCTTGTTCTTGCTCACCTTCGGGTAAGTTACTCCTTTGATGTCAAAGTAATTCATCCATCCTCTGGTTATTGCGTTTATTCCATTAGCCACTTCTTTTGCTGAGCAATGTCCATGCGTATCGAGGTACACTTTAATATTTTCCCTGACTTTGGTTTCTGATTTCTTTCCCGGTTTGATCTCCCAGTATTTCTTGTTTGGATTAAACAAGTCTTTACTGTATCTGATCATAAAGCCCAGAAAGTTGAAGCTATTTTCTCTTGCATCTGTTCGTTTGGTTTTTTCCTCGTTTAAGGTTAACCCCATTCGTTGTAGCAAGTTCTTCAGCCTCGTCATTACTTCATCTGGTATAGTTTTTCCCATTAATACGAAGTCGTCTGCATACCTTACTATTTTGATTCCTGATTTGTGGAACAAACTTCTTGTGTTACTCACGATCCGGTCCAGAAGGTGAAGAAATATGTTCGCCAATAGTGGCGAGATAGCTCCTCCTTGTGGTGTTCCTTTTCCATTCTTTTTGCCTCCTTTGAATTGTCCATCTTCGAATACTGGGACTTTCAACCACAACTCTAATAATTTCAGTACTCTTGGATCACTGATCCTTTCTTTAACTGCTATCATTAGTTTATCATGGGGTATCGTGTCAAAGTATTTACTCAGGTCAGCGTCCAGTATTTCTGTCTTGCCTTCCTTAAGATTTTGCTTTATCGCTGATATTGCATCCTTTGAGCTGCGGTTTGGGCGGAATCCGTATGAGTTATCCTCGAAGTCTGCCTCAAATATCGGTTCCAGGATCATCTTACATGCTGATTGAGCTATTCTGTCTCTTACCGTTGGAATTCCTAGTGGACGCTCACCTCCATTTGCTTTGGGTATCATTACCCGCTTTACAGCTTGCGGTTTGTAAGTTCGTTTTCTCAGGTCTTCCGATAGGGCTTTGAGGTATTCATCCACTCCGCTTGCTTCTACCTTTTCTATGGTTACTCCATCGATCCCGGCAGCGCCTGCATTCTTCTTCACACTCCTCCACGCTTCTCTTAGTAAGTATGGCAGGAATAGTTTATCATACAACACATAAAATTTGTATCCTTTTTCCTGTTTGGCTTTTTGATATAGTTTTCCTTGCAGGAGATCTACTCTTTCTGCATCCGGTATTTGAGAACGTCGTCTTTTAAACAACTCCCCTTGACCCTCTGCTCCAACATTTTCCTGATTTTCCAATCAATTCTGTTTATTAAATTCCTATGAAAACTTTATTCTTAGTAATGCCCCTTCGCTCGCCGCGCTTTTACCTTTTCGCGGTTCAATCACTACTACGAGCATCTCCGACTCCCTTCCCAGTCATGGATCTGATCGGGTTAGGGTCTCCCACGTTCATGTGTAACCTCTTCCTGCACGCAACACCATCCTACCCCGGGTATCTATTGGTTTGCTTGTTACCGTTGCTTCCACCAATATGTCAGGCTTCATCATATCTGAGAGATTGGCCAATACCGTTAGCGTAACGAGGCTTAACTGATGCAGCTTACAGGAACGTTTACCTGAGCTTCACAATGTTTGTTCCCGCCCAGTGTGTCAGGCAAACTTCATCCCGAACGG
>CBIHOL010000118.1:0-10352 GCA_966211905.1 uncultured bacterium
GTCAGATCTTCCTTGAGTCTAACTTGTTTAACTCAGGTATCCGTCCTGCTATCAACGTAGGTATCTCCGTATCCCGTGTAGGTGGTAATGCTCAGATCAAATCAATGAAAAAGGTGGCTGGTACATTAAAATTAGACCAGGCTCAGTACCGCGAACTTGAAGCATTCTCTAAGTTTGGTTCTGATCTCGACGCTGCAACTAAATCAGTACTTGATAAAGGTGCACGTAACACTGAAATCTTAAAGCAGGCGCAGTTTTCGCCGTTGCGCGTTGAACAGCAGATCGCTATCATTTACCTGGGAACCAAGAACTTTTTAAGGAACGTGCCTGTGAACAAGGTTCGTGAATTCGAAAAGGAATACCTCGATACTATGGAGCGTAAGCATAAAGCAACACTTGATTCATTAAAAGCAGGTCAATACACCAACGAGATCACTGATACTCTGGAAACAGTAGCTAAGGATCTCCTTGCAAAATTCAGTCTGTAACAATTAAAAATGGAAAATTAAAAATTAAGAATAAAGAGAGCATCAGCAATTTTTCATTCTTAATTTTTAATTCTTAATTCATAAGCAATGCCAAGTTTAAAGGAAGTAAGAAATAAGATCGTCTCCGTAGGCTCCACGATGCAGATCACAAGCGCCATGAAAATGGTGAGTGCTGCAAAACTGAAGCGCGCACAGGACGCTATTGTTCAGATGAGGCCATACGCCAACAAGCTGAAAGAGATTCTTGAGAATGTTAGTGCAAGCGTTGATTCCTCAGACAATGTGTATGCACGTAACAATAGCGTGAAACGCGTTCTCATTGTGGCAATTTCCTCAAACCGCGGACTTGCCGGAGCATTCAATTCAAATATTATTAAAAAGACAAATAGTCTTATCCAGAACGAATACGCAGGACTTGAAGTAACTGTGTTACCGGTTGGAAAAAAAGTGCTTGATGCTTTTAAACGCACTAAATACCTGATCAGCGGACAGGATCTTCCACATCATGCAAGTGACCTTTTTGATAAGTTGAGTTTTGAGAACACTGCTCCTGTAGTGGAAAAAGTGATGAACTCTTTCCTCAACAGGCAATTTGATAAAGTGGTGATCGTGTACAACCAGTTCAGGAATGCAGCGGTACAGGTGCCAACCGAAGAACAGCTGTTGCCGGTTCTCCCGCCATCAGGCAGCCAGAAATCAGGTAACACGGATTATATTTTTGAACCAAGTGAGCATTTTATTGTTAACGAACTTATTCCAACCTCTGTAAAAACCCAATTCTACAAAGCGCTTCTCGATTCGTTCGCAAGCGAGCACGGAGCACGTATGACGGCAATGCACAAAGCAACCGACAACGCCAAGGCAATGCAGCGTGATCTTAAGATCATGTATAACAAAGCGCGTCAGGCCTCAATTACCAAAGAGATCCTCGAGATCGTTGGAGGCGCCGAAGCACTGAACGGATAACAGAAATAAAAAGACCTTTCAAATCAAAAGGTCTTTTTTGTTTCGGCCTTGAGCTGAGCCCAAAAGCAGGCACAAGAATTGTTTTTATAAACCAAAATTGAATTTTCCATCATGGTCATTTTATTGTTTCTCGTTCTCCACTGGTACCTTTCATTGTTTGGACAAACTTTTTTCCTTCATCGTTACTCAGCCCACAAAATGTTCACCATGAACAAATTCTGGGAAAAGTTTTTTTACATTTTTGCATGGGTCACACAGGGATCTTCTTACCTCAACGCCCGCGCCTACGCCATACTGCACCGCATGCATCACGCATACAGCGATACTGAAAAAGATCCGCATACACCCCATTTCTTCAAAGAGGTTTTTTCTATGATGATGCATACAAAGAACGTTTATAACGATGTTTTAAACAGGCGCGTTGAGGTGGAAGCTAAGTTTGACCGTAATTTTCCTGAATATCCTGTAATTGACCGTATCGCCGATAGCTGGTACACCCGTCTTGCATTTGCAGCCGGTTACATCGCATTCTATATTGCATTTGCTACTTCATGGTGGATGTTTCTTTTGCTGCCAATTCATTTTCTTATTGGCCCTATACAAGGCGCAATTGTGAACTGGGCCGGCCATAAATACGGTTACAGGAACTTCGAATCAGGCGATCATTCCAAAAATACCCTGTTCTGGGATTTCCTTCTGTTGGGCGAACTTTTCCAGAACAATCATCACCAGGCAGGTTCAAGGCCTAACTTTGCGGCCAAATGGTGGGAATTTGACCCGGCCTATCCTATCATTCTTCTTTTTGACAAGATCGGCATCATTAAATTGGCGAAGTAACTGATCACCTTCCGACTTTAACATTTGAAACCCACCGGTTTCATCGAATAATTTTTGTGATTTATTTGCATTATTCTAAATTTGAGTTAATGCACACAAATAGACAAACTTGCCTCAGCAGGCTGATGCTGGCGGCTCTACTTATTATTGTATTTTCAGTATTCCAGGGATGTAAGGTTTACACGATCGATAAAAGCGACCTGGAAAATGAGTTATGCCCCAAAGACAATGAGGTACGCGGACTCAGTATTAATTCCCTCTACAAAAAACAGTTCCGGAACAAGATCGATACACTTGAATGTATTGACCAAAGCGGCCTGGTTAAGTTAAAGCCCATTAAATACGATTCCCGGATTACGATAATTACCCGCAAAAACAAAGCGATTAAGTATTATGCTAAATCCCTGTACATCTACAAGAACGAATTTCTGATCGGTGAAAGAACTGCCCCAAAATTAAGAGGGCCAAATTACTTTCCCATTAAACTAAGCGAGATATCACGTATTGAAGTGGTCGGCTTCTAGGTGGCCGTGCGGTCATTCATTTGCTCAGCGAGAACCAAAATTCAATAAATAATTCTGGCCTTCCGCCCGCGTTACGCGGTTAACAGTTGCATTTAAATTACTTTTATCTGTACCTAACGTCCCTCATGAAAGTAATCAGCCTGTTCCTCCTTCTTTGTTTTTCGCAGGTTGTATTATCACAGTCAAACAACTTCCGTTATTACCATCAAAACAGTCCCCCTGCAGGTTTTAATTATGGCAGTCCCGAAGTAAAACAGATTGTTAGAACTTCTGATAAAGGATACATTATTTCTATGTTTCCGTGGAGAACTAACATACATAGCATCTATCCATTTGATACCTATACCATAAAAACAGATTCAAACTTTGTTCCTTTATGGAAAAAACCATATTTCGCAAAAGCCATTGCCTTACCTACAGGTGGCGTAATTCTTCTTTACAATACATCGCTCACTAATCATTATTATAATGGTTTCCAGATGGAAAAGATCTCGGCCAGTGGTGCCCATGTATGGACAAAGAATGTGAGCGGAGATCATATCATACTAAATGACGGTGTTTTATATGGGGGTGACACCATTCGGTTTGTTGGAAGGAAAATAGGAAACGGCGGATTCCCATTATATACTGACGTCAGCGTTCCGTTCACCATGGTGACTGATACCAGCGGCAACCTAATCTCGCAGAGCGCTTTTTCCACCTCTTCGGTTAACGTAGACTTCTCAGGCATTAAAAGAGACGCATCAGGGAATTTTTACGTATACGGTGAGTTCGATCCTACCAGTATGAATGAGTTGGTGCTGGCAAAGTTCAGCCGTTCTTTTACTCCTGTTTGGTCCACTCGCTATACCAGCAACTTTGTACCACTCTATATTGAAGACATCGATGTGCTTCCAAACGGCAGGATCTTCGCTACGGGCATGGTCATGGGTAACTCGTTGCCTGGTATAGCCGAATGCGCTCTCTTCAAATTCAGTGCTCAGGGCGCAATTGTGCAAGCAAAATTTTTGCAGGGAACCTATATGGCAACTTCAATGTGCAAAACACCTCAGGGCAACTACATTATTTCCGCCAACCGGGGAGATTGGTACAACGATTCCCTCATTACTTTTGAAACCGACACCGCCATGAATATTTCCTGGCACAGGTACCGTGCCACTGGGTATGGCTCAGGCCCTAGCGTTTTACGGGGGAACAAACTCTATACCCTCGGGTATGATGGATACACGCCATTTATAATTAATTCAGATTCGGCCGGAAATAATTGCAGCAGCATCGCACGACCGTTTACACTCTTAACGCCTACCAACCAGGTGCAATCGTTTACCTTGTCCGCACAAACCTCAACCATGAGTATCACCTCGGGCACCTATACCGCGCTGCAGACTCAGGCCTATTCTGACACCTGCAAGTGTGTGGCCTTTATCACCAGTAATGCAAACGGCCGGCAATTATGCACCGGAGTACAAACTACTGTGACAATAACAGGTACCGGAAATCTTTCCTGGTATTCGAGTCTCAACGGATCCAACTTCATAAAGCCAGGAAACTCTTATGTTTATTCTTCTAATTCACCAACCGTACATACGGTCTACATCCAGGATTCAACGTGTGCTATGGCAAACAGAACGCCCGTCACTTTTTCAATTGCCAATCAACCCACATTATCCATTAGCCCACCCTCTCCGAGTATCTGCGCTGGTAAGTCAACAACTTTACAGGTAAGCGGAGCCGTTGATTATTTGTGGAATCCAGTAGCTACGGGTTCTTTACTTCCAGTCAGTCCTACGCTAACTACCACATACAGCGTGACTGGCTTCGTAAACGCAGGTTGTTTCAGTACTTTGGTAACTACAGTAAACGTTGTTTCAATACCAAAAGTAGCCATTACAAACAATAGTTTGCTTTCTTGTTTTGGTCAAACTGTTCCTCTCTCAGCCTCGGGAGCGCTATCTTATAGTTGGAGCACGGGTCAAACCGGCAGCAACATTGTCGTAAATCCTCCACTAGGGCCAAACACGTATACAGTTACAGGTGCAATTTCTACCTGCACTGCGATTGCAACTACGTTTCTTGCTTCCCTCGCAACACCCACTATCACGGTTACATCTGCACCTTCAACCGTCTGTCCGGGTAAGTATGCTATCTTAAATGCCAGTGGTGCTAATACTTTTACCTGGAACAACAGTTCAACAGGAAGTACCTATTCGGTGTGGCCAACATCCGCAACAGTTTACACGGTGTCTGGCACAATTACCAACAACAGCTGCACCTCCACCCGTACCGTAATAATAAATGTACACCCAACTCCTACCATCACCGTAAATTCCGGTACAGTTTGTTCCGGCGCTGCCTATGCCATCAATCCTGCCGGAGCTGCAACCTATTCATACACTGGGGGCGGACCGCTCGTCAACCCCGTAACAAATTCTACGTACACAATAACAGGATATAGCCAGTTTGGTTGCGCCTCCGCACCTGCAATCTCTTCAGTCACCGTTGTACCACTTCCCAGTATTACTGTGAACAGCGGCATTATCTGTGCGGGTGAAAGTTTTACGATCACCCCTTCAGGCGCCAGTACCTACAGTATCTCAGGTGGCAATTTCATTGTTTCACCAGCCAACACATCTTTATATTCTGTCACCGGATCAAATTCGGGTGGCTGCAAAGCATCTTCCGTCGCATTCAGCACTGTCCAGGTCAACGCGCCCCCATCATTAATGGCTTATAGCTCCTCCTCGCTCATATGCGCGGGAGAATCTGTAACTCTTTCTGCAATGGGTGCAAGCAGCTACACCTGGAATGGCACCTGGCAGGGAAACCAGGTAATTGCAAACCCCACAGCAGACACTCAATTTGTTATCAAGGGAGTAGGAAATAACGGATGTGTGGCAGTTTTTCTGCTGACCCAAAAAGTAGATCTCTGCACGGATCTGAATCAGGTGTCTGCGGATGATGAATTTTATATATTCCCTAACCCAACAACCGGACTAATTAACCTCCAGCTTTCGCAGTCAGGCCTCACTTTGTCTGTTTACGATGCTGTTGGCCGTGAAGTGTATCATAATACTACCGAATCGCTGACTACTTCCATTAATATCGGCAATCACCCTGCGGGTATATACCTTGTTAAAATTTCCGGCCAGAATAACTACTCTAAGGTGACAAGAATTATCAAGCATTAAAACTGCTCTCAAAAACCGGTATTTATATCGTTTCTAAATAAGCCTTCGCCTCTGTGATCCCAGGCACAAAGGCCTTTACAGCAAATTTGAGCAGAATTTCCTCATTCATGATCAATGCTTTTAAACTTGGTAGTAAGCGATTTGCTTAATACCTTTGCCATGCATTTCACGCGTATTATTTCATAAGATTATGAGTCAAAGAACAGGTTTTTTATTTTCCTCAATCGGAAAAAAGATCGTAATGGGTTTAACGGGTCTTTTTTTAATTACTTTCCTTGTTGTCCATTGTTTTTTAAATTCCCTGATCTTTTTTAACGACGGCGGCCTCACATTTAATGAAGGGGCACATTTTATGGGTCATAACTGGCTTATCCGCGCTATGGAGATTGTTCTTTTCCTTGGACTTATCCTTCACATGATCCAGGCGCTTGTACTTACTGTTGATAATAACAAAGCCCGTCCTGTAGGTTATGCGAAATTTAACGGAGCCGCCAACTCAACCTGGTACAGCCGTTCAATGGGTTTACTGGGAACTCTCATCATGCTTTTCCTGATAATACACCTTGCTCACTTTTGGGTTAAATCACGTATTACAGGTCTGCCTGGTGAAGATGCCAATGGTCGCGAAAACCTGTATGCTGTAATGCAAACAACCTTTGCTTACACCTGGGTGGTAATTCTGTATTGCTTATCAATGATCTCACTGGCATATCACCTGCTGCACGGCTTTCAGTCTGCGTTCCAGTCACTGGGCCTTAATCATAAAAAATATACGCCGCTCATTAAAAAAACCGGTATTGCTTTTTCAATTATCATTCCGATCATTTTTGCAGCAATGCCCCTGACAATTCATTTCGGAATTATCAAATAAGAGAAATCGTTAATTGTCAATTTAAAAATTGTAAATATTAAATATGGCTTCCTCACCAAAATTAAATGCAAGAATCCCGGAAGGACAATTAGAGAACAAATGGACAAAATACCGTTCCACTGTTCATCTGGTTAACCCCGCGAATAAAAGAAGTCTTGATGTGATCGTTGTTGGAACTGGTCTCGCTGGCGCTTCTGCGGCGGCCACCCTGGCAGAAATGGGTTATCGCGTAAAAGCGCTTTGTTTCCAGGATTCTCCGCGTCGCGCGCATAGTATTGCTGCACAAGGCGGAGTGAATGCTGCGAAAAATTATCAGAACGACGGCGACAGTGTATACCGTTTATTTTACGATACAATTAAAGGAGGAGATTACCGCGCGCGTGAAGCAAATGTGCATCGCCTGGCTGAAGTTTCAGGAAATATCATCGACCAGTGTGTGGCGCAGGGAGTACCCTTTGCACGCGAATACGGCGGAACATTAAGTAACCGTTCCTTTGGCGGTACGCAGGTTCAGCGGACATTTTACGCAGCCGGTCAGACAGGTCAGCAATTATTACTTGGAGCCTACAGCGCTTTGCAACGTCAGGTAGGAATGGGAGCTGTGCAGCTTCTTGCCCGTCATGAAATGATGGACGTTGTAAATATCGACGGCAAATGTCGTGGTATTATTGCACGCGATTTGATAACCGGAAAACTCGAAAGACATTTTGGACACGCGGTATTATTATGTACCGGTGGTTACGGAAACGTGTTTTATCTTTCAACTAACGCAATGGGTTGCAACGTAACAGCAGCCTGGAAAGCACATAAAAAAGGTGCGTTCTTCGGAAACCCTTGTTATACGCAGATCCACCCTACCTGTATCCCTGTTTCGGGAGACCATCAAAGTAAGCTTACACTTATGTCGGAATCGTTACGTAACGATGGAAGGATCTGGGTCCCTAAAAAGGCAGGCGATAACCGTAAAGCAACAGACATTCCCGAAGAAGAAAGAGATTATTACCTCGAACGCCGTTACCCTGCTTTCGGAAACCTGGTTCCGCGCGACGTAGCCAGCCGTGCAGCCAAAGAGCGTTGCGATGCCGGGTATGGTGTTGGTGCAAGTAAAATGGCTGTTTATCTCGATTTCGCCGCTAACACCGAACGTTACGGCAGGATCCAGGCAAATAAGCTTGGACTTGTTAACCCATCGAAAGATGAGATCATTGTTCTTGGAAAAGCGGTTGTAAAGGAAAAATACGGTAATCTCTTTGATATGTACAAACAGATCACAGGTGAAGATCCATATGAAGTTCCTATGCGTATTTATCCGGCAGTTCACTACACTATGGGTGGACTGTGGGTTGATTATAACCTGATGACCACCGTTCCTGGTCTTTACGCATTAGGTGAAGCAAATTTCAGCGATCACGGCGCTAACCGTCTTGGAGCTTCTGCATTGATGCAGGGACTTGCCGACGGCTATTTTGTGATCCCATATACTATCGGTGATTATCTTTCGGAAGAGATCCGCACAAAAGCAATACCAACAGATCACCCTGCATTTGCTGAAGCAGAAGCCGCTGTAAACGAACGCATCAACAGGTTATTAAGTATAAAGGGAACCAAAAGCGTAGATAATTTTCACAAACGTCTTGGCAAGATCATGTGGGATAAATGCGGAATGGCGCGCAATGCCGAAGGTTTAAGATCTGCAATTGCTGAGATCCAGCAGCTACGCGCAGAATTCTGGAAAGATGTTCGTGTGCCAGGCGAAAATAACGAAATGAATACCGAGCTTGAAAAAGCACACCGCGTTGCCGATTTTATTGAGCTGGGTGAATTAATGTGTATTGATGCGCTTCACCGCAATGAAAGCTGTGGAGGACATTTCCGTGAAGAGTACCAGACAGAAGAAGGAGAAGCAATGCGCGACGATGATAATTTTGCATACGTTGCTGCGTGGGAGTACAAAGCTGACAGCCAGTTTGAACTTCATAAGGAAGAACTGAAATACGAGAATATTAAGATTGCGGCACGTAGTTACAAATAAGATTAACTTTTAGTCGCGTTAACAATGAGTAAAATTAAACCAATAGAAGGACTGGAAGTGTGGCAGAAAACCGCAACGCTTCTTGATCATTCGTACCGCATCAGCAGCCTGTTCCCCCAGGAAGAATTCTTTGCGCTTACAATGAGATTACGTCAGGCTGTGGCCGCTATTGCCGGTAACCTTTCTGAAGGTTATGGGGTTCCTTTAGACAACCGTCTCCAATCTTTGCAGGATGTTTTGAAAAATGTGGCAGAAGCGCGTGAAACTATTTTGCTTTCGCACAAATGCAATTATATTGATTCGGAGACCAGTGCTGTTCTTCTTCGTCAGTGTGCGGGCGTTTCGTTTATAACAAGAAAATTGATTTATACTTTAAAGCATAGATAATTATGGCAGGACGGAGTTTAAAAAACACTCCGGTTCACCAACAACTTTTACAAATATGGATCACGGAAATATGAACCTCACTTTAAAAGTGTGGAAACAAAAAAACAAGAACGAAAAAGGCCGTTTCGAAACCTATGATGCAAAAGGGATCTCCCCGGACATGAGTTTTCTCGAAATGTTCGATGTAGTGAACGAGCAGCTCATTAGCTCAGGAAAAGAACCTATCGTTTTCGACCACGATTGCCGCGAAGGAATTTGTGGCATGTGCAGCATGTACATCAATGGACGTCCACATGGACCGAAACAAGGCGTTACTACCTGCCAGCTTCACATGCGCAGCTTTAATGACGGTGATACCATCGTGGTAGAACCCTGGAGAAGTGCCGCATTTCCGGTAATAAAGGACCTTGCAACTGACCGGTCGGCATTTGACCGTATTATTGCTGCAGGAGGATTCGTTTCGGTAAACACCGGCAACGCCAAGGATGCTAATAACATTCTTATTCCTAAACATGAAGCCGATGAAGCATTTAACGCTGCTGCTTGCATTTCGTGTGGTGCCTGTGTAGCTGCCTGCAAAAATTCAAGCGCCATGTTGTTTGTATCAGCAAAAGTATCACAGCTCGCTTTGTTGCCTCAGGGACAGGTAGAACGCAAGGATCGTGTTTTAAACATGGTGAAACAAATGGACATTGAAGGATTTGGAAACTGCACCAATACCGGTGCCTGCGAGGCTGAGTGTCCTAAGAGCATTTCGCTTGAGAATATCGCGAGGATGAACCGCGAGTATTTTGCAGCGAGCTGGACGTAATAATAATCGCTTTACATATTTAAAATCCGGTGCGAGCCGGATTTTTTTTGAATTAATTTAGCGCGTTGCAGAATTTTTCAGGGAACAATTCTATTTGCTGACAGATCATCTTAATCCCGCTTCAATTCGATCCTGAAGGTAGTGCCTTTCCCAGGCTCACTTTTTAGCACATAAATTTTGCCACCATGATACGTTTCAATTATCCGTTTACAAAGACTTAGTCCTAACCCCCAGCCCCGGCTCTTTGT
>CBIHOL010000119.1:0-10337 GCA_966211905.1 uncultured bacterium
GGTTTCTGGTTTCTGGTTGAACCGTTGTCTATGCCTGGAATGGATCACATCTATTCTTTAAACAGTTTTCCTGTCGCTTTAATAGCGCCATCTTTTTCCACTGTGTATAAATACAGTCCGGCTGGAAGTAGGTCAAGGTTAATTTTGAATGTGGGTTGAGACACATTATCTGCAATTACCCGCCTCCCCAGGGAATTATAAACATACAGCTGCAGGTTATGAATACCACCCGAAACTTCAAAAGTAAAAGAAGATTGACTGGGGTTAGGATAAACTTTGAGGAAGGACTTTAAATTGTCAGCAGGAATTGCAGTATATATGGTACACCCAGGATCACCCAGTTTTACCACGCCTTTTTCAGAAAAGCATTTAAAAGTCCAGAAGTAGGGGCATACGCAAGGGCCGCAGGTAAACATGTCTCCCCATTCATAATTTATTCCAACAGCACCTATGCCTTCAATAATATTAAATCCACTTTCTACCGTGAATCTTTTGTGGTAGCTGTTACCGACCAGCACAGAATCAACTAAAGTAATTACCTGACCGTTGCACGCAGTGCTTTTGAGTGTATCACCTTTTTTTACAGAAAAATCATATAATATTATTTCTACAGTGCTGCCTGACGCCACAAATAGAACTTTTTTTGTAGTAGTGTCATTTCTTGTTGCACCCGTATAAGTATTGTAAAAAACCGGATTCATACAATAGTAAGGTGGAAAGTGGCTGCACTCACTGGTCCAGCCTTCTTTATGCAGTTTGGTATAGTGTTTAGATGAAATAAGAGTATCTCCTTTTTGAACATACTGATATCCACTCTTGCAGGAAAAATTATTGGACGATTGACCGCATGTTTCCGTGCTTTCGTGTTTCCAAATACCAGTGCCTTCAGGAAAAGGATGATATTTAAAGGTTTGAGCTTTGCACAAAAGAGATAAAAGGATTACAAAACTGAAGATCAATTTACGGTTCATTGTTGCTGGTACCATAATTGCAGGATTTATTTTTTCAGGTGTACGACGCTGGCCGCAATTCAAATGTATGGGAAAATTTATTTCATATAACGCTGGAATGAATAAGCGGTGGAGATTATTATTCAGCTGGTGGTTATCTGGGAGGAGGGAAGTTAACCAAAATCTAAAATTACGATGTATCACGTTCAATTGCGAGGTTGCATTTTTCCCGCTGATGGTCGCAGATGTTTACGCAGATAGACACTCCGCGTAAATCTGCGTGCCTGTGAAAACGTAATTATCTGCGTGAATCCGCGGGAAATAAACAGAAAGATCATGCATTCACGTTATGTAACAATCTCAGCATTCAAAGCTTTCAGAATATTCTTTGCTTTCAATAAACACTCATTGTATTCTTTTTCGGGTTCGCTTAAATAGGTAATTGCCCCGCCAACAGCGAACGATAAACGTTTTGTTGAGTCATTGTAAAAAATGCTGCGGATGATCACTGGTAGTGTAAAATCGCCGTTACCGCGAACAAAACCCACGGTGCCTGAATAATAATTTCTTGCAAAGTCCTCATGCTTATCAATAAGGTTCATGGCACTGATCTTCGGAGCTCCCGTCATGCTGGCCATAGGAAAAGTAGCTTTGATTATCTCATTCAACCCCGTACCGGGCTTTATTTTGCAGCTTACGGTGCTCACCATCTGGTGCACCGATTCATAACTTTCAATATTGTACAATTTATTTACAGCTACTGAACCTTTTTGTGCCACTTGTGAGAGATCATTCCTGGCGACATCCACAGCCATTACATTTTCAGTACGTTCCTTAAGGCTGGCGTAAAGTTCCTGTTTTAGCTGTGCGTCAATCGCTGGGTCCGCATCTCTTTTAATCGTGCCCTTAATAGGTTTTGTGATAAGCAATTCACCTTCTTTTTTTAGGAACAACTCAGGGCTCGCACAAATTATGTATTCGTCTTTTATTTTTACTAGGAAGGAAAATGGGGCGCGTGCCAGCGAGCACAATTCTGAAAAAAGAGAAAGCGGATCAACAGCAATATTGTCCGCACTAAATTCCATGCAATAATTGATCTCGTAAATATCACCCTGCTGAATATTCTCTTTTAATTCGCGCACGTGACGGAGATACTCTTCCCTGCTGATAGTTGGTTTCACCTGCAGTGGTTTAGCTTTCCCCACAACGATCCGGATCTTTTCAGTTGATATAACCGCATAAAGATCCGTCTTTATCTTTTCTTTTTCAGGATGAACATATGGAATGATCACAAAAGAATCACCGCTCAGGGAACCTGATCTTTCGAGCCTGTGCAGGACAAACTGTTGATCATCGCCATCAGGTGTAACCACACAAAATTCAGGGAGATTCATTTTCACGCTGTGAAATTAGAGATTATTTAAGTGGTACACTTATGCTCAGCTAACACAATTGGAAAAAATCATTTACTTTTAGCGCATGCATGTTGGTTTATTCTTTGGGTCCTTTAACCCGGTGCACGTTGGACATATGGTGATGGCGAACTATATGCTGAGCTTCACAGATATGGAGCAGCTGTGGTTTGTGGTCAGCCCTCAAAATCCCCTTAAGACCAAAAGCGGTTTACTTGCGCAACATCATCGCCTGGCGCTGGTTGATCTTGCCATCGACGATCACCAGCACATGCGGAGCAATAACATAGAGTTTTCGCTCCCGCAGCCTTCGTATACGATAAATACACTTGTACACCTGCAGGAAAAATATCCCCAGCATACCTTCAGCCTGATTATCGGACAGGATAACCTCCAGTCGTTTAAAAAGTGGAAGAACTATGAACGGATCCTCGAATAGTTTCACCTGTATGTTTATCCGCGTCCGGGCTGCGAATCAGGCGATCTTGCAACGCATCCGCATGTGCATATAACAGATGCCCCGCTCATGGAACTGTCGTCCACCTTTATAAGGAATGCGATCCGCGATAAAAAAGATGTAAGATATTATCTTCCCGCCAAGGTATGGCAGGAAATAGAGCTTATGCATTTTTACGAGAAATGATCAGAATCCGGCGATGAAGCGGGTAATCAGTGTGAAAACATCTATGTAATCCGTCAGCGGTAGTCCTGCTTCTGTATCGTATACATCGTGATACGCCGCTCGTCCCCCCATGGTATAAATGAAAAACGCCGGCACACCTGCCTCTGTAAACCAGTAATGGTCGCTGTTGGAGGCCTTTCCGCGTTTCCGGATGTTTGTTACCAGGTTTTGTGCTGAGTTGATATCCTGGAGACGGGCAAATTCTTTTTCATACACGGCACCATTTACCACCATAATTCCCTCTTCACCTGTACCAAGCAGATCGAGGTCGACCAGGAACCTGATCTTACCAAGCGTCACAGGAGGATGTGCTACATAGTATTTCGATCCCAGAAGTCCTGCCTCTTCCCCCGCAAAGAAAATAAATACGGTCTTGAATTTTGGGGGATGTGCAGAATAATACTTCAACAGGTTGAGCAACATGCTTACCCCGCTGGCGTTATCGTTGGCACCAGGAAACCACGTGTTTTTGCCGATCCCTCCAAGATGGTCGTAGTGTGCCGTAAACACAACCATGCTGTCGCCGGCAGTTGAGCCTGGCAGGATGCAGGAAATATTCCGGCTTTTGAATTTCAAACTGATCTTTATCTTGCTTATGGGTTGAGAGATGCCTGCATTAAACAGTTCAATTGTAGCTGCAGGATCCACGTTGTTACCAACACTGAAAGTGAGTTTTTTCTTCAGGTTAATACGCAAAAAGTTATTTTCATCGGAATAAGAAACACTGTCCGATCTTTTCAGATTAAAGGTTCCTTTGATGCCAGGGGACGATGGATCAGGAATAAAGTCGTAACCGGGCCGCAGCTTCCTGCCATCAATTTCAATATTGCAAACTTTTGGGAAGGTATTAACAGGGTGAGAGAATTCCTGTGTGTAGCTCTGGTCAAAACCGGGAAGCGCGCCGGTTTTTTTTATCTCTGAAAGAATATAATATTCTGCCCTTGACAGACCATTTTTCAGGTAACCTCTGCCAAAACATTTTTTGCTGGTGAGCTGCCTGAGCACTTCCCGGGCGTAGATAGTATCTCCGGGATATGCGCTCGTAAACAAAAAAAGGAAAACGATGATGGCGACAATGGCACGCATCAGTCGAACCGTTTCCTTACGATGGAATAGAAATATTTTACAACGTCGCTGTTTTCCTTCCAGCCATAAAGATTCTTAAGGCTGTTGAGATAGATCTCAGACTCATTCCAGGTATTAAGAGTGGAGAGTTGCTGGTAAGCGATATTATATTCGGGGTTGTTTTGCGAGAAAAGCTCATTGATAAAACGGAACTTGTCATTTAAGCCAATCACAAACGGTTTGATCTTATGTGGGTTGGATGGCGGGGCCTGCACGATCACAGGTTCTTCCGGTCTGGGCGCAGCTTTTGGAGCGGGCGGCTCTTCTTTATGTTCATTACTAACAGCAGGAGCAGGCGTTTCTATCTCCTTTTCGCTGATCCTTGCGTGGATCTTATAGCTTGGGGAAAAGTCAATGTCCTTAAGAGTAAATTTGTAAACTGCAAGAGCTTCCTGCAATTCAAAAAGTTGTTTTTGAAGTGATTCACATTCCTCTATGCCCGGCTGCACGGCGCTGTCGGAGAAAGAGTCAAGGGAAATAACTGTTTCCCTGACCTGGGAGCGGATGCTCTGCAACACTTTTGATAACGGCATAACTTTGGGCTGGTTTTACAATAATGACTAAAATAATTTGAATTTATTGCATCTTGACCTACATTTAACAATTCTTTTAAAGGCGTTATAAACAGAAGCCAAACAGTCACCTCCGATGTACACTCTCAGGCAAATAGCGTCAATCACTAACTCTTCGGTTTCAGGCACTGATCATTTAATACCCGAAGTTTTTTTTTACGATAGCCGTTCACCGCAGCCCGGCTCTGACGCCTGTTTTGTTGCCCTGCAATCGTCACGTAATAACGGGCATCTTTATATCCCTTCGCTGATCAGTCGCGGCGTTAAAACTTTCATCGTAAAGGAAGGCGAAATTAAAATACAGGATTATAAGGATCAGGATGTTTCGTTTGTGGTGACAAAAGACCCGCTCCTGGCGCTACAGCAGCTGGCGGTTCATCACCGCGCACAGTTCACCATTCCCGTTATTGGAATTACCGGCAGTAATGGCAAAACCATTGTGAAGGAGTGGTTATATCAGTTGTTAAAGAATCAATATACTATCTGCAGAAGTCCCAAAAGTTATAACTCGCAGATTGGGGTCGCATTAAGTGTCCTGCAGCTTCGTAATCATCATACGCTGGCCATCTTTGAGGCGGGCATTTCGATGCCGGGAGAAATGGATGTGCTTCAGAAAATGATCCGTCCTACGATCGGCGTTTTCACATCGCTCGGAACGGCGCACGACGAAGGCTTTAGTTCCCGAGGGCAAAAGATCTCCGAAAAGCTGATGTTGTTCCGTGATTCGCAATTTACGGTAGTTAACGGTCTTACTTCAGAGGACGTTAAGAATGCAGCGCTTGCAAATATTGAGTTCATTTCCCGCGAAAAAGGCTCCGCGTTTGAAGTTCAGAAATCCGGCGAAAAGATAATTGTGCATGCTGGTAAAGATTTAATTAAAATTAATGTTCCTTTTACTGATGAGGCTTACCTGAGTAATGCTGCCACGTGCGCTGCGGTGCTCTATAAGCTGGGAATAAACCCTGAAAAGATCTCCGAAGGCCTTCAGAAGCTTCAGCCGGTAGCACTGCGACTGGAGCTTAAGAATGCGGTAAGGAATTCTTTGCTCATCAACGATTTTTATAATTCTGATCTTGACTCTCTTAAGATCGCGCTAAATTATATGGACCAGCAATCGCGCCGGAAAAAAAAGGTGCTCATTGTTTCTGATATGGAACAGTCGGGAATGCTGCCCGACCAGTTGTACCAGGTTCTGTCCAAGCTCTTCGAAAAACATTCACTGCATCTTATCATCGGTGTTGGCTCTGAGATTTCAGCCCACGCTGATTTGTTCAAAGGTGAAACGAAGTTTTTTACCGACACCGGTAATTTTGTGGACCAGTTTAAATCTTTCGCGCATGAGCTCGGCGACTCCACCATTCTTTTAAAAGGCGCCAGAAGCTTTGGATTCGAAAGGATCAGCAGCCTGCTGCAATTGAAGAGTCACGATACTGAATTTGAGATCAATCTTCAGAAATTAACATCGAACATTAATTATTATAAAGGCATCACAGGGCCGTCTGTAAAGATGATGTGCATGGTTAAAGCTACAGGTTATGGCAGTGGAAGTATTGATATAGCCAGGACGCTTGAACACTCGGGGGTGAATTACCTGGCTGTAGCTTACGCAGACGAAGGTGTTGAGCTGCGGGAGTCCCAGATCAATCTGCCCATTATGGTGATGAGTCCTGAGACCGGCGCATTTGAGGATATCATTAATTTTTCGCTGGAGCCGGAGATCTATAGTTTCAGTGTATTAAAAGCATTTGTCAAAAAACTCGAGCAGATGGGCATCGGCAGTCCATACCCTATTCATATAAAAATAGATACAGGTATGCATCGCCTGGGATTTGAAGAACATGAATTGCCGCTGTTGATGGATGCTCTTAAAGAATCTCCCCAGGTGAATGTGGTTTCGGTTTTCTCACATCTTGCAGGAGCCGACAGTTCACAGCTGGATGATTTTACAAATGAACAGATCAGGATTTTTGAAAAAGCCTTCACAATGATGGAAGATCAATTAGGGATCCAGGTACTTAAACACATTTGTAATTCTGCAGGCATCACGCG
This sequence comes from uncultured bacterium, assembly GCA_966211905.1. Lineage (GTDB taxonomy): Bacteria > Bacteroidota > Bacteroidia > B-17B0 > Aurantibacillaceae > Aurantibacillus. The sequence goes on from CBIHOL010000119.1 coordinate 6,791, forward strand.
TTTTAAGAAAGCTCATTATGATATGGTCCGTCTTGGTATTGGGATGTACGGCATCGGCAGCTCTGAAAAGGAACAGGAAATGCTTCAGAATGTGGGTACCTTAAAAACGCGCATCAGCCAGGTGAAGGAGTTAAAAGCAGGTGAAACAGTAGGTTATAACCGCAGCGGAAAGGTCGATAAAAAAAGCCGCATTGCTATCATACCGATAGGTTATGCTGATGGCTTCCACCGTTTGCTGGGCAACGGACGTCACGGTGTTTATATTCGGAAAAAGTTTTGTCCTACTATCGGCAATATTTGTATGGATATGTGCATGATAGACGTTACGGGGGTTGATTGCGCTGAAGACGACGAGGTGATCGTGTTTGAAAACACCAAACAGATCTTTGATCTTGCAAAAGCAATGAATACGATTCCCTATGAAGTTCTCACCAGCGTTTCAGCACGTGTGAAAAGAGTTTACGTGCAGGAATAACTACCTGACTGCAACCACAGAAATTTCCACATGTGCCCCCTTCGGCAAGGCCTGCACCTGCACGGTTTCTCTTGCCGGTGGACGATTCAGGTCAATGAACTCTCCGTATATCTCATTTACAGCATTAAAATTTCGCAGATCGGTTAAGTAAATGGTACACTTGCTGATGTTACTCATCGACATTCTTGCGGCCTTAACTATCGTGCTGATATTTGTCATTACCTGGCGACATTCACTCCTGATACTGCTCGTGTCGATTGTGCCGTCGGTTCGGAGCGCGATCTGTCCCGATACATACAACGTTCTTCCTGCGAGAATTGCCTGGCTGTACGTTGCAATGGGAGCGGGCGCCAGGGGTGTGTATACAGATCTGTGAGCGCATCCGTATAAAAGCACGCAAATGATTATTATAACAAGACGCATGTTATTTTATTGGTGGCGGAGCAGAAGATGAAATTTCGATCAGTCCTTTTACCAGGACATCCAATTCACGGATAGAAGTGTATACATTCGGAGTCAGACGTATTCCATTTACTTTTTCGTGCACGATGGATACGCTATGAATCTTGTGTTTTTCAAATAGTTTAGCCTCCACCTGCTGAGCCTGCCCGTTGTCGAATCCTATATTGGCGAGCGCGCAGGAATATTGTGGTTTTAAAGAGGTGGCAATTTTTGCTCCCGGTAATTTCACTGCTTTTGAGGTCCAGTAATCCTTAAGAAATCGCAAGCGGGCTTCTTTTCTTTTTGCACCAATTACAGTGTGGAAATCAATGGCTGTGCCGATGGCCATTTCAGACGCAAATGAACGTGTGCCAAGGTTCTCAAATTTTTTAATATCTGTTCCATCAGGGTCCACCGCTGAGAGCAAGGCCCAGATATTCCTGATCTTATCTTTTTTAATGTATAACAATCCGCTTCCAAAAGGGGCGCACAGCCATTTGTGTAATGACGCGGCGAAATAATCAGCTCCTGTGTCCTCTATTTTATAATCAAGATGCGCAAATGTGTGCGCTCCGTCAACGATCACTTCACAACCTTTTTTATGCGCCATATCAGCGATCTTTCTGCAGGGCACCATATTGCCAGTCCAGTTGATCATATGGGTAATATGTACAATTTTAGTACGCGGGGTAACTGCATCTTCGTACAGTTTCACTATCTGTGCATCATCTTCTATTGGTTGCGGAATGTTGATCCATACCAGCTTTACCTTATCTCTTTTTTCCCGTTGTTTCCACGCATTCATCATGTTGGGATAATCAAAAGTGCTCAGCACGATCTCATCTCCTTCTTTCAGGTCAAGACCAAAAATGATGGAATTTAATCCCTCTGTTGAATTGCGGTTAATTGCGATCTCTTCAGGAGAAACGCCAGCGAGATCGGCAAGCTTTTCTCTCAGAGCTTCTCTTCCCTGGTCAAGGATGCGCCACATGTAATAAGAAGGTGCTTCGTTGGAGAGCTGGTAATTCCTGATATGAGCTTCCTGCACTATTTTTGGCTGTGGACTAACACCCCCGTTATTAAGGTTGATGATATTGGTGGAGAGAGAATAATTACTGCGGACCCAGCCCCAGAAGTCCTCGTCCTCTGTCACTGAATCAACACTCAGGTTCTCCAGGCGATTTATCTGTTTCTCGAACTGCCGGGCGAATCCCGGGTTAACAGAAGCAAGCATGTCGAGGGCCGACACGGTGCCAGCTGTGGCAAAGAGAAAATCGCGACGATTCATGGGGTGGAGATTAATAATACTAAGTTAATTATTCGCAGACCAAATGCAAGGTTAATTCTTGTACCCGGATCATAAATGTGGTTTTCCCGGAGAGGGTAAACTTTTAAAGGCATTGATTTGTGCGGTGAGAGACGCAGATTGCACTGATTGCACAGAGTTAATTTATGATTTATAAATAATTCTTGAGTGCAATTATCGTGGATCTGAAATCGTGCACACTTTCACAACATTAAAACAATGATTGAAGACCATTCTGCGAGATCTGTGAAATCAGCGTAAGACCTATCTCAGCGCTTCCGGATCAGAATTTTAATCCCAGCTGCAGACTCAGATGCGTGCTGTTTATGAACAGGGACGAAGCAGCATATTCTGTTTCAAAATAATATTGCGAAAACCCGTACCGGTAATTGAGCTCAACAAAAAAACTTCCTCTTGATGCTGTAAGATTATTTTTTTGCCATCCTGCACCAATGCTCACTGAGGCGTTTACCCTGTTACCAAACACGGAGGTCCGGAATTTCATTTCAGGGGCATCACTTTTTACAAGATTGCCGTTTTCTGTAACACGCAGGTTTGCTATGAGCAGATACCGTAAATGATAACCTGCAATCACATACGGGCTGAACAAGCTGTTATCTTCCCTGTTAAAGAGGTATTTAAATTGAACAGGCAGATTTAATTCATGGATGGCCAGCGAATAACTGTAACGAAATGATTTATCGTACAATTTTAAAGTATCAGGACCGAAATAATAGGAACGGAAATTTAATCCATGCATAAAATAGTCGACCCCGACAAGTATGTAACTTTTGTATTCCCGGTCTACACGAAATTCCCTTCGAAAACCGACTATTACGCTGGCTTTTTGGGTTGGATCAATGGCGTGATGATTGTTGACGGTATAAAATCCGATCACAGGACCAAATAAGATCCTGGTGCCGCTTCCCGACCGTTTGTTTTTTTGAGAAAACATTTGCGACCCGGAAAAAAGGAACAAACAAAATAAAAGGATATGTCCCCGCCCGGCATACACTATTTTCGGTTCACGTTTGTAGCAGTGGCTTGTGCGGCAGGCATGATCACCAGGTCGTTAATATTCACATGAGCGGGCCGGCTTGCAACCCACAAAATAGTTTCGGCAATATCACCCGGGGTGAGCGGCTCCAGTCCTGCATACACCTTTTTGGCGCGTTCGGCATCTCCGTCAAAACGAACAACGCTGAATTCAGTTTCTACCATGCCGGGATTTATAGCTGTAACTTTAATATGATGAGGGAGGAGATCAATGCGCATGCCTTTGTTCAATGCGTCTACAGCATGCTTGGTAGCACAATACACATTTC
>CBIHOL010000120.1:0-10200 GCA_966211905.1 uncultured bacterium
CAAAACAAAAAGAAATAGATGCCATTATCCTTGCATGCACACATTATCCATTAATAGCCGATAAGATCAGGAAAGAGCTTCCTCCAAATGTAAAAGTTCTTTCGCAGGGAAAGATCGTAGCCGAAGGACTTGCCGACTACTTAAAAAGACATCCTGAAATTGAAAAAAACTGTAGCAAGGGAGGCGCAATCGCGTTCTTTACAACAGATCAGCCTGAACCTTTTGATAATGCAGCAAGCCTGTTCTACGGCAAGCCTGTAAGATCATCACACATATCCATCTAAAAAAAATATCCGCATTTCTGCGGATACCTTTTATTTTTTGCTCTCTGCGGCCTTGGCGTCAGCTCTTTTCTGCGCATCCTCTATGATCTTATCGGCTTTTTTATCTCCGTCCTCGATCATCTTGGCCACTTTTTCATCAGTTTTTTTCTTCGCTACCTCAGCAGCTTTTTTTGCGGCGGCTTTGGCAAGCGGATTCGATGCCTGCTCCACAAGCTTGTCGGCCTCTGCATATCCTTCCTGTTTCGCTTTTTCTGCCAGCACCCTGTTCTCAGCTTTCAGCTTATCCGCTTCCCGCTGCGCATCTTCCAGGATCTTCTTCGCTTCTTCAGCTGCTTTATCAATACCGGCATTAAGAGCCTGCGTAGTGGCAGTTGCAATAGCGCTTTGTGCAGCGCCGCCTTCTTTCATACCCGTTTTAATTACCGGACTTGTTACAGTACCGCCAATGTTCACATTAAGATTGATCTTTTCACCCAGTGCCATCGTAGTACCTGCCTTCTGATTCGCCTGGTTCAGGATCCCTGTTATTGCAGATGTAGCTGCGCCTCCAAGCATCTTGCTCGGGATCTCCATTTTGTATTTGTAGTCTATGGTCTGATCAAGTCCTGTGCTGCCGGTTATATTGGTAGGTATTCCCGCGATCTTTGTATTAAACGGCTCAAGGAACAGACGTCCTTCAGAAAGTTTGTAATTCGCATTGATGTCATCAGCCTGCAAATTTTTTAGCTGGTCCATCTTCAGTGCCTCTCCAAGCTTCACAAAAGGTGGGAATCCGCTTACACTTACCTGTTTGGTCTTAATTATCCCTTTTGCATTTACACTATTGAGATCCGGCTCCATTGCAGCGTTAAGCGACGTGTTGAAGTTTTCTACAGTGGCTGTGAAAGTGCCCTTCGCATACTGACCAATAGGAGCGATCTTTTGTATGGTATTAAATGTTTTGAATGTTTCCTGTATATCAAAACCATCCATTCTCATGTTCATAGCCACCGTTGGTTTTTTAATATTGGTTGATTCATAATACCCGTTAAGAGTAAGTTTGCCTCCGATAACCATCATTGAGAGGTTTGTCATATCCACCTTCTGGTTGCGGATCACAAGATTGCCGGTCATATTTCCAAGAGTCATGTTTGTGTAAAGAACACGTGCGATCTTTGTACTTAACTCGAAATCGATATTGGCAGGAACGGCAACCGCTTCTGTTGTAGCCGAAGCTGCGGCTGTTTCTGTTGGAGATGCCTGGGTGGTCGGAGTTTCAGGGCCCATCAGCTCGTTCAGATCCATAAGAGTGCTGGTAATTGCAAACGAACCTTTTATCAGGTCGTCCTTGAACATATATTGCAGGAGATTATCGATCCTTCCTGTAGCCTGTATATCACTTTTACCAAGAAGTGCGTCAAACACGGGTAATTCAACATATTGGGTTGTGAAGTTTAATTTCATAGAATTGATCTTAACCGGGTACGTGAGAGTAGTGGTTGTATAATCCATTTTGTCGATCTCGAGCGCGCCTTCTGCTTTAAATTTATCGAACTCCTTTTTATCTATCGCACTCATATTTCCGTCAATAGCAATATCCGATTTAATGATCCCGCTCAGGTTATCGCCTTTTTCAAGAGGTACAAGATCCTTAACTGACGACAAGTCAACCATGCCTTTGAATTTAGCCCTGATGCCCGGATCAGAAATAGGAGTTCGTACATGAGCACTGATATCAATTGGATTTCCCGCCATTTCAACGTGGAATTGATTCACATCAACAGTAGTAGCATCAAGAACCCCTGTTGGGTTGTTCACTTTGATGTCAACATTAATATTACTTACAGCTTTAGGCAGGTCAGGATATTTGAACATGCCATTGATGATCTCGAGATTCGCTGCAAATGCCGGCATCTGTGAAGCGTTGTAACGTCCTTTCGCAAAACCGTTGAAATTGAATTTTCCGGATGTTTTCACCGACTGGAATTCCTTGCTGTAAACAGCTGGGATCAGGGATAACACAGATTTAAATTCAGTTTGCCTGGTGGCAAATTTTATATCCATGTCGATGTTAGTATCCGGCATCATTATCACACCATCAAATCCCAGGTGCAGGTCGTTCATGCTGAATTCATTGTCTTTAAAAACGAATTTCATCTTGGGCATGTCCATATCAATATCTGCATCTGCCTTGGTTTTTACTTCGCTCAGGTAAGGAATGCCATCCATCTTAAAGGTGAGCTTTGCAATTTCCACGAGATTCTTCATGGTGAAATTATCCTGTGTAAAGTCACCGCTCATGTCGTAATCAAAGTCCTCCAGCTTCGCATACATCGCACCTTCCAGGTCATCGTAAATAATGTATCCGTCAATGATCTTTAATTCTTCGAGTGACATCGAGAATTTGGTAGCGCTTGTATCTTCTTCAACTGCAGCAGTGGAATCCGACTTGGCGATATCCCAGTTTGCCTTGCCATTCTTAAGCACCCTGGCCAGGATCCTTGGTCCATCTATAATTATTGAATTGATCTCATAGTTATCGCCCGCGATCACACTTTTAATATTGATATCTGTTTTCAGATGTTTTATAAAAGCCAGCGTATCATCTTTAAATTCGTCGACACCTATAACGCTGAGGCGGTCGATCTTAAAACGGAAATCAGGAAATGAAGATATCAGGCTCAGGTCAAAATCGCCGAAATCAACTTTGGCGTTCAGATTCTTATTGGCCTGCTCTTTTACGATCGCCACGATCTTATCTTTAAAAAGAATAGGAACCAGGGCCAATAAAATAATAATGATGAGCAATGAAATTCCTGTCCATTTTAAAATACGCACAGGCAAACTTTTTTTCTTCGCGGGAGTTGTGTTCATATTATCGTGATTAATGAGGCTAAAATAAGAAGAAAACAATTAGCAATTTCCTGGCTATGGGATCATACCTCATGAGTTACAAACCATCAGCTTTTAAAAAGCTATTGCAAAAATGCAAGAATTAAAGAATATGGTTTTTAGAAAAGAAGATCAGCTGAGCTCAAACTGCATCCTGCTGAGCTTGTAATACAAACCCTGCTCATTCTGGATCAGCTCCTGGTGAGTTCCACTCTCCTGCACGCCGCCATTCTGGAGAACAATGATCTTATCGGCATTTCTTATAGTTGAAAAACGATGCGCAATTACCACGCTGGTTCTTCCCACCATCAGCTGATCAAGCGCGTCCTGCACAAGCTTTTCACTTTCGCTGTCAAGACTGCTCGTTGCCTCATCAAGAATGAGAATTCTCGGATTTTTTAAGACAGCACGGGCAATGGCGATCCTTTGACGCTGACCCCCGCTGAGCTGGATGCCGCGCTCACCAACAAGCGTGCTGAATTTATCCGGAAACGATTTAATGAACTGATAGGCATTGGCTTTTTTTGCCGCTTCTTCAATTTCGGCATCCGTAGCATTCGGTTTACCGTAAGCAATATTATCGCGGATACTTCCTGCGAACAGGATCACGTCCTGCGGCACCAGGGCTATCTGCTTCCGCAATTCTGTTAAGGTGATGGTAGTACTATCGATGCCGTCTATTTTTACGGATCCGCTTACAGGATCATAAAAACGCAGTATGAGAGAAGCAATGGTGGTTTTTCCCGATCCGCTCGACCCGACAAGCGCCACGGTCTCACCGGGAGCCACGCGAAAATCCACATTCTTCAGCACAGAGTATTCGGGACGCGAAGGATAATTAAATGAAACATTTTCAAAAACGATCTCACCGCCTTTTTTATCATGCACTACAGCGGTATGACCAAGTTCAATATCTTCAATTTCACCATCAACAAGCTCAAACACACGGTCTGTAGCTCCCAGCGCCCTCTGAATGGATGAGATCTGTTCCGGCAGCCCGCCCAGCGATCCTGCAACAAACAACGACAGCATCATAAAAGTTCCGAATGCTTCCGGGGTAATAGACTGATCTACCTTTAAGGCAAATAACATCTGCCACAGAATAAAAAAGATGGATCCGAAAATGAAGATCATTACAAATGAGAAGAACAGGCCCCTCAGCACGCCGTACTTCAGGCCGAAAGCACGCACTTCACTTGTAACCTTGTCGTACTTACTTATTTCGTATGTTTCATTTGTAAAGGTCTTCACATTGGTGATGCCTGTAAAAGCTTCTCCAACTACCACATTCGATTCTGCGATCTTTTCCTGGTATCCCTTTGAGAACTTCCTGATCTTTCGCGAAAACAGGATGGCAACAATGGTTAAAGGTGGAATGATAATGAGAAACCAGCGTGCAATGACCCAGTCCGTTTTGTAAACAAGTAAAATAAGACCGCCGATGCCTACAATGGATTGACGGATAAACTCAGCAATATTTACTGTAAAGGCCTCTGAAATAACATTGATATCTGTCGCGATGCGGCTGCTTAATTCCGCTACCTGGTTTTTAGAGAAAAAACCCATAGGCATGCGTATCAGTCTTTTAAAAGTATCTATCCTGAGTGCTTTCAGAATATTTTCTGTTACCTGGGCAAATAAATACACCCTCCCGAAGGAAAAAGCAGCCTGGGCAATGAGGATCACCAGCAAAACGAGCCCGATCTCCATTAATTCGCCTTCAACCTGGGCCGAGGGCTTGGTATTATCTCCAATATATCCCAGCATTTGGCCGGATTTAAGGGGGAAAATGAGCCCAACACCCGCACTGGCAGCCAAAAAGATCATTCCAAGCACAAATTTCCATTTCTGGGTTCCCAGGTAGCCGAATAAACGTGCCGAACGCTTAAGATTGGTCCAGGAAAGCTTGGCCTTTGGTAGTTCGTCTTTCTTTAGGATTTTAGGCTGAGATTCTTGTTGTTTGGCCATAGAGACCGCAAAATTAGGGGATTAATTGCTTATCTTGTCATTAAATTGTAATAATAGCAGGGTAAACCGGGGTTTTTCCAAATAAAATTTGTGGTGCCATAAAAATCTTGTATATTTGCACTCCATTTTTAGAAAACACATTAAAATAACATAACATGAAACGTACTTTCCAACCATCGCAACGTAAGAGAAAAAACAAACATGGATTCAGAGAGCGTATGGCATCAGCAAACGGTCGCCGCGTATTGGCTTCCCGCCGCGCAAGAGGACGTAAAAAGCTGACCGTTAGCAGCGAAAGCACACACAAATAGTCTTTTCTTAAACAAGTATTGATATACCGCTCCATGACCTGGAGCGGTTTTTTTATGGGCCGAACCGTTATAGATCCGCAAACAGTTATACGCTTTTCAATTGCGAGGTTTTCTGGAATATCTCCTCAACGATCACCTGCAGGTCCGGCATTTTAAATGGTTTATTATAAAATCCCGCGCAATTAAATTCCCTGCAGATCTTTAAATGTTCTGGTCTGCGGCTTGTGGTTAATATAAATATTGGGATCCGGCACAGGGTATTATCTGACTTTATCTTTCGAAGAACCTCCTCACCGTCGATGAGGGGCATATTAAGATCGAGAATGATAACATCAGGCAGATCCTCGGCGTCGGCAGCCACGAAAAGATAATGCATCAGGTCACTACCATTCTTAAAGAACATTAATCCTTTTACCGGCAGGTGCAGGTTCGCTATTGCCTGTTCGATCAGAAACTGATCATCAACATCGTCCTCGGCGACGATAATCCGGAGCGGTTCCATAGTACAGTGGTATTAAGTTCATCATGGATGTTATACTCTTATGACGAAAAAAAATATACTTCGCCCCTGTGAAAGTAAGTTAATTGACTTTGTTAAAGTTGTAGCACGCGGGGAGCTCACTGATCTTCCCGGCGAGCTTGTGCGTAAGACTTCTCCCTAAGGCATGCCAGAGCTGCAAATGTAATCTGCGCCGAAAAGGCAGTTTTTTGTAGTCGTTCGTGGTCCCGGCGGCCGCACGAAGCCCAGTGGGCTTCGTGGCGAGTTTGTGCGGTGGGTCGGTAGCGGGGTTCGACTCCCGCATACCACGGTACTATAAGATAAGCAGTGCGTTTGCTGCTATTGTGATTCCGGCGGGAGTCGAACCCGCAACCTTCGGCTCCGGAGGCCGACACTCTATCCAGTTGAGCTACGGAACCTGCTCAGCCTTTATGCCGCAAGAGGTGCGGCGTTTAAGGGTGCACAAATATAACTGCTTATTTTCATATAATTTGAGGCTCACAACCTCAGGCAAAAAATAATATAATCGTAAATTTAGCGTTACTAAAGGAATTCGTCGATTTACCTATGTCAAGGATACTCATCTTCATTTATCTTATCTCACCCCTCTTCGCCCTGTCGCAAATCGGTCCCAGGACCTGGAAGGACCACCACAGCATCAATTCCTGTAATTCGGTGGCGAAGCTTAAGAACAAGATCTATGCTTCTAACGGTGTAGGAGTTGTTTTTTTTGAAGAGCAGGAAATTGCTCCTGTTACCATGACCAAAATAAATGGCCTCAGTGATGTGGGAGTTTCTCTTCTGAGAAGCAATCCTTACAACAACAAACTAATGGTGGTATATGCCAATTGTAACATTGATGTTATTGACGAAAAAGGAAATCTGAGGAACTATCCCGATATTAAATTAAAAAGTGTTACAGGTAAAAAGGTGATCAATGAGATCACTTTTCACAACAACCTGGCCTACCTGGCCTGCGGCTTTGGAATTGTTGTATTCGACATGGAACGTTTCGAGATTCGCGAAACGTATATTATCGGACCGAACGGAACTTTTGTTAATGTTAGCCAGGTGGCCATTGACGACTCGTTGCTTTTTGCTGCTACCGAAAAAGGAATGTACCAGGGAAATTACCTTACAAAGCAGCTTGTAAATTATAAGAACTGGAAGCGCGACACTGTTGCTTTGCCTTCGGGTCAATTTAACGGCGTGATTCATGGCAACGGTCGCACACTTTGCTGCTATTCGAATTTTAGCGTCGACTTTGAAACAGGAAAAGATACGCTGTATGAAAAAACCGGGGGCACATGGAAAAAATATGAGCCTTTTGCACAATCACCCATCACAATTCTGCAACTTGGTCCGGTTAATGGAGAGCTTTTCGGCATGCGCGATATGACGGGGTTCCAGGTGCGAAAGATTGAAGATGCGTCCCTGCTTAACTATGTTGGCTCATTTAATGGGGAAGTAACTTATGGCACTATGAGAGATGCTATGTTCTGGAAAGATCATACCGGAAATATGGCCTACTGGATTGCTGATGCACGCTTTGGACTATACTGGACATACTCTTATCATCCCTATTATCCGCAGTACAGGATCAGTACTTACGGTATGAATAAACCATTGGTTTCCACTATCGATATCCACCAGGGCACTGTAGCTGTTGCACCCTCTCACCCGGATAATACAGGCACAGCAAATTATTTCCGTGAAGGAGTTAACATACTGAAAAACGGGGAGTGGTCTTACATCGCTAACCCGCTCGACACTACAGGCGACTACTGGCAGGATATTACGCATGCTCTCATCGATCGCAAAGATCCAACGCGCTTATGGGCGTCATCCTGGAGCCATGGACTGCTTGAATATAAAAATAACAAGCTCGTTAAGGCCTGGACTCCTGCAAATACGCCAATGCCTCTCGTGCAGGGCGAGTTTCCTCACGTAATCGCACTTAATATGGATCAGGAAGGAAACCTGTGGTTTTCCAACAGCGAAACAAAAAACTTTCTTAGCGTCATCCATGCAAAAACCAGGCAGTACGAAAATTTCGCATTTGACGACGCGCGCTTTGTACGTAAAATCCACATTGACAAGAACGGGACTTTCTGGATCCTTCATGAACGCGAAGGAGGCATCACCATTTTTAAGAACAACAATTTTAAGCAGCCTGTATTCAACAGTACTTTTAAGGTCCTTAACAACGAGGTTGGCGGAGGAGGTCTGCAATCAAGAGCTGTATATTCCATAGCCGAAGACCACGACGGAAAGATCTGGGTAGGCACTGCTGCCGGCATCAGCGTTTTTTACAATCCCTCACAGGTATGGAATTCTTCAAACTTCGATGCGCAACCCATCAAAATTGTGCAGGATGGGAATGTGGAATTGCTTCTCAGTAACGATATCGTGACAGATATCGTGGTGGATGGTGCAAATAACAAATGGGTGGGTACCGGCAGCGGAGGACTTTATTGTTTTAGCCCTGATGGTCAGCGGCAGCTTGAACATTTTACCCGCGAAAACAGCCCGCTCTATTCCAACATAATTGTAGATCTTAATTACGATGAATTAACCGGTGACATATTTGTGGGTACCGACCTGGGCCTGCAAACGTATCGTAGTACTATCATTAAAGGCGAAGAAACCTATGAAACTGCATACGCATATCCCAACCCGGTTAAACCCAACTATGGCGGCACGGTGCTGATCCGCGGCCTCATTGACAATTCCGTTGTAAAAATCACTGATGTATCAGGTAACATGGTCTGGGAAACAAAATCAACTGGTGGTCAGGCCGAGTGGCCGGTGAGCACGTTAAGCGGAACCCGCGTAACAAGCGGCGTGTACCTTGTGTATGCCAGCACCACCGACGGTACAGCAAAAATGGTTACAAAGGTGATGGTGGTTAACTAATGCGTTTCTCCGATAAAGCAATTGTCTTACAGAATATCCGGCACGGCGACAGGCGTCATATCCTTCGCCTGTACACCCGCAGCCACGGCCTTCAGACGGTCATAACCACTATTGGCAAATCACCCACTTCAAAAGTAAAAGCCTCTACAGTGTTGCCTCTCAGTATCATTAATGCAGAACTGGTGCTTAAGCAGAATAAAGAGATCCAGCAACTCACTGAAGCTTCTTCGTCCGTAGTTCTGGATAACCTCCATACCTCACTTGCAAAGCTTAGCATTGCCCAGTTCATTAACGAGATCCTGATAAAATCCATTAAAGAGCACCAGGAGAACAGTCCTCTTTTTGAATTTATTGAAAGCAGCCTGGTCTATCTCAACGATGCAGAGCGGGACTTCGTTAACCTGCACATTTATTTTATGATCGAGCTTTCAAAACACCTGGGTTTTGAGCCTCAGAATAATTTTTCACCCGAATTTCCGTTTTTCGACTGCAGGGAAGGCTGTTTTACCGCCATCAGTCTCACATATCCGCAAGGTCTGAGCAGGAACGAATCGCTGCTCTTCCATGAATTTCTTGTAAAGAATATTCTCACTGTTGCCCTCAATAAAGATCAGCGTCATATTTTGCTGGATATTTTACTGGCTTACTACCGCTTTCACGTGCCTTCTTTCAATGAAATTCACAGCCTTGAGGTATTGAAAGAAGTTATGGCGTAGTTTATTATCCGTTTAGGATTAAATATTTCCCGTTCCTAAACCCAAAATCCAGGACAATAAACCAAGAACAAGCCCTCTACCCCCAAACGCGAAAAAATAAATAAATCACCCGGAATAAGTATAAAAACTTATCTTTGCTGCTTAGTTAAATTATTAATTATGATCGATCTAACGGGAATTATAGCTATTTCAGGCCAGCCAGGTCTCTATAAAATAGTAGCACAAAGCAAGAACGGAATAATCGTTGAAGGATTATCCGATAAAAAGAGAGTAAACGTATATGCATCTACAAAAGTGTCTACACTTTCTGATATCAGCATGTTTACTACAGGCGATGATAAGCCTATTTCAGAGATCATCACTACCATTTTTGAAAAAGAAAAAGGTGGTGCGGCTATCGACAATAAAGCTGACGACAAAGAAGTAGAAAAATACTTCGCTTCAGTATTGCCTGATTATGATAAGGATCGTGTTTACATCAGCAATATGCGCAAGCTTCTTACCTGGTATAATGCAATGCAGTCTACCGGCACTCTTAAGGAGAAAGAGGAAAATGCTGAAGGTTCAGAAGACAAAGGTGTTTCTGTAAAATCGGACGAAAAAACCAAGGTCAAAACTACCGCAGCAAACGATCA
>CBIHOL010000121.1:0-9990 GCA_966211905.1 uncultured bacterium
CTTTATTGCCTGTGATCTTTCTTACGGCCAAAAATCAGATGATCGATAAGATCGAAGGTTTAAAGCTTGGAGCCGACGACTATATTACCAAGCCTTTTGATCTTGAAGAGGTTTTGTTACGGGTGAATAATCTACTTAAGCGGATCAAAAAAGAACCCTCGGCGGAGTATGATTTTGCGCATGGCAGCATAAACTTCCAGACATTCGAGATCAGTGATATTAATGGAACTAAACATACGCTCTCGAAGCGTGAGATCGGCTTGCTGGAATTACTGACAAGCCAGGCGAATAAAGTTATATCGCGTGATGAGATCCTTGAAAAATTATGGTCACCCGAAGAGAATGCATCGTCCCGAACAATTGATAACTACATACTCAATTTCAGGAAATATTTCGAACCCAACGTTAAGTCACCGGTGCATTTTCACTCCATCCGCGGGGTGGGATATAAATTTACGCTGTAAGAAAAAGATTAATCCCTCGGTCCAGCAGAGGTTTTAACAAAGAATGTTCAAAGGTTCAAAGGTTCAATGGTTCAATGGTTCAATGGTTCAAAAAATTTGAATTGAACCTGGAAACCCAAGAATTAAAAGAAGAATTTGTTACTTAACCGCTTTTAAACGATCACTCATTTCTTTCGCTTTCGCCTCATTATTCGTGAGCAGGTAAAGTTTACGCAAAGCCGTCATCGTTGCCAGATCATCCGGCTTTAATGACAGTGCTTTTTCGAGGTGTGGGATAGCTTTGTTGTAGTATACCAGCGCCCTGGTCTCATTTTCTTTCTGAAACTTCGCCTGGTCCTTAATGGTCTCAGATTTCCGATTGGCGATATAACCACCATAGTTATTATACATGGCGCCCAGGTTGTAAACACTATTATAAAGATATTCCTTATTGGACGGGTTCAGCTCAATGGCTTTCTGGTAATTCGTCTCTGCATTTTTAAAATACTCCTCAAATTTTGCGGGCTTCTCCAGCTCTTTCCCTGTTTTTTTATCTTTTGGATTCGCGAGGTTGTCGTAAATATTACCGATAATAAAATAATAAAGCGCATTTTCCGGATCACGCTTTACAGACTCCTGCAGGTTGGTCAGTGCTTCGGTCTGTCTTCCTGATGCGAGGAAAAGATTCGTTTCCTGGGTAAGTAAACCAATATCAGAGGGGAATTCCGCTCTGCCCTTTTTCAAAGCGTCGATTGCCGCTGCTGAATCCTTCCGGTTGATATAAACGTTATACAATGACTCGTAATTGTATGGTGAGGCTATTTGCGCCTCTATCATTTTTTTATTGTATTCGAGGATCTTTTCCGTATTCTGTGATTTCGCAGCAGCAACGCAGGCGTTGTAAAAATTTGCGGTATCTTTTGTTTTGTACAGAATCGTATTAATGAATGCTGTTTTGTAAAAATAGTCGGCTGCTTCGTCATACTTCTGAACCTTGTATTTTCCTGAAGCGATGTTGCCGCTCTCCATTTTCATTTGTTGCATTGCCGTTGCAAGCTTCAGATCATCTTCTTCAAGATCGGAAGTTCCTTTGCTGATGGCTGTCTGGAGCTTTTCAAGGTACGCAGGATCCATTTCACGTATCTGGTTAAGCGCTTCTGTTGCTCTGTTGAAATCGCTTAGATCGGCACTACCGTACGCAGTTATAGCCCTGCCATTTTTGTCAGGAACAATTGATTCGAGCTTTTTCATTTCGTCGGCAATCCTTCGTTGAAAAAGTGCATAACTGATCCTTAACTTATACGCATGAGTTTTTACCTGTTTTTTTGTATCCTCATTAACCAGGGCGAGATCAATGGCCTCCTGGGCTTTCTGAAGATATTTTATTTCCGGATTACCGTCCTTTAATGACTCCTCATAGTCAGAAAGTCCCCGCCAGGCGGCTTGAACTTTATTCTTCTGGCCAACAGCTACCACGGTCCACATGGTGAGCACAGCAATGATAAAACTTCTTGTCGTCATTATGTTTATTTGTATTTAGCTGCCTTTTCGAGGTCTCCAAGGCGAGTGTGAATTTGTCTCAAGCGTTGTTTGTAAGCCGGATCAGGATTGATGGCAAATGCCTTTTCGAGATAAGGTACAGCTTTTGAGAAATTTTCCTTTACTTTCTCTTCAAATTCTTTCGCTTTTGCAGTTTCGCTCGGTTTAAGGTCATTCAATTTTTTATTGTATTCGCTCCCGGAGTTAAAGTACAATTTGCCTAAATTGTAATTGTTGCTTTCTGATTCCGGTTTCACTTCCATTGCTTTAAGATAGTTTTTCTCAGCATTAACAAGGTCTTTATCCTTCTCATACACCTGGCCCAGAACAGCGTATAACACGTCATTTTTAGGATCGATAGCAATGGCGGTCGCTAACTTATCTTTAAGCACCTGCATATTTTTTCTCGCCAGGTTAATATCGATCTCTGTCCCGATCAAAAACATATTATCAGGATACACGGCTTTCCCTTTTTCAATGTAGGCCAGTGCCGCTGAAGTATCCTTTTGGTCAAGAGACATCTTCACCATAGAGTAGTAAATTTTTGGATCCTTGTAATTCATTGCGATAAGCTTGTCAGCAATTTCTTTTTGTTTCCCAAGGTCGCCCATCTCCCTGTACATCTGGAATCGTTCGTACATAACCGACTCCCTGGTAATGTTATTTGCTTTGAGATTTCCAACATTTTCAAACATGAGAGCCTGATCCAACAGATCATAGATCCTGGCTGCCTCATTATATTGTTTATTGTACCTGTATAAACCAGCCTTATTTCTCGAAACAGCCGCGCTCCATCCAAAATCTTCACCCACATCCTTTAAGTAAATATCTTTTCCTTTGTCGAGCTTTAGGCAAGTGATGGCGGCCTCAAGCGCTTTTTCAACCGCGGCTGCATCAAGCTTACCCAGCGTGGTGTCGGCTGCGATCGCCCGGTATACTTTTGCACGAAGCATCCACGTTTTCGCTGAGTTCTTTGTACTTTCATGCTCAGCTGCCGCATCGGCAGAAGCTTTAGCTTTATCGTATTCCTTGTTGCGCAGGTAATTTGACATGTTCTGAACCTGCATGTTCTGACTCTCAGCCAGCATTGCTAATCCTAAAAAAAAGGCAACTATTAAATTTTTCATCAACTGTTATTATTTGTAGGTTTAAAAAAAATAACCACCGGCAAATTGCTGGTGGTTATTTGTTTATTTGCGTTTTGCATTAATACATGCAAAGATTGTTTATTTACTCAAATTAATCAACAGAAATCTTCCATCAATTAACCTTCTTTAGTAAGACTAACTATTCCCGCCATCCGGAGTAGTTCCTTCTTCGGGATTGCTTTCGCCTGTAACGTCAGTTCCAGTGCTCACATCCGTTCCTGCCTCAGGAGACGTTTCACTTATCCCGGCAACCGGTTCAGTACCCTCCTCCTCTTCATGATCAACTTTGGTTACTGCTGCGATGCTGTCGTTATCCTGCACATTAATAAGCCTTACACCCTGAGTTGCACGACCCATAACACGAAGGTCTGATACATTCATCCTAATTGTAATGCCGTTGCGGGTAATGATCATGAGATCATTTGCATCGGTTACACTTTTAATGCCAACCAGGTTCCCGGTCTTATCCGTAATGTTAATGGTTTTAACTCCTTTTCCACCACGGTTAGTGATGCGGTATTCATCAATGTCGGAACGTTTTCCATAGCCTTTTTCGGAAACTACAAGTACATTGGAATTCATGTCACTGATGCAGATCATTCCAACCACTTCGTTATTTCCACCTTCTTCATCGTTCAGATCGATCCCTATCACACCGCTGGCATTACGTCCCATAGGACGAACTTTTTCCTCATTAAAGCGGCAGACTTTGCCAAGCTTTGTAGCAAGCATGATCTCATTCTTACCATTGGTCAGGGCTGCTTCCAGAAGCATATCGCCTTCACGAATGGTTATAGCGTTGATACCATTGGCACGCGGACGTGAGTAAGCCTCAACGGATGTCTTCTTGATGATACCTTCCTTGGTGCAGAGAATAATAAAGTTGTTCTGGATATATTCTTCATCCGCAAGATCCTTGATATTGATAAATGCTTTTACCTTATCATCAGGTGCGATGCTAATCAGATTCTGAATAGCCCTGCCCTTGCTCTGCTTATTTCCTTCCGGCACTTCATAGGCACGGATCCAGTACACCTGGCCTTTTTCAGTAAATAATAAAATGTAATTGTGAGTAGAAGCGATGAACATATGTTCTACAAAATCCTCGTCGCGGGTAGCGGTACCCTTGCTTCCTCTTCCTCCGCGGTTCTGCGAGCGGTATTCGGCCAGGTTAGTGCGCTTCATGTAACCCATATGCGAGATGGTGATCACCACGTTCTCATCGGCGATCATATCCTCTATTCGAAGATCATCGCCCGAATAAACGATCTCGGTCCTTCTTTCATCACCATATTTCTCCTTTATCTCAACCAGCTCTTCCTTGATGATCTTATAGCGCAGTTCCTCATTACCCAATACTTCGTTCAGATAATTGATGGTCTTCATCAATTCATCGTATTCCGCCTTCAGCTTATCTCTTTCAAGTCCGGTTAAAGTACGTAGGCGCATGTCGAGGATAGCACGTGCCTGGATCTCGCTCAGGCTGTATTTTTCAATCAGCTGATCGCGTGCAATATCCGGACTTTCGCTTTCGCGGATAATTCTGATCACTTCATCCAGGTGGTCAATTGCTATTAGTAACCCCTGGAGGATATGAGCTCTCTTTTCGGCTTGTGCAAGTTCGTATTTGGTACGGCGCACAACAACATCATGCCTGTGCTCCACGAAATGAAGGATCATATCCTTCAGGTTGAGCAGCTCAGGGCGGCCTTTTACAAGTACTACGTTATTTATTGAGAATGAAGTTTGCAGTGCCGAATGCTTGTAAAGATTATTCAGTACAACATTCGAAATAGCATCGCGCCTTAATTCATAAACCACACGGATCCCTTCACGGTTACTTTCATCGCGGATCTCAGTGATACCTTCAATTTTCTTTTCATTGCACAGTTCCCACTGGCGTTTAATCATTTCTGCCTTATTGATCTGGTATGGCACTTCGGTAACTACAATCCGTTCGCGGTCGCCAACCACTTCAATACTTGCCTTTGCACGCATTACAACGCGTCCGCGGCCGGTACGATAAGCTTCTTTAACACCTTCATGACCAAAGATTGTCCCGCCTGTAGGGAAATCCGGGGCCTTGATATGCTTCATGAGACTGTCAATATCGATGTTTTTGTCATCAATGTATGCTAATATGGCATTAATACATTCTGTCAGGTTGTGAGGAGCCATGTTGGTAGCCATTCCCACTGCGATTCCTGAAGCGCCATTCATAAGCAGGTTCGGTATCCTTGTAGGCATAACAGTAGGTTCTGTCAGGGAATCGTCGAAGTTTGGACGGAAATCAACAGTATCTTTTTCGATATCGGCGATCATTTCCTCAGCGATCTTACGGAAGCGAACCTCTGTGTAACGCATGGCGGCAGGCATATCCCCATCCATTGAACCAAAATTACCCTGGCCGTCAACAAGCATATACCGCAGGCTCCATTCCTGGGCCATACGAACCATAGTATCGTATACACTGGCGTCACCATGCGGGTGATATTTCCCCAAAACTTCCCCAACTATACGCGCACTCTTCTTGTAAGGCCTGTTGTGAAGTACGCCCAGATCAAGCATTCCATATAACACCCGGCGATGCACGGGCTTCAAGCCGTCGCGCACATCGGGCAAGGCCCTTGAAACAATAACCGACATCGAATAATCGATGTAGGCCGTCTTCATTTCGTCTTCAATATTGATTGGAATGATTTTTTCTCCCGATGCCATAGATCAATGTATTTTCTTAATTACTAGTTTTTTATGAAATTTTTAATGGGCAGTTTGAACGAAGATGATGCATTTTTGTCAGTAAAAAAGTTTAACAATTGTATGACCAACTCAGCAGACAAAAATTTCGTTTTGAACCTATGAAAGTACTGAAATATCAGGAGATACAGCCAAAACTTATGAACAAAATTATTGTTAAAAATTCGCTTTCTGCTGACAGTCATTCCGTCCATAATGAACTATTTTTGGTTCTGGCATTATATATGTAATTTAAACAGCAAAAGGAGAAACTATATATGGAAGCAAAATTTTCACCCAGGGTAAAAGACGTGATTACGTACAGTCGCGAAGAAGCGCTCAGACTGGGGCATGATTATATCGGCATTGAGCATTTAATGCTTGGTATGATCAGAGATGGAGATGGTGTTGGTATGCGCTTACTCAAAAACCTTGGCGTAGATGCTGCCGAGCTGAGAAGGAACATTGAACAGAACTTAACCCCCGGACTTCGCAAGACGAATAATCTGGCGAATATACCGCTGGTAAAACAAGCTGAGAAGACACTTAAACTCACTTACCTGGAAGCAAAAACATTTAAATCGGTTCAGATCGGAACCGAGCATCTTTTATTGTGCATTTTAAAAGAGCACGATAATATTGTAACTAAAACTTTATTGAAGTACGGCGTTGATTATGATGCTGCGCGTGCTGAGCTGGAAGGATTTCTCGATAACCCGGGAAAAATTGAAAATTCAGCCGCTGGCGGAGATGAAGATGATACTGAAGAAAGCAGCTTTGGCGGAGGCGGAAATCCCGGTTCGCAGAAAAAGCAAGGCGACAGTAAATCAAAAACACCAGTACTGGATAACTTCGGCCGCGATCTTACCAAGATGGCAGAAGACGGCAAGTTAGATCCGGTTGTAGGACGTGAGAAAGAAATTGAGCGTGTTTCGCAGATCCTTTCCCGTCGTAAGAAAAACAATCCGATCCTTATCGGTGAGCCTGGTGTAGGTAAATCAAGTATAGCCGAAGGATTAGCACTTCGCATCGTACAAAGAAAAGTTTCGCGTGTGCTCTTCGGCAAGCGTGTTGTTACTCTTGACCTTGCATCCCTTGTAGCTGGAACAAAATACCGTGGCCAGTTCGAGGAAAGAATGAAAGCGGTAATGAACGAGCTTGAAAAAAGTCCGGATGTGATCCTGTTCATTGATGAGATCCATACCATCATCGGTGCCGGTGGTGCAAGCGGAAGTCTTGATGCAAGCAACATGTTTAAACCAGCCCTGGCACGCGGAGAGATCCAGTGCATCGGAGCTACTACACTTGATGAATATCGTCAGTACATTGAAAAAGACGGGGCTCTTGAGCGTCGTTTCCAGAAAGTGATCATCGAGCCTGCATCGCCTGAAGAAACACTGCAGATCCTGGCAAACATCAAAGGAAAATACGAAGATCATCACAATGTAACATATACCGATGAAGCTCTTAAAGCATGCGTAAACCTGACCGCACGATACATCACCGACCGTCATTTGCCTGATAAGGCCATTGACGCATTGGATGAGGCGGGAAGCCGTGTGCATATCACCAATATCAACGTGCCTCAAAACATCGTTGAAATTGAAGGCAAGATCGAAGAGATAAAAGAATTAAAGAACCAGGTTGTTCGCAGTCAGAAATACGAAGAAGCTGCAAGGCTTCGCGACACTGAGAAACAGCTGCACGCTCAGCTGGAAGCTGCTAAAAAGGCCTGGGAGGAAGAAACCAAGCAGAACCGCGTTACGGTAACCGAAGAAAATGTGGCTGAAGTGGTAAGCATGATGAGCGGAGTACCTGTTCAGCGTGTGAATCAGAACGAAGGTGAAAAGCTGATCAAAATGAGCTCTATGCTCAAAGGAAAAGTTATTGGCCAGGATGCAGCTCTTGAAAAAGTGGTGAAAGCCATTCAGCGTAACCGTGCCGGCTTAAAGGATCCTAACAAACCAATAGGGTCGTGTATATTAGTTTTTACAAAAAGTGTTTGTAAAAAAACATTGGCAAAGGTGCTTGCCCGTCACCTGTTCGATAATGACGATGCGTTGATCCGTATCGACATGAGCGAATACATGGAAAAATTTGCAACCACCCGTTTGATTGGAGCGCCTCCGGGATACGTAGGATACGAAGAAGGTGGACAGCTTACCGAAAAAGTACGTCGCAGACCATATGCGGTAGTATTGCTCGATGAGATTGAAAAAGCACACCCTGACGTTTTTAATATGTTGCTGCAGGTGTTGGATGACGGAATGCTGACTGACAGTCTTGGCAGAAAGATCGATTTTAAGAATACCATTATTATCATGACCAGCAACATTGGTGCGCGTCAATTGAAGGATTTTGGCACCGGTGTTGGTTTCGGTACCACTGCCCGTAAGGAAGGTGAGAGCGATGCTTCGAAAGGAGTTATTGAAAGCGCCCTTAAGAAAGCGTTTGCACCGGAGTTCCTTAACAGGATCGATGACGTGATCATGTTTAACTCCCTGCAGAAGGAAGATATTCATAAGATCATTGATATTGAACTTGCCAACCTTTTTGGAAGGGTGAATGGTCTCGGATTTGTGATCAAGATTACTGATGCCGCCAAGGATTATATCGTTGAAAAAGGATATGATACTAACTACGGTGCTCGTCCTTTAAAGAGGGCCATCCAGAAATATCTTGAAGATCCTATGGCTGAAGAGATAATTAAAAGCAGTTTGTCAGAAGGTGATGAGATCGAAGTCGATTACAACAAAGAAAAAGACGAGATCGTAGTAACCACTCACAAGCCAAAAGCAAAAAGAAGCAAAAAAGAAGATAAAGCTTAACAAAAAACCCTCTCAAAGCCGAGAGGGTTTTTTAATTTTGTACCACAATTTCTGGAAATGCTGTACAGTTCACCTGACGTTTTAGAGCAGGAAATAACCGAAACCATCATCAAAGAGGAAGATGAGAAGCAACTGGTGCTTTACAATGATGATGTTAATACTTTTGATTTCGTTACAGAATCACTTATAAAGGTCTGTGGTCACGATCAGCTCCAGGCTGAGCAATGCACCTACCTGGTTCATTACACCGGCCTGTGCGCAGTAAAAAACGGCAGCTTTAAAAAATTGCGTCCCATGTGTGAAGCCCTGCTGGACCGTGGTCTTACTGCCAAGATAGAAGATTGATCTCTGGTATAATACTTGCATGTTTCCATTCAACAATCATTAAATTATTAAAACCGAATGAAAAAAATATTTTTCGCATTACTGGCCACTGCTCTGATCATTGTGGCCTGCCACAAGAACGCGGTAACAGGGAAAAGCACAATGACATTGATTCCTGAAAGTGAACTGATTGGTATGAGTGAGCAGGAGTACGCTAAATTTTTATCCGAACATCCTCCTTTGCCCGACTCCGATCCGCGTGTTGCAATGGTGAAGCGATCAGGTCTTAAAATTCAAAAAGCTGTAGAAAAATTCCATGCAGATAAAAACGCATCCGACGATCTTAAAGGTTTTGAATGGCAGTTTAATGTGGTAGATGAGAAGCCTGTAAACGCTTGGTGCATGCCCGGAGGAAAGGTTGTAGTTTATACCGGGTTATTACCGGTAACACAGGACGAACAGAGTCTGGCGGTGGTAATGGGTCACGAGATCGCGCATGCCATTGCAAGACATGGTAACCAGCGGATGTCGCAGGGACTTGCAGTACAGCTTGGTGGTGCAGCTTTATCCGTTGCATTGTCGCAGAATAGCCCGCTAACGCAACAGATCTTTGGTCAGGCCTATGGAATTGGTACCGGGCTTGGAATTCTGGCCTACAGCAGGAAGCAGGAGACTGAGGCAGATGAAATGGGTCTTATTTTCGCTGCAATGGCGGGGTATAATCCTGAAGCTGCGGTAGCCTTTTGGGAGCGTATGGCAGCACAAGGCGGAGGTGAGGCACCTCCTGAGATACTTAGTACTCACCCCAGTGATGAGACCCGCATAAAGAATCTGAAAAAATTTGTGCCCGAGGCGAAAAAATATTATAAGCCATCATAATTTAGAAGAGCGGCCCCGGGGTCGCGGGGTTTTTTTTTTTAAAAAACGCTAAAAAAAAAAACACCAGAAACGACCCGGAAAAACCACACAAAA
>CBIHOL010000122.1:0-9975 GCA_966211905.1 uncultured bacterium
TCATCCACCAAATATTTTTTTATTTCTTTAAAAAAATATTTGCTCTCTCTCACTTTGCCTGTCCTTCACTTAGCTACTCAAAAAACGGGAGTGCAAAAATACATACTCTTTTGCTCTCCACAAAATGTTTTTCATTTTTTTTGCGGCATCTCTCTCCTTACTCCTTCAACTCATTCGCCAGCATTTAATTACCGGCTATTCAAAAAACGGGAGGGCAAAGATAGTTACTCTTTTGCTATTCCCAAAGCATTTTTGAAGCTTTGTTCGTAAGTCGTTTGATGTCTGGCAGTTTAATTTCAACCCGTGAATGGCTGCGATGAAGATTATTGATCAAAACTCCCTCTCTGAGAGCTTTCCAGCGATGCTGGTTCAATATCTAAAGAACACCACTGTTATACGGTCCTTACAGAGTAAAAGATGCCTTAAAAATCGTTAACGCCACGTTTCGTGGAGCCCGAAACTGAAAATGTGCCCACTCAAAACACAGAAAATCGATCTAGGGCGATTAAATTTGACAAAAAACTCTGAAAATATGTCGGGCCTGAATAAAGTAATGTTAATTGGACATCTGGGAAAAGATCCCGAAATCAAATATCTGGAAGGAAACATTGCGCGCCTTGCATTTACACTCGCTACCAGTGAAGTATATACCGACAAAACAGGAAATCGTACAGAGCATACAGAGTGGCATAACATTGTGCTTTGGCGCACCCTGGCCCAAAATGGGGAAAAACTCCTGAAAAAAGGAATGCAGGTTTATATTGAAGGAAAGCTTCAAACCCGCCAGTGGAACGACCGGGAGGGCCAGCGCAAAAATATTACTGAAGTTATCGGTGAAAACTTTGTCGTTTTGCAAAAGCGCGAAAGCACCGGAGCAGCAGGGCCGACGTGACAGGTGCCCCCGCAGTGTGCCGTTACATCTAAGCTTTATTAACAGACTGACTGTAAAACTCTGACCACCAGAGCAATTCAGACGGTCTAATGAGCGGTAAATTTAGATGCAACCCACACAACAATGAAATTACTCCGAATTTTATTCCTGATCATCCTTTTTTTATGTTTCATCATTTCCTGCGATGACAACGAGCAAGTCTACTCCCCGAAACCCCGGGGCTATCCAAGGATAAATTTTCCGGAAAAAAAATACCAAATGTGGTCTGATAACTGTCCTTACAGGTTTGAAATCCCTGTTTATTCGAGAATGCAACCAGACAAACATATGGGCGCAGAACCCTGCTGGTTAAACCTTGAATTCCCGCAATTCAAAGCCACCGTGCACCTGAGTTACAAAGTAGTACATAATAATCTCGATAAATACCTGGACGATTCGCATCAATTCGCCAATAAACACCAGATCAAAGCTACTGGTCTCGATGAAGTGGTTGTTATGCGAGACAGCGCCGATGTGTACGGCCTTCTTTTTGATATTGCTGGCAATACTGCATCTTCACTTCAATTTTACTTAACCGACAGTACTACGCATTTCCTCAGAGGCGCACTATATTTTAACAGTGTCCCAAATATCGACTCCCTCAAGGTGGTAGTTGATTTTATTAAGCAAGATGTTCTTCATCTCATTAACACCACCTCCTGGCAAACCGCCGCTAAAGGTTAAGAAATCTCCCACCAGCATTTTATTCCTAAATTAGCCTTGAGATGAAAATACTGCCAGGAATATTATTTCTTTCGCTACTGTTTTATGCAGGATGCAAAAAAAAAGGCAGTTCTGAAGAACCTCAGCCTCAACAGCCTGTTCCGGTCGCTCCGCAGGACACTATTCAATTCAAATGCCAAGACCTTCCCCCCGACCCTGTGCCTTTTGGATGGACAGACAGTACCGCTGATCCCAACAAAAATGTAAAGTGCTTTTTTTATAATCCGCTTGACGCTGATGAAGTGATAGCGGTGGTTGAAGGTGATATGTCAGGTTATAACCAGATGGTGAATGTAAATCTTCGCACGAAGGTGCGTAAAAACCTTGCTCCAATCGATGATTTCCTGCCAAGCATTAATTCTAAAGGATGGATCGTATACAGCACGCTTGACAATAACATATATATGATAAAGGCCAATGGTGACAGCTTGCGGCAGCTTACCGCGCAAAACGTTGCGCACGACCCCAAGTGGGACAATACCGGAACTTATTTTTACTTTTTCCAGGACCCCTACTTTAATGTCCCCGCAAAACTTATCAGGGCCGACAAAAACGGGGGTGAGGTTTTTAGCTTGCCACAGGGCACACCTCTTTACGCAGTGCTGCGCAGCAACGAAAAGGTTGTGTACCAGAAGAAGGGGGCTAGCGACGTAACGCTGGTATTAAGAGACTTTACAACGCAGGAAGAAAGCGAACTAATTAAAGGAAACCTTTTACCCGGGGGCGCACCATTTTTTAATTATCTGACCGTTGATCAAATCGATGAAAACCTTTACTGGTCGAACAAATATGGCATCTTTAAGTGGAATTTTTCAACCCGGAAAACGGATACCGTTTTTAAGAACTGCGAAAACATGATCTACGATTTCCCGATGATGTCGCGCAGCAATGAAATGACCTATTCCCTTCACACGATCAAACCGGTTCTGCATTATTTTTTGCTACACGAATTTGCAGCAATGGAACTAAACAATCTTTCGAGAGAAAAGAGAGAGATCAGAATATTTAAGTAGTTTATGAATGCTGCTTTGGATGCACATAATAAAGTGCTTCTTTTTCTTTTACAACACCGTCATCGATCAACTCATTGAACACCTTTATCCACGTTTCGTCGCTGCCCGTCGCGCCCATCTCCGCCTTTATTTTATCGATCGACAGCGGATTTTCCTTTAATAATTTCTGCAATTTTGCACGGACAGAATCATAATTTTTAGGCCGCTTTGCAATACAAACATCGCAGTGGCCGCAATCGGCAAAATTGAACTCATTAAAATACATCAGAAGCTGCACCTGCCTGCATACATGGTTATTGCTGGTATAGTCGATCACTGCCTGAATGCGCTTATTATGCTGCTCTTTTAATTTGTGATAATTATCCGGATTAAATTCAAGAAACTTCGGATGTACCCTGTCCTGCAAAAAAATGAGCCTCGGTAAAGAACCCTGCGGTATATAGGTTATCATACCCTCACGTGCAATGTGCCGAAGATACTCTTCAACTGTTGCAGCACTTATTTTAACCCGGTACGCAAGCTCCTTTTCATTTATAAAAACATAGTTTTCAAAAAGTCCCCCGTAACTTCTTAGTATCGTCTTAACAAGTGGCTCGAATTTCGGAAAGCGGATCTGAAAATCGTAAAGATCTTCCTTGCTTGCACTAATGTGAATTTTCGAGGGCTCAAAACCACCATCCACCAGCGATAGGTAACTTTCCTTCTCAAGGAACTTTATGCTGTTGTATACAAGCACGGCTGGTAAATTATAACTTCCGCAAATACGGTCAATATCAAATTCAACATTAAAACCTTCACCTGCTCCCACGGCTACCTGGTAGTAGTTGCAGATAGCCTGGTACACCTGGCGGATCTGATCGGGTTCGGGAAATGCCTGCTTAAAATTATCAAGCAGTCTTTGCTGATCTGCCTTCGTAAAAAAAATGGTGCACCACCCCGTATCGCCGTCCCTGCCTGCCCTGCCCGCTTCCTGGAAATATGCCTCAAGACTATCGGGCAGATCAAAATGCACCACAAAACGCACATCCGGTTTATCGATGCCCATCCCGAATGCATTGGTAGCGCAGATCACCCGGGCTTTATTATTGATCCAGTTCTCCTGGATCTTCTGCCGGTCCTCATATTTAAGACCTGCATGGTAAGCAAGCGCGGAAATCCCCTTCTTTTTAAGAAAGGCGGCAAACTCCTCCGTTTTTTTTCTGTTGCGCACGTAAATTACTCCTGAACCAGGAATGTTAGTCATGAGCTTAAACAGTCTTTCCACCCGATTTTCTTCGAGTTGCACAACGTATCGCAAATTATTCCTGGCAAAAGACTGCCTGAACACCTTCTGATTTTTGAATTCCAGTCGAAGCTGGATATCCTCTATCACTGCGCTCGTAGCACTGGCTGTGAGGGCAATGATCTTCACGTTTTGAAAGAATGCGCGTAGTTCTGAAACTTTAAGATAGCTTGGCCTGAAATCATAACCCCATTGCGAGATGCAATGCGCCTCGTCGACGGCGATTAGGGTGATGGGCAAATAACTTAATTTTTGCCTGAAATTCTCGTTTTGAAGGCGTTCAGGGGAAACATACAGGAACTGCACATGACCCATTGCAGCATTGTTCAGTGCTACATCAATCTCCCTGAAATCCATAGCTGCGCTGATTGCAACGGCAGATATCCCTTTACGCCTAAGCGCCTGCACCTGGTCGTTCATGAGCGCGATAAGAGGAGAAATAACCAGTGTTGTGCCACCCAGAACCATGCCAGGTACCTGGAAACACAAGGACTTTCCGCCTCCTGTCGGCAACAAGGCCAGCGTATCATTTTTTTCAAGCACGCTCGTTATGATGTCTTCCTGCAAGGGCCGGAATTGATCATATCCCCAGAATTTTTTTAACAGCCGGTGGATTTCTTCTTTTATATTTGCGCTAGCGCTCATGCGTGATCTGCTAATTTCATTATTTTTTTACAACTATCCCGAAACTAAATCAGGAAATGAATGCCGGGTAAAAATTGATTAAAAGGAACTGTGCCGACTTCTTATATACAACAGGTATTTTTATTATTAAAGCGTCTTTTACTTTCATATCTATTATACCAATGGTGCAGGCTGCTTTTTTTTCTTTTTAATCGTCAGCATTTTCCAAATACCGGGGCTGCGGATCTTGTTTCAGACTGTTTTTTCGGACTGAGATTCGATTCCTTCAGTATTGTGGCATCCAATTCGCTTTTTATCCTGCTTTCATTGCTGCCTGTCCCCTTTTTTTATTCACGGTGGTACCAGTTATTGCTTAAATGGCTGTTTTGCATAGCCAACGCCGTCTTCCTTGCATGTAATTTTATCGATATTGCTTATTTTGATTTTATCCGAAAACGTTCAAGCGCTGACCTGTTCGAACAGATAGGAGGACAAAGTGATATTTTTCACCTGTTACCCAGCTTCCTGGTGGACTTCTGGCCAGTTGTGCTGCTTTTTCTTCTTTCGATAATAATCATGGCGAGATTTTATCCGGTGGGTATTCTGAGCCGTCCTATGAAGGGATCTGTTTCTGTCACCGGCAAAATTATGATCGCCGTTATATTTATTCTCTCTGTTGGATTCGCTGTACTGGCAGTGCGTGGTGGCCTGCAGAGGGTTCCAATCGATATTGTAAGTGCGGGAGCGGTAACTTCAGCAGAAGAAGTGCCGATAGTACTAAATACACCTTTTACACTAATTAAATCGTTAAATCAAAAAGCGCTCGAAGAGGTTGTTTTTTATCCCGAAACAGAATTAAAAAAAATTTACGACCCTGTACATCACTATCATTCCGGACCAATGAAAAAGATGAATGTAGTGGTATTAATACTTGAGAGCTTTAGCAAGGAATACACAAAACTTGGAAGAAAACTGGGCTGGACGCCATTTCTTGACAGCCTGATGGATCACTCACTGCTTTTCACCAACGCGTTCTCTAATGGCACCAAATCGATAGAAGGTATACCAGCCATATTATCAAGCTTGCCCAGCTTAACAGACAATCCTTATATTAATTCATTGTACGCCAATAACAGGCAGACCTCATTCGCAAACATTCTGAAAGAAGAAGGTTACCAGTCGGCATTCTTTCATGGCGGTATCAACGGCACTATGAATTTCGATGACTGGTCGCCCATAGCCGGCTACGACGAATATTACGGAAGAAATGAATATAATAATGAAAAAGATTTTGACGGATTCTGGGGCATCTGGGACGAGCCATTCCTGCAATACAGTGTAAAGAAAATGAGCGCGATGAAAGAGCCTTTTCACAGCGCGATCTTCACTCTCAGCTCACATCATCCGTATTTTGTACCAAAAGAGTACGCCGGCAAATTTAAAAAAGGAGAGCTGGAGAATGCAGAGTCCATACAATACGCCGATTATGCACTCAGGCAATTCTTTACGGCAGCAAAAAAGACCCGTTGGTTTAATAATACCATGTTCGTTCTTGTAGCAGATCATTGTGGCATATCAGGTTCCTCTTTTTACGGAAACTGGGTGGGCAACCTTACCATTCCGGTGCTCTTCTATAAATCCGATAACAGTCTTGCGCAGGTACACAAAGGGCTTTACAGCCAGATAGACATTCTACCCACCGCGCTGTCTATCCTTAAATACGATAAGCCATTCTTTGCTTACGGCAATAATTTCGCTGAAAAGAAAAACAATTATTCGGTTTATTATTCGCCGGGAATGCATTTTGTTTACAATGATTCGATGGTTTACGGCTTTGCGCACAACAGGCCTGAACAGGTTTTCAACTATTGCCGTGACAGTGCCTTAAGCACCAATATTGTGGGTAAACAACTCCCTGCCGATTCGGTGGTGACGGCACATTTCAGGGCCTTTATTCAAACCTACAACCATGCGTTGATCCATAATTAAGTTGTTATAAAAAACACGGCCTGTAAATAATAATAACTATGTATATTCGTTATTTACTTTTCTGAGGGTGCAGCAGCGACATATTTTCCTTTTCTTATTTTTTATTTCAGTTGCCGGCTGGTGTCAGACAAGCTCTATCTCCGGACATGCGCGTGGAAATGACGGAGAACCTGTTGAAAGAGTAACTGTTGGGATAAAAGAGATCCCTGAAGCCAATACAAGCACTGATGAAAAAGGTTATTATTCATTGCAGGTTGAAAGCGGCAAAACGCTGACCATTGTTTTTTTCAGCATCAATCATGTCACTGTAAGTCATACGTTTGTTCTGCAGCCAGACGAGAAGAGAGATTTCTCGCCGGTATTAAAATTCAAAAATGAACTGAGCACAGTTGAAGTAACCGATTTTAAGACGAGGGGTGAAGAATCGATAAGGCTGGATCCAAAAGTATTTACCCAATTACCAACTCCCACCGGCAACATCGAGGACATCATTAAAACGCAGATGGGTGTAAGCAGTAACAATGAGCTAAGCAGCGGTTATAGCGTACGCGGAGGCAATTATGATGAAAACCTGGTTTATGTTAACGATATCGAAGTGTACAGGCCATTCCTTGTTCGCAGCGGACAACAGGAAGGATTGAGTTTCGCTAATCCAAACATGGTGCAAAGCATCAGCTTTTCGGCAGGAGGCTTTGAGGCACGCTATGGCGATAAATTAAGCAGCGTTCTGGACCTGACGTATCGTAAACCTGCAAAGTTCGGAGGTAATGCTTCTGCCAGTCTACTTGGAGGCAATGTACAGGTGGAAGGTGTGAGTAATAACAGGCTGGTGGCCTGGAACGTTGGTGCACGGTACAGAACCAATATTTACTTATTAAAAACGCTTGATACCCAGGGAGAATACAGACCAAGCTCGATGGACCTTCAGAGCTTTGTGACATTAGATGTGAATCCCAAGCTCAGGATCGAATTCCTTGGAAACATAGCGAAAAACAAATACCTGGTGATTCCCGAAACAAGGCAAACAACTTTTGGAACGGTAAATGACGCCCTGAGGTTCTTTGTTTACTTTGAAGGGCAGGAGCTCATGCAGTACACCACTTTTATGGGTGCTGTTTCTACGACGTACAGGCCTAACAGGAGAACCAAACTAAAGCTGATCGGTTCGGCATACCGGGCCAATGAAGAAGAGATCTATACGGTACGCGGACAATACCTGATCGACCAGCTGGAAGCTGATCTTGGCAAGCCGGATTTCGGACAGGTCGCCTTTAACCGTGGTGTTGGATCCTTTCTTAATAACGGAAGAAACTATCTCACCGCACATGTTTTCAATCTTGAACATAAAGGAACCAGGACAATTAATTATAATAATGAGTTTTTATGGGGGGTGCGAGAACAGGCAGAAAAGATCGAGGACAAACTCAGCGAGTGGCGCACTTTAGATTCAGCAGGATATCTTATTCCGTATGATAAATCTGAGATCAACTTAATAGATCCATACAAGACCAGGATCACTTTGCCGAGCCTGCGATCGCAAGCCTATATACAATATAACTTTTCGCAGACATTAAGGGATTCTGCTTTATTGAAGATAACCACGGGCATCAGGGGTAATTACTGGACCGTGAACGGGCAGCTTGTGATATCGCCCCGCATGACAATTGCTTACAAACCAAACTGGCGACGGGACTGGTTGTTCAAATTAAGCGGAGGTCTTTATTACCAACCACCCTTTTACAGGGAGCTTCGTGACATTTCGGGAAATATCCATAAAGATGTAAAGGCCCAGCAATCCGTTCACATAGTTCTGACCAGTGATTACATTTTCAGAATGTGGAAAAGACCGTTTAAGTTTATCGTTTCGGGGTATTATAAAGAACTGACATCTCTCGTTCCCTACGAGATCGATAACGTACGTATAAGGTATTTTGCAAATAACAATACAAAGGGCTACTCTACAGGGGTTGATTTCAGGATCAATGGGGAATTTGTACCGGGAGTTGAAAGCTGGGCAACACTGGGACTTCTAAAGACATTTGAATATTCTAAAGACAACATCCACACCCTGTATTATAACAGCGCAGGAGAACAAATAAAAGCGGGGTATAATTTTGACCAGGTTAAAGTCGACAGTGTGGTAGTAGACCCGGGCTATATACCCCGCCCTACTAATCAGCTGGTGACCTTTGGTATGTTCTTCCAGGATTATCTTCCAAAATATCCAGCCTTTAAATTTAACCTGAACCTTCAATTCGGAAGCGGATTACCTTTTGGTCCTCCGACCCATCAGCGCTGGCAGCAGGTATTTAAAATGCCACCTTACCGCAGGGTTGATGCCGGCTTCGCATATAATGTCCTCAAACTGGACCGTACTTTTAAAAAGAAAAATGCGTTCAATTACCTGAAAGAAATGTGGGTGTTCCTTGAAATTTATAACCTGCTGCAGGTTCAGAATACTGTGTCATACACCTGGCTGGAGGATGTAACCGGAAACAGCTACGCCATTCCAAACTATCTGACTAACCGGCAGATCAATATTCGTTTGCAGGTACGCTTCTGATCATTGACGGCCAATAAGAAGGCTGTTGAAATTCCATGAGAGCGATTTATTGTTTAATGATCTTAATCGTTTTGCTACCGAGACCGTTATTTATTTTCAGCACGTAACTACCCTGAGGCTGATCGCTAAGGTCTACCTGGATTTCCCTGCTATCGGTTCTTAAATTCACGATCTGCTGACCCAAAACATTGTAAACGGAAATTGCACTTTCACCATCGAGACCAGCTATAGACAGTTTGCCTTGTATTGCGGGGTTTGGATACACTTTAACACCAGCCATTGGCGATTTATTGGCTAAACCCGTTCCAGTTCCATCACACCACACCGTGCAAAGATCAAATGTTTCTGTATGATTGTATTTTTCTTTGCCTCCCCGAATATTCATACCATAATGTCTCACCCTGAATTCATTTCCTTCAAAGCAGGTGGTATCAGCAGTTATACCATCGTCCTTATAACGTGAGGAATCAGTGTAAAATGTGATTTCGCCATTCGGCGAGTTCACAGGCAGGTAATAAAGGACTGCGTCTTCCGGCATAAAATGCCACGTAATGCCTGACAGTTCATCGGGCAGATGCGCTTGTGCAAGAGCGTTGGGGTGAAATGGAGGATTGTTGTCCCAATGCCGGCGGAATTCCACCAGATTATACATCCGGTGACTGATTCTTTTAGAACAGGTGCTTTTAAATGTAAGGTGCTCAAATGCACAAATGAGAGTATCGTCGGGATCAGTCTCCCAGGGTTTATCATGACCAATGTTTAATGTATACTGCACTACCGGCGCAACACAAAACTCGTAATCCGTCCCGTGCCCGAAGCCCGGGGAAAGAGTGTAGTTCGTGGTCTTATA
>CBIHOL010000123.1:0-9831 GCA_966211905.1 uncultured bacterium
AACCCAGTAGCCCCCACAACAAAAAAAAACATTGCAAAAACGATATGTTTTTTTTATTTACCCTTTTCTATTTTTTATAGTCTTACAAACGAGGGTCTCCCAATAACTATCGGGAGGTTCGAACTCAGTAACCCCTAAAACAAAAAAAGCCTCTCCATTCGGTGAGGCTTTTTGCTGGCTTTTTTTCAGCGTGATTTTTATAGAGGCCTAGAATATTATTCTTAATACTAGTTCTTACTCTACGATTACCTTTTTACGGGCATAACCGTTTGCTCCTGCACTTTCAAAAATATAAACACCAGAACTCAGGTCAAGAGAAAATGTGTGTTGCTGATCATTTGGTTCAACTATTTTTATCTGCTGACCGAGAGCATTAAATATTTTCAATTGCGTTTGCTGTTGCATCTCAACATGAACTTTTCCTTTTGATGGATTAGGATAGATCAATAACAACGCTTCATTTGCTGATCCTGTTTCAAGGAGCGAGCTGCAGGCAGAAACGGTTACAGTGATGCCTGTGCGCGAAACACTGGACGCGCAACCTTCTGCCTGTGCATAATAAGTCGTATTGACCGTTAATGCAGGTGTGGCATAAGCAGTGCCGGTAAAAATTGAAGAACCACCTGTTGCTGCTTTATACCACGTTACAGTGCCGGAAGATGTTGCTGTGAGGGTTGTACTCTCGCTGTCACACTTAACCCTATCCTCTGCTTTGGTAACATTGGTGGGCGCCTGAGGAGGATAACACACCTTATATTTCCACAGATCATTTAAGTTTCCTGAAGTAGTGCCTGTTGCGCCACGTCCATTTCCTCCGAAGATCCAAAAGGTTCCGTTTGGTTCGGTCCAGCTCGAATGCATATCTCTTCCACCGGGAACGTTTGCGGGATGAGCTACCCCAAGTGTGCCGTAAGTACCGTTCTGGTTAAGCACCTTGGAACCATCTACCCATGTCCAGCTGTTGTTAGCCGCCTGGTATTTCCACAGATCATTCAGCTGCCCGGAATAACCCAGTTCGTCATAACCCCTTCCACCAAACATCCACAGGTTGCCGGTGGGATCTTTCCAGGCCACCGCAGTGTTTCTTCCGCCAGGACAATTTGCTGTTGCTGAAACACCTTTGGTACCATACACAACGCCGCTGCCATTAGTGCTACCCTTTTTCCAGGTCCAATTTCCGGTGCTCAGCGTATAAACCCACAGGTCGTTCAGATTATCCGACGTAAATTGAGAATTGTCGCCCATGCCGTTACCACCAAAGAGTATAAGATTTCCCTGGTTATCCGTCCATGTAACTGGTCGCTGGCGGCCGCCGGGAATATTTGCCGGGTCGGGAACTCCAAGGGATCCATATTCACCGAACTCGTCTGTATAAGTTGTTCCGCCCATCCAAACCCACATATTAGAGGAGGGAAGGTATTTCCATAGATCATTTAAAAGACCGATAGTGTTCGCAGCGCGTCCAAACCCTCCAAACACCCAGAAGTTTCCGGAATTATCTTTCCATGTTCCACAGCTCGTTCTTCCTCCAATTACATTTGTAATGTCTGGTACACCTTCTGTTCCATACTCACTATAAGGCGATATGTTTGTGCCGTTGATCCACGCCCATTGGTTTATGGATACATCGTATTTCCAGAGATCATTCCTGTGATCATAATAATTAGTCCCTCCATGATCGGAACCTCCGAATAAATATAAATTACCGGCATTATCTGTCCATGTGCAGGCAAACGTGCGCGCACAGGGATAATTAGCGGGATCAAAAGCACCCATGGTGACATAAGTGCTTGGGTGACCGTAATTGGGACCGGTAGACTGTGAGCCATTCATCCATGTCCACTTGTTGGTGGTGACATTATATTTCCAGAGATCGTTTAAGGGTCCTGCCGTGCTGCCATAGGCTCCAAGACCGAAACCGCTGAAGAGCCATAAATTGCCTGAGCCATCGCGCCAGGTTGCAGCACCTGAACGGGCACCCGGACAGGTGGTTGCATCCGCTACGCCCTTTGCACCATACAAGCCGTTTTTGTTCACAGCATTGTTTCCATGCACCCAGGTAAAGTCCTGCGCCTGTAAACCAATTGAAAACAAAGGAGCAAGCAGTAAGAATAAAGATTTTTTCATCAGAATTGTTTGATAAGTAAAGTTAAGCAAAAATGAAGCTGCATTGCAGGAAAGAAGAGGTTTTGCAGGTTTTAAACAGATACTCCAATAAACCCAGCAATTACTAGTAGCTGTGCATTTTTTCTACTTGTTAAAGTTGTGACGGGAATACTCTGAAACATGAATAAAAACGTAATGGTAATGGTAACAACTAAAAAACTCCGCCTTTTTCAGGGCGGAGTTTTTTGCAATAGTGAAAAATTAATTAGCGATCAGCTTACCTGACTGGATCATGCGATCACCTGAATTGATAGTGTAAAAATATACACCATTTCCAAGCACGGAGGTATCGATGGTAGTTACCTTCTCCTTAATAGCGACGCGGATAACTTTGACGCCAAGGATATTATAGATCTCCAGAGTATTATTTGCTCCGGCACCATCCATTAGCACTGCATTTAAAACAGACGTAAAAGGATTAGGATAAAATGATACCGTGTTAACGTAGGCACCATGCGAGCTTAACCCGGTATTGAGTGTTGGAGTGGTAACACAGAGTGCCAGTTTAGCATTAGCCGACACTTTAGTAGGAAAACAAACACCACTTACAAGAACATTATAATTCCCGGCGCTGTCGGCTGCAGACATAGGGCTGATGACAAGAGTAGCTGTTGTTACTCCCGAATAGTGACCTCCGTTTGCGAGATCCACCACGCCTTTTCTCCACTGGTAGGTTAATGTGCTACCTGTGGCAGCTACCATAAAGCTTGCACTTTGATCAGCGCACACTGTCTGGCTCACCGGACCGGTAGTAATAACCGGAGCAGTATCTGCAATCAAGGATGCTGAAGCAGAAGTAGCGCTTGGCGCTGCAGCTCCACTTACGATCACATTATAATTTGTTGCAAGATCACCCGTGGCAACATTGCTGATGACCAGTACAGGTGAAAGTGCGCCTGAAATATTTGTTCCGTTGGTGAGGTTGGTCGTTCCTTTTCTCCATTGGTATGTCAGATTGCTGCCATTCGCGGATACAGAAAACGATCCTACTCCACCCATGCAGGTAGTTTCATTTGACGGTTGCGCAGTTATTGTTGGAGCATTTGCTGTTACACCGCAACCGGATGTCATGGTCACCGACATTGCTGTGGTGCTCAGTGAGCCGTTCGTTGTCAGCGCTCTGCCGTTGATTGCGACACCTGTACCAAGTATGATAGCGCCGTTATTAACGATAATAGTTCCTTCAAATTGCGTGTAGTTATTGAGGTTTAACGCGCCATCAACTTTCCAGAATACATTCTTTGCCTGTGTTCCGTTTGTAAGTTTCACTTTAGCGTAGGTGCTGCTTGACAGAGCACCCTGGATCTGGATCACGAAAACAGCATTTACATTTCCTTCAGCGTTCAGGAACAACGTATCGGTTAAGCTTGTAGCTCCGTTCAATTTATATACGTGCGGGGTAAGCGTTAATTTATTTCCAAACTGAGCAGGATACAATAAAAGTATATCAACCCCAAGCGTATTTAAAAAAGTATATGCAGTTCCAAGTGCGGCTGCCGCAGCAGCAGTTGAGCCATCAGGAATAGGATGGATGGCACCGGTAACATTAAGTGCATTATGTCCTGTTGTTAAACCTACATTGGTTCCTACATCGCCTGTCAGGTAAGTATTACCGCTATTGGTAACGGGACCATTGCCCGAGAAAAGAGCATAACATACAACAGATCCTAAATTAGGTGCAGCAGGTCCGGTTAAATAAGGACTTCCGCAACCAGTAGGCGTAAAAGCCTTAACGTTATTAACGGTTATAGCCCCTGTTGTCGATAAGGCACGACCTTCAAGGATCACTCCTGAGCTCATGACAATGGCCGCATTATTAGCGATCACATTTCCTTTCATTTCATTTCCCGCAGCCAGGCTCACGAGCCCTTCAACTTTCCAGAACACATTACATGCTTTGGCTCCGTTAGTGAGCAGCACCTTTGATCCTGCGTTAGCAGAAAAAGCACCCTGGATCTTAAGAATAAAAACAGCATTCGCATTACCCTGCCCGTTCAACGTTAAGGTATTGTTTAATGTGCTGTTCCCTGAGATAGAATACACGCCTGCATTAAGTGATTGTCCGTTGCCTAGAAGAGGTGCCGGGAAAAAAGTTGCTACAGTGCTGTTTAGGGTGTTGTATGCAGTAAGCAGATCGGCCGCGGCCGAAGAAGTTGCACCATTGTTATTATGCATTGTTCCATTAACATTGCCAAAACCGGTACTTGAACCATTGTTTGAACCAACCTCCCCTGTAAGCAGCGTTTGTCCTGTATTTGACACAGCACCATTGGTGGTAAATAAAACAAAGTTAGCAGCAGTGCCCAACGTTGGTGCCTGCGAGAATGTTTCCCGCGAGAAGCCTAATAACGTTATCGCAAGCGCAATAGTTTGTAATTTAATTTTCATGTAATAAGATTTAATGTGAAAGAATTTTCACGACACAAAGTTAGACTACGCGACAGTGCTTGTGCTTACACAAACAAGGCGGAAACTTACACAATTCACACTTCGGCTGTCAATACGAATGCATTTACCATAAATTGGCGCACAATATTTAATGTGTTAAATTCTTATTCGCTGTTGTTCTTTCTTTAATTGTAGAGAAGTGTCCACGGCGCAGCAACTGTGCGGTCGCATAGCATATGATGCTTCATTAAATCACAAACATTTTCTATGCCAAGATGGATTCTACATTATTCAAGCTTAACAATAAGTGAGGGAGTATTGTCAAAATATTACCTGAAATGTTACACAATTCCAATGTTTTTTCACTTACGGGCCTACTTAATACCTCACTCAGCTAATATCCCTGCACTCTCCAGCATGTAAGACTAACTTCACATACCGTACAACGAATACCCCTTTTCGGAATCATGCGGACAATCCATGAAAATTTTTATTAAGCATATGGTCAGCAATCGGTGCACCATGCTGTTAAAAGATGAACTAAATAAAGCCGGTTTACTGTTTACTCAACTGGAATTAGGTTCAGTTGTATTATTAAATGACCTTACCGCAGAGAAACGCGCGCAATTAAGCAGCAGTCTTCAAAGCGCTGGGCTGGAACTGCAGGTAAGCCGCAAATCTATCCTGGCGGAGAAGATCAAACATGCTCTCATAGGCTGGGTCGATTTTTCGCAGTACCAGTTAAAGGAAAAGTATTCGACTTATCTCAGAAAAGTGTTGAATTACGAATACACTTACCTTGCAAATATTTTTAAGGAGGTGGAAGGCATATCTATCCAGAACTTCCTGATAAAACATAAGATTGCACTCATCAAGGACCTTATATCCTATGGAGAATTAAACCTTAACGAGATCGCGCATCGCTTAAACTATAGCAGTGGTGCACATCTTTCAACACAATTCAAAAAAAGTACTGGCTTTGCACCGTCTTTCTTTAAAAGTACAAGAGATTAAACGGCATACTTATTTTGTTATGTATTACAGTATAAGTCTACCCTTCACTTGATGGCTTAATTTAAAAGCGTGCAGATTTTAAATGCGTACGGGATAACCTTCGTGGCTTGGTAAATTCGCCCGTCGATCTGACTGCGTTCTACCGGTCGAATAAAAGAGTTATACCGGACAGCCCGAAACAATTAAGCAATGCGCCTGTTGCAGCAACATTTGCGGGAACACATTCCAGGTTTCCCGAATTATGCATTACCTGCTTTCAGAAAACCACTGGTTGTTCAGTTTTGTCCAGCTGATATTCCAATCATTAAGGTGGAAAAACGCACCGCCTTTCAGTACAAACCCACCTGCTGTGCTGTTGAATTTTGCCAGGTTATACTGTCCGTGGCAAAAGATCAGCACATCCTGTTCATTCTCCGGTAACCTGTCGGAAGTGGAGTACCACTGCATCATTACTTTTTTTACTTCGCCTTTCATTGTATTACTGATATAAAATTAGCATGGCAGAAAAGCGTGTCTGATTAAAATCGATAAACTAAAACTTTTAAAGGCTGGCATCTAATTTGCGATGGCTAAACCGGGGGGTAACACCCGGAAAGCAGAGACCTACTAATACTGCATTCCATAATTGAAAGATAGAATGGATTTTAATAGTTATAACAGGCTCACAACAGACGAAAAGGCAGCGGTATTATGGGAACATGGGCGCTACGTAGATTGTTATATGAGCCAGGAAATGATGACCAATCTTTACCAATTGGGAGATTATTTTGTGGAAGTGGTTTTAACTGCCCGCACAGCGTGTATTTCCGAGATCACTCCGTTTAAAAAAGGTGCTCGCCTGGATAAATACCTCCAGGGCGTGGATCTCAATCACCTTCTTAAAAGCGCGTAAAACCCTTATTTCTGCTTCCTGTCTAATTTCGTAGCATAACTTCAGCCATTTATTTGCGCATTTCACCGAAAAGCAGGTTCTTACATTCAATAGCTATTTAGCTTTAACAAAAAAGAAAATTCCATTTGGAAATAACTATACAACAAGGAACGGAAACGAAACTACAGGAAGTTTCGAATAAAGAATGGATCGTCACCAATGGCATTGGCGGATACTCCTCTTCTACTATCAGTGGTTTAAATACAAGGCGCTATCACGGAGTGCTGGTTGCTTCATTTAATCCTCCCACCGAGCGCATGGTACTTGTGTCGCAGATGAGTGAGGTGATCTATTACCAGGGTACGGATTTCGAGCTGCACACCACAAATTATGAAGGCGGCCATGTGCATCCTTCAGGA
Organism: uncultured bacterium; assembly: GCA_966211905.1. GTDB lineage: Bacteria > Bacteroidota > Bacteroidia > B-17B0 > Aurantibacillaceae > Aurantibacillus. Next base: position 6,859 of record CBIHOL010000123.1, read on the forward strand.
TATACCTTTCTCAGTGGATTCTCGAGGCTGCCGTTGCCGGTCTCCACTTTTAAATTTGCAGATGCGGAGATCGAAAAAACAGTATTCATGGTCTACAATTCAAACACCACGGTGATTGAATATCGTAATACCTCAAAATCGCCGTACCTTCTGAAACTCAGTCCACAGTATGTGCACCGCGACTATCACGGTCTGCAGCATGAAAAACCAAACTTTGATTTCCAGCATAAGCACCACGACCGCTCCCATCTCATTTACGCTTATTATGGCGCAGAGCCCGTTGCCTTCAGGCATACCGAAGGCGAGTTCATTGAGAACAGGTACTGGAATCGTAAAATAGAATACGCCATCGATAAAGAACGCGGTCAGGACTTTGTAGAAGACATATACAGCCTGGGACGCGTAGAGCATCAGCTGCAACCGGGTCAATCCATATTTCTGCTTTTTTCGACCGACGAAAAAATGGTGCAAAACGATCCTGTTCTCCTTAAAAAAGCGGAGCTGACAAGGATCAACGGCACTGCACCCGACCAGGTAGAGAACCAGTTCTTGAAGGACCTGATCATTGCCGGGGACCAGTTTATAGTGCACCGGCGTACAACAGACAATTATTCGGTGATTGCCGGCTACCACTGGTTTACCGACTGGGGTCGCGATTCGATGATAGCAATACGGGGCCTGTGCATTGCAACCGGAAGAAAAGAGATCGCAAAATCAGTGATCCTCACTTTTTTAAGTTATCTCAACAGGGGCATCATTCCCAACCGTTTCCCCGATTACAAGGGCGACATGGCAGAGTATAATACTGTGGATGCCACATTATGGCTTTTTGTTGCAGTGCATGAATACAATGAAAAATTCCACGACGTTGAGTTCCTGCAGGAGGTCTTTCCACGTTTAACGGAGATCATCGATCATCACCTGGCGGGAACCATGCATAATATACGCGTAACAGAAAAAGGATTTCTCACACAGGGATCGAAGGATATCCAGCTGACGTGGATGGACGCGCGCATCAGGGACATTGTGTTTACTCCCCGCGACGGCTGCGCAGTTGAGATCAATGCTTTATGGTATAACGCGCTACGTGTTTACGAGAACGTTGCCGGCACCATTGGTACGACAGTAAAAGAAGAGGTGAAAAAAGTACGAAAGAACTTTGAAGAGAATTTTGTACGTTCATTCTGGAACCGCGATGGATACCTGAATGATATTGTGAATGAGAACCGGCAGGCCGACACGGCAGTGCGACCAAACCAGATCTACGCCGTGTCCCTTCCTTATACTGTTTTGCCTGAGCGTGAGCAGAAATTTGTGGTCGAAAGCGTACGCAAGAACCTGCTTACTTCTTACGGATTAAGAACACTTCATCCTCAACACCCCGACTTTAAAAGCGAATACACCGGCGATGTATGGAAACGTGATGCAGCTTATCACCAGGGAACTGTATGGCCGTTCCTGATGCCTGAATATTATATGGCATTGTTAAGATCGAATGATTACTCGGAAAAAACGAAGCAACAGATCGCAAAAGAGCTTGAACCATTAAAAGAGCACTTTTATAACGAAGGCTGTGTGCATGGGATCTCTGAGATCTTTGACGGACTCGAACCAAAACGTGGGAAAGGCTGTATGCACCAGGCATGGTCGGTTTCGAACCTTATCATGTTAATGATTAAGGGCGGCATCAGATTGTGACAAACATTTATGATGATAACTTAGCGAAGTGCGCTTTTTTTTCAGATCGCTCTTCTTTTTTCTGTGCATAGGCAGCTGTGAACTGCTGCGGGCGCAATATCCCTGCAATATCAACCAGCTTGCTTTTAAACCAAATGAACTGCTCGAGTATAAGGTAGTCTACAACTGGGGTCTTGTATGGGTTGAATCCGGCTATTCTTCCTTTTCGGTGAATACGATCAATCACAATGGTAAAGGAGCGTTCCATTTTAAGGGGCAGGGAGCTACATTTTCGAAGTACGACTGGTTCTATAAAGTGAATGATCTTTTTGAAGCCATAGTTGATAGCACTACATTCAGGCCAATAAAATTCACAGCTACTGTGAACGAAGGCAACAAACACGACAAGCACACTTATCTTTTCGATAATTTTCGCGGCCGCGCATTTACCGTTATTACAAGAGGCAGTAAAAAACCGGCGGTCGATACCGTTAAAACCGCAGCGTGCACCATCGACGTGCTGTCGGCCATTTATTATGCCAGGAGCTTTGATTATACGAAGTGCAGGGTAAACGACACCATCGGTATGTCGCTGCTAATCGACGGCAAGGTATATCCCATCTATGTGCGGTATCTTGGCAAAGAAAAAATGGAAGTGGAAGATCTCGGAAAATTCAATTGTGTGAAATTCAGTCCACTGTTGGTTGAAGGTTCAATTTTTAAAAAAGGAGAGGGCATGACCGTATGGGTTTCTGACGATGAGAATAAACTCCCGGTCTATATTGAAACTCCTATAATTGTAGGAACTGTAAAAGTGAGCTTAAGCAGCTACAGGGGTTTAAAGTTTCCACTTTCAGCCCTGATCACTGAGGAAACCAAAGCCGTTAAGAAAGGCAAAAAGCCATAGGCTCCCGATCCATCTCCCGGAAAATTACTAATTTCATCCCTTAATCTTTTTCTATGTCATTTATAAATAATATCAGTGCGCGTCAGATCCTGGATTCGCGTGGAAACCCCACTATTGAAGTAGATGTTGTAACAGAAACCGGCACTCTTGGCAGGGCAGCCGTGCCATCGGGAGCCTCTACCGGCACCCACGAAGCAGTGGAGCTGCGTGACAACGACAAATCGGTGTACCTGGGAAAAAGCGTGTACACGGCAGTCAATAACATCAACACGATCATCCGTGAGAACCTGAAAGGAACGTACGTTCTTGAACAGGCGGAAATTGATGCAAAAATGATAGAGCTGGACGGCACACCTAACAATGCCAACCTCGGGGCAAATGCTATTCTG
>CBIHOL010000124.1:0-9778 GCA_966211905.1 uncultured bacterium
TTTCAATTATAACTGCAATGCCAGCTGACCCGGCAATACAGGCTTACGTTTTACTTTCTTAATAGTATACCAGCCATCATTCATCCTCACAGGCTCGTCATGGAGCTGTTTTTCGAGATGATCGACTATGCTTACAGGTGATTCTGCTTTTTTTATGAGAGGCTCTGCCGAAGCACTTTTATTATTTAAAATACTTAAAAAACTGCTCCACTCCCCGAGGGTAGCTGCGTTGCCCGATATTGATGAAATTCTCATAACTCTGCTTTTTGTTTCTCTACCATAAAGGTACTACGTTAAATAGCAAAATCCTGCTACACTTTGTAGTATTTAACCAAAGTAGTGTTAAAATGGCCCTGTTGCCGACCCTTCCAGTAAGCAAAGAGTTATTATCTTCGGTAATTTATGTTAAACCATTACCAAACTTTATATGGCCAATATTTTTGAATTTAACGGATACAAGCCGGTTATTGATGCTTCTGCTTTTATTCATCCCAACGCCACAGTAACTGGTAATGTTATCATCGGCAGAGATGTGTACATAGGTCCCGGTGCGGCAATACGTGGCGACTGGGGACAGATAATAATTGAAGACGGCTGCAATGTGCAGGAGAATTGCACAATACATATGTTTCCTGGCACGACAGTATTGCTTAAAGAGTCGGCGCATATAGGCCACGGTGCTGTGGTTCACGGGGCTACCATTGGTAAAAACAGTCTTATCGGCATGAACAGCGTAATTATGGATAATGCTGAAATTGGCGACGAATGTATTGTTGGCGCGCTTTCGTTTGTTGCAGCTGAATTTAAAGTTGAAAAGCGGAAAGTGGTAGTGGGAAATCCTGCAAAAGTTGTAAAAGATGTAAGTGATGAAATGATAGCCTGGAAAACGAAAGGCACACAACTTTATCAGCAGCTTCCCGCCGATTGCAGGGATACTCTTAAGCCCTGCGAGCCGTTACGCCGGGTCCCGCCGTTCGTTATTCCACAACAGGATATTTACAAAACCTGGGCAGGAGAAAAGAAAAAAGAAAAATAGGGTTGACGGGCAGCGCGGTGGAATCCGGTGTAGACACGCAGATTGCACAGATTATACAGAATTGCATGTAACTAACGCGCAACAATTGCGCCGATCATTCCAGCTAAGTTGTGCAAATTCCGCTGATACGCTTTTATTTGCCGTTTAGTCATCAATAAATTCTTCGCAGGTAAAATCTGTGGTATCCGCGTAATCTGCGCCTCTTATCGCTTTTTATTTACATTATTTTTGTGTTAATTTAAGTTCCTTAAACAACAAGCATTTTATGGCAAAAACCAAGTCGATCTTAACAAACGCATCTACCAAATTCCTGTATGAATACCTGAACAATCCCTCCCCCACCGGTTTTGAAAGCAGTGGGCAGAAGATCTGGCTTAATTATATCAAACCTTATATAGATGAGTACTTTGTAGATACTTACGGCACTGCTGTGGGGGTCATAAATCCATCCGCAACGTATAAAGTGGTAATTGAAGCTCACGCCGACGAGATCAGCTGGTTTGTGCATTATATCACCAAGGAAGGATTTATTTACCTGAGACGGAACGGGGGAAGTGATCACCAGATCGCGCCATCCATGAGAGTGAATATTCACACTGAGAAGGGAATTGTAAAAGGAGTTTTTGGATGGCCCGCAATTCATGTGCGCGATGCCGCGAAAGAAGAGGCGCCTAGCCTTAAGAATATTTTCCTCGATATTGGCTGCAAATCGCAGAAAGAGGTAGAAGATCTCGGGGTTCACGTTGGTTGTGTTGTAACATACGAAGACGAACTGATGGAGCTGAATGATCGTTTTTACACAGGTCGTGCGCTTGATAACAGGATCGGTGGTTTTATGATTGCTGAGGTGGCAAGACTTTTGAAAGAAAACAAAGACAAACTGCCTTTCGGCTTATATATCGTTAACAGCGTGCAGGAAGAGGTGGGTCTTAATGGCGCAACCATGATAGCAAGACGTATCAATCCCAACATTGCAATTGTGACGGATGTTTGCCACGATACGCAGACACCCATGATGAATAAGATAGCCAGTGGTGATATTGCATGCGGAAAAGGTCCGGTTGTAAGTTACGCCCCTGCAGTACAGAATAATTTATTGAAGCTGGTGATCGACGCGGCAAAGAAAAACAAGATCGAGTTCCAGAGAATGGCCGCATCGCGGGCAACAGGCACCGACACCGATGCTTTTGCCTATGCTACGGATGGAATTGCTTCAGTGCTTATTTCTCTTCCATTACGTTACATGCATACCACTGTTGAAAGTGTACACAAGCAGGATGTGGAGGAAGTGATCAAGCTTATTTACCAGTCGCTTAAAGTGATAAAGAACAACCAGGATTTCAGGTACATGAAATAAGAACAGGTGAAAACCTTTTAAACTAATTTTGAGAAGATGCCGATTTTAGGTTCGATAATAAAAAGCGCAATTGACATCCGTTCAAGGATCCCTGCAAGGAAGAATGTTTATAAGCAGCAGGTGAGGCAATTGCAGCGGTTAACCGAGAAGGCGCAGTTTACCGCATTTGGAGAGACTTTTAAATTCAGTGAGCTCGCTTTTATGGAAGATCCAATCAGGGAATTCCAGAAACGTGTGCCTATTTATGACTACCAGAGTATTTTCGATGCATGGTGGCATCGCGCACTTAAAGGAGAGCGTGATGTTTGCTGGCCAGGAAAGATCAATTATTTTGCTTTGAGCTCGGGTACATCTGAGTCGTCGAGCAAACATATTCCTGTTACAAACGACATGATAAAGGCGATTCACCGGGGAACCATGAAGCAGATCCTTTCTACACGTCATTTTAATTTTTCCAACGAACAGTATGAAACAGAGATCCTCTTTGTAGGTGGAAGCACTAACCTGAATTATAACGGCACCTATTTCAGCGGAGACCTTAGCGGTATCACAACCGGCAGCCAGCCACGGTGGTTCCAGAATTTTACATTGCCCGGGCGCGAGATAACCTCGTTAAAGGACTGGGAAAGCAAGCTGCAGGAAATAGTTGACAAGGCACGGACATGGAATGTTGGATTTATCTGCGGAGTACCTGCATGGATCCAGATCCTTTTTGAAAGAATAATAAAACATTACAATGTAAAGACCATTCACGATATCTGGCCTAACCTGGCTATCCTTGTACATGGGGGAGTTGCCATTCATCCTTACAAGGCCAGCATAGATGCGTTGTGTGGAAAAAAACTGATCTATATTGATACCTATATGGCTTCTGAAGGATTCCTTGCATACCAGGAAAGACCTAATGAGCACCAGGCAATGAAGCTCATGACCGACAATAAGGTGTTCTTTGAGTTTGTGCCTTTTACTGAAGATAATTTTGATGCTGACGGTAATGTTAAGCCAGGTGCACAGGCCCTGAATATTACGGAGGTGGAGCTCGATAAAGATTACGCACTATTGATCAGCAATTGCGCGGGTGCATGGAGATACCTGATCGGTGATACAATTAAATTCACTGATCTGAAACGTTGTGAGATCATTATCACAGGACGCACCAAGCACTTTCTGAGCTTATGCGGAGAGCATCTCAGCGTTGACAATATGAATAAGGCTATTAAGCTGGTTGCCGACGACCTGAATATCAGCATAAATGAATACTGTGTTGTGGGAAAACCTTACCAGGGTTTGTTTGCGCACGAGTGGTACATAGGCACCAACAAACGTGTGGATGAAACTGTACTGAAAGAAAAACTGGATGGTTACCTTTGCCAGTTGAACGATGACTACATCGTAGAACGGAAACACGCGTTGAAGGAGGTTTTTGTACACGTACTGCCCAATGAGGCTTTTATTGACTTTCTTGCCAGCAAGGATAAGCTTGGAGGACAAAGTAAATTCCCAAGAGTATTAAAAGGCAAACATCTTAATGACTGGCTCGCATTCCTAAAAAATAACAACGAAAAGTACAGCACTATTGGTTCTTAGTTTAATATATCAAACGATAGTAATTGTTCTGCTGCTAACTTTTTCTTTCGGCCCCGCTTTTTTTGCGTTGATCAACACCGGAATCAAACATGGGTACAAAGCCGGCTCTATCCTTGCCACAGGAGTTGTGATGAGCGATTTCCTCGTTTGTCTTCTTACCATTTTCCTGGTTCATTATGGAGCAACAAGTTTTATACACGACGACAAGGCGCAAAGATTTATGGGCATCCTGGCGGGCATTGTGCTTATAGTTTTCGGAGCGTTGCATTTTAAAAGACCAGTGCAGCCGGGTGATACTGCAATTGAGATCAATGTGCCTTCCGGAAGAAAAATGCTGATTAAAGGAATATTATTGAACAGTTTAAACCCCGCGGTGTGGTTATTATGGCTCGGAAATGTTACCGCTGTTAGTAAAACGATGGCTTACGCGATCCCGCGTATGATCATTTATTTCAGCATCACTCTCGGACTTGTATTATTGGTTGAGCTGGCAAAAGTTTCTGCCGCCGACAAATTAAAAAAGGTGCTGAATACAAACACGATGCACAGGATCAATATCGTAACCGGGGGTTTGCTGGTTATATTTGGTCTCGTTTTAATTTACAATCATTACTTTGATTAGGCATGACGGAAGAAGAGCTTGAAAAATTTAAACAGAAGATCAGTGAAAGCATGGGTTTTCCTGGTGTTTACATGTTTAAGTTCATTGTAAAAAGCGAGAACAGGAGCATTGCACTGGTTGAAAATCTTTTTGATGCCGGCACTGATATTCTCACAAAAGAAAGTGGCAAAGGAAAATACACCAGCGTGACGGCAAAAATGGTGGTGATCAATGTCGACGAGATCATCGAGATCTACAGAAAGGCAGCGCTGATCAAAGGAATCATGTTTTTATAGGATCCGGATAAAATTGGCAATGGATATTGAATTAAAGTCGAAAGACCTGAAAGTAAGGATCAGGGAACAGGGCGCTGAAATGTGCAGTGTTACCAATAACCAGGGCACCGAGTTTGTATGGCAGGCAAGTGAAAAGATCTGGCCCCGTCACGCACCGGTACTTTTTCCGATTGTCGGAAAGCTGAAAGGAAATAAATACGAATTTGCGGGGAAGTCCTACCAGCTGGGACAGCATGGCTTTGCGCGTGATATGAAATTTAAGGTTGCCGAAAGCTCGCCTTCAAAATGCACTTTGGAACTCATATCGGATGACGAGACAAAAAAACTATATCCTTTTGCATTCAGCCTCAGGATTATCTATGAATTGTCCGGCAATGAGCTTAACACCAGGTATGAAGTGAAGAATACCGGTGACAGCAAGATGCTCTTCAGCATAGGCGCTCACCCGGGGTTCCGCTGTCCGATAGATGCGGATGAAAAATTTCAGGATTATTACATAGAATTTTATCATGATACTTTCCTGCAGACTGTTTTGCAGGATGGTTTGCGCAGTACTACGAATAAGGTCCTTCCGCTGGTGGGCAAGAAATTATATTTATCGGCGAATTTGTTCGATGACGATGCGCTTGTTTTTGAAAACCACCAGGTCTCAAAGATCAGTCTGTGCTCGTCAAAATCGCAGCATAAGATCACCATGGAATGTAAGGACTGGCCCTATTACGGGATCTGGTCAAAAAAGGGCTGCACAGAATTTGTGTGCCTTGAGCCCTGGTATGGTATTGCTGACCGTGTTGATTCTACGGGCGAATTCCCTAAAAAAGAAGGGCTTATCAGCTTAGAACCTTCTGAAAAGTTTGATTGCAGTTTCCAGACAACTTTCTCCTGAAGCTTTGTTAATTTTCTCTAGCTCAGGCACATAATATGCCTGTGGAATCAGGTTTTTTGCGTATTTTTGCCCTCCTAAATTTATAAAAATGAACATTTCAAAGACGGATACCGACAACCTTACCGCCGAGATCACTATAAAGCTGGCGCCTCAGGATTATGAAGCAAAAGTAAACGAAGGCATTAAAAAAGTGCAGAAGCAGGCAAACATGCCAGGTTTCAGGCCAGGTAAAGTGCCTGCAGGTCTTATAAAAAAGCAGTATGGTACCCAGATAATGGTTGATGAGATCAATAAGCTCCTTAACGATACAATTTACAAATACATTGAGGAGAACAAAATCGAGATCCTTGGTAATCCTTTACCTAAAGATCAGACCAGTGTTGATTTTGCTACTCAGAAAGAATTTGAATTCATTTACCAGATCGGTCTGGCACCTGAGATCAACGTAAACCTCGACAGCAGCAAAACCTTCACATATAAAACAGTGAAAGTGGATGATCAGCTTGTTGAAAAATATCTGCACGATGTTCGCCGTAACCATGGCAAGCCGGTGAGTCCTGAGGTAGCAGGAGAAAAAGATGTTGTGTTTGTTGATATCAACGAACTTGATGAAACAGGCGCAATTAAGCCGGGCGGGATCTATAAAAGCACCAGCGTAAGTTACGAGCGCATTAAGAATGAAAATGCAAAAGCAAAGCTTTTAGGCGTGAAGCGCGACGATAAGATCGTGATCAATATCAACGAACTTTACGATACCGCACTTGACAAAAGTGTATCACTTGGAATTGATAAAAATGTAGCTGACAGCGTTGATTGTAATTTGCAGCTGACTGTGAAGAACATTTCGCGTCTTGAAGAAGCCGAGCTGAACCAGGAATTATTTGATAAAGTTTACGGAGAAGGAAAGATCAACAGCGAAGAGGAATTTAAGAACAAGATCCGTGAAGAGCTGGCATTGATGTTCAAAGCCGATTCAGAGCGTTTCTTAAAAACGGAAGTTGAAAAGAATCTCGTTGAAAAGTCAAATATTGAATTGCCTGATTCTTTCTTAAAACGCTGGTTAATGGCGGTAAATGAAAAACCACTTACCCAGGAAGAACTTGAGAAGGATTATCCAAACTATGCAAAAGCGATGCAGTGGAGACTGATCGAAAACAAGATAATCAAGGATAACGGAATTAAAGTTGAGGCTGACGAAGCAAAAGAAGAAGCTAAGAACTATATCCGCAGCGAGTATGCGCGTTACGGACAGGTACCTGCAGAGGAGGATCTCGAAAAGATCAGCAAAGACCTTTTAAGCAAGGAAAAAGAAGCTCAGAAGATCTTTGAAAATCTGTACAGCAAAAAAGTGCTTGATCTTATTAAGGAGAAATGCACTCTGAAAACCACAGAAGTGAGCTACGACGAATTCTTCAAGAATTAAGAATAAAAGAAACGAATGAAGACCCGGTTATGCCGGGTTTTTTTATTATCGGGCGTTAAAGAGCCAGCCTCCCGGATCCATTGTTTTCTGGCCTTTCCAGATCTGCAGGTTCATAGATGTGCGGTCTTCATCTGCATTATAGAGAACAGTGCCAATAGGCTGCTTTACGGATACTTTCTGACCTGTTTTAACCAGCACATCATCGAGGTTGCTGTAAACGCTGAGGTACTCACCATGTCGGATGATAACAAGATTTCCCCCTGCGGGAGAAACGGCGATGCCGGTAACTTCACCCTCAAAAACAGCTCTTGCCTGCATGCCTTTGGTAGCGCAGATCTCAACCCCGTTATTAAACATCATAAAACCTTTAATGGCCGGATGTTCATGTTCTCCATATCCTTCGCAGATAACGCCTTTGGAGACAGGCCATGGCAGCTTGCCGCGATTGTTGGCAAAGTCTGCGCTCAAAGCCTCGGCCTCTTCACTGAGCTCAGGCACCAGCCGGTCTTTTTTCTCAACCGCAACACTTTCAGGTTCCGTTTTTTTAACCGGCGCATCGGTTTTATTTTTCTTTTTCTTTTCTGCGGCGAGTTGTTTTTCCTTAGCCTCCTTCGCTTTTTTAGCAGCAAGCGCTTTTTCTTTTTGCCGGCGTTCAGCTTCCTCGGCCTTGCGTTTTATTTCTGCTTCGATGAGCTTTTTGATGGCAAGCTGCAACAATACGGCGTCTTCCTTTTTCTTTTCCAGTTCGGCCTTCAGCTTTTTTTCCTTTTGCTGCAACTCGGTCAAAACCTGTTCTTTTGCTTTACGTTCGGTGCTGAGAGTCTTTTTTTCAGCCTGTTCATGCACCAGCAGTTCATTCTTTTCCTGTCGCTGGCTGTTGAGCTCATTTAATTTTGCGATCAGCTGCGTTTGAGTATTAATGATCTCTATGGCCTGTTTGCGGCGGAATTCCGAGTACTGCTGCATGTATTTCATACGCGCATAGGCCTGGTTAAAATCATCAGCGGCAAAAATGAACATCAGCACACTGTATGAGTCCCTGTTGCGCTGGGCAAAGACGATCATGCGGGCATATTCCTTTTTGAGTTTTTCAAGATTCGCCTTTAATGTTGAAACCTGTCCTTGGCTCGATTGAATGTCGCGCTCGAGGTCGCTGAGCTGTGCGTTAATAGTGTTGATGAGCTCCTGTCTTTTTTGAAGCTTGATATTAAGGTTGAGCAGCGCGCCCATTGAGTGTTTTTTGTTGGCGTTGGTTTCGCTGAGCATCTGGTTTATTTCCCGGATCTCTTCGTTGATGCGCTTTTTTTTATTCTCAAGATCCCTTTTAGAGTTTTTTGAATTCTGAGCAGGCAGATCAAATACAAACAGAAAGCTACAAACCAATGTTGCAAGCAACAGCAGTTTACTCCTTCTTCTGTATTTGTATAGGATCATATTTTGAAGGGATGTTTAAGTTGATCTTCTGTGGCGAGTTTTTCTCTATGCGAACATAGTCAATTTTAATGCTGCCCTTTTTCTGCGCCACCAGGTCAATATCAACATGGTATGGTGCATAAACGCTGTCTTTGCGGGCAAAGGCAGAGTAACTGGCAATGAATTTCCTGTCGGTGTGCGGATCTATGAATTCGTTCGTGATGATTTTATAATCTTCACCAAGGGTTAAGGTCTGCATGGAATTTCTCAGGTCATCCTCGCCCGACTGGATCTTGCGCAAGCGTTTTTTTCTTTCGGTGCTTAAAAGATAACGGCAGTTTATCCTGTCAGCAACAGGTTTAAGCCTTGCTTCCTCATCAATGAACTCAGCGCTGTTACCTACCAGCACAGCCTGCAGCAGGTCAAAATCGAGGTCGGCATTCAGTAGATCGTTAATGTACTTGAAATCACCTTTGAAATAACTTTTCCTGATATAGTTTACGAATTTTACTGAATCGGTAGTAATGAGAACCTTGGCAACCTGGAGCCCCAGCAGGTACTGGATCGTAACCAGCATCGCACTATCTTTTCGCACCACAACACGGATATCAAAATTCTCTTCCTGGTCCTCAAAATGTGATTCGACATTTGCCTTAAGATTTAACCAGGCAAATTGCAGCTCCTGCTCTTTCATCCGCCTGCCGAGGGTCCTGGCACTTTTGTAATCCAGGCGGCAGCGGCTTGCGGAAGTATCGTCTGCCTGCGTAACCGGTTGCGGGGTCGCTGTTGTCTTTTTCCTGTTCTTGCACGATACAACAACAAAAAACAGGACCAGGACGGGTATTAAGATTTTATTGATCATTTATTTTCTGCTCCTTTATTTTTTTGAGTAGTACTTCGTTGCCAGCTCCCGCATCTTTAGCTAAATTCCATTGAGTAAGAGCCTCTGTTTTTTTGCCGGACATAAAAAGTGCGTCGCCATAATGTTCGAGGATCGTCGGATTTTTTGGACCGAGAGTCGCTGCCTTTCCAAGCCATTGCTCGGCGTCCCTGTATTTTTTTTGCTTGTAAAGGATCCAGCCATACGTGTCCATGTAATTCCGGTTACCTGGCTGCAATTCATTTGCACGGCGGGAAAGTTTTTCAGCTTTATCAAGCTGCTCTGCGCGAAGGGAAAGG
>CBIHOL010000125.1:0-9451 GCA_966211905.1 uncultured bacterium
GAAACCAGAAACGAGAAACCAGGAACAGCACTTCAACTCCGCTCTTCCCAGATAGCTACGAGCTGCACAATCGTTTCAACTGCCTTTTGCATATCCTGTACAGTAACCCACTCCTGTTTGCTGTGGATTCCGTGTTCACCTGCATAAAGGTTGGCAGTTGGTAAACCCATGTATGAAAACCTTGATCCGTCTGTCCCGCCTCGAATGCTGCTCAGTTTCGGAGTTACGCCGGTACGTTTAATTGCCTCAGAAGCATATTCAACGATCTGGGGATGTTTATCAAGCACTTCCTTCATGTTGCGATACTGCTCACTTACAGTAAAATCAAATGAGGACTTATCGTAACGCGATACAACATCCTGTGCAATACCTTTGAGCTCTTCCTCCAGTGCCTGAAGAGTGGCAGTATCGAAAGCGCGTATAATGAATTTTATTTCAACCTCTTCCAAACCACCTGCAATGGATGTAGGATGGATAAATGGCTGTTTTTTTTCGGTCGATTCCGGGGTTTTATCTTTGGGAATTCTTTCAATGATCTGCGATGCTATTTTGATAGCATGCTGCATCTTATTCTTCGCATAACCTGGATGAGTTGAAAATCCATGGATCTTTATGGAAACCCCATCCGCACTGAAGGTTTCATTTTCCAGCGTACCAACCGCACCTCCGTCAAGTGTGTAGCCAAAATCTGCTCCAAGCTTCTTCATATCAGCTTTATCCGCTCCTCTTCCAATCTCTTCGTCAGGCGTAAACAGGACCCGGATCTTTCCGTGTTTTACTTCGGGATGTGTCATTAAATAGTTCACAGCCTCCATGATCTCCGCCACGCCCGCTTTGTCATCAGCACCTAATAATGTTGTACCGTCAGTAGTAATAACATCGTGACCCACCTTTTCCTTTAACTGGGGATGCTCATAAACCCTGATAACCTGCGAAGTATCCTTTGGCAATACAATATCTTTCCCGTCGTAATTTTTATGGATCACAGGCTGCACATTGGTGCCGCTGCAATCTGGCGCGGTATCAACATGGGAACAGAAACACAGAACCGGCACTTTTTTACTGGTATTGCTTTCAATGGTTCCGTAAACATAACCGTGCTCGTCCATTGCTGCATCTTTTACTCCCATTGCCTGGAGCTCCTTAACCAGCAATGTGGAAAGGTCCTTCTGCTTCGCGGTACTGGGACAAGTGGGAGAAAGAGGGTCGCTCTGAGTGTCGATCTTCGCATACCGAACAAAACGATCGCCTACACCAAAATTATATTTTGAAAAATCCATAATATTTAAAAGATATAAAAGTAACAATTTGTCACAGACACCAGGTGCGGCACGCAATGATTTTGATCTTCTCAGCAAAAAAAGGTCAATCTTCTGTATATTGTGAAAAGATTTCCTGCATTGAAAATAAAAGAGTTTATTCATACGTCGCGTTATCAGCTGCTGCTGAATCTTTCATTTATAGCATGTCTCGTCCTGATCTTCATAACACACTATTTAATTTTTATTGATATTAATATCAATCATGTGGATTCTGATCAGCCTTTGATCTGGATCGCCGCCAGTGATTATTCCAGGGGATTGTTCTTTGAACCCCGGTTCTACGGTCAGGATTATAATACCAACATGGAAGGGCTTTTTGCTGTCCCTCTTTTGTGGCTTGATGTCCCCGTTTACATTGCCGTTCCACTGGCAACGCACTTCATTTTTTTGTTTCCTTTCCTGTTCACGGCCTGCTGGCTGTTTTTTAATGCACGCAAAAGCCACGCCCTGCTTGTTCTCGCAATTTTACTTTGCATGCCCAGCACCTTCGATATTCTCACAAGTTTGCCTCGTGGTTTTGTAACAGGTCTTTTCTTCACCAGTTTTTTTGTTCTCAGTATTAAAGATCCTTTTCACCGTAGTTATCTTATTTTAAATACGTTGATGGCTATTGTCGGATATTTCGTCAATCCTAATTCGGTGGTGGCCAGTATCCCTCTTTTGTTCTACCTGTTCCTGCATCACTATAGGGATAAAAGATATTATATCATCACGGCCTGCTGTCTTCTTTCGGTTATCCCGCTCTATCTCATCCTGGACAAATTTTACGATGATCACCCGGAGTATATTGTTTACGGACTGCTTTATCATTTCTCGTGGGAGCACTTTGTGGCCAATGTTTCAAATCTGCCTTTAGGCATGCTGCATATCAGCTTTTTTACTGATAAGCTGCCACTGGCGCTCCCGTTAAGCCTGCTCGTGTTTACCATTCTCCTTTACAAGCGCAACCGCAAGGCATTCTGGTCTATGCTGGTCTGTTACGCTATTATAATTGCATCATGCGCTTCCGGCAAAACAGGAGATGGAACTGACTGGGCGTATTATTCAGCAAGCCGAATGTACCTTGCGCTTCCCATCATCTTTTATCTCTTTTTTATTCTCCTTCGAATACATCGTTACGCTATCACTATTATCATCTGCATCACTTTTTTATTTACAGCATACAAATTCACTCATTACCGGGCGAATCTCACGGCACAAACAGATGAGCATGAATGGGTA
Organism: uncultured bacterium; assembly: GCA_966211905.1. Lineage (GTDB taxonomy): Bacteria > Bacteroidota > Bacteroidia > B-17B0 > Aurantibacillaceae > Aurantibacillus. Next base: position 2,544 of record CBIHOL010000125.1, read on the forward strand.
GGCGTTCACATTATGCCAATGGCGGGTCTCCTGGATGCAATGCAGGTTTACAAAGGTCATTGTGAAAAGCAGGGCGTTAAGGATCTTGTAATTGCAAACTACTTCTGGCTAAGCAGTTTTCTTGCTTACGGCGCACCGGCCATTTTCCCGGATTTTCCCTCCACGCAGGAAACGAATTCTGAAAGAAGATATCTTGTTAGAGAAGCAGGCAAAACAAAATACGTGAAACGATTTATGTTCTTAGCGTCGAAGTACAACATTCATGAATTTATCAAGACCGATGCTTTTGAGCTACAGTCGATCGATGGTTATGGTTTATATCTTGTAGACAATAACCGCCTGAGCATGTACGAATTCTGCAAGTATGTACGGGCCGTCGAATATAAATTATATAATCCCTGAAAATAGCCGATGATCTTGGGTATTTGCCACCCGGCAAATTAAAACTGAATTAACAAACATTAATTCAACGTCAACCTGCCGATTTATTTCCTTTACGCATGCAATTAGCGAGAATCCGCTTTTATCAACTTCGTCGTGACCTGGGTGCGTGGACGTTCATCATTGCAGCAGCAGCATTTTTTATCGTAAGAGAAATAGTGTCTGAAAAACCACAGTACTCATGGTTTATAAGCATAATCCTGATCTTCGCCATACAGCAGCATTTCCTGCAGCGTAAAGACCTTTCTTTTGCCAGGAGTCTGTTTCAAAATGCGAAGTGGCAGATGGTTTTGAATTACAACATCACTCTCCTGCCATGCACTCTTGCATTTGTTATAACTGGTAATCTCCTGCCAGCTATTGTCACCCATGGTATCGGCTCAATACTGCCCTGGGTCACCTTTAAGCTTGCTGGACCACGATATCTGTTCCTGGGCCGGCTTGTTCCTTCCTCGCAATTTGAATGGATAACGGGTTTGAGAAAAAACGCACCTCTGCTCCTCATCCTGTGTATGCTTGCTATTGCATTAAGTCCCGTAAAACTTTTTGGAATTGCAGCGCTCTTTCTTCTTAATCTCACCTTTATCGGATTTTATAGTATTTCCGAACCCCGTATCATGCTGAATCCACACAACACCACAGTAGCAAAGTTTTTAAATGATAAGATCCGTTTTGTAATAACTGTGATCCTCGTCACAAATCTCCCCTTGCTGGTTGTGAATTGTTTGTTCCACCAGGAGGTAATATTTATCAATGCGGGTTTCTTACTCAGTTTCCTGCTACTGGCAGCAAATTCGGTACTGATAAAGTACAGTAATTACCAGCCGGGAGAATCACTTTCATTCAGCGGGGACATGCTGATACTATTAGCGGCGGTTTTTATTCCTTACCTCATTCCCATAGCTATTATGTTATATTTTGTAAACCATAAAAAAGCAAGACTCAATCTTTCTCAATTCACCGACGATGATCAGCATTAATATACCGCAATTCAGCTACAGGGACGAAGTGGTTTTGCAGGAGGTCTCCGCCAATTTCTCCTCAGGACAGACCCACGGCGTTGTAGGCCTCAACGGCGCAGGAAAAACAACCTTCTTTCGGCTTCTGTCGGGGTTTTTAAAAAACACAGCAGTAACTGTTGAATCCGGGGGAAAAAGGTTGCTTAAACGTGACCTGGCATTTATTGATACGGATCTTTTCCTGTATCCAAAACTAACAGCGCGGGAATTTCTAAGTGTTTTCAAAGCTGAATCGTTTTCATACAACGAGGAAAAATTAGCGCAGCTCTTCAGGCTTCCTCTCGACACTTTAACCGAAGAATTTTCAACGGGGATGAAAAAGAAGCTGATCCTGTTGAGCCAGATAAAGCAGGATAAAACTATTTTTATTCTGGATGAACCTTTTAACGGGTTAGACCTGGAAACAAACAAGATCCTGGAAACCATTATCCGCATCCTGAACCAACGGGGAAAAACAGTGTTCATTTCTTCGCATATCATTGAACCCCTGCTCAATGTTTGTCACGAGATCCATTACCTGAAAGGAAAAACCATTTACAAAACCTATAAGAAAGATGAATTCCCGCTGATCAACGAAGAGCTATTTGGCCAGTACACGAGGGAAATGGAAGAGCAATTAAAAAACATGCTATAGACGCAGAATACTAAACACTAATTGCACCAATTACCAATTCTCGCATTATTAAAATTGCACCAATTAACTCTGCCTCAATTCAGCACCACAGTTATATTGTAACATAATAATTCGTGAAATGTTTGAAGGAAATGTGTGTTCAATTTCCCATTAGTGAAATTCGTGTCAGAGTACCGTTGTTATGCGACTTTGAGTTGATTAAGCCTTGCGTTCTTCAGTTTGTCGAGCGCATAATCAAGGGTAACAGTAAACGTTTTCACCGGACGCTCCTCGCTTGGAAGAGTGTACATGATGTCGGTCATGATAGCTTCGCAAATACCACGTAATCCGCGTGCGCCTAATTTGAACTCAATTGCTTTCTCAACAATAAGGTTCAGAACAGACTCGTCGAATTCGAGCTTGGTTCCCTCCATTTTAAAGAGTTGCCTGTATTGTTTAATGAGTGCATTCTTAGGTTCAGTAAGGATCTGCCTTAACGCATGCCTGTCGAGTGGACGTAAATATGTGAGAACCGGCAAACGACCGATAAGTTCAGGGATGAGTCCGTATGACTTAAGATCCTGGGGAGAAATATACTGTAAGAGATTTCCTTTATCGATCTCAGCGCTGTATATGCTCGAAGAATATCCAACAGCCTGTGTATTTAAACGATTAGCGATCTTTTTTTCAATGCCATCAAAAGCCCCACCGCAAATAAAAAGAATGTTCTTTGTATTTACCTGGATCATCTTTGCGTCAGGATGTTTACGCCCACCTTGCGGCGGAACATTAACAACAGTACCTTCCAGCAATTTAAGCATAGCCTGCTGAACACCTTCTCCGCTCACGTCGCGGGTAATGGAAGGATTATCGCTTTTACGCGCAATCTTATCCACCTCATCAATAAAAACAATTCCCTTTTCAGCAGCAGCTACATCGTAATCAGCGGCCTGAAGTAATCTTGTAAGAATGCTTTCCACATCTTCACCAACATAACCCGCCTCAGTAAGAACTGTGGCATCGGCAATGCAGAAAGGAACATTCAGCATAGTGGCAATAGTTCTTGCCAGCAATGTTTTACCGGTACCTGTTTCTCCTACGAGAATAAGATTCGATTTATCGATCTCAATTTCTTCCTTGTTATTCTTTGCAGTATGCGAGATCCTTTTGAAGTGATTATAAACGGCGACACTCAGAACTTTTTTAGCATCGTCCTGACCGATCACGTATTCATCAAGCTTTTGTTTAATGGCCTGCGGCTTAAGAAGATTAAGCGCGTGCTGCACCTGCTGCTTTTGCTCTCCAACTGTTTCTTCCTTAATAATACCGTAAGCCTGGGTCACGCAGTTGTCGCACACATGACCGTTAATGCCTGCAATAAGTATTTTGGATTCTTTTTTATCTCTTCCGCACAGAGAGCAACGTATGGTCGTGTCTTTTGCCATTTAAAAATTGTAGGATCAAATATACGAATAATAGAGGGGAACGAAAAGCCTCAAAAAGTTAATCAAAAATTACATGAAGCCTAATTCAAGCTGTGCCACTTCGCTCATCATTTCCTTCTCCCAGGGTGGTTCAAAGGTTAGCTTTAGTTCGGCTGACTTAATGCCCTGCACAAGTTTCAGCTTGTTTTCCACTTCCGCCGGTAAACTTTCGGCTACAGGGCAGTTTGGGGAAGTGAGGGTCATCACAATCTTCAGATTATTGTCGTCGTCGAGGTGAAGCTCATAGATCAATCCTAACTCCCAGATATCAACGGGAATTTCAGGATCGAAACAAGTTTTGATCTCGTCGATCACCCTCTGCATCAGCTCTGTATTTTTAGTTACTATAATTGCCGCCATGGTCGGAGAATTCAATAGGTTTAATAATTTAATCTTTGGGTTCTCATCGTCAAATCTTAACATCGTCGCAAGTTCAATGGTTCAAGGTTCAATGGTTCAAGGTTCAAGGGTTCAATTGCGGACTTGAACTTTTGAACTTTTGAACATTCATGTCTAAAATTTTAAAGAGCTCCTTTAATACTTTTTGCCGCTTCAATTTTCATGCGTTTGATCATACTAACCAATCCGTTGGCACGCGTGGGACTTAAATGCTCCTTCAAACCGATCGTATCCACAAATTTCATGTCCGCTTTTACGATATCTTCAGGCTTCTGGTTGCTTAAAACCCGCACCATCAGCGCTACCATTCCTTTTGTTATGATGGCATCGCTATCAGCAGTATAAATGATCTTTCCATCGCTGATTTTTGCATCCAGCCACACCTGGCTCTGACAACCTTCAATGATCCTATCCCTGGTTTTTAGTGAAGGATCGATCAGCGGCAGATTTTTTCCAAGATCTATCAGGTGCTCATACTTTCCTTCCCAGTCATCCCCAAAAAGTTCAAACTCATCAATGATCTCTTTTTCTATTTCTGCAATCGCCGCCATCTATCCGAGCATTGTTATCACTTTGTTCAACTTCTCAACAAAAAAATCGATCTCCTCTTTTGTGTTATATATCGCAAAAGATATCCGGATCGTTCCCGGAACATTAAGACATTTCATTAAAGGCTGTGTACAATGATGTCCCGTGCGCACGGCAATCCCGTATTTATCAAGCAAGGTTCCAACATCAAAAGGGTGATGTCCTTTTATATTAAAAGAGATGACGCCTGCTTTTGTTTTATGCTCACCGTACATCTGCACCTGCGGAATGGCTTTTAACCTTTCCTGTGCATGCTGCACCAGCTCATGTTCGTATTCAAAAATAGTTTTCATGCCCACCGAATCGCAAAAACGAATAGCTTCAGCAAATGCAATTACACCAGAAATATTGGGTGTTCCTGGTTCAAACCTTAAAGCTCCCTGTTCATACTCCGTCTTTTCGAACGAAACCGTTTTAATAGTTCCTCCACCAGTACGGGCTTGCGATAGCTCCTTCAACCATCTCGGTGAAAGATATAACATGCCTGTTCCCGTTGGTCCGTACATTTTATGAGCGCTGCAAACAAAAAAATCAGGATCCATCGAACCCAGGTCGATCGGCATGTGAGGAGCGCTTTGTGCTCCATCGATCATTACCGGGATATTATTCTTTTTGGCTAGCGCGAATATTCTTTCAAGATCAGTGATCAGACCGAGTGTATTCGAAACGTGTGGAATAGCGATCAGTTTTGTACGCGGTGTGACCAGTTTTTCAAAAGCTTCGTAATCGAGTGAATTATTTTCGAGCAATGGGATCACTTTCAGCTTACCCTTCTTCTCTTCCGCCCACAATTGCCATGGTAATATATTACTGTGGTGATCGTACGACGAAACGATGATCTCATCGCCCTCACGCAGATAATTTTTCGCGAGCCCCTGAGCAACAATATTTATCGAATCGGTAGTTCCCGCGGTAAAGATCACCTGCTGAGGATCCGCAACATTAAAATGAGCAGCCACTGTATTCCGCGCATCCTCATATAACCCGGTGGCCTTGCGGCTGAGAGTATGCACCCCACGGTGGATATTGGAGTTGCTGTGTTTGTAGAAATCGGAAATATTAATGATCACCTGCGCCGGTTTCTGAGTAGTGGCACCGTTGTCGAAATAAACGAGGTTAGCACCGTTTATTTTTTCCTGGAGGATCGGGAATTGTTTTCGGATATTATCGATCTCGGTCAAAATTAAATTTCATTTTCAAACAGAGCCGTGATCTTTTCACGCAGACTGTCTACTTCGATCTTGCTTATTACTGCCTGGGCAAATGAGCTCAGGAGCATTTTCCTGGCACTTTCTTTTCCAATACCTCTCGCATTCAGATAAAACAAGGCATTCTCATCTATTTTACCTGTCGAAGTTCCGTGCGAACACTTTACATCATCGGCGTAAATTTCAAGCTGTGGCTTGGTATTTATCGTTGCATCATCGCTTAGCAAAATATTTTTACTGCTCTGGTAAGCATTTGTTTTTTGCGCATCACGGCGAACATAGATCTTACCGTTAAAAACCCCTGTGGCCTTATCGTTAACGATGCCTTTGTAAAGCTCGTTGCTTTCACAATGCGCCACCTGGTGATCCATTAATGTATGATTATCGACAAGCTGACTGGTTCTCGCAGAGAACAAACCATTAAGATGCGCGATACAATTCTCTCCTACCAGCTCTACATTGTGATTGTTGCGCACCAGCTGACCTCCAAGTGTAATGGTGGTGTTATCATAGATTGCGTGTCGCGACACGCGCACCTGGTTGGTATTAACAGAATAACCTTTTGATCCTTCATTCTGGATCGTGTATGAGATCAGTCTTGCATTTTCAGCCACAAACTTTTCGCTGAGGAAATTGGTAAAAACTTTGCCCTCACCCACCACAATTTGTTCTTCAATAATAACGGCGCTGGCATTTTCCTGCACTTCAATGATATTCCTTGGATTTACTATGGCTTCAGATGAAGCACCCGAAATATAGATCACATGCAGCGGGATCTGTAATTCGGCAGAACGTTCCACTTTCAGATGAAATCCTTCACCGGCAAAAGCAGTGTTAAGCGCTATAAAAGCATCCTTTTCAACATCGGCGATGGAGGCGATCAGATCCATTCCTTTTTCATCAAGGTTTGAAAATGAATTGATATGAAGTCCCTGCAGGATGACCTTATCACTTAACTCAGGTGAAAAACGACCATTCACAACAACAAGAGTTATGGTATCTTCGAGTTTATAAGGCTTAATATCTTTAACTGACAAAAACTTCTGATCAATATTCTTAAACTCCTTCTTCAGGATCGCGTCCACATTACAATATTTGTAGTCTTCTTGTTTGTTGTTCGGAATTCCCTTATTCTCAAGGAACATCAAAGCACGGG
>CBIHOL010000126.1:0-9308 GCA_966211905.1 uncultured bacterium
ACTCGCAAAACTATACGCTTAGCAATCTAAGTCCACAGGTTTTGGTCCTGATCCCTTCTTTCGTGAGGAAGTATAAAAACTGTGTTGCCGTGTGACGGCGGCATTAGCAGGTACCAAAACGATTCTCCAGGAAATAAAATTACAATACACGTACACGGATAATGCTTAGCATATTGATCGATAATGGCATTTATTTTGTGTCTATACTTGAATGATTCCTGTTCCAGTGAAATTATTTACCTGCCTATTCATATTACTTTCTTGCTTTACGGTTGTAGCCCAAATTCCGAAGCCAGACCACGTTGTGGTTACAGTTTTTGAAAATCGATCATATGAGTACATCAAGTCTAATCAGGTAAAAGCCCAGTATCTCAACTCATTAATGTCCGACACCAATGTGGCATTATTTACCCAGTCATATGCGTTAATGCATCCCAGTCAGCCTAATTACCTTATGCTCTATTCAGGGTCAAGCCAGGGTGTCACCACAGATTCCGTACCTGATAATCTGCCGTTCAATTCCTGCAACCTGGGAGCTAATCTCATCGCAAAAGGTTTTTCGATAAAGGGATATTCTGAAAGTTTGCCTTCCACAGGATATCTGGGCTCCTATTCCGGACCATACCTTAAACGTCACAACCCGGTTGCTTATTGGCAGGGAGCCGGAACTAATAATACCTCCCAGGATATTAATCGTCCATATTCAGATTTTCCTTCAGATTATAATTCGCTCCCGGATGTCGCCTTTGTGATACCAAATATTTATCACAATATGCATGATGGTAGCACAGAAGCGGGCGATCAGTGGTTTGAAAAACAATTGAAGCCATATCTCGATTGGGCAAAAAATAATAATAGTTTATTAATCTTCACCTTCGACGAAGATGACTCAACAAAAAGCAATCATATTCTGACCTTTTTTTATGGACCGATGGTCAAGGGAGGTGAATACGGCACGAAGATCAATCATTACGATATCCTCAGAACAATTGAAGAAATGTACGGCGTTGAGAAGTGTGGCCACAGCGCCGCGGCTAATGCGATCGATTACATCTGGAAAGGAACTTCTACAGGATCCTCTGAAATCTCTTCATTCTCCGAAATGAAAGTGTTTCCTGTGCCTGCCGAAGATGAAGTTACTTTAACATTCACTGCCGATACTAACGGTCAATCTGTTGACCTGTTGATCCTTGATCTGACAGGAAGAACGATGTTCAGTCAGACGATGTTAAACCCTCAACTTTATAATACAATAGAAATTCCGGTCACTGATCTCACATCTGGTATTTACTTCCTAAATATTAATGTAAATGGCGCACGACAGGTCAAAAAGATTATTGTTGATTAACTTGTGAACGTTTAAGAACCTCCCAGCGATAAAGCTCTCCGGTCTTTGACCTCACCCCTGTACCAGGAACCGAACAAACAGAATCAGTAGCGCTATCAAAACAATTAGCGAATAGATCTGCTTATTGTATTTTGCCAGCCAGTTCGGTAAATAAATATCGAAATTCTCCTTCTTTGATGCTGAATATTTTCTTGCAAGCAACGTAACAGGACACAAATTTTTAAAAGCAAGAAGTATAACGCCTTCCAAAGCTATCAAAGTGATGCAAACCCAAACCCATTTATTTATCCTGTTAATCACCACTGCATACAATAAATAAAAGATCACAACATTAAAAAAGAGCCAGATAAGTGTATGCAATATTTTTACAAGTACGAGTTTTCTATTTTCATTACTCATTTCACTTATGTGTTATTAATTTCTGAATAGATGCCACGTGTCGCCACAGCCTTCGATTTGTTTGTTGATGTTTGCCGCATCTGGCTTTTCGCTGATTAACACGATATAATACTTCTTCAAAAAACGATTATATAAAAGAGGTGGCCTATGAGAATAATCATTCCTTTTAGTGATTTACGAACAAGTGCACTCAGCGCCAATAAAATATGTTTTACAACGGAATCCAATCTCGTTGACTTGGGTTAAGAAACGAAAACTGTTACTTTTGAAAAGGAATTTCTTATTAATGCCTTTACTTGTTTAATTTTTTCGTATGAAACTCGCTGTTAAAAACATGGTTTGCCACCGCTGTATTCTTGCAGTAGAAAAGATTTTGGAAGAGGAAAAAATCCCCTTTCAACAGGTGGTCTTTGGTGAGATCTTTTTACAGGATGAAATAGATGCGGACAGGAAAAGCCGTCTGAATGAAAGACTGACCGGTATCGGCTTTGAATTAATTGACAACCATTTAACTGCTCTCATTGAAAAAACCAAGCAGCTCATTATTAAGAAAGCCAGGAATGAGGTAGATGGAAAAGAAAAACATTTTAATCTATCGGCGTACCTGACTGATAAAATGCATTATGAATACACTTATTTGAGCAAACAGTTTTCGCTGATAGAGGGTCGTACGATTGAAAATTATTTTATTGAGCAGCGCATTGAGAAAGCAAAAGAAATGCTTGTGTACGGAAATAAATCTCTTTCAGAGATCGCTTTCGAGCTGGAATATAGCAGTACCGCGCATCTTTCGACCCAGTTTAAGAAAGTTACCGGTCTGACGCCGTCGCATTTTAAGGGTATTGGAGTTGAAAAGCGAAAAGCCCTGGATAAAATATAATCACAAGATCTTATAACTGTTTCTCAAAGTTGTATAAGCCTGGAGCTTTATACCCGATGTAATTTTGTGTCGTTAAATTAAAAACATAAAAACATGAGAAAAACATCGATTGCGGCAAAGTCCGCCAGTTCAAATGCAAAAAATCCAAACTGTACCTGCGTAGTGTGCACCTGTGTAAATTGTACTTGTGGAGCAAACAATAAAGGACCGGGATGTAATTGCGGAACCTGCAACTGCGAAGGCGGTTGTGATTGTTAAGTGGATCAGGCCGTCGTGACAGGACGGCTTTTCCTTCAAAAATAGCGAGAGCAACCTTTAAGAGTAGAAATAAGATTATACAGGGGGCTCTAGTTCAGTTTTATTTTATGTGATTGAAATACAGTATTTTACATTGACAAGAAATAATTTAACATGCAAAAGGCTATTTTACTGAACAATGTTCAGTAAATTTACGGCGTTAATAAGAGTACAATTTTAAATGGGAATATCAGAACGTAAAGAAAGAGAAAAAGAGGAAATGAAAAAGTCTATCCTCGACGCAGCATTCGAAATGTTTTTAACCGAAGGTTACGCAGGCACCTCACTTCGAGAGATTGCAAAAAAGATAGAATATAGTCCGGCAACAATATACTTATACTATAAAGACAAGGATGCATTGTTTTTCGATATACAGGTACAATGCTTTAAGAAAATGGTTCAGAGCTATCATAAAGTGGTGGAAATTAAAGACCCCTTTGAAAAACTACGTCAGATGGGCCATACTTATATGAAATTCAATATGAAAAATCCGCAGTGCTTTAATCTGATGTTTCTGCATGATTCGCCTATGGATGCTTTTAAAAGAGAAGACCGTATGGAAGGATACGGGAATGCAGTGGGGTTCTTAAGAGAAACGGTAAGAGAATGTATCAAAGAGAAGCTCGTAAAAGAAAAAAATGAAGTCACCCTCAGATTGGAAGTTTGGGGTATTACTCATGGGCTCAGCACCCTCTTTATAAGAAAGAGCTATGAAGCAATGGGCCTTAATAAGTCAGAAGCTGAAGAGTATATAAAACAAAGCTGGGAAAATTACCTGGCCAGAATTAGAGCTTAAATTTTTTTGCCCAAATGCTAAACAGTGTTTAGTTTATAATACGTGTTCATCAAAAATCAAAACAAATAAAAATCAAAAGATAAAATGAAAAAGATCACCCTCATCGCACTTGTGCTTATTGCAGCAATCTCGTGCAAAAAGAAAGTAGCTGAACCAAAGTACATCACGGAATTTACTATTCAGTCATCGAACACTTCAGGTTCATACAAGATTAAGATCGTTCTTCCCGAAAATTATGATCCACAGCATGAAAAATATGCAACGATCTATGTTTTAGATGGAGAAGATAATTTGAACTTCGTTGCTGAAAATTGCAAAAAGCTCAGTGAGAAATACGCTAAAAAAGAAAACATAGTCATAAGTATTGGTTACGGACGCGATCGTGCTGTAGACTATACTCCAAGCAACGTAAAGCAGGGAAAAGGCGGGGCACAGGAGTTTATGCAATTTATCCATGACGAACTTATTCCGCGTGTTGAAAACGAAGTTGCCGCCGACACAACCAGAAACAGCCGTGTACTATTAGGTCATTCTTTCGGAGGGTTATTTTGTGCTTATGCATTTACTAAAGACAACGATGTTTTTGGAAACTACCTTATGCTTAGCCCTTCCTTGTGGTATGATAATGAAATCCTGTTTGATTTTGAAAAGGAAGTCCGCGATGTACTAAAGGATCAAATTCAATTGGTATTCTTAGGTATCGGTGAACTGGAAAACGCAGGTAGAATGCAGGCTCCGTTTAAAGCCTTCTATCACGCCCTCACAAAATATTATCCTGGAACTAAACTGCTAAAGAATTCAGTGCCCCACCTGGACCACATGGGCTCGAAAAATCCGAACATCGAAAAAGCACTGGAATTTTATTTCCAAAATAAATAACAACAAGTTAAATAAAACTATTAATGAAAAAATTCCAGTTATATACAGCCATTCTCGTGCTTGCAACATTCTGCTCCTTCTCTCAAAATGATTGGACATCGTCGAGAAAGGTTAAATACCAGATCACTATTGAGCCGGGTATTGGCCTCTCACCAATGCCGATCATGGATATGAATCTTAGCAATGTTATTCAGGTCAAAATAGTCAGCAGATTCAGCCTGGTTTCTTATACGTCCATTAAGGAGAATAGCCTGTTTCGTCGCAACTTCAACTATATCAGGACCACAAACAATCACTCTTTAACGCAGAATCTGGGAATTGGAACCTCGCTTTATACCCGCCGCAGCATCCACACTTTATCTCTTTTGGCAGGTATCAGGTATGACACCTACCATGAAAGCCTTGAGAACCCAAAGTTTGAAAAGGTGGATGTTACTGTAAAGTCATTGAGCCCGGATATAGGCATGATGTATAATCTTAAACTTGGACAGAAAAAGGTCTTCTTCAGTTACCGGATGTATATCCCTTTAAATCCGTATCCATTAAGAACTTTTGATATCAATGCAATTGATGGAAACCTTTCAAATATCTCATTCGAAATGGGATTAGGAATCCGCTTAAAATAGAAACAAAACAACACAGATAGAAATGGAAAATTTAATCGAATCAAATTGTCCCACAGCGGAGTGCGTTTGCAATATCTGCACGTGTGGTACTGATAGCGAAGGAAAAAATTGCCTTTGTGGTTGCAACTGTTGCCATTAAATGAAATACAAAAGCCCTCTTTTCCCTATACTTCGAAATTAAATATTATAAATCTTCGTCGGAATTCTATAAAAGTTTCGGCCTAAAGAGGCAGTAGTTTTGCCTCGCAAAAACCTTGAAATGAAAAATAAAAAACAAATTATACTAATGTTAGCTCTGATCTTAGGAGGAGCCTGGGCACAGGCCCAGCAAAAGTTCACAATTAGCGGAACTATCAAAGATGCAAGGACCGGCGAAATTTTAATCGGCTCATTAATAAGTGTTCCTCAGTTACCTGGCGTTGGAATGGCAGCAAACGAATACGGGTTCTTCTCGTTAACTGTACCTGGGGGGACTTATGTTCTCTCCGCACACATGCTTGGGTATAAGAATTATGCTCAATCAGTAACTCTTGACCATAATCTTACAATTACCATCTCCATGAAAGAAGACGTATCCGAAATGGAGGAAGTGGTTGTAACCGGCGCACGGAAGGACGAGAATGTTACCCAAGCTCAGATGGGAATGGAAAAGCTCGAAATTAAAGAGATCAACAAGATACCGGTGTTGATGGGTGAAAAAGACATTCTCAAAACTATTCAGCTACTCCCCGGAGTAAAATCGGCTGGTGAAGGAAATGCGGGCTTCTATGTTAGAGGTGGGGGGCTTGATCAGAATTTGATTTTGCTTGATGAAGCTCCTGTTTACAATGCATCGCATCTGTTGGGATTTTTCTCAACATTTAATTCAGACGCTGTAAAAGACCTTACGTTATACAAGGGTAGTTCGCCCGCACAATATGGAGGTCGCCTCTCTTCGGTACTTGATATAAAGATGAATGATGGCAATGATCAGTCATTTCACGTTGGTGGCGGACTCGGTTTAATTTCATCGAAATTATTTGTTGAAGGGCCCATTGTAAAAAATAAAGGGTCCTTCACTATTAATGCAAGAAGAACTTATGCAGATGCCTTTTTAAAACTCTCCAGTGATTCAAGCTTAAAAAATAACCGCCTGTTCTTTTATGATCTCAATGCAAAGGCCAGTTACCAGATAAATGATAATAACAGGATCTATTTTTCTGCGTACAATGGAAGAGATAAACTGGGGTTTGCAGATGCATTTAATATCGGGTGGGGCAACTCAACAGCTACTTTACGATGGAACCATATTATAAACCCTAAATGGTTTTCAAACACCTCGCTCATTTACAGTATATACGATTACAAAATCGGTCTCAAATTCGGCAAAGGGGATATTGGGATTAATTCTAACATAAAAGATTATAATCTAAAACAGGAGTTTCAATATTTTCCTAATCCAGGCCATAAAATGAAGATGGGCGTGAATGCGATTCATCATACAATTTTGCCTGGACAATTAACAGCTTCTGATTCATCCGGGCTAGCACCAATCAGGTTGCATGATAAATACGCCTTCGAATCTGCGGCATATGTTGGAGATGAATGGACGGTTACTAAAAAGTTTAATGCTATTTATGGTGTTCGCATTTCCGCATTTTCAATGTTGGGAGATGGTGATTTTTACAAGTTTGGCAAGGATGGTGAGATCACTGAGACATACACTTCCACTGTTAATGAAATTGTGAAAACCTATTTAAAAGTAGAACCGCGTCTTTCATTTAGCTACGTGCTTAACGCAAGAAATTCATTAAAAGCTTCCTATGCGCGAAACGTGCAAAATCTTCACCTGATCTCCAACTCAACTTCATCAAGTCCAACGGACCTTTGGATCCCGACGAGTTTTAATACTAAGCCAGAAATAGCGGATCAGGTTGCGTTTGGGTACAGCAAAAATATAAAGGACAACCAATTTGAATTTAGTTCTGAAATCTATTATAAGGATATGCAGAATCAGATAGACTATAAGGATGGAGCTAACACTAATGCGAATGAGCTCATTGAAGGAGAACTTCTTTACGGCAGAGGACGTGCCTATGGTATGGAATTGATTGTTCGTAAAAAAGCTGGAAAATTAACAGGATGGATAGGATACACCCTCTCGCGTTCAGAAAAGAAGATCGACGGAATAAATGGTGGTGACTGGTATCTTGCAAAACAGGACAGGACCCATGATATTTCTGTAGTGGGAATTTATGATCTATCGAAAAAATTGACTCTTTCTGCAACCTGGGTTTATAACACAGGAAACGCGGTGACTTTCCCTAGTGGAAAATATATTATTGACGGACAAGTCAACTATCAGTACACCGAAAGGAATGGATACCGGATGCCTGCATACCACAGGCTTGATTTGGGGGTTACCTGGAACGTGAAACAAACAAAGAAATTCGAATCTAGTTGGAATCTTTCCATATATAATGCCTATAACCGGGAAAATGCTTACATAATCCAGTTTCAGCAAGATCCAAATAATGCTGACCGCACCCAGACAATACAAACAACCCTTTTTAAAATGATCCCTTCACTAACCTATAATTTCAAATTTTAAAAAATTAATTAAAATGAAAACGTTTATCAACACCAGTGCTTTTGTTGTACTCATAAGCATTTTAGCTTCCTGCAAAAAGGAAATACAATTGGACCTGCAAAAGAAAGAATCGCAAATTGTGATAGAGGCAGATTTCGCAGCTGAACGAAAAGTAAATACAGTTTATATCTCCCAAACAATTGAGATCAGGCAAACCAACTCATTTCCTGAAATCAGCAAGGCACAGGTTATTGTTACGGATAACAATGAATATAGTGAGATACTAAAAGAAATTAAACCAGGGGTATATCAGACAAGTTCTTTCTCCGGCGGGGTTGGAAGAACTTATTTTTTGAAGGTAAATTATAATAATAAAACTTATATAGCAGAAAGCACAGTACCTCCTTTCGTAAAATTAGATACATCATTGGCCGTAAGCTCAAAGTTCGGTGATAGTCAAATGACCGGTTTCCTTCCAATATACACAGATCCCGCTGGTGTAAAGAACAACTATCGATTTGTGCAGTATGTAAATGGTGAAAGAGTAAAGGGGTCAATTTTAATGGATGACACATATTCTGACGGCCTTCTGCAACAACAACCTTTCTTCAGCATGAACCTTGTCGCAAAACCAGGTGACTGCCTGGAAGTGGAAATGCAAATGATTGATGACGCAAACTACCTGTATTTTTTCAGCAAAGAAAAAACGGTAAACCTGGATGGAGCCGCTCCGGCAAACCCGGTATCTAATCTTAAAGGCGGGGCACTAGGTTACTTTAATGTGCACTCAACACAGAAGGCCAAAATGATCATTCAAGGTTAAGAAAAGCAGGAAAAAAAGAGCGGGGGCTGAACAGTCTTTTTTTGTCTTGGGTGATTTGGTCTTTTGTCACGGCAGCAATTTTAATTTGAGAATCAAATTTAAGTTACCGGGCCGCCTTTTTCTTAATAACCTCCATCACACTTTCAAGTACCTTGTCATGCGCGAGCGAATCGGTACATGCATTGTTAGTTTTAAGAAAAGGAATAACACCACGCCCATTCTGTTCGTTTGTGGTATTGAACCTCCACCTGTACAACGGAAACTTTACTCCTATTTTAGAATAGGGCAATACAAGCGTACTGATCGTGCCTCCGCCAATTCCATATTCGGAACCACCGGTTTCCTCCCCCGCAAAAACAGAGGAAGTTTTGTACTTGAGAACAGAAGCTACATAAGCTGCAGTGGAAAATGTGCCCCCGTTTATGAGGACATAGAGCTTACCATTAAAATTATTTTTTTTCCGGGGATGAACTTTAAAAAAGTAACTTTTCGTGATGCTGTCTTTCAGTATAAATTGATTGCTGATAATGAAGCCTTGCTTATTGGTTAGACACTCTTTATGTATAAAGGGATGTGTTTTTTTATCGAGGTAATAGGTAGTAGTTGAGTCGACAATAAACGAGGTAAGATAGGCTCCGATATTTCCGTTGCCACCGCCGTTGTTTCTCAAGTCAATTATCAGATTCTCTGC
>CBIHOL010000127.1:0-9226 GCA_966211905.1 uncultured bacterium
AAAAACACGCCGGCATGACCGGCGTTTAGTGTTTATTGAGGATTCAATCAATTGAATTTCCTGTGTTCAACCTTATTTAATTCGTCCTTACTGAGCGATTTAAAATATTCGTAGGTGATCTTTAATCCTTCAGCACGGTTTACCTTAGGCTCCCAGTTGAGAAGTTCTTTTGCCTTTGAGATATCCGGCCGGCGCTGTTTCGGATCGTCCTTTGGTAAAGGTTTTGAGATCAGCTTTTGTTTTGCGCCGGTTAATTTCAGGATCTCCTCGCCGAATTCGCGAATGGTGATCTCGCTTGGATTTCCAATGTTCACCGGCATATGATAGTCGCTCATCAGTAACCTGAAGATACCTTCAACAAGATCATCCACGTAACAGAAGCTCCTCGTCTGCGATCCATCGCCGAACATGGTGAGATCTTCGCCGCGCAGGGCCTGACCAATAAAAGCAGGGAGCACGCGTCCATCATTCAGGCGCATACGGGGTCCGTACGTATTAAAGATCCTTACGATCCTTGTTTCAAGTCCATGATAATCGTGATACGCCATGGTGATGGCCTCCATAAATCTTTTTGCTTCGTCGTAACAGCCACGTGGTCCAACAGGGTTAACATTGCCCCAGTATTCTTCTGTTTGCGGGTGAACGAACGGATCGCCGTAAACCTCGCTGGTTGAGGCCACCAGCACACGTGCTTTTTTAACACGGGCGAGCCCAAGCACGTTATGTGTTCCCAGGGAGGAAACCTTTAATGTTTGAATCGGGATCTTAAGATAATCGATGGGACTGGCAGGAGAAGCAAAGTGCATGATGTAATCGAGTTCACCAGGTACGTGGATGAATTTTGAAACATCGTGGTGATAGAACTCGAATTGTTCGAGCTTGAACAGATGCTCAATATTTTTCAGATCGCCGGTAATGAGGTTATCCATGGCCACCACGCGCATTCCTTCTTTTATGAACCGATCGCAAAGATGCGAACCGAGAAAGCCGGCTGCCCCGGTTATCAAAACTCTTTTTTGCATTCCTAGTTGGTTTTAATTCCTATGCAATAATAAGCGAATCCGCTGCTCTGCATTTCTTTTGTTTCAAAAATATTTCTGCCGTCAAAGATCACTCTTTTCTTAAGCCTCGATGTTATTTCGCTGAGGTCGGGCGATCTGAATTCCGGCCACTCTGTAATGATCAGCAGCGCATCGCTTCCGTTCAGTGCACTGTACATGTCGTTGCAGTATGAGATACTGTCGCCCAGGATCCTTTGGGCCTCGTGAGTCGCCACGGGATCGTACGCAACCACACTGGCACCGGCCTTTAGCAGCTTTTCGATGATCACCAGGCTGGGAGCCTCGCGCATATCATCTGTTTTAGGCTTAAAGGATAATCCCCATAAGGCAAATTGTTTTCCCTTAAGATCATTATTGTAGTGAGTGCGTACTTTATTGAATAATACTTCTTTCTGACGATCATTCACCTCTTCCACCGCATTTAAGATGCGCATTTCGTATTTATGCTCCCTGGCTGTTTTGATTAGGGCTTTCACATCCTTTGGAAAACAGCTGCCACCGTAACCAACGCCGGGATAAATAAATTTCGGACCAATACGCCCATCGCTCCCTATCCCTTTTCTGACCATATTTACATCAGCACCCATGATCTCGCAAAGATTTGCGATATCGTTCATAAAGCTGATCTTGGTGGCAAGCATGGAATTGGCAGCATACTTCGTCATTTCTGCGCTCGGAATATCCATAAATATGATGGGATGCCCGTTAAGCAGGAACGGTTTATACAGTTTGCGCATGATATCTTCGGCGTTCTCGTGATCAACGCCAACCACGATGCGATCGGGTTTCATAAAATCCTCAATAGCGGCTCCTTCTTTTAAAAATTCAGGATTGGAAGCCACGTAGAATTGCAGGTCGCTTTTCCGTTTAGATAACTCAGCCTGCACCGTTTCACGCACTTTTTCTGCAGTGCCAACGGGTACTGTAGATTTAGTAACGATCACCATCGGCTTTTCCATATATTTTCCGATCCCCGATGCTACAGACAAAACATATTTAAGATCTGCAGAGCCGTCCTCGTCGGGGGGAGTTCCAACGGCAATAAATGCCACCACAGAGTCGGTGATAACCTCACTAAGAACAGTTGAAAAGTGAAGGCGGTTCTTTGCCACATTCCGCTGAACCATTTCATCGAGACCAGGCTCATAAATGGGAAGAATTCCATTCTTCAGGTTCTCGATTTTTTTTTCGTCAATATCCACACAGGTTACATCTACGCCAACTTCGGCGAAGCAGGTTCCTGTTACTAATCCAACGTATCCTGTACCAATGACAGTAATTTTCATTTTTCTGAGCTTATTTTTTATAAAAGTGACAGCACTGAATTGCTGATAAATGATAATGTTTCTGCGTCAAGCTCGGTATGCATAGGTAAGGAAAGAACACAGGCACAAAGGTTTTCTGTTACAGGAAAATCGCCTTCCCTGAAGCGGTCGCTCTGGAACGCTTTCTGCATGTGCAGGGGAATGGGATAATAGATCATGGAAGCAATTCCTTTTTCTGCCAGCTTTTCCCTCAGCACGTCGCGATCGATGTTCTTTATCTGCAAAGTGTACTGGTGAAAAACATGCGTTGATTTTTTGTTACGCGCTGGAATCACCAGGCTGGGATGCCCTGCGAATGCCTTATCGTAGTGTTCCGCCACTTTGTTACGTGCGGCCGCATATTCATCGAGATGTTTTAATTTAACCTTCAGCACAGCTGCCTGAATAGTGTCGAGGCGGGAATTAACACCAACTACATCATGCACATACTGCACACGCTGACCGTGATGCGCGATCATGCGCATTTTTGCAGCCAGGTCATCATTGTTGGTATATATAGCTCCACCATCGCCATAACATCCGAGATTCTTGCTTGGAAAGAAGGATGTGGAGCCGATGTCGCCAATGGTTCCGGCTTTCATCTTCCGTCCGTCTGAGAAAGTGTAATCCGAGCCAATTGCCTGGGCTACATCTTCTATTATATAGAGATTGTGTTTTTTAGCGATGACCTGGAGCTCTTCCATATCGGCGCACTGCCCGAACAAATGAACTGGCACAATGGCGCGGGTTTTGGAAGTAATGTTCTTTTCAACTTCTTTCACATCGATATTAAATGTGAGCGGATCAACATCCACAAGCACAGGGGTAAGACCTAGAAGTCCTATCACTTCGGCGGTGGCTACATAAGTAAAGCTGGCGGTGATCACTTCATCACCGGGTTTAAGTCCGAGGGCCATCATGGCAATCTGCAAAGCGTCGGTGCCGTTAGCGCAGGGGATCACATGTTTTACTCCGAGGTATTTTTCGAGATCGGCCTGAAATTCCTTTACTGCCGGCCCGTTAATGAAGGCAGTGTTATTGATCACATCCTGGATACCTGCGTCCACTTCGTTCTTGATCTTGAGGTATTGACCCTTGAGGTCTACCATCTGTATTTTTTTCGTGCTTACCATGCTTGATTTTGCGAAGTGCGAAAATACGGAATTTTGAGCGGATTCAGACGAAAAACGGGGCCATTGCCGATTGGAACCAGTCGGGGATGCGGCACATTTTATTGGTATTGCGGTCGAGGCAAACCAGCGTAACCATGCCTGTGTTAATGATCTCACCTGCGGGATTACGGCATTCATATTCGAACGGCAGCCTTAGTCCTGTGGGCATCTGGCGGATCATCGCAGTTATAGTAAGTTCATCATCATAAAAGGCCGGTTTGCGGTAATTGATAGAAAAGTCCACTACCGGCATCAAAATACCCTTTTCTTCCACCTGGCGGTAGCTCAGGCCAATGGAACGCATGGCTTCAACGCGACCCACTTCGTAATACTGAGCATAAATTCCGTAGTAGGCGTATCCCATCTGATCGGTTTCGCCGTACCTGACCCTGATCTTTGTGTCCGTTTTTATCATAATTATTTTCCTCCTGTAAAGAAAAGGGATTTTGCAATTCAAAAAAGGAAATCAGGTTAGGAATAATTAAGATGAGAAACAAGTTTAGTTTTTAGATGTTACATCACATGAATTTCTTTTCTGCTTAAAAAGATTTTTCAGATTAAAAAGTCATTCATTGAAAAAACTGAAAATATTTTTTTTGCCGTCAAATTGGTTATACAGTAGAACGTTTAATTGAAATTATTACCGTGAAAGGAAACTTATTTCGTAATTGGCTGGAAAACAGAAAAAAAACTGCGGGAAATGGTCGATCGTCTGAAACCCTTGTCAAATCAATACGTACAACAGGTTAAATAGGATCGCGGGAGACGAAAAAGAAGTGGAAGGAATGAATTTTAATTTTTGAAATGAGCAAATAAAATTTAAGGAATCGCAAAATTCAGCAAGAGAAAAGGCCCAAAAAAAATAATTCAAAAAAGCAAACGAGAGTTTGAAATTTTCTAAAGTTTTTTTTTCTGCGTTCCTATTGCAAAGACAAATAATCGCGTTATATTTACAAACACGTTAACGTTCATATCTCAGAACAACCGAATATTTAAAACTCTTTATAGATTATGATGAAAGAAAAAACTGCAGAGCAAGTTTGGAATGGATGCCTGGAGATTGTAAAGGACAATGTGAGTCCTCAAAATTTCAAAACCTGGTTCGACCCCATCAAACCGGTTAAAATTAACAACAACGTCTTAACCATCCAGGTACCTTCGCAGTTTTTTTATGAATGGTTAGAAGAGCATTACATTACACTTATTAAAAAGGTCATTAAAAAAGAACTTGGTCCTGAAGGACGACTTGAATACAATATTATTATGGATAATGCTTCGGGTAAGACCGAAACACCGATCACTTTTAAGTTACCTAATATTAATACCAATCTAAAGAACCCTTCTGTATCGATGCCAATCGATATTGGTTCGAACCCGATCAAAAATCCTTTTGTAATTCCGGGACTGAAAAAGGTGCAGGTTGAATCGCAGCTTAATCCCAACTACAGTTTTGATAATTTCGTAGAAGGTGATTGTAACCGTCTTTCCAGGAGTGCAGGTTATGCTGTTGCCCAGAAGCCGGGAGGGAATGCATTTAATCCTTTATTATTATATGGAGGAGTTGGTTTAGGAAAAACCCATCTTGCCCAGGCGATCGGTA
Organism: uncultured bacterium; assembly: GCA_966211905.1. GTDB lineage: Bacteria > Bacteroidota > Bacteroidia > B-17B0 > Aurantibacillaceae > Aurantibacillus. Next base: position 5,138 of record CBIHOL010000127.1, read on the forward strand.
TAGAGGTTAAAAAGAATTTTCCGAACAAGACAGTATTATATGTACAGTCTGAAAAATTCATCACTCAGTTCATCGAGTCGATAAAGAACAACAACCAGAATGATTTTGTGCATTTCTACCAGATGATCGACGTTCTGATCATTGACGATGTGCAGTATTTTGCCGGCAAGGAAAAAACCCAGGATGTTTTCTTCCATATTTTTAATCACCTGCACCAGCTTGGCAAGCAGATCATCTTAACTGCTGACCGCGCGCCTGTTGATATCCAGGGAATTGAGCAAAGGTTGCTTTCACGTTTCAAATGGGGCCTCAGCGCAGATCTGCAGGCACCGGGTCTTGAGACCAGGATCGCGATCCTTGATAAAAAAGTTTACAACGAAGGCATACAGCTTCCAAAAGAAGTAAATGAATATCTCGCTTACAGCATCACCTCCAATGTGAGAGAACTTGAAGGCGCATTGATCTCATTACTCGCACAGTCGAGCCTCAACAAAAAAACGATCACCCTGGATCTTGCAAAGACCATGATCGATAAGTTTGTGAAGAGCACTGCTCGTGAAGTTTCGATCGATTATATCCAGAAAGTGGTGTGTGACTATTTTGACCTTGCCATCGATACTATGAAATCGAAGACCAGGAAACGTGAAGTGGTTCAGGCACGCCAGATAGCCATGTACTTTGCAAAGAGCATGACCAAATCGTCATTAGCTACAATCGGGATGCATTGCGGTGGAAAAGATCACGCAACAGTACTGCATGCCTGCCGCACGGTGAACAATTTAATGGATACAGATAAGCGTTTTAAAGCTTATATAGAAGAGCTTGAGAAAAAGATCAGTATTACCAATTAATCGGCCTTAAAATATTAACGAAACCCTCCCGGAACGGAGGGTTTTTTTATTTATCTTGGTTTGAAAATTTCTTGTTTAAACCGAAATTCTCAGGTAGCTTTATAGACTTATTTTGAATATGAAGAATGTTACAGTGATAGGCAGCGGAACAATGGGAAATGGCATTGCGCATGCTTTTGCCCAGTGCGGTTATGTTGTGAACCTGGTTGATATAAATGAAAATGCCCTGCAAAAGGCGATCACTACTATTACCAAAAATCTTGACCGGCAATTACAAAAAGGTGCTATCACCCAGGAAATGAAATCTGCCACCCTCGCTAATATTTCAACCAATACCGATCTTGGAAAAGCAGTGGCTGATTGTGATCTTGCTGTTGAAGCTGCAACAGAGAACATCGAGCTGAAATTAAAGATCTTTCGTCAGCTGGACGAGGTTTGTCCCTCGCACTGCCTGTTAGCCACAAATACATCATCCATTTCGATCACTAAAATAGCGTCGGTTACAAAACGCGCAGACAAGGTGATCGGCATGCACTTTATGAACCCGGTGCCCATCATGAAGCTGGTGGAAGTGATCAGGGGATATAACACTTCTGATTCTGTGTGTGATCAGATCATGACACTAACACGTAAGCTCAATAAAGTGCCGGTGGAGGTAAATGATTCACCAGGTTTTGTTGCAAACAAGATCCTGATTCCCATGCTCAATGAAGCAATCCTTACATTAAGTGAAGGAGTTGCTGGTGTTGAAGAGATCGATACAGTTATGAAGCTCGGTACTGCACATCCAATGGGACCATTGCAGCTGGCGGATTTTATCGGACTCGACGTTTGCCTCAATATTCTTCGTGTTTTGTTTGAGGGTTATGGAAATCCAAAATATGCACCGGCTCCGTTGCTGGTAAATATGGTAACTGCTGGGAATCTTGGCATCAAATCGGGAATTGGTTTTTACGACTACAGCAAGGGAACAAAAGATCTGATCCCCGCTGACCGGTTCCGGAGCAAAACCAACTCAACAGTTTAAGGCGCATTGTCCGATACCCCTTATATAAACATCCTGCCAATTGAATATCCTAATATCCCAAGCGCGGGGGTGTACTATTTCACTACAAAAAGCGGACTTCGTTACGAAGTAAGATTTGGAAGGCTGCAGGACAATATTCTTCATGCCAACATTGTGTTCGGGGTGATTGATGATGAGTTTGAAGGGGAAGAATATGTTACTACCAATCGCGGCGAAGTTTACCAGGTAATGAATACCATAGTGGAGATCGTTAAAAATTACATGGCCGAGCATCCCAAGGTAAATGTGTATGAATTTAACGCGGTGGGACGTGAAGGGGAGGCCGAAAATGTTGAGAATGCCCGCATGGCGCTATACAAAAGATTTCTTCCAAAAATATTTGACGGGGGCTGGAAATTTAAGATCGACGGGAATTTTGCGTTGGTGACGAAGCACTAACTACCTGCGGTGCCTGCGGCTTCACGTATGCCTGCGGCGCTACCACTAAGGCACTAAGGGCACTGAGAATACACTAAGAAATTATTTCTATTTGCTTTTATGCTTAAAGAACAAGGTCACCCAGGAAAAGTAGTCAGGCTTCGCCCGACTACTTTTATAAGAGAACACAAATCGTCTTATTGTGTGCCTGCGGCGCTTACCATTCGGCATCGAGCCTGTGGCTCGATGAGCGGGCCGGTGCGGTAGGTTGGTAGCAAGCGCACTAAGAAAAACACTAAGAAAATTTCATTAACTAGAAGCCAAGGTGCAAGCACACTAACGAAGCATGCTTCGCATGCTTATTTCAAGAACAAAAGGCGCAACGTTACATGCCTGCGGTGCTTACCACTAAGAGCACAAAGATCACTAAGCAGGCACTAAGAGAGTTTTTCACTAAGGAGAAACCTGGAACCAGAAACCTGGAACCCGAAACCTGGAACTAGGAACTCTTAACCGGTATGTTAATGCCAAGCCATTCGATAGCTGCAGTTCCCAAAAGTTTTTCTTTTATATTTTGAGAAAGTGGGGCCGAGCGCACAAGTTCACCGGGAATTGCCTCGCCTAGTGGAAAAGGATAATCGCTGCCCTGCATTACTTTATCGGCACCTACAAGATCGATCACATACTGAAGCATTTTATGATCGCAAACATGACTGTCGACCCAGAACTTTCCGAGATATTCTTTTGGATTCACCGGGTTGTCAATTGCCACCAGGTCGGGTCTGCAGTCCCACCCATGTTCGATGCGACTGATGGTGGGAAGAAAAGAACCTCCTCCATGTGCGAAACACACTTTAAGATTTTTAAATTTTTCGAAAACACCTCCAAAGATCATGCTGCAGATAGCGCGGCTTATTTCGGCGGGCATGCCCACCAGCCATGGCAGCCAGTATTTGCCCATATGCTCCTGTCCCATCATCTGCCAGGGATGAACCAGTATAGCAGCATTGAGCTTTTCGCACTCCGCGAAAAAATCCATGAACTGTGGCTCGTGCAGGTTAAGGTTATTGATGTTACTTCCAATCTGCACTCCTTTAAATCCCAGGCTCATGCATCTTTGTAATTCCTGTATGGCAAGTTTTGTGTCCTGCATGGGCACTGTTGCCAGGCCGATAAATTTATCCGGGTGCTGATCAACTGTATTTATGAGGTCATCATTGAGGAAGACACTTAATTCAAGACAATCTTTTGGCTGCGCATCGTAGCTGAACATAACGGGTATGGTGCATATAACCTGCATGTCGACCCCGTGCTCTGCCATTTCTGAAATGCGCACCGCTGCATCCCAGCAGTTCTCGTTAATTTCCCTGAAACGTTTGTTGCCCTGCATCATCCAGGCTTTACCTGCTTCGTGGTGGTGAAGCTGAATAAAATTACCATAACCGAATTTGCTGGTAAAATCGGGAATGTGCTTAGGAATGATATGCGTATGGGTATCTATGGTGAACATTATATTTTCTGCCAGACAACTGGAGTTAGGATGGTTCGGTCCGGCCGGCAAAGATAGGAAAACGCGGTGAAAGGTAATAGTTAATCGAGCTTGTCCCGGAGCTCGATAAGCCTCGCTTTTACCTGCTGTAATTTCTCAATTACCATAAGATGATCAGATGAAGGCTGAGCCTGTTTGCTTTTGAGCTGTTCGCGAGCTCCCTGGATGGTAAATCCTTTTTGTTTTACAAGGTCTACGATCCTTGCGATATTCTCGATATCTTTTTTTGCGAAAAGACGGTTACC
>CBIHOL010000128.1:0-8757 GCA_966211905.1 uncultured bacterium
CTTCCCGAAAAAACGTGGGACAAACTTGAGCTTGAGGCAGGTTTGTCAATAGGTAAATTAGTAAGCGAAGTTGTAACGGGGTATTCCAACTTTGTGATTCCTGCCGAAAAATATCCTTTCAACCTTTACGAGCCTGCTATTCTTTTTGGCGTAAACTATCGTCTTTTTAAGAGTTTCTATTTTTGTTTTCGTTATAGTAATGGGCTAATTCCAGTAATTAAGCGCGGCACCCCCGTTACTACATCTCGACCACTAAGTAATAATAGCGGTAATAACATGGTATTTCTATTCAGTATTAAATATATCATTGGAACTTCTAAACAACGTGGTAATCTCACACCAGGCGCAACTGTTGAATAAGACTGTTTAAAAACTACGTTTTCTTTCGATAACTTTTGAAATAAAAAAAGGCGCCGATTGGTTCCATACTCTTTTTCTCAAGCGTTCTTAATCTCGAATGAATATTTTGCCCTTTGTGTTTAGTGCTAATTACAATAACCTGTTAAACCCTTTTTGATATTTGATTCTGTAAGTTTGAAAGAATGCACTTTAAAGCGCCCGCATTCTATTATTTTTTGCATTATGTTCCAGTTCAACCAATCCTAATTCTTCCATCAGTGGCGGAATATACATCCCAAATCTTCCACGAAGTCCTTTTTTAAGACCGTACCAGCCGCCCAGTGGATTCTTCGGTGATCGACCCCAAGCTTCTACAGTACCTTCCTTTGCTTCCTTTTGTTCATCAGCGCTCCCCAATTCCATCCAGTCCTTGTGTTTCTTCAACATTGCGTGTAGATCTTTAACTGCCCGGTGATCGTAATGCAGCACAGTTTTTCCAACGGTGCATACTATTATCTCGTTACCATCTTTTTCATCCTTATACATCTCGTATTCGGAAGTGCCTGGTGGGGTTTTTAATTTCCAGGGATTTTCTTTAGTTCCTTTCTCTTTAGCCATAATTGTTGTGTTTACGAGTTGGTCGTTTCAGCTTCTTCTTTTAAGTCAGCTGCATATTTTGAAAAATGATCGAATATTTAATTCTCCAATATCTGTTTCAATAACTCAAGATCCTTTTGATTAGCTTTTCGCATCATTCGTTCCATAAGTGGCGCAAATAGCCTTGAAAATCCAGATGGTATTCCCCTATTTCTCAATGTCATTCGGGTTTCATTTTCGCCCACAGCCTCCCATGTGTAGGTAGTTTCCATTGGAAACGGCCCGTCTGAGGTACGCATTACGAATTTTTTATTCTGAATATTCTCCACAACCTCATATACGTAAGCAAGCTTTCTACCCAAGAACTTTGCCTTAAAAGCTATTTTTGACCCAATTTGCAACGGTTTAGGGGTCTTCCATTCCACAGACTTAATGTTAGTGTACCAAATCGTTGTGTTATCCGGGTTCGATGCAAATCCAGCAACTCTTTCAACTTTCTGTTTAATCCTGATTTCGGTGGTGACGTCAACTTCTTTCATATTCCTGGGGTTAATTATTTTTATGTGTGGCCTTTCCAATCTTCAGGGTGCGTTCTTTCCAAAACGCCTCGCGGCTGTAACAATAGTGGCAACTATAAAAATGAAGACGCCGAAATACACCTGCCCGTCAGATAGAACACATAATGCGGCACAGAACATAATTGTGAGAAGTGCATTTACGATAAGTGTAAAATTGCCAATCAGCTTTGTGCCGGAAAAGTAAAAGAGCAAATTAAACAGGCCTGCAAGTATCAAAGCGACACCAGAACCGAAAAACCAAAGCCCATCTTCGTCAAACCGTCGGCAATAAAGAGCAACAGCAGTGTGGATGAGACCCAGCAAAATAATTAGCCACGCTGTTATACAGCTTAAAATTCTCATTATAATTCATCCTGTTTTGAAGGACATTTATGATCACCATAACTACAATAAACACAGCAATCGCCAGTTTTAGGGTAGATGTCTTTCTTGCAACTTTCACAGGTATAACGGATCTGGCAAAAATCCGTTGGCAATGTTTCCAGTTTTTTGTGACCGCAGTACGGACAGGTAATAGTTGATTTTTCTTCCATGCTAGTTTCTTTTTTTTCGCAGCACTTATCTTCGCCTTCACTGCAACAACTTTCCTGCTTCATTATTGTGACTTCGTTTTCTTCGAAATAACTTGCAACTTCATTTGCTCTTTTTGTGCCAATGTGTTTTTCATAAATACTGAAGCCATTGCTTTTCCAGTTGTCCTGGCATTCCTGGCTGTTTAGCTCTTTTGCTGTGCGAACTTTTACGAGTTCTTTTTTAAAATATGATTCAATGTCTGAACGTATTTTTCCGGCTTCGGAGTCATTAACCAATTTTGCTTCAAGCGCGAAGTCTGTCAGCGTATGGGCAATCACACCGGCTTCGTAGAGGCTCAAACTATCAACCGCCATGCCTTTCAACCATCCAGCTTTATTTGAAGTAAGTGATCGTGTAAGACTGTCTAACAGTTTCGGATCTGAAATTAGCTTTGCTTCTATTTCGTGATTCTTGAATATTTGTTCGGCATTATTTTTTTCGGCCTCAGACTTCCATGAGATACCGATAACCGTTCCTTCACGATTGGTCCAGTTTTCTTTCACACCCGGATTTTTTTCCAGTGCTAGGAATAAAGGTTTAATGCGGCTGCCGCAGCCAATTTCAGGAGCCGCGCCACAGACCAGGGGAACTTCATAAAAGGATATGATTTTCGTGTCATTCCTTTGACAATCGGCAAGAATAATTGCTAGAAGACATAGTAGAACGCTTGCGTATTTCATGAATACAAAGATAATAAACTAAATTTTTAGCTCATTTAACCCATATTTTACGCGAATTGAATGTCTCACCTTCTTTGCTAAATTTGCCCCGTGAAGCTTTATGTGAAAAATATGGTTTGCAGTCGTTGTAAAATGGTTGTAAAACAGCAATTCGATAAGATTGGATTAATTCCGTTGCAAGTTGATTTGGGCGAAGTTGAGCTCGAACAGCATCCGACCGAGGCACAACTCAATAAATTGAATAGCTCTTTGATGAATTTTGGATTTGAACTTATTGACGACAAGAAAAGCAGGCTGATTGAAAAGGTAAAGAACCTCCTGGTGAAATTAGTCCATCAAGAGAAGACAATTGGAAACATAAATCTCTCGGTTTATCTCGCAGACAAAATCCATTACGAATATTCCTATTTAAGTAGTTTGTTTTCTGAAGTTGAAGGAACGACGATTGAGAAATTTTACATTCAGCTGAGAATAGAAAGGGTAAAAGAACTGCTTGTATATGATGAACTAAGTTTAGCCGAAATTGCGGATTCGCTTGGATACAGCAGCTCCGCATACCTCTCAACACAATTCAAACAGGTTACAGGCCTTACACCATCTTTTTATAAAAAGATGAAAGACCACAAAAGAAAGAACATAGAGGAACTCTAAATCTTATAAAGTAATCACGAAATTCTGTAAGTGATTAGCAAAGCTCTGGTTGTAGATTTGTACCATAATTTATTATTCTTATGAAACACACATACAACATTACAGGCATGACATGCGATTCATGCGAAAGCAAAGTAAAAGGTCAACTTGAAAAAGTCCCTGGCGTTACTAACGTTACTACGGACCGCCAGAAACAAGAAGCTCAAGTGGAAATGACAACTCATGTAGCTACTGAAAAATTACAGGCTGCTCTAAAAGACTATCCACGATACGCCATTTCTGAAAAAGCACACACACATGCAGCCCCCTTTGTTGAAGAAAAGAAGAGCTGGTTGGAAACCTACAGGCCGATCCTTTTGATCTTCGCATTTATTACAGGAGTTACGCTATTGGCTCAGGGTCGGAACGCCAATATTGACTGGATGTTATGGATGAATCATTTTATGGCCGCATTCTTCCTGGTCTTTTCATTCTTTAAGTTATTGAATTTGCAGGGGTTCGCGGATAGCTACTCAACTTATGACGTGATAGCGAAGCGTTGGAAAGGTTATGGATTCATTTATCCTTTTATAGAGCTTGGACTTGGAATTGCTTACCTTGTGGACTACCAATTGCAGACGGTGAGTTTAATTACCGCAATTGTGATGGGCATAAGTTTAATTGGAGTTCTTCAAACCATTTTAAACAAGAAAAAGATCCGCTGCGCTTGCCTTGGTGATGTTTTTAATCTGCCAATGAGCACTGTTACCGTAATAGAAGATTCTCTGATGCTGGTGATGGCAGTTTATATGCACTTCCATTTGCATCATACAAGCCTGTAAATCAGACCTGCTACTGGCCTTGATTTTGAATGGATTATGACGTGTTTACCTAAAAATTAAATTGAAATATGAAAAATGTACTAATCAATAGCCTACTTGTAATGACAACCACATTATTTGCCGGCAATTTGTCCGGCCAGAATAAAAATGGTCTTGCACAAGAGACTTATACTGTGAATGGTAATTGTGAAATGTGTAAAAACACAATTGAGAAGGCAGCCAAAAAAAAGGGAGTTAAGAAAGCAGTCTGGGAGACTGATACAAAAAAACTTTCCATTGAGTACGATGCAAAAAAGACTAATTCGGAGGAGATCCTTAGACGGGTAGCTTATGCTGGTTATGATAACGAAAAATACCTGGCACCGGAAGCAGCTTATAAAAATCTTCACGGATGCTGCCAATACGAACGTCAAAGCAAACCCCAAACAACTGCTGTAAATCATGAGAATCATAAGCAACCGGAAGCGAAGGAAGTAGGAGAAAAACCTATTCAGAAAGAAGAAAGCGGGGTGAAAATGATTTATGATCAGTACTTCCGCGTGAAAGATGCTCTCGTGAAAAGCAACTCAGCGGAAGCTTCAAAATTTGCTGTTGAACTTTTAAACTCAATTTCCACAGTAAATATGTCCGCGCTTAACGAAAAGGAACATGAAACTTTTATGAAGTATGCTGACGCTATTAAAAAACATAGTCAAACCATCTCTTCAAGCAAGGACCTGGAAAAACAGCGTAACGCATTTGGTCAATTGTCAGACAGCATGTATGAACTGATGAAGGAAATTAAACCGGGTTATGAAGTGTACCTGGATCACTGTCCAATGTACAATGACGGCAAAGGTGCAAACTGGATCAGTAAAGAAAAACCAATAAAAAATCCGTTCTACGGTTCAAAAATGATGACATGCGGAAATGTCAAAGAAACAATTAAGTAGTTTGCACGATAAATATGTTATTCCGATCCTATCCAAAATTAAGTCTGGCTGCCGCGCTATACTTGTTTTTTACCAGTACTCTTGAAGCACAAAAAGTTGTCCGCTACGATTTATATGTCCGGGATACAGTTGTAAATTTTACCGGAAAACAAAAAAGAGCTATTGCAGTTAATGGTCAGATACCAATGCCCACTCTCACTTTTACTGAGGGTGACACTGCTGAAATTTATGTGCATAACGAGCTTGATGAAAAAACCGCATTGCACTGGCACGGCCTGATTCTTCCGAACAAAGAAGATGGTGTACCATACCTTACACAAATGCCGATAAAACCAAACACTACTCATTTGTACCGATTTCCTATTGTTCAACATGGTACTCACTGGTATCACAGTCATTGGGAATTACAGGAGCAAATTGGAATGTATGGTGCTTTTATAATGAATAAAAAAACAAACGATCTAACGTTTCGGAAAGGTATAGATGATTTGCGAGCAGTTCCAGTAACATTGAGTGAGTGGACAGATTACAAGCCCAACAACGTACACCGGATGCTGCATAACGCATCAGATTGGTTTGCAATTAAGAAAGGGACAACGCAAAGTTATAGTGAAGCTATTAAATCAGGACACTTCAAAACAAAAGTTGTCAATGAATGGAAGCGCATGTTGGCGATGGATGTGAGCGACGTTTATTATGACCGTTTTTTAATGAACGGTAAAAGTGAAAGTCAGCTCACTGAATTTAACCCGGGAGAAAAAGTACGCTTACGCATCTCAAATGGAGGCGCCTCTACTAATTTTTGGTTGACCTGGGCTGGTGGTAAGATTACAGTAGTTGCGAGCGATGGGAATGATGTTGAACCCATTGAAGTTGACAGGTTACTTATTGCTGTTTCTGAGACCTATGATATAATTGTAACTATTCCGGAAATTAAAAATACCTCGTATGAATTTCTAGCTACCTCCGAAGACCGGATTAAATCCGCTTCATTGTTTCTTGGTAAAGGAACCAAACAGTTAATCTCGCCATTACCAAAGCTTAAATATTTTGAAGGGATGAAGATGATGAATGGCATGATGGAGATGGATGGAGATCTTGACGACATGGGCATGAACATGAGCCTCAATCAAATGGATATGAATGTTGTCATGTATCCTGAGATCACCGGCGAACTTAAAAATAATAAAAACGACAATGATCATCAGATGCCGGGGGACAGTAGTGAGCAAGCAATGAATCAAGACATGAAAAGCATGGATCATTCCAATCACCAGATGTATAATTCAAATGCAATGAGTGATATTACAACATTGAATTATGCAATGCTGAAATCTCCGCAAAAAACAAGCCTCCCAAAAAATGTCCCGGTAAAAGAACTGTTTTTTGAACTCACAGGCAATATGAATAGATATGTGTGGAGCCTGGATAATAAAGTTCTTTCTGAGGCAGATAAGATCTTAATAAAAAAAGGTGAAAATGTAAGGATCATCCTGCATAACAATTCCATGATGCGCCATCCAATGCACCTTCACGGACATGACTTCCGATTACTTAACGGTCAGGGAGATCATGCGCCATTAAAAAACATCATTGACATTATGCCGATGGAAACCGACACCTTAGAGTTTAATGCGAACATTGAAGGTGACTGGTTTTTCCATTGTCATATATTATACCACATGATGAGTGGTATGGGCAGGGTATTTTATTATGAAAACCAGGCCAAAAATCCACTGATAACAAATCCAAAGAAGGTACAAAGGAAACTGTTTCGCGATGATCGCGAATTTCACTTCATGGCCGAGAACGATATTGCCACTAATGGAAACGATGGCATGTTTATGCTACAGAATACCCGTTGGAGTGTAGGTTCAGAATGGCGACTGGGCTATCATGATTATCATGGTTATGAAACGGAAACACACGTAGGCCGGTATTTCGGGAAGATGCAATGGTTAATGCCGTTTATCGGATTTGATTGGCGGTACCGTAAATTTGGAATTGATGAAAAGGAAGAAAACATTTTTGGTCAATCAAATACAAAGGATAATCGTAGTCAAATCTCCGTGGGAGTAAATTACACTTTGCCAATGTTGATCATTGCGCAAGGAGAGGTTTTTAGCGATGGTACTTTGCGTTTTCAATTGATGAGAGAAGATATTCCGGTCTCTAAAAGGCTCCGTGCAGGGTTTATGTTCAACACCGATCTGGAGTACATGGTTGAATTAAAATATATCCTAAACCGATTTATGGGAGTAAGAGCGCATTATGACAGCGATATGGGACTGGGTGTGGGCTTGTCGTTAAATTACTAATTGGAAATTCAAAAACAACTTTTATGGACAATCAGGAACATCATCATTCGCACCATCATAAAGTGGATCACTCTAAAAACGATCATACACGTGATTCACTTACTACTCATGACAACAATTTTAAACTTGCCCTAAGTGCGACACTGCACTGCCTTTTGGGTTGTGGAATAGGAGAGGTTGTTGGCATGGTGATCGCTACATGGCTTGGCCTTTCTATGACCACCTCAACGGTGCTGGCAGTTGTACTCGGATTTATTTTTGGTTTAGCGTTAGGGGTTTTGCCACTACTGAAAAAAAAGTTTACCCTCACTCAAGCACTGAAGATTGTAATTATTGCGGAAGGTTTAAGTATTTTGGTAATGGAATTTTTCGAAGTGCTTGTTCAGGTTCTGATCCCAGGAGTGATGGAAGCGGATCTGACTACTCCACTATTCTGGGCTGGTATGTTAGCTGGTTTGGTGGCTGGGTTTATTGCAGCATTGCCCATTAATTATATTATGATCAGACGCGGTGTCCGACATGTTCATTAGGTCAATTCACTTTTTCTTCACAAGAGCTTCACTAACTAATAATGCTTTATGCTTGACTACTCAGTCAGAATTATAAATTCGCTCAAGTGAAATTTACTTGAATCATCTGTTGCCTCGGTTTTTAAAGTGAAATTCTTTGGAGATGAATGATCTTTCGTGGTGAAATGTGTACGAACCATTACTGCTTCTACTAAATGAACAGATTGACCGTGAAGTTGATAAGTAGCTGTTCTCACTTTATCCATTGTGTTAACCACTCCAGTCTGACGGTATATAATATTGTAAGTATTATAATAAAAATCAAATCTGTCTGTTTCAATTAAAATGCTGCCGAGTGCTTGTGCTTTATTTTTGTGAGTAGTAAAAAGAGTGTCACTTAAGAGACTGGGTGTATATTGACTAGTATAATCTTCCTTTCATAATTTCATGAACTAAAAACATATTTCTATTCAGGATATGTCTGAAAAGCAGCATTGGCACTTACATAATTTTATGATTCTTACATAATTTTATGATTCTTACATAGTTACGTGCAAATCCACCTTTTTATGTATTTTTGTTAACCGTGAAAAAACATCTCACAGTCATATTTACAATTTACTTTTTCTTCTCTTCGGTGGGGCTTCTATATAGCACTCATAATTGTGGGAATAGGAGTTCAAAATCTGTCTGGGGAGTTAATATTTCAAGTAGTAAAGCCTGCAAATGCAAACATGAGGGTAAGAGCCATAAAAAAGG
>CBIHOL010000129.1:0-8754 GCA_966211905.1 uncultured bacterium
AAGATGGCCGGCTGTTCAAGGTTTGAAAGATGACCGGCATTTTCGATAGGTTGCAGGGTAGAATTACTGATACTGTTATTAAGAAGTTCAGCTTGTGAAAGTGGTGTTACAACGTCGTCCTTGCCGCAGATAATAAGGGCAGGGACCTTAACTGTTTTTAAAGTGGTGCAGCTCTCCCTTCTTTCGGCGAGCGCTTTTAGAGTGGCCATTACTGTTTTTGGTGATGTTTTTAAGATTAATTTTTTGGTTTCTTCAACCATTTGTTTATTGGATTCGAGAGTGTCTTTGGAAAAAAGATTCTGAACAAATGCTTCCGCAAATTTTTCAAGTCCTTCTTTTTCGATCTGCTCAATTGTCCGGTATCGTTTTTCTTTGTTCTCAGAAGAATCGGCAATGCACTGGGTGTCACTCAGCACAATGGCTTCGAAACGCTCAGGGAAACGGGAAACTGCATTCATAATAATATAGCCGCCCATTGAGAGTCCGCACACGATCGCTTTTTTAATATTCAGCGCATCCATAAACTGGATGAGATCGGTTGCAAAAAGATCGATGCTGATCACTTCATTCCCCAGTGTTGAATTTCCAAAGCCGCGGATATCATAGGCGATCACACGATGATGCTTCTTGAGAAAATCCATCTGAGGTTGCCAGGTAACCTTACTTAACGGAAACCCATGAATGAAAATGATGGGTACCTGTCCAGTCCCTGCATCTTCATAGCTCACAGTGATCCCATTAAGCTGGACACTGCGATCTTTAGTAGTTTTTGTTTCCATTTTTTCTGTTTTCTGCGACAATCTGTTGCGGGCACAAAGATGCAATTCTTATGCCGTTTGTTCTCAACGTCTTTTTATAATAACGCTCGCGGAAGGCCCTGCGACTAATAAAAAGTGTTAACGAATCATAATGCCGTGTATATTATTCCCCAACGACGAGTAGGGGCTGACACCTTTATAAAAGTTCTCTGGTATGCGATTTGCAAACTTTTAACCAACATTTAATTCAATAAGAAAAATGAAAAGGTATACTATACTTTGTAATACGATAGCTGTGCTGCTGTTTTCCGCGCCATTACTACATGGGCAGGAAACAGGAGTGATCACTTCGAAGGAGGCGCGAAAAAAAGTGATATTAGGTTTCAGGGGCGGCGTGAACAGATCGAACGTATTTGACGAATCCGGTGGACAATTTGTGGCCAATCCCAAAGTTGGATTTGCCGGGGGTACCTACCTTGCTGTTCCATTCGGCAGCCTGCTTGGTTTTCAGCCAGAGATCGTATTTGCACAGAAAGGTTTCCAGGGATCGGGTGTTATTGCCGGCGATGATTACCTGATCACGCGCACTACCAATCATCTCGAAATACCGTTGCAGCTGCAGGTGAAACCTTTTGCATTTTTCAGTGCTCTTGCCGGCGTGCAATATTCTTACCTGCTGAGTCAGAAGGACAGGTTCACTTTCGGTCCGAACTCTACTGAACAAACACAGGAATTTGAAAACGATAATATCCGTAGAAATATGTTTGGCGCTGTTGTCGGATTCGACATCAATATTGGACATATGGTTATTTCAGGGCGTTCGGGTTGGGACCTGACCTCTAATCATGGGGATGGTAATTCATCAACTCCCCGTTACAAGAATATGTGGCTGCAGGGAACGTTTGGATACCGACTTTACTAAAGTACGAAGGACGAGGTACGAAGTACGAGGTACGCTGTCCTGCATTACGGCTTTTTAACACGAATTACACGAATTATACTAATCCACCAATTTTATAAATTACACTAATTAGAACAGGAGCGGTGGGTTGGTAGCGTGTCCTGCATTGGGCGGATTATAGCAGGTAGTGCAAGACGAAATTAGCGGCGTTTAAACAGCTGATTCTTCCCGGTTAGCGAATTTTTTCCGGGGCCGGGCAGGATTGATCTAATTTCGGGGCAAACCCCCGCTTATGAAAAATATAATCGTTTTATTATTAATACTGTTTGGTGCTGGTTGCTTTGCACAAACAGATTCATCAAAAACAACACAGAGCTTTCTCGAAAGATATTATGAGATAAGGGACACTTATCCCGCGCTTACTGCTATTCATGGCAACTATGCAGCAGCTGACTGCAGCAAGGAACAATTCATGAAAAAATATTATGAGATCGAAGGCGCCTATCCCAAGCTGAAAAATGCTTTCGGCGATTACGCAGCGTCATCTTATAACCTAAAGGAGTTTATAAAACGCTACTATAAAATGAAGGATCCTTATAAGGCCGACGATCGTTATTATGGTGACTTCGCCGGTTCAACAAAAACAATGTCGCAGTTCTCAAAACGGTATAATGAGATCAAGGCATCATCAAAGGACCTTTCGGAAGCATATGGGCAATATGCAGCGAGCGATCATACACTCGAGGAATTTACCAAAAGGTATTATCAGGCTAAGGAAAGCAAGGATACAGGATTAAAGAGCGGTTTCGGCGAATTTGCAGGATGTAATAAACCGCTATTTAAATAACGCGGGCAGCATTATTTTTTCTTGTGCATATCAGAGAGGATCTCAGTAACGATCCCTTTATACTCGTCCATACGGCTGGGTTTTACATAGTGGCCGCGAGCTCCTGATTTTAATACACGGTTGTTGTCCCTTCGCGAATCGAGTCCACTGAGCACATACACCGGGATAGACACTGCATGTTGCTGCAGAGATTCCAGCACCTCAAAACCATTTAAAAAAGGCATATTGAGATCCAGGATTATGCCCGTAGGCATCGTCGAATTTTGAGTATACCTTCCTTTTTGCAATACAAAATCCATCAGTTGATTGCCGTTGTACACATAATTTATTTCGCAGTCCGGTGAGCAGGCCAGGATAGCGTCTTTAATAATTTTCTGATCTTCAAAATTGTCGTCGGCGATCAGAATAGAGCATTTCTTCATATAGTTCCAATGGGTAGAATGCCAAACGTACCCTAAAATTATTGTTTGAGCAATAGGGGTTTCCCTTTAAGGTGATCAGCGGTACAAAATAACCGTTGTTTTCAGGTGAAAACACTTCAATATATTTGTATTCGGTATTTCACACACTAAAAGACCGGAAACATGAAAATCTTTAAAGTCAGAATTGCGATGGCCGCTGCTTTTGCGGTTGCAGCTTTATTAACGCTTTACTCGTGTCGCACGCCTTCAGTGCTTCTCAACAAAGACCTGGCTCTCAACTCCCACGTATACGATGTAAAAGGGCGGCAGGGTATTATGATCAAACAAAAATTAAGCTTCGATAAATATCGTACGGTTGAAGTAAAAAGAGGATGGTTAAAGTCGTACAACTACCCTTTTTTCATACGATTCAGCGGGGCAAGCGAAAAACTGAGCTATACGCTTACAGATAGCCTGCAAACACTGCACGCTCATTGCCTGGGTAAGGTGAGAAAGCAGGAGTTTGAACTGGCAAACTCTTATTTCGGGATCGTTTTAAAACAGGAAGATGCCTTTGCCGGTAACCTGCTGCTTGTGGGTGGCGATAACTGGGACTTTATAGTTTATAATGCCTCCAATACAAACGCTTTAAATGAAACTTCGGGTTTTATGAGAAGCGGAGATAAGCTCATCCGGATCGAGTCGATCAGAAAAATGGAGGGCAAGAATACCGTTCTTTCCGAAATGGGGATCTATGGTTATGAATTTATTTATGAAGGCAAGGTGATAGGCACTGTGGACACCATGAACAAAGGAAAGATCTTTATTTCGAAAGATCTCTCTCCCAACATGCAGATGCTGATGGCAGGTATCAGCACCGCCCTCCTTTTAAAAACAGATCTTAGCGGGTAACATACTGGCACCTGTTTTTGTAATCCACCTATATGTTATTAGGTGCTCATGTTTCAATTGCAGGTGGATATATCAACGCTCTTGCAGAAGCCCGGAGGCTGGGAATTGACGCGATCCAGATCTTTACCAAAAATCAACGGTTCTGGAAAGAAAGAGAGGTAAGTGCAGTGGAAGGAAACCTGTTCAGGCAGGAAATGGGATCGCACGGAGTGAAGCAGGCATTTTCTCACGCCATTTACCTCATCAGCCTGGGTTCCGAAAATGAAGAGATCGTAGAAAAGTCTGTGGCTTCACTTATCATGGAGCTGCGTCGCTGCGAGGCCCTGGGACTCACTCATACAGTCTTGCATCCGGGACATGCCGGCAAATTAAGCATCCCGGAAGCACTTGATCGTATTGGCAGTAATATTAAAAAGGCTTTATCGGAAACGGCAGGTTTCAAAACGAAGATCCTTCTCGAAAATACAGCGGGCTCCGGTTCAAGCGTGGGCGGAAGGATAGAATACCTTGCAGAATTAATGGAAATAATCAATGATACACGCACGGGGCTCTGTGTTGACACGTGTCATGCCTTCGCAGCTGGATATGACATTCGTTCCGAAAAAGGGATAGCTACTTTTATTGATCTCGTTGAAAAAAAGATCGGGGCAAAGAAACTGCTTTGTTTTCACCTTAATGATTCAAAGGGGGCCTTAGGCAGCAAACTCGACAGGCATGCGCATATAGGGGAGGGATTATTAGGAATTGAACCTTTTAAATTCATTATGCGCCATTTTCAGCATGTTCCCAAGGTTATTGAAACTCCTCGAGAGAACGGTGCGGATGAAAGGAACATCGCCCTGCTTCGCTCACTGGCCGGGGACGACCCGGCTTCAAAAAAATAAACCCCGTCGCTAACGACAGGGTTTATAAGTTCAGATATTAATAAATGGTTATTCCACCACAATTTTCTTTATCACTTTTTGATCGTTCGAATTCAGCTGGATAAAATAAATTCCGGTTTTAACTGTTGAAAGGTCAACCGAAGTTTCATTGCTGAATGTTCCGTTTAAGATCACCCTGCCGCTGATATCAGTTAGCTGGTAAGTAAACTCACCTTTAACCGGTGATGATAGCATGATCATGTCACTCGCAGGATTTGGATATACATTGATTGCATTAAGCATTTGAATTTCGTTTAGACCCACCTTGGTTAACTGCATGGTAACGCTTGAACCTGCAACGCTTGCAGAAGTTCCTGCCTTATCAATTTTTTCAAGGCCATTGATCGCAAAAGTAATTGCTCCGCTGCTTCCTGCTTTCGCTTTGAAATACAGCTCACCAATTTTACCCTGACCAGTCACATTACCCTTGTCGGTACGAACAGTGGCGGCATGAATAACTCCTGCGGTTTTGTGCCTTAAGAAGATATTCTGATTGTTGGCGTTAAGGAAAGAAGGAGTGTATTTGATATAATAATCAGGATCAACCGGGCCTGTTGGAGCAAGCACGTCAAATGCGATACCATAAATATCAGTAAGTACATTAGTTGATGATCCGGCCATGATATCCAGTTTTACCCAGGTACCGTTGTTTGGAACAACAGTTGGAGCTACCAGTGTAATATCACCAGCTGCTGACGATGCGGAATTTTTGAAGGAGTGATTAAGTGCCCAGTTAGTGGTGATCGCTACGGTGTCGTTTGCATTTACAGTACCATCTCCGTTACAGTCAACATGCGACTGGTTCTGGCTGTTTGATCCGCTTCCGGTCCATGCAGCAGCATACTGAGCCACGTAATTAATGCTTGCAGAAGATCTTGGGGCGCCTGTGTTATTTGCATACAAACCAAGTTCTAAAACGTCGGAAGCATCTACTGTTCCGTCGCTGTTAGCATCACCAGGCCAAACGTTGGCGCAAGAGCTCAAAGGAGTTACGATGACAGTTCCAATGCCTGCGCAACCGTTCAGATCGCCGGTCACAGTATACATAGTTTGTGCGGTAGGTATAACATTATAGGTCCAGGTATTTACTGACCCCGGGTTCCATGTGGAAGTGCCTATGCCGGTAACCGACATAGTAACGCTGGATCCCAGGCACACTGTACCACCACCGGCGATGGAAACATTAGGCCATGGTTTCACAATAATACAGCTGGAAGCCATTGCTGTGCATCCCTGTGCATCTTTAACTGTGACTGAATAGCAGGTGTTAACGCTTGGAGATACCACTATTGAAGGTGAGTTTGCTCCATTGTTTGTCCAGGTGTAACCCGTGGCGCTGCCGCTCGAAGCCTGTAAAATTGCAGTGCTGCCGGCGCAAATGCCTGTACCCGTATTGTTGTTGATGCTAACTGTTGGTGTGCAGGGAACATTCATAGACATAGTTGCTGTCCACAGAGCAACTGAGTTGCTGTATCCTGTACACGCAACCATATGTATACCGCAGCAACCAAGTTGCACCAGGGCGCTATCCTTGGTAGTGGATAACACTGTTGCAGTGCACGACGGACCATTGATGGTCCATGTGGTTGAAGTTACATTAGAGTTTGCTTTAAGAAACGCAAGGTTTCCACCGCCGCCGAAACAGGGGTTGTTTAATGTGAAGCTGAGATTAGGTTGCGCCATCATAATGGTGCTCCCTGAAACTATCAGCATTGCAAGTAATAATTTTCTAATCATGATTTTTGGTTTTATAAATGGTTATACACACAATTACAGCAGGTTTTGCTAAATGGTTGGTTTGATCAGTAATTTATTTTCAGAAATAAAAAGATGTAAAAAATTAAACCCCGCTGTTTCCGGCGGGGTTTAAAAATTAATATAGAAAGATTTAATTATTCAACTATGAGTTTCCTCGTGACCTTTTTATCCTGTGAGGACAGCTCAAGGAAATAAACTCCTGTGTTAAGTTCCGACAGCATCACAGCTGTTTCTTTGATGAAGGAGCCTGTAAGCAGTACACGGCCGCTGATGTCGGTAAGCTGATATTCAAGTGCACTGCCTGCGGAGGATGATATCGTAATCTGATCGTTTGCCGGATTTGGATATACCTGCACTGAGTTAAGCATTTCGAGTTCTGCAAGGCCCACTGGTTTTAATTGAACTGATACACTTGATGAAGTAATGCTGGTCATATTACCTGCTTTGTCTGTTTTTTGATTGCCGAGTGCCCAGAAGGTTACTGCTCCGGTGCTGCCTGGCACCGCTTTAAAATGCAGTTCCCCGATCTTACCATTTCCTGTAACATTGTTTTTATCAGAACGTACAGTGGCGCAGTGGATCACACCGCCTGTTTTACGTCGTATAAAAATATTCTGATTATTGGCGCTAAGAAATGAAGGAGTGTAGCTCACATAAAAGTCAGTAGTATTTATCAGGCCAACAGGAACCGGGATATCAAATGCAATCCCGTAGAGATTGCTAAGTACATTGGTGGATGAGCCGGCCATAATATCAATTTTCACCCAGCTTCCGTCGTTTGGTATGTATGCTGGTGGTACCAGCGTTATATCGCCATCAACAGCTGATGTACCTGAAGTTTTGAACGCGTGGTTCAGTCCAAAATTATTGACGATTGCCACTGTATCGCTTGCATTCACCGTTCCGTCGCCATTACAGTCGATATGAGCTTTGTTCTGATTATTTGAGCCGATCCCTGTCCAGGAAGTTGCAAACTGCGACTGATAAACATTACTTGCATTGTTACGGGCAGGTCCGGTAAGGTTAGCATAAAAACCTAGTTCAAACACATCGGTTGCATCAACCGTTCCATCGCTGTTTGCATCGCCGGGCCATACATTGGCACAGGTAGAATCTGGTTGTACATAAAAGGTGTGTGTAGATATGCAACCATTAGCGCTAGTACCCATCACAGTGAAAGTGGTGAAATAACCAAGAGGTGAGATGGTGTTAGTAGGTCCGGAAACGCCATTTGACCAGGCATATGTTTGTGCACCTGAGGCGGTGTATATATTGGTTGAACCAAGACAGAATGTACCGTTGCTCACAGTGAGCACAGGCAATGGCAATACAGAGAAGCATGAGGTTCCGGAGCCCGTACAACCGTTCATGTCATTTACTACCGCTGTGAAACACGTGCTTACGAGAGGATTAATGGCGATTGAATAGTTCGTTGCGCCGTAAGGATACCAGGTGTATGACATTGCACCAGGAGCTGTGGCTGTTAATACGCCTCCCACTCCCGCACAGGCGGAAGAAGTATTTGAAGTGACAGTAACCACCGGCGGACAGTGGTAATTTACGAGCGTGGTGGCTGACCAGCTAGGCGAGCCATTAACGGAGGTTTTGCAGGTAACTGTATGGGTGCCGCAGCATTTATAATGAAAGACGGTCATTAATCCGCTTGTGGACAACAGGGTATCGGTACAATTTGGTCCCGTTGAGGTCCAGGTAAATGAATTGGAGGAGGTGGAGGGAACCTGCACTGTCACATTATTGACCCCTTGAGGATAATAACAGGTGTTCACCTGTGAAACAGTAATTGTCTGCGCCGTTGCGGCGCCGGTACCCAACAAAATTAAAGCAAGTAGATTTTTCATCATGATCTTTTTTTTTAGGTGGTTATTAGCCTTGATATTAAAACAATACCAACACGGATACTAAATGGTTGGCTTTCAATATTGTTTTATTTTGAAACGTTAGTCTAATATACGCCAGAAAAAAACACGTAATTATTGGATTTTCTTTTGGGAATGCGAGAAATTGCCTTATTTTTGCAGCCTGCTAAAACAAACGATGTTTATTTATACAGGCATTGTAAGTTAAGCAGGCTTATCGGGTGCCTTAGCTCAGTCGGTAGAGCAAAGGACTGAAAATCCTTGTGTCCCTGGTTCGATTCCTGGAGGTACCACAAAATAAGTTTCATCTAACTTCAAAAAGCTTCAAACCCCTGCAAAACAGGGGTTTTTGCTTTAGCGAGATTTGCAAAAGTTCA
>CBIHOL010000130.1:0-8673 GCA_966211905.1 uncultured bacterium
GGGACATTAAATGAATTTGAAAACCTACAACAGGATTACTACAAATATTTACATCCTGCGATGTATCTATTTAAAAATTCATATAACAAATCACCAATTGTGAACGAATGGGCAGCCTTGTTTGATTCAACATTCCAACGAAGTAAACCTTTTCTTAATAATATGCAACAGGGGTTGTTTCAATCTATAATCAACTTTCTAAGGTTTAATGAGGTCAATATTAAAGGTCGCTATGATTCCGAGTTCGTCTTTGTAAATATCTTAAAAACAGGAAATGTAAAAAGTATTTTTATTCCTACTGAGCAGGCACAAATTCAATTACCAAGGGAGAATCTTGAAAAGCTAATTTTTACAGGATATCCCTACCACGAGTTTTCCGGCAGTTACTTGATTGATGCTGTAAACTTTTACTTCATTCCTGAGATAAAAATTAATTGTTGGCCGAAAGAAGCACAGACGACTTACCTCTATTTAAAAAGAAGACTAATTGCGGGGCACTTTACAGATAGATTGACGGACAATATGGTATTTGACTCAGGTTTCGTTATTAGTGACAACACTGAATTTGACAAAGAAGTTAACGAAGTTTTACAATTAGTAAAAATCACAGGCAACGAAAATGTTGCAGAAACAACTCAGGATCAAGAGCAGACATTGCAAGCTGTTGATTCATTAAAGTATAAGCGATATACAACAAAAAATCATGCTCAGAATCAGGCACGAGTGAAGTGTGACATTATTAATTTCAACGACGGTAGTTTTTTGTTCCTTCCTAAGAATTCTAAAGTCTTGACGCAGGTTGAAAGTGATGATCTTACTACCAAAGTTAAAACATCACTATTTTCCGAGTTAGAAGTGGGTTCAAGGATATTTAAATACAGAAAGGACAGAAGTGATTTTCGAGATCTTGCGCGAAATGACAATAGAGTTAAAAAAGCGTTTTCCGAACTAGAACTCTGGAAAACTTTATTAGTTGAATTATTTAATTCGTCGGATAAAGATCTTTCAAAATTAGAAAGTCTTTTAATGCAAGTAAAAGCAAAGGATGCTCTACCAGGTAATCCGAACCGCGGAAACATTCACAGATGGCTTTATGATCCCGAATTAATTGCGCCAGAAATCGAAAACATAAAAATTATCTTGCTAGCGGCACGGTTTGCGGATTTTGACAATAGGATAAAAATTTTAAAAGATTCGTATAGTCTTGTAATAGGCCACATAATTAGTCAAAGCTCGCAAA
The DNA here is from genome assembly GCA_966211905.1 of uncultured bacterium. Lineage (GTDB taxonomy): Bacteria > Bacteroidota > Bacteroidia > B-17B0 > Aurantibacillaceae > Aurantibacillus. The sequence continues at coordinate 1,241 of CBIHOL010000130.1, forward strand.
TTCGGAGAAGTATTCTGAAAAAACTTGAAAATAGCAGAACAATAGAAGAGGACTTCAATCTGATCATTTCGGATGTAGAAATTGCTATTCAAAGCAGATTGATATCCAAATTGGAGAATACTGATTTTGAGGTGGAATACATTAATACAAGACAAATTCTTATTTAATGCTGATACCAGATAATATAGACGATTTTAATTCGAATGGTGAAAGAATACTGTATCTGAAATTTAAAAATGATAAATCTACTAATTCATTTTTCGTTTTACACTCGTTATTTACGAATTACCATTTAAAGAATATATGTGGCGAACTTGATTTTTTAGTTCTAGCTCCAGGACTCGGGGTGTTTGCTATCGAAGTTAAGCATGGTCGGGTTTGGCGAAAAGATGGAACATGGTATTATGAAGATAGAAAGGGAAAAATTACCGAAAAAAAAATCAGTCCTTTTAATCAGGTCGATTCAACCTTAAATTCAATAAGAGATTTTGTATTGAAAAAGCTGGAAAATAATAAAATTCTTCATAAGCATTTTTCAAGAATCCTTTTTGGAACTGGGGTGGCATTCACCAGTATGACTGAATTTGTTGACTTTGGGTCAGAAGCTCACTCTTGGCAGATTTTTACTCGATCGTCACTTAACTATCCAATCGGGTATTATATTGATGCTTTGTCTAAAGGCTGGCATAACGAAAACAGTAATAAGAAGTTTTATGATGTAAATCAATCGAGGCCCAGCGTCGACGATTGTAAAATGATTCTTAAAATTCTACGAGGAGACTTTGAAGTAGACTACAAAGAAATTAATAGGATTCAAGACCATGAAAACCTTATTGAAGAATTCACAAAGGAACAATTTTCTCTTTTAGACTTTGTAAATTATAATAAAAGGTGCATGATTCAGGGGAACGCTGGAACAGGTAAAACCTTAATGGCGATTGAAATTGCAACAAGACATATAAAAGCTGACAAGAAAGTCGGTCTGTTTTGCTATAATATAAAATTGGGTGATAAGTTAAGTGAATCGATTACACTGGCTGGGGGCAAAAACAAGAACTATGGCGGCACTTTACATAGTTTAATGTCTAAGGGAACAGAATTACAGTTCCCAAGTGAAGAGGCAGACCTTCAGTATTTTTTTAGCGAGGCTTTGCCTTTTGATTTTATGATTCGAAACGAATCAATGGCTGAAAATGAAAAGTTCGATATTTTGATTATAGATGAGGCTCAGGATTTGGTGACCTCGAATTATCTAGAGGTATTTAATTCTATTTTAAAAGGGGGGATAAAGGAAGGAGTTTGGGTCCTTTTCGGTGACTTTTCAAATCAAGCAATTTACCTTAACGATCCACTTTCTACCATTGATCTATTAAGTACTAAAACGAGTTTTACTAAGTTTCCTACATTAAAAATAAACTGTCGGAATACGAAAAAAATCTCCATACAGAATACTTTATTAACTGGTATAGACATGCCGGAATTCTCATTTAAGTGCACTGAAGGAGAAGAAATAGGAAATAAATTTCCAACGAAAAATAAAGAGAATGATTCGGTAGTAGAGGTTATTGAAAACTTGCTGAAAAGACAAATACCATTGTCGAAGATCACACTTTTGTCGCCCAAACGTTTCGAAAATACTTACTTGTCTGATTGTAAAGTTGTCGAAACTTGGTTTTCAGGAGGACTCACCTTTAGTACTATTCATTCATTTAAGGGTCTTGAGAATGTATTTATTGTTCTGTTTGATTTTGATGAAATTGTTTCTATTGAAAGTTTGCGGCTTTTATATATAGGAATTTCTAGGGCAAAATTGAAGCTATATATGATTTTGAATCATAAACTGGAAAGCAGTTATCAGGATTTGATCGCACGAAACATTACAAAAATTTCATAGTATGGATATTAGAGACGATATAATTGAGGCCTTAAAAAGGGAAATAGTCGGTCCTTCAGTGAACCCACATTACTTAGACCCTTCAACAGGTGAAGAAATACTATTAGCGCGAGTTCATGGTTCTCCGAAATCAAGGTACGGTGCAGGGATTCTTTATCCTCAGTCGTCTATAAACCTAGAAGAAATCGATTCTGGAAATGAACAACAGTTTGCCTTTTCTAATGAAAATTTAGAAGCAAATAAAGAAGAAGATAATAGTAGTCAAAAAAGGGCGAAAGAACTTGACTTTGAAGAACCAGTCGGATTAGCAAATCAATTTTTGCCTTCAGCAATGGGTTTTACAGCTCGATTCAATTCTCGGGAAAAGGATGATGAAATTAAACTAAATATTAATTCAGCTTATTACATCAAAGGAAAAGACAGCAAAGCTGTTAAAAGGAATGCTGGGGAATCTAAAATAGAACACATAAAACTTAAGGACGGAGACCTCTTGTCGGAATATTGGGTGAGATGCCCACATAGGATTGAGCAACTTGAGCTTCGACTGAATAGTATTTTCACTAATAGTTCGCGCCAATATTCCAAAATTCTAGCTCAATCGTCCGGTAAAGAATGGTTAAAGCTTCAGATCTTTAACAGAACTACTACTCAAGATAAAGAGGAAGGATTTCTCACATACACTTTTGTATTGGTAAACAGCATTCGCGCTACTACAGACGATGCTGTGAATAGCAACTCAATATTATTCCAGAATGAACTTGTGCTTTCAACAGAAAATAACCATCTCATCGTTCCTTATAAGGAAAAATTTTCTGCTACTGACACCGACGAAGAAAGAGAACTCAATTTGTTATATAGAAAGAAGCGAGTTTTTGCAATAGGGCATGGTGTTTCAGTAAATTGGAGCAAGGCAAGCGTAAAAGGGACCGAAGAAGTTACCGAAATAAAAACTTCGGTTTTACCAACCTATGAAATTCCTCAAGTCGCACCAACGGGTAACGTTGAATTAAGTATGCTTGACCTTTCAAATACAAAAAAATGGGAAAATGTAACTGAAAAATTAAAGTTACTGGTAACTGAATATCAAAAATGGATTGATGAAATTTCGGAAATGGCTAATACTTTACCGGAACTGGAAAGTTATCGTGAAGCGGCTATCCAAAACGTAGAAAAATGTAAAAAAACACTTACTCGAATTAAGCAAGGGGTTCAAACAATATGCGAATCCGCTGAAAATTCTGCGATCAGAAAGTGCTTTGTTTGGATGAATAAAGCAATGTTGTGGCAACAACAACGATCCAAGATCGCGCAGCGCAAATGGCGAAAAACTGGTAACGATTTAAATTCTGCATTTGTATTAGATACCATTGATGGTGAAAAGTCGGATTTTTTGTCATTAGAAGCGTTTCATGATGCTAGTCCGTATAATGGTAGGTGGCGTCCCTTTCAACTAGCCTTTATTCTTATGAATATTGAGTCAGTTATAAATTCGCAGTCTGCTGACAGAGAAATTGTTGATTTAATTTGGTTTCCTACTGGTGGTGGCAAGACAGAAGCATATTTGGGATTAAGTGCTTTCACCATATTTTATAGAAGGTTAAAGGGCAAAGAGAAATTGAATTGGGAGTTTTATGGCGGCACTACAATCCTAATGAGATATACCTTGCGATTACTAACAACACAGCAATATGAGAGAGCATCTTCCCTTATATGTGCTTGTGATCTAATTAGGAAAAGTAACTTAATTGATCTTGGACAAGAACCGATAAGCATTGGTTTATGGGTCGGAGGAAGTTCAACACCTAATGATAATGCTTCAGCGCGAACCCAATTTAACCTGCTGACCGGTAAAGAAAAATCGACAAATAGTCCGTACAATTTTATTGTTATGAAATGTCCTTGCTGTGGAGCACAGATCGGCAAATTGGACTCACCTTCGAAAAAGGAAAAAATAAAAGGATTGAGAAAAGAAGATGGATCTTCAGGGAGAATTATATTTCAGTGCGACAATAATAAATGTGAGTACCACAGTATTCGTTTGCCTTTGTATGTTGTTGATGACAATATATATGAAAGTCCGCCAACGCTTGTACTTGGAACAGTGGACAAGTTCGCAATGATTCCCTGGAAGACTGAAGCTGCAAACTTGTTTGGTTTCAGAGAGAGTGGTGGTAATTGGCAGAGAATATCTCCACCAGAATTAATTGTGCAAGACGAACTTCATCTAATCGCAGGTCCATTGGGTACTCTAGTTGGGCTATATGAAACAATGATCCAGACGTTATGCAATAATTATGCAATTTCTAGCCCACCGTTCCTTCCCAATGGAGATTGTTCATTCGTGGCCCCAAAAATTGTGGCTTCTTCAGCAACCATCAGTAGAGCCTACGAACAAGTGAAGAATTTATATGGAATAGATTCTAAAGAAAAACTTCACATTTTCCCATCGCAGGGACTTGATTTTGGAAACACGTGGTTTTCTGAAGAAAAATCTATATCTGAAAAAAACGACAAAGGAGAAATAAAATTTCCGGGTAGATGTTACGTCGGAATTATGGCTTCTGGATATCCGTCTGCTCAAACTGCGATTGTGAGATCCTATTCCTCAGTTCTTCAAAAAATCAAAGAACTGGAGAATGCACCTAATATTGACTTTTATTGGACATTGTTAGGTTATTTCAATAGTATAAGAGAATTAGGTGGAGCATCATCTCTGGTTTTCGGTGACATTAAAGAAAGACTTAGTCAAATACAGAATCGGGACTTACTAGACAAATCACAGAAAAGATATGTGAATAAGACTGAAGAACTTACAAGTAGAATAAGTTCATTTGAAATTCCTGAAACTTTAAAGAAGTTAGAAGAAACACATAAACTAACGAGTACGAAGGCCCTTGATATTTGTTTAGCCACAAATATGTTGGCAACAGGTGTTGATATTTCGAGGCTGGGTCTAATGTTTATTCATGGTCAACCTAAGAGCACAGCTGAATATATTCAAGCGAGTTCACGTGTAGGAAGAAAAGTTCCAGAAGGACCAGGTCTTATTTTTACGCTTTATAGTCCGTCCAAACCCCGCGACAAATCACAATATGAACAATTTCAAGGTTATCACAGTCGAATTTATTCAAATGTGGAGCCGACATCTGTAACTCCTTTTTCGGTTATTTCGAGAGAAAAGGCTCTTCATGCGATTCTTTTTGGTTTAATCAGTCATTTTGCCGAAAAAGATCTGAGGAAAAATCCAAATACGAATACCGAATTCGAAGAACTATGTACAAAGATAAAATCGTTGATACTTAAAAGATGTGAAATCATCGATCCCGATGAGTTTGAAAATACAGCAAAACTAATTGATAGAAGAATTGCGTTCTGGAAAAAGGGATTTCAATATTATGGTGATCCCGGAAACTATGGAATTTTAAAAGACTCGGGTTTTATTCCGCTATTTTATTCAAATAGCGCGGAAGTTCGCGAAGAAATCGTTCGTGAAGATAGATCTTTAGCTACTCCAACATCAATGCGAGGAGTAGATACCGAATCTGTAATTAATGTTTACTCAAATATCGAAATAGATGGCGAATAATAATATAAGGAGTGGGCAATTGCTTTCCCCATTTGGAATTGGCCAGATCGTCAATTTTCCTAAAGAACTTTCTTTGATGATTTGTGGTCTGCATTTATGGGATGAAATGATTGAGCAAAGGAAAAAATTAGGAAGTTTTGACTCAATCGATGAGAGTACTTTAAGGATAATTGAGCCAAGACTTCAAAAATTCCTAGGGGTAGAATACTTTGTAAAACCTTTCCCCTACAAAACGAAAGGGCTAACAAATAAACACTTGAAGATACCTGGAGTTCGATTTCCAAGCTGGCACCATTGCACTAATGTCGCATGCTCAAAAATGAGAGAAGTAGAGTTGACATTAAGCGATGAAAAAGCAGAATGCACAACATGCCACTCAAAAATGATCCCGGTTCGTTTTGTCGCTGCTTGTCAGCATGGCCACATTCAGGACGTACCTTTCAGAGAATGGGTTCATAATGGCCCAGTACCCAATAATGAGGTAGTTCATGAGTTGACTTACTTAACAGGATCTGGGTCAGGAGACTTAGGAAGTATTTTTATCAAATGTTCATGCGGTATTTCAAAGTCTTTGGCAGGGATCATGAACATTCGCAAAACCGATTCCGTCATTTTTGACAGTGCACTTGCAAGAATTGGTTTAAATAAAGAAGATAAGCATGAATTTTCCGAAACAAACAGAAACGATAACAATTTGTCCGGTCAATATTGTCGAGGTCATCAACCGTGGCTTGGGTTGGAAGGTATAAGTTATGCGCAATCTCACCGTGCCCATTTACAAGTATTAATCCGCGGCGGTTCAAATATCCATTACTCAAATATCTTATCTGCCTTATTTCTACCCAAAATTACAGAAGGAATGCATGAATATGTTGAGAAGGCAATTTTGGAGTTTGAGGGAGGTCTTGAGAAACTTCGTGCCTATCATGAACAAGATAACCGAAACATGCTACTTGGGGTTGCGCTTGAAAACACTTCAGTTGTAAAAAACAAACTGATCAGTAAAGACGATTTAATCGCCGGTGTTATGCAGGAACTGGAAATAAACCAAGAAGTAAAAGAAATAAAAAGTGAATTCGATTTACGACAGGAGGAATATGAATATATTCTGAAAGGAAGATCTACTGAAAACTCAGAGTTTAAAGGAATAAAAAAGACTTTTGAAAATTATTCAGAAAGGATTTTTTTGGATGAATATTTCGAAAGTGTAGTCCTTGTTGAAAAATTAAAGGAAACTCGTGTTTTCACTGGGTTTTCGAGAATAGTTGCAGATAAATCTGATTCGACAGGTAAAATGAATCAGTTATCAAAGAAACCTGTAAAGTGGCTACCTGCTTATGAAGTATTTGGCGAGGGAATTTTTCTGAAATTTAGAGACTCGAAAATTGGTGAGTGGGAAAGCAGTAATAAAAGTCAATTCAGTAAGATTATTGGAAGATACCATTCCGCAATGCTGAACAGAAAATCTGATTATGAGCCAAGAGATATCAATCCGTCATTTATATTACTTCATACATTTGCACATCTCTTAATAAAAAAATTGTGTTTCAATTGTGGATATGGATCTTCATCGTTGAGAGAGAGAATTTATTTCAGTAGTGACCCCAAAAATAAAATGAATGCTATCCTTATCTATACGTCTTCCGGTGACTCAGAAGGGTCGCTAGGTGGATTGGTTCGGCAAGGGAAAGAGCAGCAACTTGGAAAGCTTATAAAGGATGCAATTGAAGATGCGAGGTGGTGCTCCGCAGACCCAGTTTGTTCGGAAATTGGCCAGTCCAGTGGGCAAGGTCCTGATAATGTAAATGGTTCAGCATGCCATAATTGCTGCATACTACCTGAAACAAGCTGTGAGGAATTCAATATGTCTTTGGATCGCACTACAATTATTGGAACATTTGATAATCCTTCATTAGGCTTTTTCAAAACTCAATAATTTCATGATCAAGATTT
>CBIHOL010000131.1:0-8565 GCA_966211905.1 uncultured bacterium
TACGCATAGTTATTAAGCACGTAGGCATTATCCGATTCGATCTTAAGAGCATCTTCGAAAGCTTTGTCCGCCTTTTCAAATTCCTTGTTGTAGTGATATGCATCGCCAAGTAATCTTAAAAAATCAAGCATCAGCACTTTATTGTCGACCACAAATTCAATACCATCACGCAGAGACTGGGCCGCTTTTTCATAGTTCTTAAGCTGGGTATTTGCCAGGCCGTTATAAAGATAATTGCGCGGCTGATTCGGAAAAAGTTCTATGGCTGTGCGGCTGTGCTTTTCCAGGGAATCGAAATGCGCCAGTTCATTATCCACAAACAAAAGATTTTCCCAGACACGGTAATCTCGTTTTTCATTTGTTGCTGCGGTAAAATAATATTTTGAGGCTTCAGAGATCTTTTTGTCGAGCATGAGAAAATCGGCAAAAAGTGCATTGGCTTCGGGAGAAGCGGGGTGAACCTGCAGCATGATCTGCGTAAGTTCACGTCCGTGAATTTTTGCTTCTTCAGAGTCCTGCTCCGCGCGCGAATAAAAATTAGCGATGATGCCCACTTTTGTATTAATGTCAAGGTCGGGATTGCTGAAGGCTTTTTTGAGATGTGAAAAGGCCTGATCGTTGTCTCCCTTGTTTCCGTAATAATCATGCAAGGCAAGATGAACGGTAGGATTTAAAGGGTCGATCGCCAGGATCTGATCATACATTTTTTTCGCTTTCTCCGGTTCTTTCTGTTCCAGGTAATGTTCAGCCAGGTATGAGTAATATCTTGCTTCGTTCTTGTCGGAATCACTTAGCTTTTGCAGCTCGTGTTCAATCTCCCTTGTTTTTTTCTGACTTTTCAGCAGCTTTACTTTATTGAGAGTGATCTGTTCGTTGACGCCGAATGTTTTTTCAAGGTCATCATAGATCTTGTATGATTTATCGTATTGACCTGAGATCGCATATTCGATAGCAAGATCCTCGAGGTACTCGTGCTTGCCGGGAAAATTCTTCACCAGGGTTTCCCTGACCTTGATAGCCTGCTGGTATTGTTTTGCAGCGATAAGACAATCTATGAGCAGCATCTGGTACCATTCGTTGCCTGGTTCTTTTGAGGCGCAGAACTTTGCATTTTCAAGCGCCTTGTCGGTGGTTCCCAGCAGTTTCTGGATCGTGCCTAATTCGTAACGTACTGCGGGATTTTGTGGATCGATATCTTTGCAGCTTTCAAATAGTAAAAGGGCTTCCTGGAGATTGCCCTTCATTCTTTCGGCGCAACCATCCACATACATTGCAGCAAACCGGGTCTGGTCGTGAGCTGATGATAACTTTTCTGGTGGAGCAGTGGTCTTCTCTGCCGATTTTTTTCCCTTGCATGAGAAAAGCACGAACACAGTTGCGCATGCCAGTATAATGATCAGGAAGTATTTCAGGATCTTACGCAACAATCTGAGTATAGTCGCTAATGCTGATATCCAGCGCGGCGCCAGTAACTTCGGCACCTACTCCGATCATGCTGTTGTTTATATTAGCCGAGCTGATCTTCGCTTCTTTTTGAATGATCGAGTTCTTCAGGATGCTGTTGTTCACTTTGGTTCCGTTCCCGATACTGACGTGCGGACCGACGATGGAATTGGTGATCTCCACGTTGTCGCCAATGTAACATGGCTCAATAATAACGCTTCCCTGGTTCTTAATATCTTTTCCTTTAAGAGAAGCTTTACCCTTATCGAATTCGAGCACACGCTGGTTAGTGTATACAGTGGCGTTCTTATTTCCGCAATCAAGCCATTCTGTAACCTGGCCGGGACGGAACTTAGTGCCTTTTTTCTTCATATTCTCCAGCGCGTTGGTGAGCTGAAATTCTCCTTTATCTGTAATATTATTATCGAGCAAATATTGAAGTTCACTTTTAAGGTAATCTCCGTCCTTGAAGTAATAGATGCCGATAATGGCGAGGTCGCTCACAAAAGTGGCCGGTTTCTCAACAAAATCGGTGATCGTTCCGTCAGAGGCAATTTTAACCACACCAAACTGGCTGGGATCGTCTATTTTCTGCACCCAGATCACACCTTCCTGTGCGGTATCCATCACAAAATCGGCCTTAAATAAGGTGTCCGCAAAAGCCACTACAGTTTTTCCTTTAATGCTGTCTTTGGCACACATAATAGCGTGTGCAGTTCCCAGAGCTTTTTCCTGGTAATAGATCTTTCCTTTTGCTCCCTGGCTTTCTGCCACCTTCACGAGGTTCTGTTCAATTTCAGCGCCAAAATCGGGACCTATTACAAACGCGATCTCAGAAACTTTTTCACCACACACCTTTGTGATGTCTTCAACCAATCGTTGTACAATAGGTTTTCCTCCAACAGGAATAAGAGGTTTAGCCGTAGTGAGAGTATGTGGCCGCATTCGTTTACCTTTGCCTGCCATAGGAATAATTATCTGCATCTGTTACTTAATTAGTATCCCGCAAAAATAACATAAATAAAGAGAAATTCTGTCCTGCAAATGAGTGTGAACAAGTACTTTATAGCAATAGTGATACCGCCGCCGCTACAGCAGCAGATAGAAGATGTAAAGCAGGAACTGTTTTCGAGGTATGGTTTAAAAGGTGCTCTCCGCAGTCCGGCGCACATTACTTTGCATCGGCCGTTTGAATGGAAAGCGGAAAAAGAAGAGGCACTCATTTCCAAATTAAAGTCCTTCCCGTTTGAGCCAGGCGGAACGATCGTACTTGAGAATTTTAATTGTTTTGCGCCAAGGGTCATTTATGTGGGGGTGGAACAAACCCAGGTGCTTTCTGATCTTTACCAGGAACTGAAAAAATATGCCTTGCGGGAATTAAAGCTGCTCAATGAAGTGAACGATCTCCGTGGTTTTCATCCACACGTTACTGTAGCCTTCCGCGACCTGAAAAAGAACCGTTTTGAGGAGATCTGGGCAGAATACAAAGACCGAAAGATTGGAGGGGAATTTGAACTCAAGGGTTTTTCGCTTATGCGGCATGAGGGCATCTGGAAGGAGATCGCTTTTTTTAAAGGGGAGGCACACTAACACCAGACGCAGATAACACAGATCCGATAGCTATCGATTCACAGAGTGATTTTTCATTTAAAATCAATTTGTTTCTGCGAAATCCGTGTAATCAGCGTAAATCCTCGGCATCTATCCGACAGTATTTCCCCAATCGGACAAGGAAAATACCCGGTTCGGCGCTAAGCCGCTGGTATTAATTTCGCATACAACAGTTAGCTAAATACATCCAATGAAAAAGCTACTGATTCTTTTTGCCCTATCAATTTCACAAATCGTCTCCATTGCCCAATCCTATAGTTGGGCCAGCACAGTTGGAACTCTGGGGAGACCGAGCTCGGCGATGATGGCTCTAGACGATTCTGAGAACACCTACGTACTTGCGGTGGATGGAAGTTCGTACGGATCAACCATGGCCAAGTACACACCAGCCGGTGTTTTGGTGTGGAAACAATATATAGCCAAACTGGCCAATGCAAAAATAGTTGTAGACCATAATAGTAACCTTCTGGTTGCTGGTATGGATGGAGCAGATTATTCTTTGTTCCGCTATAGTCCAGGCGGCACGGAACTAAATAAGTCTAAGATCCTGCCTTATGTAACGGGTGGCGGTAATACGATCGAAAGTATTGCAGTAGACGTAGCTAACAACTACTATATAACCGGTGATTTCAGTGCGAATTTTTCATTCGGCTCCCATGCCTTAACTAGCGATGGAAACAAGAAACTGTATGTCGCGAAATTTGATGCCTCTGATAACTGTGCGTGGCTAATCGGGTCTGACGAGGGTGGCGCTATGATGGGCCTTCGGGTTGCTGCTGATAGTTACGGTAACACATGCGTGAGCGGCCTTTACGGAAATTCCCTTGTTATACAGGGCAAGGGAGTAATTCCTTCAAACACCGGAGCGTTTGTGGCCCGAATAAAAGCAGATGGGCAGGTGGACTGGATTAAAGGTTTAAATGTTGAGCTCAATGCCACCACTTTTGATCAAAAACAGAATTATGTATTTGCAGGGCAATACAGCAGCAATATGCAGCTCGGGCCAACTTCCCTGACGATTGCGGGAAACGATGTCGCAAACCTTTATTTTGCAAAAATGGATCAGCAGGGAAATATTACCGAAGCTCATCAGTTCGGCAGCCCGACTATAGACGAGGTGCGTTCCATTTCCTGCCGTTCCAGTAATGTTTATGTATGTGGCAACTACAAATCTCAGATCTCGTTTGGGGATGTTACCTTGGCAAATTCTTCTGGGAATGGTCATACCGAGCCATTTATTGCTCAATATAACTCACAAGGCAAATGTGAATGGGCTACCAACACCGGCTGTGTCGACCCTGGCTATGGATTGGCATACGGCGCGGACAATGTTTCTGACAATGGCGTTTACTTTGTGGGCCTGATAAACGGGACGATGAACTTCGGCGGACATACTCAGACAGGCAATGAGGATGTTTTTGTTGCGAAACTTGCGAATCTCTCCGTGGGTATTGATAAGAATTTGCTGTCTGAATCCAGGTTCGCGATTTACCCCAATCCGGTTACTTCTTTCGTCAATATGACTGCGCTAATCAACTCTCCTGGAACTATTCACATTTACATGTATGACTATCTGGGTCGAAAAGTTTACGTTAAGGAGGTTATACATCCAGGCGGATTATTCATAGATAAAGCGGATGTAAGCTCTGTGCCCAGCGGCTCATATATCATCGAATTATGGCAAAACGATGGACAACGCGTCAGTCGGCAGTTCATTAAGTAGGGTTTACTTTTTTGTTAGTTCTTATTCAAAACACAAAAGCGCTCTTTTTTTCGATCCTCATGGTAAAATCCTCTTACGCAGCCAGTTTACATGCAATTTTCTGGGGATAAAAACGTAATTTCGCTGCCTAAAACAGGCAAAAAAACATGTCGATCCATTTAAGCGAACAGGAGATCCAGAGAAGACAAAAATTAAGCGAGTTACGGGCTTTAGGAATTGATCCTTATCCTGCCGATGAATTCAAGGTAAATGTAACAGCGGCGGATATCAAGGCAAACTATGAGCGCGATAAATTAAACTATAAAGACATTGCTGTTGCCGGACGGATCATGAGTATCCGTGATATGGGCAAGGCCTGTTTTGCTGTGATCCAGGATGTAACCGGCAGGGTTCAGCTATATGTGCGAAAAGATGATATTTGTCCTGGTGACGACAAGACCTTATACGATACAGTTTGGAAAAAGCTGATCGACATTGGCGATATCATTGGTGTGCAGGGTTATGTATTTACCACCAAAACGGGTGAGATCTCCATACATGTTACGAGCCTTAAACTTTTAAGCAAATCGCTTAAACCTTTGCCGATCGTAAAAACCGATGATTCGGGTAAATCCTTTGATGAGGTGAGCGATCCGGAATTCAGGTTCAGGCAGAGGTATGTTGACCTGATCATTAATCCACAGGTTCGCGAAACTTTTATCAAGAGAACGCAGATCGTAAACTCTATTCGTCAGACCCTTACTAATGCCGGGATGCTGGAAGTGGAAACTCCTATCCTGCAAAGTATCCCGGGCGGTGCCACTGCGAGACCTTTTATAACTCATCACAACGCGCTTAATATGCCTTTGTATCTGCGGATAGCTAACGAATTATATCTGAAGCGACTGATAGTTGGCGGTTTTGAAGGCGTATTTGAATTCGCAAAGGATTTCAGGAATGAAGGCATGGATCGCACTCATAATCCCGAGTTCACCATCCTTGAATTTTATGTTGCCTATAAGGATTACAACTGGATGATGAGCTTTACTGAAAGACTTCTTGAGAAAGTAACCATGGATCTTTATGGAATTACTGAAGTGATGATCGGTGAGAGGAAAGTAGATTTTAAAGCTCCGTTCAGAAGAGTTACCATGTATGATGCTATCAAGGAGCATACAGGTATTGATATTAGTTCCATGGATGAAAAAGAATTGCGTGATGTTTGCAGGAAGCTGGAAATACACGTGGACCCTAATCACGGCAAAGGAAAGATCATTGATGCCATTTTTGGAGAAAAGTGCGAAGGACATTATGTGCAACCAACATTCATTACGGACTACCCGGTTGAGATGAGTCCTCTTACCAAGAAACACCGGTCAGTTGATGGTTTGGTTGAACGGTTTGAGCTGATGGTGAACGGGAAAGAAATTGCAAACGCCTACAGCGAGTTGAACGATCCTATAGAGCAGCGCGAGCGTTTCGAAGAACAGGTGCGTTTGATGGAGCGGGGAGACGATGAGGCCATGTTCATAGACCATGATTTTTTAAGAGCTTTGGAATACGGCATGCCACCAACTGCAGGGATCGGTATTGGCATTGACAGGTTAACTATGATGCTTACCAATAACCTGGCTATCCAGGAAGTGCTGTTCTTCCCTCAGATGAGACCAGAAGCGCTGCCTGTGCAGGAGAACCAGGGCAAAGATCCCGTTGGACTTTAATCGGCCGGGTTGATAATTTGAAAAGCCCTGACAAAACAGTGTTAGTTACTTCACTAACTCATAAAAGTCGCATCTCAATATTTGACTATATTTACTGCGTCTAAACAGATTTTGCGCGTAGTAAACAAAATAACGTTCATCCTTTTCCTGGTGTTGGCAGGTGCTTGCAGCGACGAAAAAAAAGAGCCTGTTAAGGAATCTACACGAATTTTCCCGGGCTACCATGTATTGCTGGATGAGATCGTTCGTTCAAAAGAAGGGATCTTCCGCGGTCTGAATCTGAACAGTACATCAGCAGATATTAAAAAGGCCGAAAATTCTGAACCGGTAGAAGCTTCTGAGGACCAGCTTTATTACGAGTATCAGGCCGACAGCACCACAGATTATTCCATTGCATATAATTTAAACAACGACAGCCTCGATGAGATCAGTGTTCAGATCAACACAAATGACCTGGATCTTGGCAACTACCTGTTCTGTGATCTTAAAGACTATTATGCGAACAAACTTCCCAATCCCAAAGAGGATAAAGGATTTGTAGTTTATAATTGCTTCGAAGGGCAACGAAAACCATTTGTCGTATCGCTGAGCGATAATTCAAGTCCAGCCAAAGCGATCATCAATATGGTGATCTACAAGGACAAGTAAGGCTTATTCCTTTATTATTTTTTTTACTCCGACTCTTGTAGAATTGTCCCACAGTTCTATGAAATAGAGTCCTGCCTGCAAATGACGCAGATCTATCGTCTGGCTCTCCGGCATTGTTAACTCCATTGGATTCCGGCCTGATACATCTTTGAGAATTATTTTTGTTACCAGCATTTCCGGTCCCGTGAAGTTTAAGTAGTCGTGAACGGGCTGCGGATATATCGTGAATGGCTTAAGTAACGGCTGATCATTTATTGCAAGTGGCACATCCAGCATCCAGGTTTCTTTAAGCCGCACATCACCATGCCCGAGTCCGCAGGAAAAAATAAACCGGTCGCCCGCGAGGCAAGCCATTGTTGCCCTACGTGGCAATGCCGGTAAGTGTGGTCCCGGTAACCAGCCGGTAAGAGTATCCGTAAAAAACCATACGTCATCATGATAAACATTGTTTTCAGAATGGCCTGCAAAAAGAATAAGTTTTTGCGATGAGGCTTCTAATGCGCAGTAGGCGCGCCCATCGCCTTCCGGGAAATCAGGAAACTTTGTCCAGGTATCGGAGTCGGGTTTGTATTGATACATATGATTCGTGTAGCGGCTGCTATCATCGAGCCCAAACATCATGTACCCCCAGCCGTTAAAGGAAATTGCGCTTGCCCGTGTTGTTTTCAGAAAAGGGAAATCAGACTTTTTGCTCCATGCATCTGCTGTGATGTCGTACTGCCAAACTTCGCCGTTAACCGGACCCTGTGGTGTTTTTTTACCACCTGTGATGATCACCTTATCACCAAACTGCATGCAGGAAGCGCCCATCAGCCCGTTACCCGGCTTGGAGCTCATTTTGGTCCACGTGTTATTAATAATATTGAATCTATAAAGATCATTCAGGGCACCGTAATTGTCGCCACCAAAAACATAAAAACAATTGTCTCCCTTAAAACACACTGAATACTGACGCTCTTGTCCCTGTGGCATCGGCGCTATCGTATCCCATTCATAGCTGCTAAGGTTCAATGCAAAAAAGTTGCGTGAAGGTATCCAGCCCTCCTGTAGTCCTGTTCCGAAGTATACCTTGTAATTGACCGAAATGCCAACGCCGTCGTCGCGCTGTAGGCCTGGAAAATCAGGCAGCCTTACCCATCCCTGCGAAAAGACATGGATTGCACTGAATAGAAGCAGAAGGGTGATTTTCCACATTGCAGATGAAAAACGTATTCTTTTTATAAATATTGCGTGCAAAAAAAAAGCCATCCGGTTGGATGGCTGTATTAATTACGCTGTTATTATGCAGTTCCGGTTTTTCTTACCCCCGCCGTTTTTTTCACACCGGCTGACGTTTTAGTTTTGGTATGATCTTTTGCTGCGGTCTTTTTTACCTTGGTTTTTTCTTCCGATTTTACAGAAACACCTTTGTCTTCTGAACCTTCAGCATTTTCCTCTTTC
>CBIHOL010000132.1:0-8317 GCA_966211905.1 uncultured bacterium
CAATAACACCAAACCAAACAAAATTTATCATTTACGCATAATCCCCTTATGAGCAGCAGCATTCAAAGAACAATTCTTATTACAGTATTTTCGGCTCTTACACTTGTATCGGTGTACCTTGGGCTTAAGCTTCATAAAAATTCCGTCGCCGACAAAAAGATCAAATTTGATTACTTTACAGTAAACCAGATCAAATACGGACTTTTATCAGGTAATAACTGGAGCTACCAGGTAAACAACATCATTGCACAAAAGATCGATTCTTTTTCCTTTGATGAAAACAATAAGGCTGTTCTTGCCACGCAGATCAATGCCCTGCTTGAACGAATGCTTAACGAAGCCAATACGGTGCTTCATAAGGAGCGAAAGAGCCTGAAGGATAAACTCAAGTATAATCTTATAAACGCGTTTATTGATGTGGAAGATTTTAAACCTGAGATCCCCCGATTTTCGCACGCCATCATTGACGAGATCAGCAAATCCAAAAACAAGGATAAAATGAAGGAAATGCTGAAAAGTAAGATCTCCGGCATCCTCGACGTAACCAACCAGGATACCACAGGTGAAAAAATGTCTGTAATGCGTCTTTATGGACAGACCGACATCCGGGCGTTCAATGCTCTGATTGAGATCCAGACCGATAGAATAAGAGAAGAGCAAAAACAGCTCGGCTACATGCTTGTGGGAGTGCTTGCTGCTGTGCTGCTGTTGTGGCTGTGGGTGTTCAGGATAAGAAAGTATTATGGTATGACATTCCTTTTTTCAGTGCTAATTTCCTTTTCAGCATTATTTACGGGCATTAGCCTGCCAATGATAGAAATAGATGCGCGTATCAGCGAACTTAATCTGGAGCTTCTGGGCTCACATATTGTTTTTTACGACCAGGTGATCTTTTATCAGGCAAAAAGCATTATTGACGTTGTGCGGATCCTCATAACCAATGGAAAGGCCGACACCATTTTTGTGGGAGTCCTCATTTTTATTTTCAGCGTGCTTTTCCCTGTGTTAAAACTTATCTCGACCACCATCTATCTTTTCAAAACAAAAAAAGCAAACGCCTTCATCAGGTATATGTCGTTCAATTCAGGCAAGTGGTCTATGGCCGATGTAATGGTTATTGCCATATTTATGGCCTATGTGGGATTTAAAGGGATTCTCGATAACCAGCTGGCGGATATTACTGTAGCCACCGACACGGTGAATGTACTTACCACCAACCGAACAAATCTGCAAACAGGTTATATTGTCTTTGTAGCCTTCTGCCTGTATAATCTGATCCTGGCAAGCATCCTAAAAAAAATAACCTCTCAAAAAGATCAGGCAGAAGTTGTCGTGCATTAAAGCTCTTCAATTTCCTGCTCCACCTGTTTGACGCGAACTGAAAACCTGTTCGGTGTTATACCATGTCCATGTGTAATCGCATACACTTTGGTGAACTCGGCACCAAGGTAGAGGAGCACGGAAGAATAATAGATCCATAAGAGGATCGCCACAATTGATCCTGCAGCGCCGTATTTGCTGATCATCGGAGAATTTGCCATATATAAGCCGATGAGATATTTTCCAAGAAGGAATAACACGGAGGTAAAGACCGACCCCATGATAGCGTCCTTCCATCTTACAATAGAATCCGGCAGATATTTGAAAATGAAAGTAAACAATACCGTGATGGTGATCAGGGCCACGCAGTTATTAACCACCAGGATGATGAAAGTCGTGTTGGGCAGGAAGTTATTGAGCTTGTCATTGAGCAGGTCGATGAGAGTGCTTGTGATGAGTGAAACTACCATGATAAAGCCCATGCTTACTACCATGGCAAATGATAACAGGCGGCTCACCAGGTAGTGGATCACTCCTCTTTGCGGTTTTGCCTTCAGTCCCCAGATCCGGTTTATAGTCGACTGGATCTCAGCAAACACACCTGTTGCGCCCACTACCAGGATAAGAATACCGATGGCCGTAGCCCAGAAATTATCTTCATCAGGCACACTTTGCGCCAGCATTCCCTGGATCAGAATTGCGGCATCAGTGCCAACAAGATGATCGATCTGGTCAAACAATCGCCCGGTTGCTGCTTCTTTTCCAAACAGCAGGCTGCCAATAGCAATAGCTATCATTAACATGGGGGCAATGGAAAAGATGGTGTAAAAGGACAAAGAGGCGCAGTACTTGATCACTTCGTTATCGACGAACTGCGAGACACTTGCTCTTAATAAAAAGAAAAATGCGCGAAACCTTTTTCGTATGCTGGCAACGACCGACATTTTTTATAAGGTTACTGATCCATGCCGCGGATTAATTATCGCGCGCATGCAGATTACCGGGGCATCATTTAATGGATGAACGCTTGCTGAGAAACTGCGATAACATCCACATTGTTTTTTGCTGTTCACCCATATACCCGGTAAGCAGATCGGCAGTAACAATATCTTCTTCTGCATCAGCGATCTTCACAGCTTCTTTTTCAAGATGTGAAAGCTGGGTGAGGTCTTCCAACAGGCCCTGTACACATCCTGTTTCGTCGCCGCTCACCTGGTACTGTTTTATTACCGAGGCATCGATCATTTCACTGGCCGTGAGGAAAGGTTTTCCACCAAGGGTCAGGATCCGTTCAGCGATCTCGTCGATCTTATTGGTGGCATCGTTATACGCGGTTTCGAAAAGCTTGTGCAATTCAAAAAAATTCTCTCCCTTTATCATCCAGTGCGACGCACGCGTATTGAAGTACACGATCTGATATGCTGACATCAGGTTATTGAGCTTTATTACCAGCTCATTTTGCTCCTTTGGAGCTGCAGTAGATTTATTTTTTTTCATAATGGTATCTAAAGAGTACAAAAAGAAATGCCAGTAAGTGCAGGGCGCTCCCAACGTATAAACCGTGGGGAATAAACCTCAGGAATAAGAATTGTAATTATAAAAACCAACAATGAACAGAGAAGAACATACCAACAAACTGATTTTCGGATTTTTCATCCTGATCTTCGCAATATTCCTGTTTACCGGGCTTCGCGAATTCTTCAGTGCCTTTCTGGGCGCCGTAGTTTTCTATACGCTGTTTAAAAACTTCATGTTTTACCTGGTGCGCAGGCGAAAAGTCAAAAAAAGCCTTTCCGCGGTCATTATCATCATCATCTCATTTATTATAGTGGTGTTACCTGTTAGTCTGCTGGTAACGGTAATTGTAAATAAAATTGCGGCTTTTGCTTCGCAACCCGACCTGGTGGCTGAAAACATCAATAAGATCACTGAAAAACTTGACAAGCTTCCTTTCGATCTTTCGATAAATAAGTTAAAGAACGGGATCCAGAACGCCGTCACTCACAATGTAGGAGCGGTACTTAACTCTTCTATCAGCATTCTGGGAAGCATCCTGATGATGTATTTTTTTCTTTTTTTCCTGCTTATTAATGTCAACCGGCTCGAAGCAAGCATCATCTACCACTTACCTTTTAAGCGCACAAAGATCTTACTGTTCGGAAAAGAGCTCGTTGATCAGACTTACAGTAATGCCATTGGTGTTCCGCTTATCTGCCTTGCACAGGGATTCCTGGCTTATCTTTCTTACCGGATCACCGGGGTGCCAGAGGCAGGTTTGTGGGGAATTCTCACCGGATTTGCCTCAATTATTCCACTTGTGGGAACAGCTATCATCTGGCTGCCCGTAACTCTTTACCTTCTTGCCGAGGAACAAATGTGGAAAGGATTGTTCGTTGCTGGTTATAGTGTGGTAATTATGGGAAATGTGGACAATATAATCAGGATGGTCGTGTCGAAAAAAATCGGACAGGTCCACCCCGTTACTACGGTTCTTGGTGTTATTCTCGGTTTGAACTTTTTTGGTCTTCCCGGACTGGTATTCGGACCTCTGCTCATCTCCTATTTTATTATCCTGCTGAAGATCTATTTTGTTGAATATATAAAACCAAGAAGCGTTATTAAACCGCTCGCCGCCAAAGAAAAGTCGGTGTTAAAAACGCTTCTTGACCAGCTCAGTTTTTTCCAAACCAGAAATAAGCGTACACCATGAACTTCCGGCCTCTCATCAGCTTTTTATTATCAGGCACACTTGCACTAACAGCACAATCGCAAACCAAACAACCACAAGGTGATTTCATACAGGATTCACTAAAGATTTCCCAGACAAAATTAGTTCGTCCCCAGTTCAAATTTGATAACCGTGTTACGTTTTACGAAGGGCAGAGCCTGTTTATTACAGGTTACGATGCGGGCGTATTGCTAAAGGATAAATTGCGGATCGCTCTAGGTTATTCAAGGTTAAATGAGGACCTGAACGCCTTTAAAGAAACCATTGACAGTGTTGATGTAGGGCGTCGGATAGAGATCCGTTATGGTAGTATCAATATTGAATTTAATTATCTAAACACCCGCTTCTTTACCCTGGGCATGCCGCTGGAACTGGCGGGAGGATTTAACATGCTTCGCTTTAAGGAAATAAACTCAGATGCTATTTATAAAACTGAAAAAGGTATTCTTTTGCTAAGCCATTTCGGTTTGTCAGGCACGTTCAAGCCAATAAGGTGGTTTGGCCTTAAAGGGATTGTGGGTTACAGGAAAATGCTGTTCAACCAGGTTCCGGAGTTTGATTTTAACGGCATCTTCACCTCCATAGGTTTCAACGTCGATTTTGCTGAAATAATCAGAGATATAAGAATGTATCGTTTGATGAAAAAACATCACAGAGGTAACAACATCAGTAACGCTGTTGACATCCTGGTAGATTAACCCAGGTGCTCTTTCTCACAGACAGGGCAACGAGGTTTCAGTGCTTTTTTTCTGAGGCAAATTACCCTGCCGGGTACAATAAGGAATAATGAATTTTCCGTTCAATGAAAAAACATCATGTCAGGTCAAGGCGTAAGATTGTAAACGTAAATGGGGCCTGAAAGATCAGGCCACTTTCCGGAAATTCTTGCTCGGAATATTCAGCTCTTCGCGGTACTTTGCAACCGTACGGCGTGCGATAGAATAGTTGCGGGCAATAAGAAGCTTGGCAATTTCCTCGTCGCTGAGTGGATTTGCTTTGTCCTCTGCCTTCACGCACTCAATAAGCTTGAGTTTTACTTCGTTGGTGCTTACCGATTCTCCAGTCACAGTGTTCAAACCTTCCACGAACAGATCTTTAATAAGAATAGTACCATACTCCGTTAGAATGTACTTACTGCTTGCAATCCGTGAAACGGTTGAAATGTCGGAATTTATTTCTTCTGCTATGGTTTTAAGGATGAGTGGACGAAGATCTGCCTGGTCGCCACTGAGAAAGAACTTCTGCTGGTGTTTCACAATTGCCCTTGTTACAGAGATCATTGTTTTTTCACGCAATTGCAGGGCTTCAATGAACCATCTTGCACTTTCAATTTTGTTCTTGATAAAGCCTGCAGCATCCTTCATGCTTTTATCCTTTGAGTGAGCATACGTATCAAGCATTTCCACGTAATCATCGCTGATCTTCAAAGGAGGATGCTTGGCTGAGTTAAGGAACAGCTCCACTTTTCCTTCGTTAATTACCACCGAAAAATCAGGCTCAATTGTAATGGCGCTGCGGGAGGTCTCTTTATTGCTGCCGGCAGGACAAGGGTTACATTTTTTAATTTCTGCGATCGCGTCCTGCAGCTCTTCATCATTTAACTTCAGTTCTGTCCTGATGCGATCAAATTTTTTGGACGATAATTCATCCATATGTTTGGAAATAATGCGGATAGCATTATAAGTGTCTTTTGTTTTTAAACGTTTATGATTAAGCTGCAAAAGAATGCACTCCTGTAAATTACGGGCACCCATACCAATGGGCTCCAGCGCCTGTACAATCTTGAGAACTCTTTCAAGTTCTTCTTCGGTCACAAAAGTATTGTGCACAAAAGACAGCTCATCGGCAATATCGCCAATGTTCCTGCGCAGGTATCCATCTTCATCGAGCGTATTTACCAGGTATTTGGCCAGTTCCTTATCTTTGTCAGGCACCAGCAGCAAATCCAGTTGTTCGCAGCAGAGGGAAGCAAAATCGTGGCTTTCAAGGTAGATCTGCTCACGTTTATCTTCTTCGCTGGCGTGGTTATTCACTTCATAACGATAATCATCGAGAGTGTCGCGATCCATGTAATCTGTGTGATCGTAATCCTCTCCAAGCCTGCCTTCTGAAGGCTGCAGCTCATTTTCAAATTCATTTTCAGGAGCTTCGTCCTGGGTATTCTCAGCTTCTTCCGCTTCAAATTCCAGTGCCGGATTAATGGCCATTTCATTGGCAATGTATTGTTCAAGCGCCACTGTAGGTAGCGCCAGGATATTGTGCAGTTGTATCTGCTGGGAAGTGAGCTTTTGAGTTTGCTTTTGGGACTGTGACTGAATTATTGCCATTTCCTTTATTTGTGTGTGTTAAATAAAAAAAGAAATTATAAAGCAGGAATGCGCTTCACAGCGCATTCCGGTTATTTTTTCCCAAGTAGTTTAGCGCCAAACAACAGTGTAAGGACAAACAATACTATAAAAATGAAAAACAGCACTTTGGCTATACCGGCTGCTCCCTCGGAGATGCCAGTAAATCCAAATAAACCTGCAATAATGGCAATCACCAAGAAAATCAATGTCCAACGTAACATAATGTTTAATTTAAATTATTAAATCCGCAGGGGTAATTGAAATAATAGTGCCGAATTTTTTGACGCTATAACGTCTTAAAAATGAATGTCTTAAAAAAATGAAAAAAACGATACTGATTTGCGTGCGGGGAATTTTTTCCACGAACACGCGTAGTTATGGGAAAATAATTTCCTCATACCAGAAATAGTAGATTAGTTTGTGTGGAATTTGAGAAACAGAGCCACTTGAATACTAAACCAGAAAAAATCAGGCCAGGAAAATTCGACAGGAGTTGAAAATTTCCCCGTGAGTGGGGACATTCGTCAATTGACTCGTCTCCTTTCGCTTGTTTAATATAATGTGGCCATCATTTTATAATCCGGTATTATTTTATTAATCGGTAAAGGATTTAACTGTGGCCTGACAGGCTAAAATAATTAACCCCTTCAAACCACAAGGCATTTAATTTGCGTTACTACGGCTAAACAATTAGTAACAAGGCCCATATATATGCAAAAAACATCTATCAAGCGTTTTTTCTCTATTTTTACGTGTCTGCCTTGGCACTATTTAAAGATAACTAACTGAATATGAGCAATATTTTAGTAATAGATGATGATGTAGATATCTGTACTTTACTCAACAGGTATCTTTCGAAGAATGGATTTACTGTCACCACGGCATATAGTGGGAAATCAGCGCTAGAGAGCATTATTAACCAGGTTCCTGATATTGTTTTGTGTGATTTCAGGCTGGAAGACATGAATGGCAGTGATCTCCTCGAGAAAATAAAGCAGAAAAATCCCAATATTCCCGTTATCATCATGACCGGCTACAGCGATGTAAGAACCGCTGTTCAGATCATGAAGGCCGGCGCATTCGACTATGTCACCAAACCATTGCTTCCCGAAGAAATTCTGCTCACGCTTAAAAGAGCTTTAAGCCACTCTGAGAAAACAGATGGAACTGAAAAAACCAGCGGCGGAACTTCCGAGAATAACGAACCCAAAAAGGTTAAGAAAAATAAAAGCAAATACGTTTTTGGGAAAAGCGCTGTATTTAAAAACATCCTTGAACAGATCCAACTGGTGGCGCCTACCAACTACAGTGTAATTATTTACGGTGAAAGCGGTAGCGGTAAGGAGTCAGTTGCCAATGAGATCCATAACAACAGCAGCCGCGCCAACAAACCTTTTGTAGCTATCGATTGTGGATCATTATCAAAAGAACTGGCAAGCAGCGAATTATTTGGTCACGAAAAAGGTTCATTTACAGGAGCAGTAGGACAAAAAATCGGAAGCTTCGAACTTGCTAATGGCGGTACAGTATTCCTTGATGAGATCGGAAATCTTTCCTACGACATCCAGGTCGCGCTTTTACGCGTGGTGCAGGAGCGCAAGATGCGCCGCGTAGGCGGAGTGAAGGATATCGATCTTGACGTCCGCATCATTGTGGCCAGTAACGAACGTTTATCGGAACAGGCCAAAAAAGGCAAGTTTCGCGAAGACCTTTACCATCGTTTCAATGAATTCAGCATTGAGGTTCCACCACTGCGAAACAGGCAGGATGATATAATGATGTTTGCCGAGTTCTTCCTTGAAAAAACAAATGCAGAGCTTAATAAGAACGTAAAAGGATTCAGCGATGATGTGATCAAGATTTTCCATCAGTATAACTGGCCGGGAAATCTTCGTGAACTTAACAACGTAATTAAACGATC
>CBIHOL010000133.1:0-8065 GCA_966211905.1 uncultured bacterium
CACTTAGAGCACTAAGGACACAAAGGAATTTTACCAGTAACGCCTATAGAACTAGCACACTAAGGAAACATGCTTTGCATGTTTTTTGAAGAGCCCAAAGAATTACTCAAGCCACACTGCTCATAGAGATCGGGAGGATAGCAGAGAAGCTTTTCTAGGTACATTTTTACCACTAAGTTCACTTAGAGCACTAAGGACACTAAGGAATTTTACCAGTAACGCCTATAGAACTAGCACACTAAGGAAACATGCTTCGCATGTTTATGCCAAGACCACTTACAACCATACGAACTCCCTTTGTGCCTTTGTGAGCCAGAGGAGACCGAGCTCCCGTTGTGTCTTTGTAGGAAGGACTCTTTCGGAGTGGTTAAGCTGACGGAATGTGCGCTACCAACCTACCGCTCAGGCCCGCTCGTCCACCCACTGGGTGGCCGCCGTGTACCTCGTACATCGTACTTCGTAATTACTGAATAACGATCTTCTTCACTATTTTCTGAGTTCCGCACAGAATCTCAACGTTATAGCTGCCTGCCGCTTGTTTACCGAGATCAAGTTCCCAGCTTTTTTCTCCCATGCATGAGATGTCTTCCGACTTAACCACGTGCCCAAGAGTGTTCCGAACAGTTACCTTCAAGGTTCCGCTGCCCGCTTCAGCGCAGCTTATTGTGAACTTGCTTCCGCCTGGGTTAGGGAATATTGAAAATGAAGACCTCGATGTTTTATCATCAGGCAGGCTGGTGGTGTTACCTTCGCGGGAAAGTTTTACGAGGAAGTTTTCTACATACTGACTGCCGGAATGTCCACCAAGGTATAGTGCTTTCCCATCATAGACTAAATGGCTGAAGCCTTCTCCATAACCTTGATCTCCCTCATAAAAATCTAGCGTCTGCTGATGTAAAATTGCCCCAGCCTTAACCGAAAGAACTGAAAATGTGGGATTCTGGTGCCTGTTGGGTGCTACATCAATACATTCACTACCGCAAACGAACAAACTGTCTCCGTATAAAAAACCATTTAAAACTACTTGCCCTGAAACCACCTTTGTCCAAACAGTTTCACCATCTGGGTTTAATTTAGTTACAACATTGCTGGTTTGAGGTTGAACTGAAAAGACGTAACAATTGCCATCTCTGTCAGCCAATATATTTGTAACCATTCCCATCGGTAAACTCCAGTTCTGATTACCAAGGGTATCATATTGAAAAAGTCTATTTCCTTGTGCTGGGGAAGAAATATTAGCAAGCACATAAATATATTTACCCCCAGTCTTTAAAAACTGGTTCTGCGACACTTCCCCCAGTGCTTTGCTCCACTTCAGCTGTCCGTTGAGATCATAAGCCGCTATCATCTTTGCAAAGTGAAGTGCATAAACTGCAGAGCCCATTATTTCGCCGGCAACGGCTGAAACTGTCCAGTTCTCTTCTAACTTTAAACAGGTTTCGAAGTTAATTACACCGTGAACATCCCTTTTAATAAGTTGACAGCCCCCCATGGAATAGAGCTGAATATTCAACATCTGTAAATTCTGAATGAAGGAATTTTCTTTTAGAACTGAGTTTTGTGTTCCATTAAGATGATATAAAACAATACTGGATCCATTTTCTCCGCGTAAAGAGGTATACACAAGATCATCGTTTAAGATTATATCGGTAATGATCTCTGAATCTCCACTTGTGGTCAAATCTTTCTTCCACTCCACTTTTAACTGCGCCCCCACAAGAAGCGGAAATAATAAAAGAAGAAATAAGGGATTTTTCATACAAAAGCTTCTACATAACAAGCAAAAGTCATGCCCTTGGGACTTTGGAAGTAATATCGGCGCTTTTTAAAGCCGTTCGCAATGCATTGCGAACCTACGGCTAAAAGTGATAATCTCTGATTTCCTGAACAAGAATCTGGCCTTGTAAAGGGGCTCTTCAAACCCGCATAAATTCCTTTGTGCCTTTGTCCGAAGGACTCCTTCGGAGTGGTTAAGCTGACGGAATGTGCGCTACCAACCTACCGCTCAGGCCCGCTCGTCCACCCACTGCCCCTGAGCTTGCCTAAGGGTGGGTGGCCGTCGTGTACCTCGTACTTCGTCCTTTGTACTTCGTTCTATAGCTTCTCGTATTCCTCTTTCACAAAATCCATCAGCTCCTTAATGTACCCGGGACTAAAATCAAATTTGATCCCTGCTGCTTCGTAGATCTGGGGAATGGATTTAGTGTAGCCAAGCGCTAAGGCGTCTTTGTATTGCTGAATGGCTTTCTCAGGATCTTTTTTATAGTTTCTCCATACTGCTACTGCACCTAATTGCGCAAAACCGTACTCAATATAATAGAATGGCACTTCATACAAATGCAGCTGTACCTGCCACCTGCGATTCAGATGATGCTCAAGTCCGTTGAAATTAACTATTTTACTTCCGTACTCACCAATGATAGAACGCCAGGCGCCGTAACGCTCTTCAATTGTATGCTCCGGGTGCAAATAGATCCAATGCTGGAATTTATCAATAGCTGCTATCCATGGTAATGTATCCATCACACCTTCAAGCTGCTGACGTTTTGCTCTTTTCAACTCATCTTTTTTCGAGAAAAAAACATCCCAGTGTTCCATGCTTAATAACTCCATGCTCATGCTGGCCAGCTCGGCCACTTCACTTGGGGGAGACTTAAAATCAACCAGGTCAAGGTTCCGGTCGAGGAATGAATGAATAGCATGTCCGCCTTCGTGTACCATGGTTACAAGATCGCGATGTAAACCCACCGAGTTCATAAAAATAAATGGCACTTCGGTTTCATACAATGGATATTGATATCCCCCCGGGGACTTCCCCAGCCTGCTTTCCAGGTCGAGACGTTTCATCTCTTCCATAGTTTTAATACACTCACCGAAATACGGGTCGAGCTTATTAAAACAGTCAATTGTTTTATCTATCAGGTCCTGGGCACCATCAAAAGGTTTTAAAGGTGGTAATCCTTCTTCGTCCACCGAAGTATCCCATGGACGATAATCATCGAGCTGCAATTTCTTTTTACGCTGAAGATCATGCTCATTAGATAAAGGCACAGCATGCAACTTTACCGCTTCGTGAAAATTAAGACAGTCCTGCACTGAATAATCAAAACGAGCTAGTGCCCGGTGTTTATAATCACGAAAATTCTGGAAACCTGCGTTGTTTGCTACCTTATGACGAAGGGTGATGAGCTTACTATACAGTTCATTTAATGGTTGTTCATCTTCACCCCGCCTTGCCTGGATTTTAGAATACACCTGCTCACGCACTTCACGGTTAAGATCTTTCAAAAACACTGAGGCTTTTTGCAAAGTCATTTTTTCGCCATTGTGCTCAATGCTCTGCTCCCCGCTAATAGCCCCGAACTCCTGTTCCAGTTCCTGTAACTGAGTATTCAGCGGAATATTTTCTTCCCTGAATAATTCAATGCTGTTTTTTATCCCTCTCAGGTAAATATCGTAGCCAGGTTTAGTGAGCTTATCTTTAAAAGGACTGGCCATTATTTTTTTGTTCAGGTCATTGGCAATGGGGGCCATATGCGGCTCGATGTTCTGAACAAAATCATTGTAGCTGTCACGTAACTCTGCGTTCGCGGTATCGCAGGTCATTTTAATATAACGCCAGGCCATATCTTCACTTACAACCGCGCCAAGCTCGCTATAGTCCTTCAGCCATGTTTCAAGTTCATCAACTGATTTAATATCCCGTTTCTGTAATTCTTCGAAATAAGGTTTTAAAAGTTCCCAGGTGGTTACTTTAAAATCACGCTTCACATATTTCCTTTCCATATATTTTTAAATTTTATTTACTAAAACATTAAATGTAAATATAGTTTGATGATCCTGAAAGACTGCGATGGTTAATTAAAATAAACTCTTTGCCCGGTGGAAGGATCGTTGACCAGCAAAGTCATCTTAATTGCGGGAATCTGGCAGTTGTGCTTTTTCCGCACATAATTCAAGGCGCTATATTCGATCATAGAAAAATACAGATCATTCCTCACAGGACCATTTAACTTGTTCAGCATCGGGGTAGAATGTTCGAAATAATGAATGCTGTTGGAAAACACCAGCATCAAGGGCTCATACCCTTTTAACCTGTTTTTTTGATGGGCCGTATTTATTTCAGCAAACAGGTCGTATTTGTGAAGGCCATTGCATTCGTATTCTACAAACAGTTTATAGTTGGATGAGGGGGGAGGCACAAACATTTCCCAGCTCTGCTGAAAAAATGGATATACATAGCGCCTTGCAACAGAAGGAATATCAGGGCTTAGCGGATTGGCAAACGCGATTACCAGGCTGAAATGGAGCACAAAGATACATGCTCCCAGAACCACCAAAAATATGCGTAGCTTTTTTCCGATATCCTAAATTACCACTTTAAAACCGGATGCGGCGGGTCCGGTATGAAGCGCGTAACCACCGCACATGCAGATCGCTTCACCACGTTACTACCTGGAGCTACCATTGGCGTTATTTGTACTTATTTAATTTTCAAACTTTTAGAAATTTGGTTTTTTTGTCCCATGATGGGTGGCTTCGACACGCTTCGGCGCAGCTCAGCGCAAGTGCTCAGCCACCTCTTCCGTACTTTAAAACACTTTCACTTAGACATGGTAGGTGATTGAGCCGACGCTCTGAGTTTATCGAAGAGTTGTCGAAATCACCGATAAAAAGAAACCAGCAAACTTAACGTCACTTTTATTGATTTTCCGAACAGTAATTATTCCTCGCGCGGACGCACTTAGGGATTAGGAGCCCTTTGAAAAAGCGTGGACACCCAGGAATTCTTTTAAAGAATGGCTCTGAATAACAAGAATAAACCTCCTGAGAGAATGATGGTGACAGGTAACGTAAGCAACCATGCCAGCGCAATAGTCTTTACTGTGCCTTTCTGAAGATTCTTTAATCCTTTTTTAGCCACCATAGATCCGGCAATACCTGAAGATAACATATGCGTTGTACTTACCGGCAGACCTTTCCAGCTGGCAAGTCCAATACCGATGGAAGCTACAATTTCAGCACTTGCGCCCTGGGCATAGCTCATATGCTGCTTACCGATTTTCTCACCCACGGTTTTTACAATTCGTTTCCAGCCCACCATTGTTCCCAATCCAAGACATACCGAAATAAGAATAATTACCCATGACGGGGCAAACTCTATCAGTTTTTTAGAAGATTTGATCTCTTTTTGAAGGTCTTTTATTTCTTTAAGGCTTAAGGTAAGGTTCTCACCATTGATCAACTTATCCGAATTTTTGGTGATCTTAATAATATCCTTTCTCAGTGCAAAACGATCGGCTGTTTCAACGTCGCTTGAATTAAAATGTCCCGCAATGGCCGTGTGAAAATGATCGGCATGAAATAATATATCCTTGTACAGCTGCTTTTCCTTTTTTGCCAGAACTGTGGTGTCTGCCTTGTAGATCAGGTTTTCAATCTTGTTAACATGTGCGTTAATGCTCTGCAGGTTTACACTTGAATCAACAGCGTAGTGTCCCGGAAGAATAGCAATAAGAACCAGCATGATAAGCCCCACACCTTTCTGTCCATCATTTTGCCCGTGAAAAAAACTTACCATTCCGCAGGTGATCCAGAGCAGCATCCTGATCCAGATAGGAGGTTTTTTGCCGGGGATAGGTTCTTTATAAATGATCTCATTTTTAACCAGCCGTTTAAAAATGAACATTACTATAATAGCCACAGAAAAACCAAGAAGAGGGCTCAATAATAAAGCCATCCCCGTGTCCTTTGCCTTATCCCAGTTAACGGCAGTTAAACCATAATTACCGGGAAGAAAATAGAACGCCAGTCCTATACCGAGAATAGAACCGATCAACGTGTGAGAGCTTGAAGAAGGAATTCCGAAATACCAGGTTCCAAAATTCCAGACAATAGCACTGATCAGCAGCGCCATGATCATAGCAACTCCATGCTGGGGATTTGCATCCACAAGCACATCCATTGGCAATAAGTTTACAATGCCCATTGCAACAGCGATCCCACCCAGCATTACTCCGCTGAAATTGAGAATGCCGCTATACACCACGGCTACAGTTGGTTTGAGGGAATTGGTATAAATTACGGTTGCTACAGCGTTGGCGGTATCATGGAAGCCATTGATGAACTCAAAAAAACAGGCAAGAAATAAACAAAGAATTAAGAGTATTGTTAAGGTTGTGTCGAGTCCGAACATAATGTTAATCAGTAAAATATGGGCAAAACTATCCCAATATCATGCCCGCAGTGTTAAGCCAATGTTAAATTCTGAATTTTACCCCCACAATCCTATTAAATAAAACGCTAAAATCCTGATTAACAGCTTAATATAAATACCTTAAGCGTTCCCGGTGTTGCATGTTTCAACCTGTTCCCGCAGCTGTCTCAATTTTTACTTTCGTTACCAGTTTATGCACAAATTGGGAACATCCAGGAACATTTGCCCGCATTTCGCGTGTCTTAACATATCCATAACATTAGGTTAACTGGCACAATACTTTACATCGTTTTCTTTGCATTCAAATAAAACTAAATTAACGTGAACAAGAAATTTATAATGTTTTTAGCGATAACAGGTTCATTTGTTAACCTGAGCGCTCAGCAGGCACCGGCCACCAGCACCATTTCAGCCGATAGTCTTGCGAAAGGTCAAAATGATCTCGAAAAAAGTGTGCTTGACCTGAAGAAACTTCGGGTGACAGGCTGGATCCAGGCGCAGTTTCAATATGCGCAAACCAGGGGAGTAGCCAATTTTGACGGTGGCAACTTTGCGCCTAATTCCGACAAGCGGTTTATGATCCGCAGAGGAAGGGTAAAATTTACTTACAACGGAAAAAACTCGCAGTACGTGATGCAGATCAACGGCACGGAGCGAGGACTTAACCTGGTTGAAATATTCGGTGTAGTGAGCGACCCATGGACAAACATGTTCTCCCTTACAGTGGGGATCATGAATCGTCCTTTTGGTTTTGAGATCGATCAGTCATCTGCAGTTCGCGAAACTCCTGAAAGGTCGAGATACTCACAGATCCTTATGCCTAATGAACGCGACATGGGTGCGAAGATCACCGTTGAACCGGGAAAAGGAAAAAAGTTATATGGGTTCAGGCTCGATGCTGGCTTCTATAATGGTCAGGGTATTTATGTGCCAGGTACCACCACTCCGGCTGGTTATCCTCCCGGCACAACACCTGTACTGGGTGTGAACGAATTTGATTTTCAGAAAGATTTTATTGGACGGCTGTGTTATTATAAGGATGTCAGCACCAAAGTTCGCCTGGGTCTTGGCGTATCGCACTACAACGGCGGCAATATGTACCAGAACAACCGTGTGTACAATAATATCACAACCAATGCTGCAGGCGTTAAAGACTGGAAGATGGCAGACACAACGAATACTGCTTTCAAAAACAAGACCTCACCGAGGATCTATTATGGCGCAGAAGGATTTTTCAGTGTGAAAACTCCTCTCGGTACAACAACACTCAGGGGCGAATATGTCACAGGAACACAATCCGGCACCGGAGGAAATTCCAGCAGTCCGATTTTTTTGCCTCCTACACCCGACACTTACGTGAGACATTTTAACGGGATGTATGGATATTTTATTCAGAGACTTGGTGAAAGCAAACATGAGGTGGCTGTAAAATACGAGTGGTATGATCCTAATACTGATGTTACCGGGGCTGACATTCTTGGTTCTGCAGAAAATTCTTTCACCGCAGCGGATATCCGTTACACGCAACTTGGATTTGGTTATAACTACTATATGTACGAAAATGTGAAATTTATGTTCTTCTATAACATTATCCAAAATGAAATTGCCGGAAAGGGAACTTCGGGACTGGCCGGTTTTAACGAAGACATTAAAGACAATATTCTCACGGTACGGATGCAATACAGATTCTGAGGTCAATCGTTTGACTGTGCATAAATTTTTGTTTTGTAATCATTATTGTCCGGAAAAAATGGGTTCTTATTTGCGCTCTCCATTTTTGATTCTCCACGGGAGAATCAAAAATATTTTGTGGGCTTAGATTTTAGTGCGGTTTCAGGAAATAAGCTT
>CBIHOL010000134.1:0-8048 GCA_966211905.1 uncultured bacterium
ATTTAGGAGACTCTTCGGCGCCAGGATGTCGCGTGATAAGCGCCTACCATTGACGTTTCGGGTAGTCCATTAATTCTCAATTAATTGCAAATTAAATTCTGCTGCCTTTTTATTTAAGAATTTGATTTGTTGTGCTTTCATCTTGTCTTCATAAACTTTGATTCCTGTTTCTACATAATTAATACCCTTAGAGAATATTTTATAGTACAGAATCGCGAGCTTCCGTGCTGTGGCTTTAATCGCTACAGCTGCACCTCTTCTTGCTTTTATTCGACGGGCAAATGCACCTAAACTTGGATTTTTGCTAATCAACAAAGTTTGCGCGGCTTGCTTAAATATTTGTCCTGCCCTGGTTATTGATTTCTTCTTGCTTCTTTTATTCATTTTTCCTGATTGATGTTTACCTGGAGCAAGTCCGAGCCAGGAAACAAAATTATTCTCGTTTGGCCACTGCTTTATATTATTCCCAAGTTCGGCTGTTAATCGCAAAAAACTGTAATCAGTTACACCAGGAAGGTTTGTTGGATTTGCCCCATGGATTCCTAACAAAAGTTGATGGAGATTTTTAATCTGTGGTTTATTGTGACGTATGGGTTTTGTAGGATGGTTATCATCAAATTCTTTACCGCACTTATCGTTAAAGATTTTTAGAATCTTTTCAGCCTCTTCATCACACTTTTTGATTTGATCCAAATAGAAAAAATAGGCGTCGTAAGCCTGTTTTAATTCAAAGATATATTCTTCCTTATAGTTACCCTCTAAAGCCAATAATATATCTTGCCCCTTATTCTTTCTTAATGTGCTAGTGCAATAACTCAGCAATCTTTCAGCGTTTCTTTCTCCTTCAATAATGGCTTTTATCATGGCGATTCCGCTTGCACCGTGCGTTTGAGACAAGACTTCTGGTAGTCTGATATTCATTAGAATAAGTGCTTTTTGCATGTGATTAATATGGGAAGCCGCCAATTGAAGTTTATCCTCACGCATCCTTGTGTACACTCTCAATTTTCTAACTATGTCTTCTGGAACAAAACTTTTTCTAAGTAGTCCATAACTAAATAATTGTTGGATCCATTGACAATCCTGAACATCAGTTTTTCTACCAGGCAAGTTTTTACTGTCTGATGGATTAACCAGGGTAACATCAAACCCCATCTCTTCTAAAATATCATACAAGGTTATCCAATAAACTCCAGTAGCTTCCATTGCTACATGTGTTATTCCTTGTTCAGTCAGGTACCTTCCCAGTTCTTGATAGGAAGCGGTAAAAGTTCGAAAACTTCTAACGGGCATTTTTTCTATGCCCACAAACACTTTTTCGCTGCCGATATCTATACCAGCGCTGCGAGGATAAATTTTGCTTAATTCACTCATAGATAAATTAGTTTTTTAAGCAATTAGACTTAGCCCGATGTACTCTAAAATATAAGTATTGCTACCATGCGGGATATCATAAGATTCACCAAATTATTGATTTCTACAGTACATCAGAACAAAACTCTGAGCCAGGTTAAAACACTAATGGCGACTCTGTTACACTGCTAAATCAATTGCCGTTTTGCAAAATAACGTCACTTTTATTGATTTTCCGAACAGGAATTATTCCTCTGAGTGACGGTTACACACGCACTTTTAGCCATTCGACTCATTGATCCGCTGTAGCATCGAACCTGAAGAAACAAGGAACCTGAAGAAACAAGGAACCTGAAACAAGGAACCTGGAACAACGAATCAAGCTGGCTTAATGAACTCCAGATTTCTCTTTAACCCTTTGTACTTCGTTCTCTTCACCGCCGAATTTTTAAAGACCTTTTGAAAAGTTTCTTCGGTCATTTCATGCCACTCGCTTGAAGAAAAATTCAGAAGACCATTGTTATTATTAAACAGCGGTTCGTGATGTGGTTTGCTAAAGCTGTTCCAGGGACAAACATCCTGGCAGATATCGCAGCCGAATGTCCAGTTGTCCATTTTTCCCTGGAACTCTGAAGGAATATTTTCTTTCAGTTCGATAGTGAGATAACTGATGCATTTACTGCCATCCACCACATAAGGTTCAACAATGGCGTTGGTGGGACAGGCGTCGATACAACGTGTGCAGGTTCCGCAGAAATCTTTTATAGGTCCGTCGCATTCGAGCTCAAGATCAACAATGAGTTCAGCGATGAAAAAAAATGAACCCTGATCTTTTGTGATAAGATTCGCATTTTTTCCGATCCATCCGAGACCACTTTTTTTTGCCCAGGCTTTATCCAGCACCGGGGCACTGTCGACAAACGCACGGCCGTTTATGTCGCCTATATTTTCTCGAAGCACGGTGAGAAAAGAATTAAGCTTTTCACGGATCACCTCGTGGTAATCGCTGCCATAGGCATACTTGCTTAGCTTAGGGCTATCGGGGTTTTGCGCCTGCGCAGGATAATAATTATAAAGAAGTGAGATAACTGATCTTGCATTGTCGACCAGCAAACGGGGATCGAGGCGTTTGTCGAAGTAATTTTCCATGTACTTCATTTGCCCGTGACGTCCCTGCTGAAGCCATTTTTCCAGTCGGGGAGCTTCCTCATGGAGAAACTCTGCTTTTGAGATCCCACAAAAATCGAAGCCGGCTTTTTTAGCTTCAGATTTTACAATTTGTGTGTAAGTATGAGTACCAGTGAATTTCAGGCTGCAAAGTTACGGAAAGTGAACCACTAAGACCACTTAGACCACTAAGGATACACTAAGAAAGAACAGTTTCTTTGGTTACACATTATCCTTACTGCCTTGTAAGTGGTTAATGGTTAAAATTATTTAACAGTTTGACTGCGAGGATTTAACACCGAAATCGCCTTTTTATGACGATATTTGCGGCGACTAAAGGAGGTTTTAAGTAATTAATTCATTATCAGTTAGTTACAACCAAATTAAGTTAAACAATTTTAAACATCTCAAAAAAATGAAAAAAACCAACCCCGTACTGGACACTTTAGTGGAGACTCAGACAGAAATCATGAACAACTGGATGGAGTCTGCCAAGAAAATGCAGAACGCTTTCACAAGTGGCAACCCTGCTGCTGAAGGAACCAACGTTTATAAAGAATTTTTCGACAAACAAATGTCGATGCTTAACAATATGCAGAAAGCCGGCACAAACAACGAAGGTAACGTGCAGGATTTTTTCAAGAACTGGTTCAACCAGCAAGCTACTTACGCCAAACAAATGGCTGATTTCACACAAAGCATCCAAAGCAGCTTTACCAATTTCGGAAAACCGGCAACTGATTATATGTCGCATTTCGGACAAAGCAATACTGCTTTCAGCAATATCTACAATTCATGGTTAAACGCTATCAACACATCTTACGATGCAATGAGCCGCAACATGAATGGCAACTTTAATAAAGACGTTTTCGCGAACTTTATGCAAGGCAGCCAGGTGTATGCTAAAATGCAGGAATTTTTCCAGCCAATGGCAGAAGCCATGAAGAACGGAAAATTCGATCTTAATGCTTACAAAGAATTCTTCTCAGCAGACAGCTACAAGAATCTGACAAAACAAATGTTCGGTAATTTTTACAGCGATGTGAAAATGAGCGAAGTTTACAATACTGCTCTTAAACAATTACATGAGTTCTTCGCAACTCAACAGGATCTTGGCAAAGAATACTACAGCCAGATGCAGAACATCAAACAAAATTTCCCACAGATCTTCGGAAGCTTTGCAGGTACTGATATGAAAGAATTCTACGGTCAGATCGAAAACGTTTTCGGTAAGACTTTCGAGCCTTTGATGAAGATTGCAAATCCAGGAAAAGAAAAGGAAAATGCTGAAAAGGTGATCGCGTTGCTTGACAAAATGACTGCATACAGCATTAAACAGGCTGAACTTCAAATGCAACTTCAGAACACCGCTAAAAAAGGTGTTGAGAAAATTGCTGAGAAATACGCAGAGAAATTCAGTGATCCTGCAAACCTTACAAAGGTTCCTGATGCTAAGGAAATGTACAGTGAGTGGGTGAAAACAAACGAGCAACTGTTCACAGAACTTTTTGCAAGTGAGGTATTCAGTAAGGTTAAAGGTGAGACCCTGAACCTGAGCATGGAAGTAAAAAACCATTTCGAAAAACAATTTGAAAGCGCATTCCAGAATTACCCTATCGTTTTTAAAAGCGAAGTTGAGGAAATGCAAAAAACCATTTTCGAACTGAGGAAACAGGTGAAAGAACTGATGGCGAAACAAAATGGTTCTGCTGATCAGGATGATCACTCTTCTAAAAAGAAAAAATAGTTAGTTTAGTTTATAGTTGAATAAGAACCGTCTCTGCAAAGAGGCGGTTTTTTTTTACGGGTTCATTTAACCACAAAGACACAAAGATGAGAGGCAGCACAACGACACAGTTAGAACATGCAAAAAATGCATGGGAACAATGTTGAGCTACATTTTTCGATCTTCGTGTTTGTTCTGCATCAATTTGGACAATTTAAACTCCGTGTGATACCGTCTATCAGAGGCGTATTACGTGTGATGCCGAAGCGCCGCTGGGTCCCCTAAACACGCGTAATTCTTCACGTCATTATAGGGGATTCCTTCGGCTGTCCTCCATCAAGTTTCGACATTTAAAACTCCGTGTGATACTTCTCCCGGAGCCGCATTATATGTTCCGAAGCGTCATAAACGTCCTGCGAAGGCAGTATTAAGAAATTGAAAAGGCATACTCAAAGCGTACTCAAAGCATACTCAAAGCATACATAAAGCATGCAGAGTGTATTAGTTTGATACGAAATACCGGTAAATCAACGAGAGTTAATACACTACCCTGCAAATAATCTCTGTAGTCGCCTGAAAACGTGCGCCTTGCGCAAAAACTTATGCAAACTTCCGCAAAAGGCCGCAAACGGCCGCAAACGGATGCAAACCACCGCAAACGGCCGCAAAGCAAACGGCAATTAAGAACCACCAGGCTTGGCGCTTTACCTTTGGACGAGGTGTGCGACATGGAATTCAGGTGCCGTCGCACCACAATTCAAACTGATCCAATAATACCCGGGAATAACTTATTTTTACCGCGCTATGAATCCTGTTTCACACTATAATCGCCTTTTTTACGGGCTCTTATTATTGGTGATCGTTTTCTTTCTGTACTGTAAATTCCCCGGCGGTAAAACCCAGTTATTTATTCATGGAGACGGCCTCGGCTATTATTCTTACCTGCCTGCTACTTTTATTTACGATGATGGGCACTATGAATTTAAATGGTTCAATGAGGTGTACACAAAATATTATGGTCCTGGTTTGTTTGAAAACCCGGAGGATAATTTTATGGTGGATTATGGTGAGCGACGGATAAATAAATATTACCAGGGACTGGCATTTTTATGGATGCCTTTTTTTGTGGTTGCTCATTGGTTTGCGCTGGTGACGGGCCAGGCGGCAGATGGTTTTTCTGCGCCATATCAGACGGCGATCGGACTCGCATCCTTATTTTACATACTTCTGGGGCTTTTTTACGTTAGGAAGTTATTACTGCTGCTTTATAACGATCAGTTTACAGCACTAATAATTCCGGGCGCGGTGCTCTTTGGTTCTTTTCTTTTCTCCTTCGCTTTTGATGTCAATTCGCATACACATTCGTACTCCTATACATTTATATCAGCCTTCCTTTATTATCTCTGTGCTTTTTCAAGATCTGATTCCAACAAGGTTTATTACCTGTTATGTTGTCTCCTCACTTTTTTAATTACGGTGTTTGTGCGCCCTTTAAATGGTCTGATTTTGCTTACTGTGCCTGCATTTATTAGTATTCAGGATCTTAAATTCCGGAAACATGCGAAGATCTCAGCGCTGGTTCTTGTTGTTTTGCTGGTGTTGATATGCATGTGTTTTTTTCAGCTAAGCATCATGTACAGGCAAACTGGAACATTGCTGGTCTACACCTATACAGATGAACGGTTTTATTTTGAACGGTCCCGGTTCTTTGATGCTCTTATCAGCTATCATATGGGATTGTTTGTATATGTGCCCTTGTTTTTCATTTCCCTTTTTGGACTGATGTATCTTCCAAAAAAACAAAGGCTCATCCTGCCGGCGACATTCTTTATGCTGGTCTTTATTTATTCCTCCTGGTGGTTCTGGCCAATTGTAAAAAGAGGAATGATCGATTTTTATGCGATCCCCGCCATCTTTTTGGGTGCACTTGTGAGCGCAGATAAATCACGTTTGTATAGAGCAGGTATGGGCCTCCTCATATTTTTATGCGTCTGCTGGTACCAGTTCAGGCATTTCCAGATCAGGGTGGGTGCGCTCGACGAATGGCAGACCACCAAAGAAATGTTCTGGACCAATTTCTGGAGAACAACGCCGGCCCAGATGTATCCCGTCCCAATGTCGTCGGTTTTAAAATCCTCTTTTTGCGAAAATGATTTTGAAAATGAGAAAGCCATCAATGGTCTCAGTGATCTTTATTCTGTTTCAGGACATACGTCAGTGGCGATCGATCAAATTCATTACATTGCGAAGGTTGCAGAGTGCGCTTATCCTGATTTTTTTAAAAGAGATGAAGGGATTAAAAAAATCAGGTTATCGTTCGATGCGCGTTTTGAAGGGGAGATCGAAGCCCTGCACTTGTTCCTGCGGATAGGAGGCAAGGATGGAGCGGTGATGAAGGAAATTGCCTTCTATATTAATAAAGAGCAGCTCTGGTTTAATAAATGGGACAGAAGGGAATATGGTTGTGAGATCGATCCCGGATGGTTCACTAATAACTCAGAGCCGGAAATGGTGGATGTGGTGGCATGGAACGTAAAGTCTTCGGGGAAAGCATACCTGGATAATGTGAAGATTGAATTTTTTCTCACTGATCATAGTTTTGAAACTCAAAAGTGAATAATAAGCCATATCAAAATACATGGAGACAGGCATCTTATTTATTCCTGTTGTCGGTGGTGCTGGTGTTTTTTACAACGCGTCCGCTGAATTCTCCCTGGCACCCTTTTATAGCGGGCGATGGACTGGGTTATTACTCCTATTTGCCGGCAAAATTCATTTATCATGATGAAAAGCTCGACTGGAAATGGTTCAACAAGGCGCATAATGCCAATTACCAGTACAGCACCTTCGAAAATCCCGAAGATAACCTGCTGGTAAAGTACGGTGATAAGCGGATCAATAAATATTACCAGGGGCTTTCCTATATATGGATGCCATTTTTCTTTGCCGGGCATCTCGCTGCAAAGCTGAGCGGGTATGCAGCCGACGGTTATTCTCTTCCTTACCAGCTTGCAATGGGGGTAGCTTCGTTGTTTTACCTTCTGCTCGGATTATTTTTTCTCCGCAAGCTGATCATAAAGCTCACAGGTGATCAGTTCGCAGGTTTCCTAATCCCGGCGTCAATCTTTTATGGCACCTGGCTTTTCACCTATGCTCTAAGTGCCAACACCCTGTCGCATAGTTATTCATTTACCTTCATCACCTTATTTGTTTATTTCTCAAACAACTTTTTATCCGAGAATAAATTTCGTACCCGGCAGTTTTTCCTCGCAGCCTTTACATTTATCATTTGTATATGTATTCGCCCTCTTACCGGCCTGATCCTGCTGCTGGTGCCGGCTTTTATTCCTCCTGGTTTTTTCAAGCAAAAATACGGACGCCCGGTTATTACTTGGAAAGAAGTGCTCATCATAATATTAAGTCTTGGCGCACTGTATCATACACTCCATACCACCTATGTGCAGACCGGGTCCTGGTTTGCGTACACGTACACTGACGAAAAATTTAATTTCGGGCAGGCCAGGTTTTTCGATGCATTGTTCAGCTATCATCTGGGATTGTTTGTATACGTTCCTCTTATTTTACTTTCCCTGTATGGAATCTGGTTTATGCCGAGGATACAAAGGATCATTCTTTCATTGTTCTTTTTCGGGATCATCTTCTTATACAGTGCATGGTGGTACTGGCCCATTGTGAAACGTGCTCTGGTTGATTTTTATGTGATCCCTGCAGTGATGCTTTCGGCGCTGGTGGCAGGCTACAGGAAACGGAGAAAACTTATTGTGTGCGCGATCATGCTATG
>CBIHOL010000135.1:0-7948 GCA_966211905.1 uncultured bacterium
TTTATTAAATAACGCCTGTTCTTCGTCATTCAGTTTGTAATCAACAATCTTCTCCCATCCGTTCCTGCCAATAATAACAGGGACACCAAGACAAATATCTTTCTGACCATATTCACCATCGAGTGCAACGCAGCAAGGGAATAATTTTTTCTGATCATTGATGATGCTGTTCACAAGAGCTGCAACAGCTGCACCCGGAGCGTACCATGCTGAAGTTCCAAGCATACCGGTAAGAGTAGCTCCTCCAACCATTGTATCTGCGGCTACTTTTTTTAGCGCGTCGGCGCTCATAAATTGTGAAACCGGAACTCCAGTGTAAGAGGCAAGGCGGGTAAGCGGGATCATAGTAGTATCGCCATGTCCGCCGATAACCATTCCGCTAATGTCGCTTGCAGGTGCATTAAGAGCAAGTGAAAGATAACATTTAAAGCGTGCACTGTCGAGGATCCCACCCATACCGATGATGCGGTTCTTAGGCAGCTTGCTTTCTTTTAAAGCTAAATAAGTCATTGTATCCATCGGGTTGCTCACCACAATGATGATAGCTTCCGGCGAATGTTTCAGAACGTTTTCGGTAACGGTTTTTACAATACCTGCGTTAATGCCGATCAGCTCCTCGCGGGTCATACCGGGCTTACGTGGAATACCGCTTGTGATCACAACAACCTTACTGTTCGCAGTTTTACTGTAATCATTAGTGCTTCCCGAGATCCTGGTGTTGAATCCGTTCAGGGTCGCGGTCTGCATAAGGTCAAGCGCTTTTCCTTCAGCAAAATTTTCTTTAATATCCAGAATAACAACTTCGCTTGCGATACTGTTTAATGCAATATATTCTGCACATGTGGCTCCTACATTTCCGGCTCCGATAACTGATACTTTCATTCTTTGAGTTTTTATATTTATTATTTGATGAGTAAAATTAAATATTTGAGATCAATCCCCGGGAGGTTCTCAAAATTTTAACGGCAAATTAATTCATGACGTGATCTTCGACGCCAGGTTAAACATCCGGGCTTCCTCAAAATCATCGGCCATTAGCTGCAACCCTATCGGCAAACCATTGCTGTGTTTACCGCAAGGCACCGAAATAGCACAAATGCCTGCAATATTGGCCTGCACGGTAAAAATATCCTCCAGGTACATTTTGATCGGGTCCGCACTGTTTTTCCCGAATTCAAAAGCAGTTCCGGGCGTGGAAGGGGTAATAATAAAATCATGTTGCTTCAGGATCTCCTTGGTCTTTTCACGGATAAGCCTTCTTACTTTCTGACCCTTGCTATAATAAGCGTCGTAATATCCCGCGCTAAGAACAAACGTTCCAAGCATGATGCGGCGTTTCACCTCTTTTCCGAAACCTTCGCTGCGCGATTTTTTATAAGTGCTTTCAAGATCGGTAGCCTGCGGGCTTCTGTAGCCATAGTGGATTCCCGCAAACCTCGAAAGGTTACTGGAAGCCTCTGCAGTGGTTAACACATAATATGTAGGGACCAGGAAATCGAGATAAGGAAAACTCACCTCGTGAACAGTATGCCCGTCTTGCTTTAATTTTTCAATCTGTCCGAGCACTGCCTGTTTTACTTCAGGATCAATCCCTTCTGCTTCAATGCATTCGCGGATATACGCAATGCTGTATTTTTTGTTGTCGGCCAGCGACCTGGAGTATTCTCCAACTTGTTTAGAGGAAGAAGTATTATCGCGCTTGTCCCGACCGCTGATTATTTCAGTAATAATAGCCGCGTCCTCCACATTTTTAGTGATGGGCCCGATCTGGTCGAAGGAAGAAGCGTATGCAATTAGACCGTAGCGTGAAACGCGCCCGTAGGTAGGTTTAACGCCCACCGTGCCGGTAAATGAAGCGGGTTGACGGATAGATCCCCCCGTATCAGAGCCGAGGCTCACATGGCAGAGATCAGCAGCTACTGCAGCCGCAGCACCACCGCTCGATCCGCCCGGAACGCATTTTTCGTTGAGGGGATTAAGCACATTTCCAAATGCAGAATTCTCGTTGCTGCTGCCCATGGCAAACTCATCACAGTTAAGTCTGCCTATGATTATAGCATCTTCTGCAAGAAGCTTTTCCACTACTGTGGCCGAAAACAACGATTCAAAATTTCCGAGAATCTTTGATGAACAGGTTACTTTATGATCCTTATAACAGATATTATCTTTTAATCCGATCACAACGCCGGCAAGCCTGCCACCTTTTCCCGATGCTATTTTCCCGTCTACTTTTTCAGCCTGTGCGAGTGCGGTTTTTTCAAAAACTTCGAGATAAGCATTCAACTGCTTTTTCCTGGCAATTTCTGAGATCAGTTCTTTTACAATGGCAGTGCAGGTTACACGACCTTCTTTGAGATCGCGCTGCAGGTTCAATATTCCTGAATAATTGTACACAGAGTTGATTTAAAAAAATAAAAGCGTTACCCGTTTGGAATAACGCTTCAAAACTACAAAAATTGAACTTATTTTGTGCCTGGGGTGCCTGAATCGCCGTTCCCGGTTTCACCCTTGCTTGCGTCCTTAAAATCTTTAATGCCGCGTCCAAGTCCTTTCATTAGCTCGGGAATTTTTTTACCGCCAAACATCAGTAAAAGTATGATCAGGATAATAATGATCTCCGGGGCACCAAGGCCACCTAAAAGCCCAAGGATAAAATTTAAAGTCATGATTTCGAAATATACCGCAAAGGTACTCAAATGTTAGGGTATTACCAAAATAAAAGGGATTTGGCAAAAGCATGGTACCATGGCGAAATTTATCACGGGCTTTTTTTCTGTGAATGGCGGAAACTCTTGTCAGCAGAAAGACACAGCAAGCTTAATCTTACACATGCTGCAGCGCGGAATTGCGTGCTAATAAAATCAAAAAGTTTGATGGTTTCTACAAAAATCGCTAATCTTACAGTCTTAAATTTAAGTCCTGATGGAGCAGAACACACCATTTGATTACCTGCCAATCTTTATAATGTTCACAATAGCAGTAGGTTTTGCTGCTGTATCCTTGTGGGCCACCCATGTTTTGGGTCCAAAACGCAAAACAAAGGTAAAACTTGAGTCATTTGAGTGCGGAATCGAAGGACAAGGTAACGCCCGCGTTCCTTTTTCCATCAAGTATTTCCTTGTAGCAATACTTTTTGTATTGTTCGATATCGAGGTGATCTTCATGTATCCATGGGCTACCAATTTCAAGGAACTGGGCATGCTGGGAGTAATAGAGGTGTTTTCCTTCATTGCACTGCTGCTTGTAGGTTTTTATTACATGCTTGCTAAGAAAGCCCTTAAGTGGGAAGACTAACGAAGAATTTACGATTGACGATTTACAATTTACGATTGACGATTTAATGGCTAAAGACGAAATTATTAAAAAAACAAAGCTGGAGGTTGCCAAAGCTCCTGCAGGCCTTGAAGGTCCTGGCTTTTTTGCCACCAAGGTCGACGAAGTGATGGGCATAGCGCGAGCTAATTCTTTATGGCCTTTGCCTTTTGCTACCTCGTGCTGCGGTATCGAATTTATGGCAACCATGGGGTCGCATTACGATCTTGCGCGATTTGGGATGGAACGTTTGAGCTTTTCCCCGCGTCAGGCCGATCTATTAATGGTGATGGGCACTATTGCTAAAAAAATGGGACCAACCCTCCGCCAGGTATACGAGCAGATGGCTGAACCGCGCTGGGTGCTATGCGTAGGTGCATGCGCAACAAGCGGTGGAATTTTTGACACTTACAGCGTACTGCAGGGAATTGACCGTATTATTCCGGTTGATGTGTATGTTCCTGGTTGTCCTCCGCGTCCGGAACAGATCATTAACGGTATCCTGAAGATCCAGGATCTCGCAAAGAATGAATCAAGCCGCAGGCGACACTCTGCAGAATACAAGGACCTGATGAACAGTTACGGAATAGAATAATTCAATATTGAAAACGAAAAACAATTGATGAACGAAGCGTCGCTAAATCAGATCAATGAAAAAGTAAGCAGCCAGTTTCCAGGCGCTGTATTGTCGGCAGAGTTGTTATATGATTTCCCCGTTCTTGTAGTTGCACATTCGCAGATACATGACGTTTTAAAATTTCTTAAAGAAGACCAGGAACTGAACTTCCACTTCCTCACTGATCTTACTGGCATGCAGACCCCGGATGAAAAGCAACTGGGTGTGATCTATCACCTGCACAACATGCCTAAAAATATTCGCGTTCGGATTAAAACTTTTTTTGATATGTCGAAGCCGGAGATACCAACGGCAACCGACATCTGGGCCGGTGCCGACTGGATGGAGCGCGAGACCTATGATTTTTTTGGTGTACGCTTCAAAGGACATCCTAATCTCCGCCGGATCCTCAATGTGGACGAAATGGATATTTTTCCTTTAAGAAA
Source organism: uncultured bacterium (assembly GCA_966211905.1). Classification (GTDB taxonomy): domain Bacteria; phylum Bacteroidota; class Bacteroidia; order B-17B0; family Aurantibacillaceae; genus Aurantibacillus. The sequence continues at coordinate 4,375 of CBIHOL010000135.1, forward strand.
AGAATATCCACTCGAAGATCAGACAAGGGACGATAAACAGGACAGGCAATTCGGTCGCTAACAGTTCACACAGATTTATAATGACGAATTCAACAGATAAAACAGCAGAAGACGAGTCAAGGTTCACCACTTTGAACCTCGGACCCACGCATCCTGCCACTCACGGGGTTTTTCAGAATGTACTTAAGATGGACGGCGAGATCATTCACGATGCCGTTCCTACGATAGGATACATTCACAGGGCATTTGAAAAACTTGCAGAACGCAGACCATATTACCAGATCACCCCAATTACCGACCGGCTTAATTACTGCTCATCACCAATCAACAATATGGGATGGCACATGACAGTTGAAAAACTGATCAGGGCGGAGATCCCAAAACGCGTGGATTACATGCGCGTGATTGTGATGGAATTATCGAGAATATCCGACCATATTATCTGTAATACGATCATCGGTCAGGATACTGGTGCTACTACAGGATTTCTTTACCTGTTCCAGTGGCGCGAGCATATTTACGATATCTTCGAAAGTATTTGCGGTGCGCGATTAACCACTAATATCGGTCGCATCGGAGGATTTGACCGTGACTGGAGCAAAAAAACCTGGGAGCGTATTGACGCATTTCTGCGCGATTTTCCTGCAGCATTAACTGAATTCAACAACCTCCTTGAAAGGAACAAGATCTTTATGGATCGCACTATTAATTGCGGACCAATTAAACCTGATCGTGCACTTGAATACAGCTTCACCGGGCCAAACCTTCGCGCGGCAGGTGTTGACTACGACGTGCGCGTGGCGGCGCCATATTCTTCTTACCAGGATTTTGATTTTAAAATTCCGATTGGCACAAGCGGAGATACTTATGACAGGTTCACCGTTCGTCAGCATGAAATGTGGGAGTCGCTAAGCATTATCAAACAGGCACTTAAGAACATGCCTCCGGGCCCTGCACATGCCGATATTCCTGAATTTTTCCTTCCTCCTAAAGAAGAAGTGTACAATAATATGGAAGCGCTGATCTATCACTTTAAAATTGTGATGGGTGAAACAGATGTTCCTGCCGGAGAGGTTTACCATTGCGTGGAAGGTGGTAATGGTGAGCTTGGATTTTATCTGATCAGTGATGGAGGCCGCACACCGTATCGCCTGCATTTCAGGAGACCTTGTTTTATATATTACCAGGCATATCCCGAAATGATAAAAGGATCTATGCTGAGTGATGCGATCCTGACGATGAGCAGTATGAATGTGATTGCGGGAGAGCTTGACGCCTAGTTAACTTAGAAGTGCGAAGCTTTAACACGAATTACACTAATAAAAGAAACACTAATTAATAAGAATTACACAAATTAAGTTCGAAGGAAGAACAGCTGACGCACAGGCAAGCCAAAGTACGAGGTACAAAGTACGAGGTACGCGGCGGCCACCCAGTGGGTGGACGAGCGGGCTGGTGCGGTAGATTGGTGGTACGAAGGAAGAACAGCTGACGCACTTGCAACCTGAAACGAATTAAGAATTTAGAATTTAGAATTTTCCGCCAGAGGCGGATCCGCCTTCGAAAAAAGGCGGGAGGCGGAAGAATTTAAGTTTCTAAAATAAACAGAAGAAAACCAGACATCTAAAAGAATCAGTTTAGAAATTAGAGATTAGAAATTAATAAGAATGGGAGCAGAGGTACACGGAACACAGGAATTCAGCCCAGCCAAACGCGCGGAGTTAAAATTCAGCGATGAGGCTATGAAGACTGTACAAACGATCATTTCACACTATCCACCGGAAAAGATAAAATCAGCTTTACTCCCTGTGCTTCACGTTGCACAGGCAGAATTTGACGGTTGGTTGAGTCCGGAGGCAATGGACCTTGTAGCATCTGTTTTGAATATTAAGCCAATCGAAGTTTTTGAGGTTGCATCTTTTTATTCGATGTTTCATCTTAAACCTGTTGGCAAATGTGTTCTTGAAGTTTGCCAGACCAGCAGTTGCTGGTTAATGGGTGCTGAAGATATTGTGAAGTACATTGAAAAGAAATTAAATATCCGTGTTGGCGAGACCACCGCAGATGGCATGTTCACATTAAAGGTTGCCGAATGCCTTGGTTCGTGCGGCACAGCGCCAATGCTACAGTGTGGTGCGAGTTACCACGAAAACCTTACCTATGCCAAAGTAGATAAACTGATTGAAGATTATCGTGCGGCAGGTAAAAGAAGAAGTTATACCGATCACGATTATAAAAACACTTTGTAACTATTTTTTCGTCTAAAAAGGACAGAAGCAGAAATGGGAAAAAAATTACTGATACATAACGATAAGGTTCCTAACATCAATACGCTGGAGGTCTATCGTCAGAATGGCGGATATGCATCTGTTGAGAAAGCATTGAAGTCGATGACCCCTGAACAGGTAACCGAGGAGGTTAAAAAATCAGGTCTTCGCGGACGTGGTGGAGCTGGATTTCCTACGGGATTAAAGTGGAGCTTCCTGGCAAAACCAGAAGGAGTGCCACGTTACCTGGTTTGTAATGCCGATGAATCAGAGCCAGGTACATTTAAAGACCGTTACCTGATGGAGAAAATTCCTCATGCGTTAATTGAAGGCATGATCACTTCATCATATGCACTTGGAGCGAAAACTTCGTACATATATATAAGAGGAGAATATTTTTATGTGGCCCGCATCATGGAAAAAGCACTTGCTGAAGCATACGCAGCAGGATTGCTTGGCAAAAACATATTAGGAACTGATTTTTCACACGACTGTTATGTACAGGTGGGAGCCGGAGCGTATATCTGCGGGGAAGAAACCGCGTTGCTGGAATCGCTCGAAGGAAAACGTGGAAATCCAAGGATCAAACCTCCATTCCCTGCAGTGGCCGGGCTTTGGGGCTGCCCTACGGTAGTTAATAACGTTGAAACAATAGCAGCTGTTTGCCCTATTGTAAATATGGGCGGAGAAGAATATGCCAAGATCGGCATCGGCAAATCAACCGGTACCAAGCTCATCTCCGCTTCAGGACATATTAATAAACCAGGCACGTACGAAATTGAACTGGGTATTCCTGTGGAGGAATTTATTTACAGCGAAGAATATTGTGGCGGAATAAGGAATGGAAAAAAATTAAAGGCTGTAGTTGCAGGAGGTTCCTCTGTACCAATTCTTCCAACCGAGCTCATCCTTAAAACAGCTAAAGGCGAACCAAGGTTAATGACCTATGAAAGTCTTGCTGACGGAGGGTTCCAGACAGGTACAATGCTCGGCTCCGGTGGATTTATTGTGATGGACGAGGATACAAGCATCGTTAAGAACTTGTTTACCTTCACTCGCTTTTATCACCACGAAAGCTGCGGACAATGTTCGCCATGCCGGGAAGGAACCGGCTGGATGGAAAAGATCCTGAAAAAATTCCTGAACGGAACAGCCACTGAAAGTGATGTTGATCTTTTATGGGATATCCAGAGTAAGATTGAAGGAAAAACAATTTGTCCTTTAGGTGAAGCTGCCGCCTGGCCGGTAGCTGCCGCGATCAGGCATTTTAAGGAAGAGTTTCTTGAAATTGCAAGAAAGAAAAAATA
>CBIHOL010000136.1:0-7818 GCA_966211905.1 uncultured bacterium
ATTACGGGAAAAATTATATGGAGAGTAGATTTTGATCACCCGACTTTAGATTATTCGGGGTCGTTTTCGGGTCTTACTTCATACATGGGGACGGTATATTTTTCAGGTCAATTAGCTCCAACAAAAAATTCAATCGTCATTGCCATTGAAGATCAATCTTACAATCCTGCTACCACCGATTTGAAAAAAGGACAAGTAAAAAGCGCTTCATTAAAGGTGGTCCCTAACCCGTCCTCGGGCAACGTAACTGTGTATTTACCTGAAGTTGTACAAGGAAGTAGGATTCTGGCAAAAGTGACCAACGTGGCAGGGAAGGTGGTTTTACAGCAACAGGTTGAGAACGACTTGCATCAACACGAAATTACCATAGATACCAGGGACATGAGCGCAGGCGTATACAACGTTCAACTCTTTAGCGATGAACATATATCAGCAAGCGGCAGGCTGGTAATCGAACAATAGCAAAATAAACTTTGCGCCCTTTGCGCCTCAATCTGAACACGTCATCCATAATTGAGAATGTGACGCATTTTTTGTGACCTTCAATAAACCAGTGCGATGGAGCAACGCCGGTTAGCGCCGCAGGCAGCTAGGAAACGCCGCAGTTATCTTGCGTGTTCTTCCAAAAACATCACGTCTCGGCTAAGCCGAGACGTGATGTTTTCCTCAATGATCTTTTATTATGCATCATAATAAACACAGAATATGCACCTTAGTGTTTTCTTAGTGTGCAACCGACCTACCGCACCGGCCTGCTCATCGAGCCACAGGTTCGATGCCGAGTGGTAAGCGCCGCAGGCATACGTGGTGCGCGCCATTCAACCTGGAACCAGGAACATGAAACCTGGAACCTTTGAACTTTTGAACCTTTGAACCCTTGCCCGCCATCCGATGATACCGAGGGCGGGTCCGCCTCCGGCGGAAACCCTTGAACAAAAACGGATGATACCCCGTTATCCATGATAAACCCTCGACTCCTTGATCACTCCATTAGAGATCTCAAGCACTTCACCCACTCTAATATCTTCTTCCCCTTCCACCTGGCGTAAGTACTCCATAAATACCTGCCCTTCGTCCGCCGTAAATTTGAGAAGTTCATAATGCAACGTCGGCAATCGTTTAATAGCATCCAGCCACCACTCGCGCATCTCGTCCTTTCCTGTCACCCATCCTTTCGTTTCCGGTCTTCGCGCTTTTAATTTTGGAGTATAATGTCTCGCCTTGTCATGATAAAGAGTTAAGAGCGTTTCAACATCGTGCTTATTAAATGCCTCGAACCATTTCAAGGCAATGCGTTTATTCCGTTCTGCTGTCGTCATAATAAATTATATTTGGCGCATGCTAAAAAACATATTTATTTTATCGGTAGCCTGTTTTCTCGCAGCATGCAACGCGAAAGAAAACGCCGACCTGGTAATTCACAATGCAACTATTTATCCTGTCGAACCAGCCTCTACAATTTATCAGGCAATGGTGATCCGTAATGGTAAAATTATCGCAATTGGATCAAATGACATAATTAATAAATACAATGCCAAAGAAACAATAAATGCCGGTAACAAGGTAATACTTCCCGGTCTTATAGATGCCCATTGTCATTTTACCGGCTATGCTACCGATATGTGGAAATGCAGTCTCGTAGGTACTGCGTCCTATAAAGAAGTCCTTGACAAAGTAAAAGAATACGCGAAAACCGCTCCTATGCAATGGATCTACGCCCGTGGCTGGGATCAGAACGACTGGCAGGTAAAAGAGTATCCCGATAAAAGAGAACTGGATTCCTTGTTTCCGGACCGACCTGTGTTTCTGAAACGAATTGACGGTCATGCAGCCATCGTCAACCAGTTTGCGCTGAATCTCGCAAAGGTCACAGGCAGCACACAGGTAAATGGCGGACGCGTGGAAACAAAAGACGGTAAACCAACCGGCCTGCTGATTGATAATGCGATGGACCTTGTGGATAACCTTGTCCCTCTATTGCCTGATTCGCTTGCCAAAAAATATTATTTAAAAGCTCAGGAAGTTTGTTTTAGCCAGGGACTAACGCAGGTACAAGATTGCGGCGTTTCAGAAAATACTGTAAAGCTTGTAGATGAAGAACAGAAAGCAGGACGCTTGAAAATGAAGGTATATGCCTTTCTGAGCGACGATTCCACCTATTACGAACGATGGATAAAAAAAGGTCCGTATAAAACTGACCGGCTTACGGTAGGCGGATTTAAATTGTACGCCGATGGAGCCCTTGGCAGCAGGGGAGCCTGCCTCATTCATCCGTACAACGACAAACCAGGCTGGACAGGTTTTATGTTGCGTCAGAAAAACTATTTACAATGGGTTGCCGAAAAAATGGCTGGCAGTGACTTGCAGTTGATCACACACGCAATCGGTGATAGCGCCAACAGGGAAATGCTCAGGATCTATGGAAATGTTTTAAAAGGAAAGAATGAAAAACGCTGGAGAATAGAACACGCACAGGTGGTGAACGAAAACGACTTTCATCTATTCGGAGATTATGATGTTATCCCTTCCGTTCAACCCACTCATGCCACCAGCGATATGTACTGGGCAGAGGATAGGTTGGGAAAGGACAGGATCCATAATGCTTACGCTTATCAAAAGTTAATTCAGGCTAGAGGACTTGCGCCTCTTGGTACAGATTTTCCCGTTGAAGATATTTCACCTTTTAAAACTTTTTATGCAGCAGTTGCTCGTCAGGATGCAACAGGTTTTCCGGAAGGTGGATTTGAATCGTCCAATGCATTGACAAAAGAACAGGCTCTCGCAGGCATGACCATCTGGGCATCTTATTCTGTTTTTGAAGAAAGAATCAAAGGCAGTCTTGAAAAAAACAAAGTCGCAGACTTTATTATAATAGATACTGATATTATGTTGTGTGAATTAAAAGATATTCTTAAAACAAAGGTGCTTGCAACCTATATCAATGGTGAGAAAGTATATTCCCTGGAGACAGCTACAGCACGAAAATAAATTGTTTCGGCTATCGTTTTCCGGCGTTTACCAAAAAGACATTTTTGAAAGAGAAATCCACTGTAATTTTATATCAGAATCAGTTTAGAACCCCGTAAGGTTCGCTGGTAAAAGAAAAAAAAGATTCAGTTTAGAACCCCGTAAGGTTCGCTGGCAAAAAGAAAAAAGATCAGTCTAGAGCCCCGTAAGGCTCGCTGGTGAAAAGAAAGAAAGATCAGTATAGAACCCCGTAAGGTTCGCTGGCGAAAAGAAAAAAAGATCAGTATAGAACCCCGTAAGGTTCGCTGGCAAAAGAAAAAGATCAGTCTAGAGCCCCGTAAGGCTCGCTGGTAAAAAGAAAAAAAGATCAGTATAGAACCCCGTAAGGTTCGCTGATGAGGAGGAAAAGCCGGGAAGGAATGAAAACGCCTGTCGAGTGAAGTAAGACGAACCAAACGAAGGTTCGCAACCGAAGAGAGGCCGGAAAAGATGGCTGGTGAAGTTGAATCGTACTAAGACCGACACGGAAATATCGTCGGAAAAAGAGCGGACGCACCCGCACACCGCTACCACACGTGCCGCGTGCACCGGTGGCAGCGGTGGAAACGAATTCAAAACCCTGGTTTAGGCCGGGGTTTTTCACGTTTAATTTAACCACTAAGACACTAAGAACACTTAGGTTTCACTAAGAAAAAATAAAAGAGCACTTACTTAGAGAAATATTGCGAAACAACTCCCAGTATTTTTTATAAGCTTAGCGACAGTATTCTAAGTGTTCTCGCAATAAGTATGCGAAGCATGCTTTCCTTAATGTGCTTTTTCTTAGGCATCTAGTTTATGATAATCCCCCCTTAGTGTCCTCTTAGTGTTCTCTGTGTCTTAGTGGTAAGCGCCGCAGGCACCGACGTTCACAGTACCAACTCATTAAACAACCTCTCTGCAGTTTTATCAAGATCATCAGTAATCCCCGGATGCGGCCGCGAAGTCTGGATAGACGAACTCCTCACCGCCGTTAACCATCTGAAGCGCGAAGGCAGGTCCATCTCCGATATGGGCCCACCATCTTTCTCTCCATTAGCAATTTTTTCGAAGGCCAGTAAATTATGTTGCACCTGCTCCGAATCCAGGTCACACGCAAAACTTTTTAATCGTCCGGTATTTAAGCGGGAAAGTACTTTAATATATTTCTGCTGCTTGCAGAACATAATGATGCCGACGTTACAAAACTCCTCCCTTTCAACAGCAGGAACCACGCGGATCACCGCGTACTCATATAAGTGTTTTCCTGACATCAATTGCTTCTTTTGTAAAAGTATCTGAATATTCCAGCCGCTTCATTAAAAAACGAAAATACACATCACGTATTGTTTCCGCATCATCCTCTGTTCCCTCCCATTGTAGCCAATCTGTAGGAATGCCATCAGTTATTGCGCGGATCGTTTTTTCAATCAACAGCTTTTTAAATTTTGTATTCGACTCTTCAAGTTTTCCCGCCACAGGCAACAACACATGGTCCTTGCCAAAAGCAAACGGAGCGGTCGTTTTTTCTTCCCAGTTTGTCCAAGTGTATTGAAAGTATAAACAGGAACCATGATCTATCAACCACAGCTCTTTATTCCAAAGAAGCATATTGGTGTTCCTGAAAGTGCGGTCAACATTCAGAATAAAATAATCGAGCCACACAATGTCCGAAGCTAACTGCGGATCTGCTTTTGAAACTACCGGATCGAAAGTTATTGCGCCAGATAAAAAATGCAGCGCAAGATTTAATCCCTGACTTGCTTTCAAAAGATCCTGGATCTCCTCATCACCTTCAGTTCGTCCAAATGCTTCATCAAGAAATGCGAAGACCTGTTCAGGTACTTTTAAGCCGAGTGCTCTTGCAATTTCACCACCAAGGTATTCTGCAATAAGAGTTTTAACACCATGACCCGTGCCTCTGAATTTCAGAACATATTTAAAATCATCATCTGCCTCCGCCAGTGCTGGCAATGAACCACCTTCACGAAGTGGTTGAATATAACGTGTAACATTTACAGTCCGAAGAGGTGGCATACAAAAAATCAATCCGCAAGGTAAGTAAATTCAGATACGTTTAAAACCAGAAAACCACTAAGAACACTTAGTCACTGAGGTTGCACTAAAAAAACGATGTGGATATAGTTAGGTAAGTCAAGTTCATCCCTATATCTCTTAAAAACATTGCCCCTTAGTGCTCAGTGTTCTTAGTGATCATATAAGTGCTCTTAAACAAAGTATGCGAAGCATACTTTCCTTTGTGATCTTGTTCTTTAAGCGCATAGAAACCAACATAAATCTCTTAGTGATTTCTTAGTGTGCCACCAACCTACCGCACCGGCCCGCTCATCGAGCCACAGGCTCGATGCCGAGTGGTAAGCGCCGCAGGCATCCGCATGCAGGCTCACATATCAATTCGCATACCTCTCCATATTCAATCTTGTCTCTTCCAGGTCAAGCTCCCGTTCTATCTTCCGCAATATCTCCTGGCTTGTGGCTCCCTGCCTGTGCATCTGCGAAATAGTGTGGCGTTCAACTTTAATCAGGTCAAGCTGAAGTTTAGTGAATTCGTTAAATACCCCACCGGAAAGCGTTTTACCATTCGCAAAATAACTTGCCGGAAGATCAGTTTTCTGAAGCCTGTTATATTTCACTTCATATTTACTTTTAATATTTCTCAATAGTTCGTCAGGCAGCAAAGCCAGATGGTCTTCTATATGCAGGATGGTGTCTGTTACAACCCTGGTGCGCACATCGTATTCTTCTGCTTCAATGGAGTGAGGTTTGATCTTAAGTTTACGAACCACCCACGGAAGTGTGAAACCCAGAATAACGAGAGTAAAAAGTATCACACAAAAGGTGAGATAAATAATAAGATTGCGATGAGGGAAAAAAGACCCGTCAGGAAGCATCACAGGTATAGCCAGTGCTGCAGCCATTGATACCACACCTCTCATTCCGGCCCAGCCGAACACAATAAGATTAGCCGGAACAAAAGGTTCTTTCTTTCGTATCTTTTTGCTTAACAGCCGTGGAATTTGTGCCGACGGATACACCCAGATAAATCGGACTGCAATTACTACCAGGCTCACCAAGACACCCCATGATACCAATTCCCCGGTCGAATATTCGCCGATGCCTTCAATAACACTTCGCAGCTGTAATCCGAGTAGAATAAAAATAAGACCGTTCAATATGTACACCACCACCTGCCACACCGAATATGCCATGATCCTGCTCTGGTGACTAAGCAGCACATCGGAGCGGAACGAAAGGTAAAGACCGGTGGTAACTACTGCAAGTACACCAGACGTATGAAATTGTTCAGCGAGTAGATAGGATGCCAGCGGCGTAAGAAAAGTAAGTGTTACTTCGATGGTAGGATCACACACAAATTTTGTATGGATGATATACAATAGATACCCCACCATCAATCCAATTGCTACGCCGATTGCTGCAACCAGCACAAAATTGACTCCTGCCTGCCACAGGATAAAGTTCCCCGCTGTGATTGCAGCCAACGCGTATTTATAACAGATGAGTGCGCTTGCATCATTAACAAGACTTTCTCCCTCAATAATGGTTATCGTGCGCGGATTCAATCCAAGACCTTTGGTAATGGAAGTTGCTGCAACTGCATCAGGTGGAGAAACGATTGCACCAATCAAAAAAGCCAGTGGCCAGCTGAGATTTGGGATCAGGTAGTGAGCTACAACTGCAACACTTGCCGTAGTAAAAATAACCAGACCTACGGCAGCAAAACCGATGGGGCGGATGGCTGCTTTAAACTCATGCCAGCTTGTGTTCCATGCTGCCTCATATAATAACGGCGGAAGAAATAATAAAAAAACCACCTCAGGACTCAGAGTAATCACAGGCAGTCCGGGGATGAGACTGATACCGATGCCACATAACACAAGCATGATCGACAAAAGGAACTTGTACTTGTGCGAGAGGATACCCAGAAAAGCGATACCAAACAACAGGAGAACAATTACACTTATATTTTCCATGCGGTAAAAATATGCAAAGAATACAGATCTGTTTCTGTACAAATGCAAAACAATGCAACCACTTAACAGCTGTCACCGCGCATTTAGCGACATTTTCCCCCCTTTAGACAAATAGTGTGCCCCACCAGCTCTTTCTATGTGTAGCTTTACTTCAGGAAAGGTCGCAAGCCCCGTAAGGCTGAGACAGCGAAAGAGCCGCAGACCCCGTAAGGTTGAGGCAGAGAAGTTGGAACCCGTCGCAAGTCCCGTAAGACTGAGACACAGAAAGCGCCGCAGACCCCGTAAGGTTGAGGCAGAGAAGTTGAAAGGTCGTATGCCCCAGGGCAAAAGTCCAGTGGACTTTTGAGCCAGCAAGTGGGCAGGCGACGAGAGTGAAAGGATCGCAAGTCCCGTAAGACTGAGATCGCGAGCAGAAAGAGATCGTATGCCCCGTAAGGCAGAGATCACAGAGTGAAAAGATCGCAAGCCCCGTAAGGCTGAGATCGCTGAGCCGCAGACCCCGTAAGGTTGAGGCCGAAGCCGAAGAGGCTGGTACACGTCGAACACCCTGCATTGCACCCCATCGAGTATGAGGAGCAACGCAGGGTGAGGAGACAACAAAAAAAGAACTAAAGAAATTTTGAATCCCTGGGTGCGAGGAACGGCCTGGGGGTTTCTACTTTTATACACGTCCATTTAATACCTGTGCAACTCGCACCTCTCGCGCACAACCCGGCCCAAAGCTCCACTGGAGCTTTGTCCTGAGGAACGGCCTGGGGGTTTTCATGGATCAATCTCAAAAGTTGTGGAGTAAGGGGAAAATTTTGACTTTTGAGGTCTC
>CBIHOL010000137.1:0-7722 GCA_966211905.1 uncultured bacterium
GACGTGAGTTCTTTCGCGTTTTTATAGGAGACTCCTCGGCCAATTTTCACACGATGTCCTCGGAGTGACGTATTCACCTCGATCGATAAACCCGAAACCCGTCAGTGTCTAGTTCTCGTTCTAACCCCGTTCGAATCAACCACAATCTTTTCAGCTTCCGTATTGATCACCACTCCTTTTTTATCAATGCTGATGGTCGCATCTTTTCCGTTCACTTTGATGCCGTCCTTGTTGATCTTCACTTCCTGTCTATGACGTCTTCCCATATGATGCTCCTCTTCTATAAATTCATCAAAGCTTTGCAAGTCTTCACAGTCAATGCACTCAAGACCCTTTTCAGTCATCTTCCAACGCCTTCCTGCCATATCGCCTTCCCAGGTATTGCTTGTGTTTTCTATATCTTCCAGCAGGTACTTTACACTTTTGTCAAAATACACCACTTTACCGACAGGGATCATTAATTTAAGGCTCACCTCAGGGAATCTCATGGTAACATTCTCATTTACTGTAAACACTTCATCAACGATCAGTTCATTATTATTCTGACGGAATTTATACACTATTTCTTTTGCGTTGGCATTGGCCTGTTGTTTATCCGCACCTTTCGATGCATACACTACCTGCAGCTCCGCACTGTCTGTCGCACTTTCGGTAACATCTATCTGCGGCACCCCGATTATCTGAATGCTTTTTCCCCGTCTTCCGAATTTGTAATCATTGTCGCCGTGGTTTTCATCATTCACGTCATCAAAATTATCGAAGTTAAAAGCCGCCAGCGCATTATGTGCAGGATTCACTTTTATGAAAAGCGTATCGGAAGGGATGGAAACAGGATAATTCTGTTTGAGCCGTGCATGTTCAGAAAATTGCTGCGCGGTAGTGATACCAATGTATGCTCCCAGGATGAGGCCCAGCAACCAAAGAAATCCTAGACTCGTATTCATCCAGCGATTGGTGTAACGGATGCGGAACAACATTTTTATTCCTCCGTACAACAGCATAAACACGGGGATACCGGCGACAAGGATAAAAGATATAACGGCAAATGTGTACATGGCTGAAGAGGTAAAAAATGCCGACACCCATGCATTGATATCGGAAGTGCTGCCTGCAAATGAAAGCGCGCAAAGGGCCACCACAAAAGCTATCAGGCAGCCTGCGCCTATTAAAACAAGCAACAATCCTATCAGTCTTGCAAAAATTGAGAATACTGTGCGCAGGGCATCACCTACGTTCGAACGAATGGCTTCACCGTAATTGCGGCTCGCTTCTGACCCGTACCGCGCAAACCTGTTCTTTACATCTTCAGCTTCTTCTTTAAACGAACGCAAAATGCTGTTGATATTGGCTGACTCACCGCGCATGGCAAATTTCTCGGCAGTGGTTTTAGCTTCAGGAATAATTATCCACATAATAATATATACCCACAGGCTGAGTCCTCCGAAAAAGATGAGCAGGAACATCACCAGGCGCACCCATACCACATCAATATCGAAGTAAGCAGCAAGCCCGCCGCATACACCGCCAATAGCCCTGTCGTCGGGATTCCTGTACAGACGGCGGCGGATCTTTTCCTGCGTGGAATGTTGTTGCTGAGCGCCCGCAGAAGTTTGTTCATGGGATTCTCCGTCACCAAAATCTTCAGGCTTACCCATTACGGATTTTACCTGTTCAACATCTTCAAGCACCAGGACCTGTTTGGCAGGTGTGATCTTTTCCTGCAGCAGTTCGGCAATGCGTGCTTCGATGTCGCTCATGATGTCACTTCCGCCTTCAGTCATGCTGAAATACGAGCGGATGCTCCCCAGGTATTTCGCAAGGTTATCGTACGCGTCTTCTTCTATATGGAAAAGTATTCCGCTGATATTGATTGTTACCGTCTTATTCATCTTGTTTTGTTTTTTATCCCGTTTCAGAAGGCGGGAATATTTTTTTAATTCGTTTAAATTGTTTTTCTGGATTGTGAAATTGTTTTGTTTACCGCGTCCACCAGCTCACTCCACGACTCCTGCAGATCGGCAAGATATTGTGCGCCGTCGTCGGTAAGCTTGTAATATTTGCGGGGAGGGCCGCTTGTGCTTTCTTCCCAGCGGTAACCAAGCAGTCCCGTGTTCTTTAATCGTGTAAGAAGAGGATATAAGGTACCTTCCACCACCACCAGCTTCGACTCTTTTAGTTTGTCGATGATCTCCGTGGGATAGGCATCGCCCTGCGACAGGATGGCGAGGATGCAGAGCTCCAGCACACCTTTACGCATCTGCGCTTTTGAATTTTCTGTATTTATCATATCAGTTCCATTTTTTTATATTATTAATCTCTATCAAGAGCCTTTAAATTTGTTTTCCCGGTTACAGGAGATTCAGAATTTTTCATTACACTGTTTCGCTACATGATCTAATGCGTTTGATTAAAAGGAAATGCAGGATAGTTAAATTCGTTCTTCCTACTTTTGAATGCACGAAATGTTCCTTCGTACCTCGTACTTCGTACTTCGTACTTTGAGCTCTACTGCAGCACAAACGAGAGGAGCACTTTTTGAGTTACATAAGGAGGAACATCATGAATTACCATGCCGGCGAAACGTCTCTCCACAGCCAACCTTAATCTTTCATTATCCGATTGTGCGCTCGCGAAATTTACCCTGCCGGTTGAATCAGTTGTGAAAAGTACTTTCACTTTTTCTGCGTTTTCCTTTTTTAGGGTCTGCACGGGTAAAATAAAACCCGGCACCATAAAATAATCGGAAATTGATTTCTGCACCGGACTTTTCATTTTAGGTGCAGGTCCCGGCGAATTATCCGCATGGGCGTAAAACGAAGTCAAAATGATCGCCGACGCCAGCAGCACCATTTTTTTGATTCCGAAATTTTTCGGGGAAAAGATCTTTTTCATGTTTTTATTTTTTAAATCGGTTATATGTAAGAGCAGCTATTATGCGATACAAATATAAGTTTATTATTTAGTACTATGCAACACATAATACCTTACAATCTCTTAAACTACTGATAATGAGGTTGAGTTTTTTGTATTTTAACTTCTCACATTTAAAAGTCCATTCGTTTGGATCGATTCATCAAGAGGAATGTACGCGAAATATGCAGGTACACCGATCGGCACAAACTGCGTCCAGTGCAATTGAAAGCGTGGTGAGCCAATGCGCAAGCTGTTCTCACCTCGTACGTCGTACTTCGTACTTTAAACGGAATGCAGGGCAGTGTAACTCGTAATCCGTAATTGAAAGCGTGGTGCGCCAGTGCGCAAGCTGTGCTCCATTCGTACTTAATTAGTGTAATTCTTTTTAATTAGTGTTTCTTTTTATTAGTGTAATTCGTGTTTGCTACCTACCTGTCGCACGGGCCCGCTCGTCCAGCCACTGGCTGGCCGCCGTGTACCTCGTACTTCGTACTTTAAACGGAATGCAGGACAGTGTAACTGGTAATCCGTAATTGAAAGCGTGGTGCGCCAGTGGGCAAGCTGTGCTCCATCCGTAATTTGTACCCCGATAGCTATCGGGGCGTAATTCGCAATTGAAGGCGTGGTGAGCCAGTGCGCAAGCTGTTCTCCCTTCGTACCTCGTACCTCGTACTTCGTACTTTAAACGGAATGCAGGACGAGCTACCAACCTGCCGTACAACCTCGCTCATCGAGCCACTGCCCCCTGAGCTTGCCGAAGGGCGGCTCCATGCCGTGTGTTAAAAAAAGCCGCAATGCCACCGCACCAGGCCCCTCCCATTTTAATTCGTGTAATTCATAAAAATTCGTGGATTAGTGTAATTCGTGGAATTAGTGTTAAGATTCAGCTGCCACCAACCTGCCGCACAACCTCGCTCATCGAGCCACAGGCTCGATGCCGTGTGAAATTAGTGTTAAAGAGCCGCAATGCCACCGCACCAGGCCGCTCGTCGGGTGGCCGCCATGTACTTCGTACTTAATTCGTGTAATTTGGAGTAATTGGTGGATTAGTGAAATTAGTGTTAAAGACGCGCAATGCCACCGCACCAGGCCGTTCGTCGGGTGGCCGCCATGTACTTCGTAATTCATAAATCATTGTTATCTTTATGCCTTCACAAAATTAAATGGTGGACTGGTCAGCGGACATTGCCGCGTTACTCTCTGTTGAAGGCTTTATAGGTTTGATCACCCTGTCTGTTCTTGAGATCATTTTAGGGATCGACAACATCATTTTTATCTCCATCGCTGTAAACCGCCTTCCCCGCGCTCAGCAAAAAAAGGCACGTACCATTGGACTTGCGCTCGCATTGCTGGTTAGGTCTTTCCTGTTGTTATTCATTGGGTGGATCGCCGGTTTAAAATCTGCACTGTTCTTTCTGGGGCCCTACGGCATCAGCGGAAAAGCACTTATTCTCGCCGGCGGAGGTATCTTTTTGTTGTTCAAGACCTGGAAGGAGATCAGGGAAAAGATCTACCACGATGAGGATGAGACCGAATACAAAACTAAAGGCAACGCCACTTTCAAAGCTGTGATCATACAGATCATTGTCATCGATTTTATTTTCAGTTTCGATAGTATCCTTGCGGCAGTAGGCGTGAGCGGAGTCGTGCTCATTATGATCGGTGCGGTGGTTATAAGCATGCTGCTTATGATCATGTTCAGCGGTATGGTGGCAAGGTTCATCAATAAGAATCCCGGCATTAAAATGATCGCTCTTGTTTTCCTGCTCGCTATCGGCGGCATCCTCCTGGCAGAGGGCATCCTGGATGCTTATAACTTTACATTGCCTCACGATAAGCACATCGAGATCAATAAGAACTATGCCTACATCGCCCTGGCTTTCGCCCTTATCATCGAGTTCTTTAATATGAAGGAACGCAAGGTCAAGAGGAAACGGGATCTTGATCTCAAAGAAAAACAGTAAGCGTGCTGTGATCTTGCACTTTAGGCACATAGCCACGGTTCTTCTTAGTGCAACCTAAGTGTCCTAAAGTGTCTAAGTGGTAGCGCCGCAGGCATTTAATATTCAACTTTCCCTGCCTTTTTTTGGCGATTTCCTAAAATCCTGTAACTTTGTATAGTATAAATTGAGTAGTTTTATTACTCAAACAATGATCGACGCTTTAATATCTTCAAAAACACGCATCAAGCTTCTTCTGAAGTTCTTTCTTAACAGCAAGAACACCGCTTACCTGCGCAATCTTGAAGAAGAATTCGGAGAAAGCACCAACGCCATCCGTCTTGAGCTGAACCGTTTTGAAGAGGCTGGTTTCCTGACCTCCAGCGCCGAAGGCAATAAGAAGATCTTTACCGTTAACACCAAGCATCCTTTTTTTCCCGACATCAACCGCATCATCATGAAAATGACCGGTCTTGAATATGTGTTGGAATATGTACTACAGAGGATCGGGGATTTACAAAAGGTGTACCTTGTCGGCAATTTATCCAGGGGCAAAAGCACCGAGATAATTGATCTTGTATTGGTTGGCGACAACCTGAACAAGGCATTTTTAATTGAACAGATAGAAAAAGCGGAAAAGAAACTCGATAAAAAGATCAGATTTGTGCACTATTCAAACAAGGAGTTTGATTTGAACAAGATTAAAGAACCCGGAATGCACCCGTTGCTACTGTGGAGTAAATAGGGACGCCATAACCACTAAGGGCACTTAGAACACTTAGAAGACACTAAGATTTTTTTAGGGTCACTAAGGAAATAGTAACATCGGTAAGGAATACCGAAGGAATAAAAAGTTTAGTCTGTGACTGAAGGGGCGACGCCGTGACCAGACCGTAACCACTTAGAGCAACTAGAGCCTAAAAAATAAGTAAGATAAAATTTATGACAACATGCACCCCGTAGGGGTGATATGTTGTTAGAAAACCACAACACCCCGAAACAAAAAGCCCCGTAGGGGCGACATGTGGACCCCGAAAAACCAGCAGAAATGCCCGAAGCAGGATCGTCAAAATCATCAGGAGTTCGACTGCCAAAAAAAACGGCAACCCAACGCTTCTGGCGCGCTATCTACGTCAACTCCCGCTCCGAAAAAAAAGTGATGAATAATTTGCTTGAAAAAGGTATCGAAGCCTACGCCCCTATCATCAAAACAATGCGACAATGGAGCGACAGGAAAAAGATGGTGGAGCTTCCCCTCCTCAACGGTTATGTATTCGTTTACGTGTCTGAATCTGAACACGAAAAAATGCTGCAGACCACAGGCGTGGTTCGGTTTGTGCGAAGCGAAGGAAAAGTTGCCTTGATAAGAGATATAGAAATAGAGCGTTTAAAACAACTGGTGGAACTCGGATACCAGATCGAAGCCAACGCCATCAATAAGATCTACAAAGAAGGCGATAAAGTGAAGATCACCTCCGGCGCTTTAAAAGGCATAGAAGGTTACGTGACCGACGCACCGGAAGGAAAACAAATTGAAGTATTGTTGGAAAGTATCGGGCAGTGCATAAGGGTGAGAGTGCCGAAGGAAATTTTGCTAAGTGCCAGCTAAATGATAGTTATTGTTGATTACGGTGTGGGAAATTTAGCTTCGGTCTATAATATGTTTAAGAAGATCGGCGCAAAAGATGTGGTTGTTTCTGGAGATAAAACGGTGATAGAAAAAGCCAATAAACTTCTTTTACCAGGAGTAGGATCATTCGACGGAGGCATGGGCAATCTCGAAAAATCCGGTTTGATTCCTACTTTAAATGAAAAAGCATTGAATCAAAAAGTTCCTGTTCTTGGAATATGCCTTGGTATGCAAATGTTGAGTCGTCGCAGCGAAGAAGGGAATAAACCAGGACTTGGGTGGATAGATGCTGAAACAATAAAATTCAGACCAGACCCTTCTCTCAAATTAAAAGTGCCCCATATGGGTTGGGAATATGTAGACGTTACACGTGAAAATCCTCTGTTAGAAAAAAACAGCAAAAACAGGTTCTATTTTGTTCATTCTTACCATGTGAAATGTAGCGATGAATCGCAATCAATTGCCACTGCAACCTTCGACAAAGAGTTTACTTGTATGGTGAATAAAGGCAATATATACGGAGCCCAGTTCCATCCGGAGAAAAGTTTGAAGTTTGGAATGCGGTTGTTGGAGAACTTCGTTAATCTTAACCACTAAGTGCACTAAGATCACTGAGATGCCACTAAGGAAATTTACGCAACAACTTTTAGGGATTAACAGAACTGCCTTAGTGAACCTTAGTGTCCTAAGTGCCTTAGTGGTTAACTAAGATGGCGCTGAAACGTATCATACCTTGTCTGTTATATGACGGTTCCGGGCTCGTTAAAACCGTGAAGTTCAAAAACCCCTCATACGTCGGCGACCCGATCAACGCTATTAAAATATTTAACGACAAAGAAGTAGATGAACTCATCCTCATCGACATCATGGCCAGTAAACAAAAACGCAAACCGAACTTCGAAAAGATCGCCGACATGGCCAGCGAAGCATTTATGCCCTTTGCATATGGTGGCGGTGTTAAAACATACGATGATTTTGCGAAGCTTTATAATATCGGCGTTGAAAAGGTAGTTGTGAATTCATTGATCCAGGAAAATCCTGATATCATAAAAAAGGTGGTTGCAGATTATGGCGCACAAGCTGTGGTAGCGTGCCTCGATTTTAAAAAACCTCTTTTTGGAGAAAAATCCCCTTGGTCATACATCGGAAATAAAATCAAACACGATCTTAAGTCATATGCCCGGTATCTCGAACAAGATCTTGGCGTAGGAGAACTAATGTTATACAGTGTGGATAAAG
>CBIHOL010000138.1:0-7356 GCA_966211905.1 uncultured bacterium
ACCAGCGGCAGTGTTAGTTTTACATATGTTATAAATGGAAATGTAGTACAGGCGGCTATGACGCCCACTGCACTCTGTACAGGCGGAACAGCTACACTAACTGCAAGCAACGTAACTAGCTACACCTGGAGCACAGGTTCAAATGCTACAAGCATCACGGTATCGCCGGGAGCTACAACTTCATATACTGTGCAGGGAACCAATTCAACAGGATGTGTAACAGCACTGGTATTAACAGTTTCAGTTAACTCTGCTCCTCCGGTACTTGCTATTAACAGCACTACAAATTCTACCTGTCTTGGTAAATCCGTTGTACTTACTGCAACCGGTGGCCTTGGCCATAGCTGGACCGGCGGTGTAACCAATGGAGTTCCTTTTGTACCTACAACCACTTCAGGATATACTGTTACGGGAACAAATGGCTGCGGGTCATCAACTGCAAGCACTACTGTTACTGTTACACCTTTGCCTGTAGGTATATCGGCAACCAGCACTCTCATCTGCCAGTTGAATACAGTAACGCTTACTGCAGCCGGGGCAACTACTTATTCCTGGGCTCCGGGTAATCAAACGGTATCTACCATTTTAGTGGCACCTTCGGCCAACACCATCTACACTGTCACTGCTTCAAACGGCACTTGTTATGGAGCGGCAACTGTAGCCGTCAATACCAAACCTAATCCGACCATTACGGTGGGAGCCTCCCCTACAGTTATTTGTGAGGGTGATCCGGTTACACTCACAGCTTCTGGCGCTGATACCTATACATGGAGTAATGCACCTATTACAGGAAGCACAGGTGTAGTAAATCCAACGGTGTCGACAATGTTCCAGGTTTCAGGAAGCAATAGCTTTGGATGTTCTACCGGTGGTCAGCAATTGGTGCTTGTTAATGCGGCGCCGTCTATGAATGCCGCTGCTAATAAAACGCTTGTATGCTCAGGCGGCTCATCTACGTTAACCGCTACAGGTAATTCTGCTGGCTATTCCTGGAGCACAGGAGGAACGACTAATACCATTGTTGTAGCGCCTTTAACTACTTCGGTTTACATAGTCACCGGTACAGGATCTAACGGATGTACGAAAGTGAAACAGGTAACTGTGAGTGTATTTATCCCTGAAATTTCGGTAAGTCCATCATCCACTGTTTGCCAGGGTGCTGCAGTTACTCTTACTGCGGGTCCGGGAACACAATTTCAATGGAACCCGGGGCCACCTGTTCCTGTGAATCAGATAACAGTGAAACCAACTTTGGCAACCACTTACACAGTTAGCGCTAACAGCGTCAGCAATGCAGTTACCTGCCTTGCCACAAACACTGTTTATATCGGGATCAATCCTAAACCTGTAGTAACTGCCCAGGCATCGCGCACTATCATGTGCCGTTCAAAAGAAAGTGTTGTACTTACTGCTACAGGTACGGCCACTTTTTTATGGCTTCATAATAATTCTACAAGTGCATCAACCACATTCACCAACAACAATGTTCAAACCCATAACGTGTTAGTGATTGGCACAGACGCTAATGGCTGCAGTGATACTGCTACTGTTCAGATAAAAGTAAATTCTTGTACCGGAATTGAAGAAGTGGCTGGTTCAGCCAATATCAGTATCTACCCGAATCCTGCTCATGGTGTGTTCACTATAAAGTCTGACGCGGATATGTCACTGCTTATTACCAACGAACTCGGGCAGGTGATTAAAACGATCACACTCAGCAGCGGAAATGATTACCAGGTAAATGTTGAATCGCTTGAAACCGGGGTGTATTTTATACGCGGCCAGCACAACGGACGTGTGGTCAGTGAAAAGATCATTGTAACAAAATAGAATATTCATTTTTCTTAATTAAAAGCCTGTGCAGGATTCCCGCACAGGCTTTTTTTTTCGAATGTTTGTTATTGGTTTTTGCTGCCACTGAAAGTGATAAAACCTGACCTGCTACATAGAATCATTAAATTCCGCAACAAGCAAACACTTCAGCTGCTCAGGATCTCAATCAGCTTTTCAAGATCCTTATCAAGTGCCTTATGATGTTTTAATGCCTTCTCAAAGGGTGTGAAGTGGATCTTTTTATTGATGATTCCTGTCATGTGAAGAGTTTTCCCTTCCATCAATGCAAGCACAGTATGGTATCCCATGATACTGGCATTAACGCGTTCCATGCACGTTGGATTTCCGCCCCGCTGCATATGTCCGAGGATACTGACCCTGAGATCGAAATCAGGCCAGTTGCTTTTGATCAGCTCTGCCACCTTAAAAGCACCTCCGCTTTCATCGCCCTCTGCTACCACCACTATTTTGCTGGCTTTAGACTGACGCCATCCGCGGATCTTCGCAAGCAGACTTTCCACATCATGTTTTAATTCCGGTACCAGCAAGGCTTCTGCACCGCTGGCTATGGCACTCCTTAAAGCAATAAGGCCGGCATCGCGACCCATCACTTCAACAACAAAGATCCTGTCGTGGCTTTCAGCAGTATCCCGTATCTTATCAATCACATCCACAACCGTGTTGATGGCGGTGTCGTATCCTATGGTGAAATCTGTTCCAAGTAGATCATTATCTATAGTGCCGGGGCAACCGAGGATCTTTATATTGCAATGCCTGCTGAGCTCCATGGCGCCTTTAAAGCTGCCGTCGCCGCCAATCACGATCAGGCCGTCGATGTTGTTCCTGTTCAGATTTTCCGCTGCCAGTTTAACGCCCTCTTCTGTCATGAATCGTTTGCTGCGTGCGGTCTTTAAAATAGTCCCGCCTTTGTGAATGATGTTCGACACACTTTCCCTGCTGAGAGGTTGTACGTCGTTATTTATTATGCCTTCATAACCGCGCAGAAATCCCACGGTCTTTATATTATAATATGCAGCCGTGCGTGTGATCGCCCTGATACAGGCGTTCATCCCCGGCGAATCGCCTCCCGATGTAATTACAGCAATAGTGTTCATCATAAATTTAAAAGTACAAATAAAATAACTGCTCAGGTATAGGGACGCAGATTGCGAAGATTTCCAGCGTTTATTTAAGGCATTCGAAACACTTCAGGTAAAAAAATAGTCTGTGCGATCTGTGCAATCTGCGTTTGGTGACCGTAGCGCTACATGATAACATTTGCGTAATTTTAGCCAATGGGCAGGATCCTCGCAATAGATTACGGAAGCAAAAGAGTAGGGCTGGCAGTTACTGACCCGCTCCGCATCATCGCCAGCGGTCTCACGGCTATTCATAGCAAGGACCTGATGAAGTACCTTGAAGATTATTTTAAAAAAGAAGTGGTTGATATTATTGTTGTTGGGGAACCGAAAACCATGCTGAACCAGCAAAGCGACAGTGCACGGTTTATCGATCCGTTCGTAATCAACCTCCGGAAAAAATTCCCAGAGAAAAAGATAGAACGTTACGATGAGCGTTTTACCAGCACCATGGCCCATCAGACAATGCTCCAGGGAGGTCTGAAGAAGAAGGACAGGCGCGATAAGGAAATGGTGGACGTGATCAGCGCCATTATTATCCTGCAGGACTATTTAAGTTTTACCAGCCGGTAAAAAAAACAATTTCTAATTTTAAGCGTGAATATTTTTATCGCCACCATCAATAACAATACAGCGCTGCTGCGGGCAGATGAAAGCTGGCATTGTGCAAAAGTGCTTCGTAAAAAAAGCGGGGATGAGATCTCAGTGATCGATGGTAAGGGAAATATGTTTCGCGGTACCCTTGAAGTGGTTAACGAGAAAAGCTGCTCGGTGAAGATCATAGAAGGTCCCATAAAACAGGCGACCCGGAACTATTATCTGCACCTGCTGATTGCGCCCACCAAACAGATCGACAGGATCGAATGGATGCTAGAAAAAGCGATCGAGATCGGATTGGATGAGATAACTTTTATCCAGTGCCGTAACTCCGAACGCACGGTCATTAAAACCGATCGCATGCAAAAGATCGTTGAAAGCGCAGTTAAGCAAAGCCTTCAGTCAATGATCCCCACTGTGAATGAACTAACTGATTTTAAACAGTCAGTGAAATTAACTGCCGGGCAGAAACTGATTGCTTATTGTGGTGAAGGTGAAGCGACGCCTGTGACCTCCGTCGATTTTAAAAATAAAAGGTCATGCATAATGATTGGACCCGAAGGTGATTTTACCCCTGAAGAATTTCAGCTGGCACTTGAAAATGGTTTTAAAGGTTTATCGCTGGGCACCAATCGCCTAAGGACAGAGACAGCCGGACTGTATGCTGTGCAGGCGGCCTCCTTACTGTCCGCGCTTTAAAGAAGTGAAGTGATCTCTTCGCTCATCGGATCCACCTTGCTGTTGAAGAACTTTATTACTTTCCCGTTTTCGTCTACCAGGTATTTGCAAAAGTTCCAGTTCGGCGCATCGTCGGTAACCCCGTTTTCTTTTTTGTTGCTTAGGAATTGATATAAAGGATGCATGTCCTTTCCTTTTACACTGATCTTCTCCATCATCTGGAAACTAACGCCGTAATTCTTCTGACAAAAATCCTTGATCTCTCCCGATGATCCTGGTTCCTGCCCCCCAAAGTTATTTGCCGGGAAACCGATGATAGCGACCTTGCTTCCGAATTTTTCATGCAGCTCCTGCAATGTTTTATATTGTGGAGTGTAGCCGCATTTACTGGCCACATTAACGATGAGCATTTTTTTGCCCTTATACTTTGAGAGATCAATTGGCTTGCCTTCAAGTGAGTTTACAGTAAAATCATGAACACTGTTTTTACCTGTAAGCTGTTTACGACTGGTAGTGGGAGCCAGGGAAATTATTACCGCCATGGCGACAGAAAATGCGGATGCTATTTTTGTGAAGATGCGTTTCATGAAGATTTGAACTTATTTTGCATAAAAAAAACCGGGCCTTCACCCGGTTCATATTAACTTTTTGCGGCGGCTTCTTTCGCTGCTTTTATTTTTGCTTTGATATTGTCAGTGGTAAGCGAACCCGG
Source organism: uncultured bacterium (assembly GCA_966211905.1). GTDB lineage: Bacteria > Bacteroidota > Bacteroidia > B-17B0 > Aurantibacillaceae > Aurantibacillus. The sequence goes on from CBIHOL010000138.1 coordinate 4,960, forward strand.
CCTTTCGATCGGTGATCCTGTTGCACGGTCCCAGATAAGACTTGCCAGAACACCCAGCGCGCGGCTCACACCGAATAACACAGTGTAAAAATCATACTCATGCATTCCGTAATGTACCAGCAAAGCACCGGAGTGCGCGTCAACATTCGGCCATGGATTTTTGATCTTGCCTGTTCCTTCAAGGATCGGAGGAGCTACTTCATATACCATTTGCACGATCTCACAAATATCATCGTGCTTGATATAGGTTTTGTAAAAATCCTGCTGTGCTGTAAAACGTGGATCTGTTTTACGTAATACGGCATGTCCGTATCCAGGAACCACTTTTCCTTCAGTAAGGGTTTTCTTAATGTATTCAGCGATCTGATCCTTCGTTGGAAGACCTCCTCCTAAAGATTCTTTTAGTTCCATGATCCAGCTCAGCACTTCCTGGTTGGCCAGTCCGTGCAGAGGTCCTGCTAAACCGTTCATCCCTGCTGCAAAAGCAAGGTAAGGGTCACTTAATGCTGATCCAACAAGATGAGTGGTATGTGCTGATACATTTCCTCCTTCGTGATCCACGTGGATAGTAAGGTACAAACGCATCAGGCGTTTCATGTCAAATTCTTCGTATCCTAACATGTGCGCAAAGTTTGCTGCCCAGTCAAGCTTGTGATCCGGTTCAATATGCGCTCCGTTCTTGTATTTACGGCGATAAATATAGGCTGCAATACGGGGAAGACGGGCGATGAGGTTCATACTGTCTTCGTAAGCATAATCCCAATAATCTTTTTTGCTCATTCCTTTTGCATATGCTCTTGCAAAAAGTGATTCAGTTTGCATAGCCATTACGCCGATCACAAACTGGGTCATAGGGTGAGCATCAACAGGTAACTTTTCAATAACATCAAAAACATGTTTAGGCACGTTATTGCGTTTGGTCCATTCTGTGGTGATAAAGCTCACATCTTCCTGTGTAGGCAATTCACCTACAAGCATGAGGTAAAAAATTCCCTCAGGCAGTGGCTCAGTGCCACCTGGCGCTTTTGGAAGTTTTTTGCGAAGTTCTGGAATAGAATAACCCCTGAAGCGGATCCCTTCTTCCGGATCGAGACGCGATGTTTCGGTCACCATTCCGGGCATGCCGCGCATTCCCTGGTAAACCTGAGCAACCGTGATCTCACCAAGCTTCAGGTCGCCATGATTTTTGATGATATCTTTAATTTCGGCGGCTAAAATCTCGGCTTTCGCTTTAAATTTTTCTTTCAAGGGATCCATGCTTTTTGTCATATTGAGGTTATAAAATTACAATCTGAGTCACTATAAAACAAAGTATTTGGTTTTTTTCTTTCTATTCTAAACCGCGAATTTAAAGGAACTTCCGGGATACCTGGCTGAGCTTCCAAGCTGCTCTTCAATTCTTAATAGCTGGTTGTATTTGGCCACCCTGTCGCTTCTCGAAGGAGCACCGGTTTTGATCTGCCCGCAGCTTAAAGCCACTGCCAGATCGGCAATAGTAGTGTCTTCAGTTTCCCCGCTCCGGTGACTCATAACCGACGTATAACTGTTTGTTTGAGCCAGCTGCACGGCATTGATGGTCTCTGTAAGGGTGCCGATCTGGTTTACTTTAACAAGTATCGAGTTTGCCACACCATTGTTAATTCCATCAGCTAAACGGGTCACGTTGGTTACAAACAGATCGTCGCCCACCAGTTGCACCTTATGCCCTAATTCTTCTGTCATTTTTTTCCATCCATCCCAGTCGTCCTCGGCAAAACCGTCCTCAATTGAGATTATCGGGTATTTCTTGCACCAGTCGGCCCAGAAAGTCACCATTTGTGCCGGTGTAAGCTTATCTCCGGTCGATTTTTTAAAATGGTAAACCTTTTCCTCGGCGTTATAAAACTCCGACGCGGCTGCATCCATTGCAATATAAACATCATGACCTGGCTTAAATCCGGCTTTTTCAATGGCCTGGATCACCAGCTTGATAGCATCTTCATTGTTTTTAAGATTTGGAGCAAAACCTCCTTCATCACCCACATTTGTGCTTAATTTCTGTGATTTGAGCACAGATTTAAGATGGTGAAAGATCTCCGTACCCATTCGCAGTGCCTCATTAAAGGACTCTGCACCAACAGGCATCACCATAAATTCCTGGAAGTCGATACCATTATCGGCATGCGCGCCTCCATTAAGAATATTCATCATAGGGATCGGAAGCAAGTTGGCATTAACACCTCCCACATACCTGTAAAACGGGGTGCGGGTCTCTTCAGCTGCAGCTTTTGCCACCGCCAGCGACACTCCCAGAATAGCATTTGCCCCGAGGTTGGCATTGTTAGGTGTGCCGTCCAGCTCTATAATTTTTGCATCAATTTCCGCCTGTTCGAGAACGTACGAACATTTCAGGTTCTC
>CBIHOL010000139.1:0-7287 GCA_966211905.1 uncultured bacterium
ACTGGATGGGGGTAAAGCTTTCGCGGGATCCCTCACAAACACTAAGTGAGCTGCAGATCAAACAATGGGAAGTTTACGGTCTCGAAGGCAATATATCGGTTGCTGAAGCATTCACACTGCTGATTAAATGGATGCATTCTCAAAATACAGACCGGCTGGTTTGCCAGACGCAGATTCTGATCGCGCCTCCGTATGAAATAAAAGTTTGCAGCGGCCTGATCACTAATTTTCATCAGCCTCGTTCCACTTTGCTATTGCTGGTTGCGGCTTTTATCGGCGAAAAGTGGAAAAACGTCTATGAATATGCATTACAAAACGATTTTCGATTTCTCAGTTATGGTGACAGCTCTCTTCTGTTAAAATAAAAAATCTGCCTTCTGTCCTATTCATTCCTTGGTGGTGCTTCTTTTTTACCTATTTTTGGTTTAACCAAAATAATGAATACATGAAAAAACTTTACACAGCTTTCTATTTAACTATCTTTTCAGCAACTGGGGCATTTGCTCAATTAACACAGACCAATCACGCACCTGCAAACGGCGATACCTGGAGTACACTCCAATGCGATACCAATGGTGTAAATCCCGGCACCGCAGGTACAGGTAAGACCTGGAACTATGCTGGTATCACAGTAAACAATGGAATGCAGGTGGATTATTTAACCGCCAACGTATCCGGTGTTGTAAATTACCCCGCTGCAAACGTTTCTGTTACAGCCAGCAATAATGAGAACAGTTTTTACGCCAGCTCGGCTAATTCACTTCTTTACTACGGCGGCAGAAGATCAGCGCAGGGAAATACTTTTAACCTGGGTTATACATCGCCAGCTATTATGGCTTCATATCCAATGTCGATCAATAACAGCAGCACGGCTAGTACAGCAGGAACCGTTCAGGTGGTATTACCTCAGGGCTCGGCAACTGGTTCATTTGTCGGGACCAATACCGTTGTAGCGGACGCTTCCGGCACGATGATCCTTCCCGGCACTTCACAGACTTTCACGAATGTACTGAGAACCTTATTTTCACAGGACATAAATTTCACAGTGAGTGTTCCACTTATAGGTTCAGTTAGCGGAACCATGACTGAAGTAACATTCGATTATTACCAGTCAGGCATTAAGGCACCTTTATTTAGTATCAGTAATTTTACTGTTGCGCTTCCGGCTCCTTTTCCTACTACAATCGAAAAGATCGTAACAAGGAACAAAAACGCCGTGGGAACAGGGACTACGATCAATACCACTTCATTATACTCAGTTAAACCAGCTGATGCAGATATCAGGTTATATCCAAATCCTGCTAATCAATCTGTTTCACTGCGCACAAGCTCAGAAATGTGGCAGACGATTGAGATCTTTGATCTGACAGGCCGCCTGGTGGAGAAAAAAGAACTTATTGATGGAAAGGTAACAGTAGATGTTTCTGCTTACCAGGAAGGATTGTATATCTACTCTTTAAAAGGAACAGCTGCAGATCGCAGTCATTCAGGTAAGATCACCGTTACACATTAATTAATAAAATAAAACACTGCAAAAGCCACTCTTTTTCGGGTGGCTTTTTTAATTTTGATCAAATTTTAGATTTATGAATATCGAAGAAAGAGTAAACGGAGATATCAAAGCCGCAATGCTTGCCAAGGATGCGAAAAAACTGGAAGCTCTGCGTGCAATAAAATCAGCAGTGCTTCTGCTAAAAACATCACCAGAAGGACTTACTGAAGACAGCGCGAACAAGGCGTTGCAAAAGGAGGTCAAAAAGCGGAAAGAAAGCGCAGATATTTATAAAAGTCAGAATCGTCCCGACCTTGAAGAGGTCGAACTGTTCCAGGCTGGTGTAATGGAAGAATATCTTCCAAAACAGATGGGAGAAGCGGAAATAAAAGCGGAGCTGGAAAAGATCATTACCTCTGTAGGTGCAAAAGGTGCGGGCGACATGGGCAGGGTAATGGGAGCTGCAAGCAAGGCATTTGCCGGTAAAGCGGATAATAAACTGGTTTCCGCTTTAGTTAAACAACTGTTAGGATAAGGACACGGCGGCCACCAAATTGGTGAACGCCGTGTAACCCGTTAATCGTATTTCGTACTTGCTATTGGATCTTGAACTTAATGGGCATAGTATAATAAACCCGCACCGGAACGCCTTTTGACATGCCCGGTGTTTTAAATTTTGGCAGCAGACTTATCACTCTTGTTGCTTCTTCATCCATTCCGAACCCTGCTTTATTTAGCAATGTGATCCGCGAAATACTTCCATCAGTATCCACCACAAACTGAACGTGAACTGTTCCTCCTTTGCCTGATTCCCGGGCTTGTTCCGGGTAGCGTACATGGGCCGCTATAAAATTGTGCAGGGCCTGGAGTCCTCCTTCAAATTCAGGCATTACTTCTACCATGTAAGGAGAGGCAATGGTGGTATTACTGCCAGTTGATGTGCCGGTGCTGGCAGCGGTGGATGTGTTTGCGCCACTGCCCGTATTTTCACTTATTACAGATGATCCCTGTTCTCCCTGTGTCGTTAGCGTTGCAGGCGGTTCAACCGTTGGCTCATTATCCGAAATAAGGATCGTTGAGGTTTCAGAACGTTGCACGGGAGCCGGATCGGCCGGGGGCTGCGGCGCTGCAGGCTCGGTCACAGGCTCAGGAAGATCTACTGTAATTGTAAAAATGCTGGTATCAGGAAAATTCCCTGTGTCAATTTCTACCATCTTTTTTCCTGCAGGCGCTAAACGGCTGATAAGTGAAATACTTCCGAGAATTGCACAGACTAATAAAAGTGATTTGATAATGGTGATGTGATACTGCGCCCTTAGGGCATATACACCGTATTTAAGATTATTATGTGGCTCATACGCCGCCACCCGCGACTGGTTGTCATTCTCCTTGTAAGTCATAAGATTTGATTTTTAAGAATAAAAATTATTCCATAAGGAGAGTGTCTGACCTAAAGGTATATGCGACACGAGCAGTTTGCACGTGACAACTGAAAAGTGGTTGACTTTAATTCTTAAGAGGGTATTTTATGACAGGAATTGGTCAGAGATCTTTTTTTGTGGACTCACAAAAGCGGGGCGATCTTACCTGAGTATGGTCACATCCCCCTTCACCAGCTCCTTTTTATTTTCTGAATCGAAAAAGAAAACATAATAATAGGCTCCGTCGGGTAAGTCAATACCGTTCCACTTTCCATCCCAGGGGATAAAAATTTTTTTCTGGCCATGCACTTTTTGTCCCCACTTGTCATAAATGCACAATTCGAAATTTGGATGCTTGTCGGCGTTGGTAATATACAGATGATCATTATACCCATCGCTGTTAGGGCTGAAATAACGGGGAAGGCTTACCGGGCAAGTTTCCTTGCTGATGGAGTAGTATAACAAAGTGTCGGTGACAAAAAGCGTGGTATCTGACCAATGACGGATATTAGCTTTCACCGAATACTCACCGGCTTCCAGGTTATGTACCTGCAGGGTATTCTTTTCTCCGGTGCTCCATTCAGTGGAAAGCGTGTCGCTTTTTTGAATTCCTGAAATAGTAAGCAGAGCGGTGCCTTTTGCGCATTCCTGCGGGGAAGTGGAGATCGAGAACTGGTAATCAGTCTGCGAAAAACATACGGCCCCGAGGGATAAAAACAGTAGTGCGATCCTTTTTCTCATTTGCCGGTGGAGTGCCGATTCCGCCTTAAAAATACCATTAATTTAATATGCGAAAAATGATTTTTTATTTTAGTTGTATATTTATGCAGACGTATGGAGAGCATAATAGATAAGGTAAGCAGAGAAGCGTTAATGGCGGAGCTCAACCGCGAAAGGTATGTGCGCAAGGCGAATAATGGCCATAACGAGATCTACATAATTACGCATCACAATTCCCCTAACGTGATGAGGGAGATCGGCCGTCTGAGGGAAGTTACTTTCAGACATGCCGGGGGAGGTACAGGTAAGAGCATTGATATTGATGAATTCGATACAAGCTCGCACCCTTACCAGCAATTACTTGTATGGGACCCGGTTGATAAAGAGATTGTGGGCGCCTACCGTTTTATTTTATGTAAGGACGCAGAATTTAAAGATGGGCGCGTGCACCTGGCCACAACAGAACTTTTTGAATTCAGCGACGCATTTTACAGGAACTACCTGAACGAAACTATTGAGTTGGGACGTTCATTCATTCAACCCTTATATCAGCCCGGTGAGAATATGAGGAAAGGTTTGTTCAGCCTCGATAACTTGTGGGACGGCCTTGGTGCGATTGTGATCGACAACCCATCACAAAAACATTTTTATGGAAAAGTGACCATGTACACAGACTTTAATGTAACAGCCAGGGATTACATTCTCGCTTTCATGAAATATTATTTTCCTGATAAAGAGAGGATGGTGTATCCTATACATTCCATTGAAACAAAAACGGATACGAGTGAATTCCTTTCGCAGCTAAAAGGACTGCCTTATAAAGAGGGGCATGCATTATTACACAAACATGTTAAAGCACTGGGAGAAAATATTCCTCCTCTTATGAATGCATATATGAATCTGAGCCCTACAATGAAAAGTTTCGGAACAGCTATCAATCCCACATTTGGGGGTGTTGAGGAGACTGGTATCCTGGTGACGATTGCTGACGTTTATGACAGCAAGAAAGAGCGTCACTTTACATCATATTTAAAGGAGAAGGGGCTGCTTAATTCCTGATGCAGATCCGACACGCCATATTTAAACAAAGCGCTTCCAGCCTTCATGGTTGTCCCAAACCAGGAATGCAGGAGTATGCTTTCATAGGCCGCAGTAATGTGGGCAAGTCATCTCTTATTAATATGCTCTGCAATAATAATAAGCTGGCAAAAACATCCGCTACTCCGGGCAAAACGCAGCTCATCAATCATTTTCTCATTAATGATCACTGGTACCTGGTCGATCTCCCGGGTTATGGATACGCAAAAACGAGCAAGGAGAAAAAAGCGAAGTTTGAAACCATCATTTACGATTATTGCAAGAAACGCGAAAGCCTGGTTTGTCTTTTTGTACTTCTCGACAGCCGTCTTCCACTACAAAAGATCGATCTGGAGTTTATGATGTGGTGCGCTGAAAATGAAACTCCCTTCAGCATCATTTATACCAAGGCCGATAAAAATTCAAAGGCCGAGCTGGCGAGAAATATTAAGAACATTGAAAAGGAGCTTTTAAAGCACTGGGAAGAACTTCCAAATAGTTTTGTTTCATCTGCTGAGAAAAAAGGCGGCCGTGATGAGATCCTCGAATTTATAGGTCACATGATCAAAGAGAACGATACAATAAAATTAAAGCGCACAACGGACGAAGAAGAATGATCAAAATGGAAAAAGCGCGTAGCGACTGGGATGTATTGCAGGAAAAACTCAAGGAACGTTTTGACGGGGAAATGGATTACGATGCCATCCTGTTTGTGATAGGATTACAGGAGCTCGGCAAACCATTTAAAAAATATAAAAAGGATCAGAAGCTGGAGATCATGCACGTGGCCATCTGCACACTCCTTGAGCCGTTCGGGTTTTATGAGTTCAAAGGCCGAGATGATGATGGCTGGCCGCACTGGGAACTAAAAGAAAATCTCCCTTTTCTTGATGCCAAGCAACAGAACAAGCTGATCATTGATTCTATCATTGATTATTTCAAAAAAGATGGATTTATTTGAGTTTTTTCGTTTATTGTAAAAAAAAGATCATGAAAAAAATTCTCCTGTGACTATCCCTTGCGGGCACATTCGTATTTTTTTCTTTACTGCCTGCTGATAATTGTGGTATGTATGTGCCGGCCAAAGAAGGTACTCTTCTTGAGCAGAAAAGCTATAACGATAAGGACAAGCTTAGCGGTACAAATAAAATAAAAGTCGTTTCTGTTAAAGGTTCAGAAGTTCAGATGGAAGCGGAGTCCTTCGACAAAAAAGATAAGCCCCTGGGAAAGACTTCCTATGCTGTTGTTTGCGAGGGCGACAACTTTTATGTTGATATGCGTTCTATGGTGTCACAGGAACAGATGGCCAATTTTAAGGACATGCAGTTCAACATTACTGCCGATCGCCTGGATATCCCTTCTAATCCAAAGCCGGGACAGGAGCTGAAAGGTGGTAAGCTGGAAATGATCTCTGTGAGCGAAGGTTCGCCTATAACGATGAAACTTACTATCGATATTACAAACCGTAAAGTAGCGGCACTGGAAGAAGTAACTGTTCCGGCCGGAAAGTTTAATTGCGTAAAGATCACTTACGATGCGGAGTCAAAAATTCTATTTACTGTCCGTTCCAAAATGGTGGAGTGGTATGCAAAAGATGTAGGTCTTGTAAAGAGCGAAACTTACAGTTCTAAAGATAAATTGATGGGTTATATGGTTCTTGCCTCTAAACAATAACTGACAAATCATACATTACGCAGAGCCGCAGAGATAGATCTGCGGCTTTTTTATTTAGGCTGAAGTGCCTCTGGCCGGTAAGCGATCGTCGCAATTTTACGAACAACATCACATTCAATAATTGATAAGCGCCCCGGATTTTCATGCATAAACAGACGCATTTCGTGACGTGGTGTTTGTTTTTCCGAACCTGTTAATATCCTGGACACTCGTCTGTCATTTTATCCTGCAATTAATATTACGCTTCTTTTGTCCATTTCTTTGCCAGAAGCGGGTTTTCAGCGTTTTTACCTGTTTCTCATATATTCATTATACCGTTACTAACACTGTTTATAAGCCCCTAGTTTTCAACAGGTGTGGTAAATTAGGTCATAAAGTGGGAGAAAGTGGGAGAAAGTGCTTATTTTTGCTTAAACCAACTCCAACCCTTTAATGACAGGCCTGATCGGGGAATATGATTGCAAAGTGGATATCAAGGGACGTTTTATGTTCCCCGTTGATCTTCGCAAGCAACTCGAGACCTCGTTCGAGAAAGGTTTTGTGATCAATCGTAATCTTCATCAGAAATGCCTGGTGCTTTATCCAATCAATGAGTGGGATCGTCTCAATAAAAAACTGAGCAAGCTTAACCGCCTGATAAAAGCGAATGATGTGTTTGTTAGAAAATTCACCGGCGGTGCAACAAATGTTGAAGCAGATGCGGCCGGTCGTCTGTTGCTTCCAAAATCGCTGACCGATTACGCCGACATTAAAACAGACCTCAAAGTTTTAGGCAGCAATAATGTGGTGGAGCTCTGGGATAAAAAAATGTACGAAGACTTCCTGAACCAGGATATCAATATTGAGAAGCTGGCAGAGGAAGTCCTGGGTGGGATAAATTTTAATGATGGCATTGATGAGTAA
>CBIHOL010000140.1:0-6939 GCA_966211905.1 uncultured bacterium
GAAATTATGTCTACCAACCCACCACACAATCTCGCGCAAAGAGCCACTGGCTCTTTGCCGGGCCGCGATCGCCTGCCCGCTCTTGATTTTACGAGAATGACAGATGAAGTATACAAAAACCGGTAAAAAGTCGATAGCATTTAAAATCAAAGTATTATCTAGCGACGATTAGAGGCACCGGTTTTTGAAACCGCCCCTTTTCGGCCGCATCCCACGTAGATCAGACGCGGCCGGGGGCGGCCTTCATCGTCATTCTACGTAAAATTAATTCAACGCAGAGCCGCGCCGCGCGGCGACAGGGCCTGCGCGCGGGACCACCTGTGTGCCTATCCGACACACAAGCAAACTCCACTGAATCCGCATCGTCCCAGCGCAGTGACAAGGCCTACAAGCGGGACCACCTGCGTGCCTATCCGACACACAAGCAAGGTCCGGTGAATCCAAAGCGTCCCAGCCCCGCGACAAGGCCTACACATGGGACTACCTGTGTACCTGCCTCACGCGTACGCAAATTTCGGAACGGTCTGCATGGCACCCTGAAACCTTCGTTCTTTGTACTTCGTCTTTTGGTTGTGCTTAGGATCGCGCGTAGCATCGAACTGCAACCTTCGTACCTCGTACTTTGTATTTCGTACTTTAAGGGAATGCTATAGAAACGAGCTTTTACCCAGAAACTAAAAAAACCCACAGAAACTGCGGGTTTTTCAAGAAAATGAAGAGGAATATTTATTTACCCAAGGCCTTCTTAAGGTTGCTGTTTAGCGCCTCAAGAAATTCTTCGGTATAAAGATAATGTTCACCGTGCTTAACATTATTGCCGAAAGCACAGATCGCAAGATCCTTGGTCATTTTTCCGCTTTCTACGGTTTCTACGCAAACGCGCTCAAGGGTCTGGCAGAAATTAACCAGGTCCTTGTTATTGTCAATTTTACCGCGGAATTCAAGACCTCTTGTCCATGCAAAAATAGATGCGATTGGATTTGTAGAAGTCGGTTTACCAGCCTGGTGGTCGCGGAAGTGACGGGTCACAGTTCCGTGAGCAGCCTCAGCTTCCATGATCTTTCCGTCCGGAGTAACAAGCACCGAGGTCATTAAACCTAGTGAACCAAATCCCTGGGCCACTGAATCGGATTGAACGTCGCCATCATAATTTTTACAAGCCCAAACGAAGTTGCCATTCCATTTTAACGCAGAAGCCACCATGTCGTCGATCAGGCGGTGTTCGTAAACGATTCCGGCAGCAGTGAATTTCGATTTATATTCCGCCTGGTAGATCTCTTCAAAAATATCCTTGAAACGGCCATCGTATTTTTTAAGGATGGTGTTTTTGGTTGACAGATATAAAGGCCATTTTTTAGTTAAAGCCATGTTAAAGCAGGAGTGCGCAAAACCACGGATGGATTCTTCAGTGTTATACATACCCATTGCAACACCAGCACCTTTAAAATTAAAGATCTCATAATCGGTCTCTTTACCATCTTCACCGGTGAACTTCATGGTGAGCTTGCCTTTTCCCGGGATCACAATATCTGTTGCGCGATACTGATCGCCAAAAGCGTGACGTCCCACAATGATGGGAGCTGTCCAGTTGCTTACCAGGCGAGGTACATTTTTACATACAATAGGCTCACGGAAAACAGTGCCATCAAGGATGTTACGGATAGTACCATTAGGTGACTTCCACATTTGTTTGAGGTTAAATTCCTTTACACGGGCTTCATCGGGAGTAATAGTAGCGCATTTGATGCCCACCTGGTATTTTTTAATGGCCTCGGCAGCATCAACAGTCACCTGGTCATTGGTTTTATCGCGGTACTCGATGCCCAGGTCGTAGTATTTGATATCCACGTCCAGGTAAGGTAAGATCAACTTATCCTTAATAAATTTCCAGATGATCCTTGTCATCTCGTCCCCATCCAACTCTACAACCGGGTTAGCTACTTTTATCTTGCTCATTGTTCAGTAATTATGATTTTAAAAATTCCGCACAAATTTATAAAAGCCGGAGCAAGTACCAACCTGTTCGGGGGATTTTTATTAGTTTTATGCCTTTATCTATAAACAAAACTCCGGGATGAAATTTCACAAAGAGGGCCACGCAAGCCTTTTATTATCAATTGCTTTTGCTGGCATACTGATCTTTATTGCACATTATTTTTATCCTGGCGTGGCAGTGGCTCACTGGTTCGCATATATCCTGGGAGGAGCTTTAGTGATCATCATCCTGCAGTTTTTCAGGCATCCCACAAGAACACATACTAACGGTCACAACCTGATCATAGCACCTGCCGACGGAAAAATAGTGGTGATCGAAGAAAGCACTGAACACGAATATTTTAAGGAAAAACGCCTGCAGGTGAGCATTTTTATGAGTCCTGTGAACGTGCACGTGAACCGTTTTCCTATTGGAGGAGTGGTCAGCTTTTTCAAGTATCATCCAGGGAAATTCCTGGCTGCGTGGGAACCTAAAAGCAGCACGGACAATGAACGTACAACTGTTGTGATAAAACACGAGAACGGCACCGAGATACTTTTCCGCCAGATCGCTGGTGCACTGGCACGCAGGATCGTATGGTACTGCAAGGAAGGCGACAAGGCCGAACAATGCGGCGAAATGGGTTTTATTAAATTCGGGTCACGCGTGGATCTTTTTCTTCCCTTGAATGCAAAAATTAAAGTCACCAAAGGACAGGTGGTTCGCGGGTCGCAGACGGTGATAGCGGAGTTTTAGATTCATTTTATTGTAACGTTCCAATCTTTCGAATATTAAAAGTCGAAATCTTTTTTATGTTTTAGGATTTCAATCCTTCTTTTTTATTTCTGCGGTTTCATTTTGTATTTCTAGCATATTTTTTCTGTTCTTTTTGCCTTGATGCAAAAAGAACCAAAAAAATCAAGTCGCCGCGATCGACTGCCCGCTCTTGATTTTACGAGAATGACAGATGAAGTAGACAAAAACCGGTAAAAAACTTATAGTTTACAAAATCACAGAATTAATAGGCATGAATCAGATGCACCGGTTTTTGAAACCGCCCCTTTTCGGCCGCGTTACCGCAGCTTCGTCCGCGGCCGGGGGCGGCCTTCATCGTCATTCTACGTAAAATCAATTCAACGCAGAGCCGCGCCGCGCGGCGACACGCCCACCGCGCGGGACCACCTGTGTGCCTATCCATCGCACAAGCAAATTTCGATATATCTGCAGTCTTCACACTGCACCGCGACAAGGCCAGCGCGCGGGACCACCTCTGTGCCTATCCATCGCACAAGCAAATTCCGGTGATGCGGAGCCAGCACGGCGACAAGGCCAGCGCGCGGGGACATGGCCACAGCACGGGACCACCTAGGTGGCTATCCATCGCACAAGCAAATTTGGGAATATCTGGAGTCTTCACACCGCGCGGCGACAAGGCCCACGCGCGGGAGCACCTGTACGCCTGGAAAAAATCTGTTTTCTAGAAAAACGCTCTTACGGTTGCGCCGCCAAGATGGATCACAGGATTGTTGGGAGTTTTGCGGCCGTTATAAGTGATGCTTACCTGGATATTGGAATTTAAGTTTCGCTGGTAGTTCAGCTCCCAGGTAAAATTATCTCCTTTGCTCAATCCATTCAGCATTTCGTAGGCGGCGGGTGAATTTTCGTTGCCATTGTAAATGATCGTTATAAAATCTGCCCGGCCGGTCAAACTTCCTTTATCAGTCTGGTTGTACTTCAATTCCACCCCGTACGAATTGATCCAGGCTTTTTCATTAACGGTCTCAGACTGAATATTGACCTTGTCGTCGTATTTATAAATACCACTTAGCCTGAAGATCGTACTTGGCTGGAAGATGAGCCGCTGTTCGCTTTCAATAGCGCGGATATCATAATTACGGGTTGAAAAAAATTCGGACCGGTTGTTGCGGCGACTACTCATATTATTGCTGTTAATTGCCCACGCCCTGAATAAACTTACCCTCCATTTTATTTCGTGCGATTCAAGATTCCGGGCTTCAATGCCATTGGTAAGAAGTTGCCGCGACTGATTATGCTGGTAGGAATAGTCTGCTCCAAAAATTGCGGAAGTTTGGTTAAAAAACAAACTCTGACGAATACTATTATTACTGGCTAATAAAAATGTGTCCTTTACATCTTTAAGAGGATTGTAGTTTCCCTTCTCTTTATTTTCAGCGATCTTGTTATCGATCCTGATAGCAGTCTGTGTCCACCAACGCCCGATGAATGAATTCATTTTCCGTGTGGCATTCCTGATCATTGCAGATGGTCGCAGTGAGAACGAAAGACTAAACTGATTCTGCAGCACTTTCATGTACTCATTGGTGGGAGTGTAAACCCGTATAAATCGCGCCTGATCAGCAAAACGGGCCACCTCAAACTCGTTAAGCTCCTTAATGTCGTTGCCATTGTAATCGTTCCATGCATACTGACCCTGGCCAGGCGCAACTTCCAGGTAATAAAACTCCTTTTTATTTTCAACGCCATAACCGGTTTCATAAAACAGGTTGGCAGTTATAAAACCTTTAAAATAACGAGGGTTATATTCAAGACGATTAAGCAGACTGTTATCCGGCTTCAGAAATCTTTCGCTGGCATTCTTTAACCTCAGCTCGCGATAAGTGATAAGAACCGTGAACGGATTATTCCGGATGGAAAAAATATCGGCCCGCATTCCTATATTAACTGCCTGTGTGCTGTCCTTGAGCTGCTGAGGAGTGTATGCAAGTTTGTCGCGGCGTTCACGATAAAACACCTTAATATTATTTCCGCTACTGTCCGCATTAGAGACACTTCCCTCCCACTCCCAGAACTGGTAAGCCCGCGGAAGCATATCGCCATTCTGGCGGTTCGTGAAAATATTGTTCTCAAATTCGTCTGCGTACTGAAGCTTTATCCGCTCGATCTTTCTCGAAACAATACTTTTGTGCCTGTAAAACCTGGTTGACTGTGAATTAAGATTGTCGTCGGTGAGAAGATAAGAACCCGCAAAATTTCCTGAAAAAAGACCGTAATTATAATTGGCTGTGACAAGTTGTTTGCGGCCCTTATAATTTTCTCCCTCCGAAAAATGCTGGTAACCATATAAAAGTCCGCCTTTTTTGTCACGGTTCACACCCACTTCCGCTGATGCAATGTGCTGATCGTTCAGTATAACAGAATTTAGGGGGCGATTCCAGTCACGGTCAAATTCAATGCTCCTGAAACGTTCCACCTGGGTAAACTGCTTCTGCACAAATTCGTAATTCACATTGTACAAAAAATTTGTTTCATTATTCAGCGTGTCCTTTTTCAGGAGCGTTTTGTTCTTACTCATCACCTTCACACCGCTGCCCTCATCGTTGCCTTTATCCTGGGTGCTGAACTTGTTTACATCATTCTTAGTGTATACACCTTCCGTGGTTAAAATATTGCTTGAAGTAAATGAATGTGTGAAGCCCCCTGTCAGCATCTGGTGCTGTTTAGGCGTTACAAGTGGGATCACTGTGTCGTAGGTGCCCATCTTTTGACCGTTAACGGGAGCTGTCCAAACAAAAACCTTTCCATTGGCGGTGGAACTTACCTGGTTGTAGTTTCCATTGCCGGTGCCTACATTGCTGAAGCGGATGCGATACCTTGCCAGCTCGGCATTAGTGCTATATACATAAACATTCCGGAAAAAACCTCCGTTCGCCAGCGTGTCGATCTTTCTGTAAAAAACCTCACCGGTATTGTACTCGGCCCGCTCAACACCCGATGACACTGCCTGCGTTAAAGTGTCGCCTGCATCAATCATTACGTTCTTCTGCGGCTGACTGAGCTCCTGCAAAAGCGGGCGGTTCTTGTTGTCCTGCTCAGAAAAGAAATTCAGAAACACTTTAGTGCGGTCTGCTGAAACCTCTTCCCCAAAAAAGAACAACGAGCGTGAGTAATTCCGTTCCGCGTACTGGAACTCAGCCACTATCCTTTTGTCCTTGGTGATCAGCTGCTTCGCTGTAAAAGTA
Organism: uncultured bacterium; assembly: GCA_966211905.1. Classification (GTDB taxonomy): domain Bacteria; phylum Bacteroidota; class Bacteroidia; order B-17B0; family Aurantibacillaceae; genus Aurantibacillus. The sequence goes on from CBIHOL010000140.1 coordinate 5,977, forward strand.
ACTTCACCGGTATTGTAGTCAATTATGTAATCATTCTCCTGACCACGCTCCAGCAAGCGACCATCGATATAGATCTTTTCCGTACCACTTAAAACAATAATAAAAGGTTCGTTTTCGGCACCTCTTAAACGGTAAGGGCCCTGGTTATTTTCAGTTCCGAAAAAAACCATACGCGAAAATTTTCCCCTCGAAACTGCACCAGACAGCTGGGTGCGGAACATCAACGGTTTTTTCCCACCGGTGGTATCAAGGTAATTGTTGTCGAGATAAAATCCCTGTGCCCGTTTATAAAAGTTCATGAAATAACTATTCTGCGGACGCGACAACTGGTAATCACCCACGATCATTTTTGTATTATGATTGCTCAGCTGAATGAACACCTTGTCGAATTCCTGCAGCTGTGCAGTAGTTCCATCTGCCTGGAACGGAATATTATTGTCGGTCGCCGCCATCAGCAGGTCGATCTCGGGAGTTAACTTTCCACTCACCTGCAGGTTAAGATTTGAATTCACCACCACGTCCTGGTTATTTCCAAATGAGATCCCGCGACTGATATTTCCGTTCTTTTGCAGTCCATCCTTCGCAAAAAGATCCTGTTGCGAATTGTTGTCGTAACGGATAGTAAACGGATTAGTGGGACGGGTCAGATCTTTATAAAGAATACTCGGATCCTTGTGAAAATGGACTTTCTCAAAATTATGGGGATAACGCTGGTAGACCACCGAGAAACTATCCGGTTTTGTTTTACTCGTAAAGATCAATGCATGTCGCGCATAATCAATTACCGGCATCCGGGCGCTGTCATTTTCAGGATATAATTTCAGTTTTACGCTTCCCGGCACCAGGCTCAGACTATCGAGAATAACAGTGTCGGGAATTATTGTAAATCGTTTAGCCTGGCTGGGATTAAAATACTGGGCACTCCCGGTCACTGTCAACAAGGACAAAAACAGAACAAAGGCC
>CBIHOL010000141.1:0-6724 GCA_966211905.1 uncultured bacterium
GTTATTTATAATCAGGTTAGTTATCCACTAACTTAATGACATTGCCCTACGGGACTCACATGCTATTGGGAGCGCTTTTTTTAACTACATGTCGACCCTACGGGACGGAGTTATTATCTCACAGGTAAAGAACATCAGGTCAAACAGACGCACAATCCATTCCACGGCTCCACTTTCACCTACGATCATTCACTTTAGTCCTTAGCAACGAAATAAAGAGCGCCCTATCTATTTCGCGCATTCCGTCCGGGTCTAAATCAACATACTATCTCATCAGGCATCAAAAGTTGGTAGTCCTGTGGGACGAAATGTTGTTAGAACCCTAATACCCACACATCCGCGTCCCGTAAGGGCGCAATAAACCTCACAACATCTATTTAACCCAAATGCGATCCGGAATCTAAAGTAAAAGACGATCCCGTCAGGGATCAAATGTTGGTAGAACCACATAATAAATAAAGGTAAAGTCCCGTAGGGACGCAATAAACATCACAACATCTATTCAACCCCATCCGATGCGGAATCTAAAGCAATATATAATTAGCGACAAGATGTTGTTATAAATCCAGATCCCGCGCTACGGCGTCCCGTAGGGACGAATTGTTGTTAGAAACCTAATACCGCACACATTCAGCGTCCCGTAGGGACGCAATAACATCCAACAAGCATCCATGCTTCGATCTCTCTTATTTTTTATTCAAAATCGCATTCTGAACGCGTATGCTCTCTTCATGCAACAACTGACATAATCTTTCAATATGTTGCCTCGAAATGCCCATCTTATCTGCCCATTGCCCACGCGTGCGGAGGATCTCCTGCCACCTCTCCAATTGAAAAATGGTAATGTTATGCTCTTTTTTATATTTCCCTATCTCTTCAATGATCTGAATTCTTTTCTTCAAAACATTCATCAGCTCATCATCTATCTCATCTATGATCTTTCTGAATTCCTGGAGCTTATCCCTGAACTGCTGATCTTCGCATGAGGAATGCCGTATCACTAATTTCTCCAGCAACTCCAACAATTGCGCTGGCGTTAATTGTTGTTTAGCATCACTCAACGCATGGTCAGGATCATAATGCGCCTCTATCATTAATCCATCAAATCCCAGGTCAAGGGCTTTCTGTGAAACAGACGCAATCAATTCCCTGCTGCCACAAATATGACTGGGATCACAAATAATAGGAAGATCCGGAAACTGTGTGCGCAGCTCGATGGGGATCTGCCACAAAGGTTTATTCCTGTATTTTGTTTTTCCGTAAAAATGAAATCCACGGTGAATAGCCGCGATCTTATTAATACCAGCGTGCGAGATGCGCTCCAGCGCACCGATCCATAATTGCAGGTCGGCGTGAATGGGATTTTTTACAAGTACCGGAATATCAACGCCTCTTAACACATCAGCAATCTCCTGCACACTAAACGGATTAACCGTGGTGCGCGCACCGATCCATAAAACATCAATTCCATATTTTAATGCAAGTTCAGTATGTTTTGCATTGGCGACCTCAACCGTGAGTTTAAATCCAAACTCTTTTTTTACATCCTGTAACCATTTCAGAGCCTCTTCTCCCTTTCCTTCAAACGCATTGGGACGCGTACGTGGTTTCCAGATCCCCGCACGAAAAAGTGACACCTTATTCGTGTCTTTTAATTGCCTGGCCGTAAGCATCAGCTGCTCGTGGCTTTCAGCACCGCATGGACCGGAAATAATAACCGGACCGGGGGCTACCGGTGGAAGCCAGGTATGTAGTGGCTGGAATTGCATGATTGTGAGTACAAGGGATTTAGCCCTGAAAATTACCTCTTTTATGGTATTTAAAAAATAACATCCGTTAATTAAATTTGTATATGCTTAAGGAATCATCTCCCGTGCCTGTTTATTTCCTGAATAACTGTCCGTTAGGCGTGTATGCAGAATGCTGCAAAAAAAAGAAAAAAGATTGCTGTAAGAATTTCAAAAAGGGAGACAGGTGTAAAAAATGTCCTGGCAGAAAGTAAATACACTTCCTGTATTATAACAGAATTAAATTCTAAATTCTAATCTCTAAATTCTAATTTGTAGCCTCACGAGAGACCATCCCGTTTACTGACGGAGTTAGAATTTAGAATCATCATTGTCCGGAATAAATGGGTTCTGCTTTGCGCTCTCCATTTTTGATTCTCCAAGGGAGAATCAAAAATTCTTTGCGGCCTGCGATTTTAGTGCGGTTTAGAAAATAAGCTTTGCGTTCTTTGCACGGCAAAAGCCCAGTGGGCTTTTGAGCGAGATTGTGGATAGGCTTTGCGCCTTTGCGGTACGGGAAAGGCCCAGTGGGCCTTTAAGCGAGACGGTGCGCAGCCGCTGCTAGCTGAGTCGAACCCCATTTGCTATCAAAATGGTCTACAGCCATTGTCAGTAGTGACGTGCATTATAAATTGAAAGCAACTATTCCGGACAGTACTGATTTAGAATTTAGTGTTTAGAATTTGTCTTACGTGTGTTTAAGCAGATCCCTTCGTAACTCCTCCACCCCTTTCACCGCAGTCTGCCTGATATGCTTTAACTCCTTCACATACTCCAGGTGAAAGTCACCCGGATCAACCAGCCACGAAGGAATGTATGGAGAAACAAAATTCAGGATACCCGCAGCCGGATAAACATTTAATGATGTACCTATCACCACAAACAGGTCCGCCTTTTCGGCTATCTGACGCGCGTGCTCCATTTCCGTTACCATCTCGCCAAACCACACTATATGCGGCCGAAGCTGCGATCCTCTCTCACATTTTTCCCCAAGCTTCAGCTCCCACTTTTTTAAAGGATATACGAGTTTATCGTCTACCGAACTTCGCACCTTCATGATCTCTCCATGCAGATGCAGCACTTTTTTACTGCCCGCACGTTCGTGCAGATCATCCACATTTTGTGTGATGACATAGACATCGAATTTTTTCTGAAGTTCCGCAAGAAGCTGGTGTGCAGCATTTGGAGCCGCTTCCATCACCTGTTTGCGACGCTGGTTATAGAATTCATTCACAAGCACAGGATTTTTCTGCCATGCCTCAAACGTAGCAACTTCCTCCACCTTGTGCTCTTCCCAAAGCCCACCCGAATCACGAAATGTTTTGATCCCGCTTTCTGCGCTGATCCCTGCTCCTGTAAAAACTACCAGGCGCTTTTTTGCCATCGTTAAATATTTTCTTTAACGAACTTCAGCATTTTTGAATAGATATGCAAACGGGTCAACCCTCCGTAAATCCCATGATTCCTGTTTGGATACAGCATCATGTCAAAAGGAATGTTGTTCTTAATCATTGCATTAGCCAGCTCCATAGTGTTCTGCATATGAACATTATCATCGCCGCTTCCATGCATTACCAGGAATTTACCCGTAATGTTTTTTACAAAATTAACAGGCGAGTTGTCCTCGTACCCGTTCTTATTATCAGCGGGCTTCCTCATAAACCGTTCTGTATAAATATTATCGTAATATTTCCAGTTGCTTACCGGTGCCACCGCAATGGCCGCTTTAATCACATCTGCTCCTTTTGAGATCATCAGGGCTGCCATATATCCACCATAACTCCAGCCCATAAAGCCGATCCTGGCTTTATCCACATACGGCAAACTACCCAAAAACTTTGCAACATCAAGCTGATCCTGCGTTTCAAGCTTTCCAAGCTGCAAATACGTGCTGTGTTTGAATTTACGTCCGCGTCCCATAGTGCCGCGACCATCCACACAAACAACAATGTACCCTTCCTGTGCCAGCAACTGATGCCAGAAATAATCGTTGGTCGACCAGCCATTATTGGCGAGGTTGCTTCCCGGACCATTATACGCATACATATAGACAGGGTATTTTTTTGAAGAATCAAAATCAGCCGGGCGCAGCATATAACCGTTCATTAAAATGCCCTCTGAATTCTTAAACATCGTAAAACGTTTCTCAGTCAGCTTGTATCCCTTCATTCTCTCACGAAGAGCGCTGTTATCTTCCAGCGTTTTCACCAGCTTACCATCAATGCTGTGCAGCTCATACACAGGTGGTGTATTGGCATCGCTCCAGGTAGACACGTAATATTTATATCCCTGGGCAAACTCAAAATTATTAAGCCCCGGTTTAGAGGTCAGACGTTTTTTATCCTTGCCGTCAAGTTTAATACTGTACACATCCCTGTTAATGGCCCCTTGTTCAGTTGATATAAAGTACAAAGTATTCTTAGGCTCATCATATCCCTTAAATTCCATCACATCCCAGTTACCTTTCGTCACCTGGTTAATTAATTTTCCATTCAGATCATAAAAATAAATGTGATTATAATCATCCTTCTCACTGGTAATAATAAAACCTTTATTTCCAACAAATGTCAGGTCATCTCCAATATCAACATATGTCTTGCTTTCATCCGTAAGCATCACCTTCGACTGACCCGTCATCGCATCAGTAAAAAGATATTCCAGTTTATTCTGAAGCCTGTTCAAACGCTCTATACAAAGCACCCCCGGATCGTTGGTGAATTTTATTCTCGGAATATAAATGTCGGTTTCAGCCCCAATATCAGTAGTTATATGCAGGTTCGCCGCCAAATGATAAATATTTACAGAAACAATGGAATTTTCTTCACCTGCTTTCGGGTACTTAAATATGTAACGCTCAGGATACAGCTCACCTTTATACAGGTCGAGTGAATATTCCTTTACACGCGTCTCGTCAAAACGAATATAGGCCAGGGCATCACTGTTGGCATTCCACTCAAAATAATCTCCTCTCGAAAATTCTTCTTCATACACCCAGTCAGCCCATCCATTCTTAATTTTATTAAACTGCCCGTCCGATGTCACAGCCGTTTCCTGACCCGATACCAGGTCTTTGATATAAAGATTATTGTCGATCACATACGCCACCTTTTTCCCATCAGGCGAAAATTTCGGGAACATCTGTTTTCCCTTCTCGCTTAAAGCAGTGGTTTTTTTAGAAGCAATATCATGCACATAATAAAACGACTTTGGTGAACGGCGATAAATATATTCCAGGTTATCGTGCAGCAACAATTTATCTTCGCCGGGACTAAATGCATAAGTGGACATGTCCAGGAGGCGTCCACCGATCTTAATATCATTTCCGTTTACAAGTTCTTTTACTTTTTTGCCCGACTTCATATCAAACAGAACCAGCGAAGAAACACCATCACTAGACGGTGCTATATCAGCATAATTCTGTCCGTCTTTCACAACATTAAAACTCTCAGCCGATTTCGGACTGAAAGTGCCTTTCGACCAGATGTCCTCCAGCGTTACTTTTTGTTGTGAAAAAACCAGTACCGGCGTAAGAAGCAATACAATAAATAAACGTTTCATAAGTGGATTTTGCGTGTGTGAATTTAGGGAATTGCGGCGAATTGTGAAGGCAGGATATTTGCCGTTTAAATAATACCTATGTTTTCTATTGGGACTATTTGGGCGCCCCCCTGAAGCAGAGGGCGCATACAAATCATTAACGCGCCCTCGCTTCAGGGTCGGGCTGTCGCTACTCGCTCTTTTGCCTCAATTGCATCGGGAAGGCAAAAGGAGCTCAAACATGCCGCTCCATCCCTGGCGCAAACGGGCGCATTATCGGGGCCGGCAATTTTCAACATTATATTTATAAGTATGGCTTAAAACGCCTTAAATGAACAAATTGCCAAGCTATGCGAATTTCTTTACTACACTTAGTATTTCACATTCCACTATGAATTTTCTTCACTCTTCTTCCTAAACTATAAAAATCCAGATATAACACTTAAAAATGCGGGCTTGCCGAATTTTATCGTCGGCCGATTTCCTCCCGGCATATCTTTACTTCAATGTTCGACCATGCGCCCTCTTAGTTTACTATTCATAATAATTTTTTCTAGTAAAGTAGAATGTCAGAATATTCTGTGGGAACATAATTTGGAGTTTTCTAATAGCACGAGCGTTAGTACATTGAATATTGATGCCGGGGGGAATATTATCATTTATGGTAAATTCATTAGCAACGCAACGCTATATCCTCAAAATCATCAACCCTTTTTGTTGAAATTGAACGATACTCAATTAGAAGCTGTCCTTGATAGTTCAACAACAAAAGCCGGCGTTGGCCCAATCATATTAGACAACCATCTCTATGTTTGTGTTACAATTGATGAAACCGATTTGGAAGCAAAAATAGCAGGTACAGTGTACTCTACTGGAACATACCTTGTGAAGTACAAAATGACCGGAGAGGTGGTTTGGGTAAAAAGGCAAGATTTTGAAGGAATTCCTTTGTTTATGGAAACCGATAATATTGGTAACATTTGCATACAGTATTCGGTTAATTATCTTAGAAAAACTTACAAATTTAACGTCGATGGCGAGATTAGTTCAACTACTATACCAGGCACCCAGCGTGCTTTTAGCTTTGATCGTTTCGGAAATTGTTTTACTATGGGGTCATCATTCATCAGGAAATACAGCGGTTCCGGTGATCTGAAATGGGAGAGACCTGCTGGAGGCCCACTGCTTCAAATTGAGACTGACGAAGCGAACAACTGTTATTTATATGCGGCTGGTAATCTGCATAAATTTAGTGCGACTGGTGAATTGCTATGGTCAACAGAAGTAAATTTAGGTAATTTAAATTCACCTGTAATTCGCCTCGAACAATATAATCTGTATATCACCGGTCAAACAAATTTTTCAATTATGTCTTGGCCAACCGTCATGAAAATTGACAT
>CBIHOL010000142.1:0-6412 GCA_966211905.1 uncultured bacterium
TGATTTTTCAAGGCTTCATCAGAGAATTTACTAACCTTTAATGCACGATCTGGGAGGTACGAAGTACACGGCGGCCAGCCGGTGGCTGGACGAGCGGGCCCGTGCGGTAGGTTGGTAGCAACTGAGACTTAACACGAATTACACTCGGCATCGAGCCTGTGGCTCGATGAGCGAGCAGGTGCGGCAGGTTGGTAGCGTCACTAATACACTAATTATTAAAATTACACGAATTAAAGAGGGCATAGAGGCGAAGTACGAGGTGCACGGCGGCCAGTCGAGGCTTAGCCAAGGATATTCAGAGGAAAACGAATTTACTTTATAACCCTTCAGGGCGCACCAGGCGCATCCAGTGAATAACTACCTGTTCGATCTTTGCAATTCTGCCGTCACGCTGAATAATAAAAACATTTTTATCCGCGTCAAAAATAGCAAGGGCACAATCGTCACCTGACTGCACCAGCACATGCTCCCCATTTTCGGGCAACTCTGCTTCGGAACTTACCCAACTCATCATTTTGGCCATGCGGTAAATTTAATATTATTCTCAAATTAGGGGTTTAAACTTTTGCACAAGCCATAAAAGCGTTTGGATGGACAATCCGGACGCCACTGAATGATGTTCCGCGATTAGCCGACCAAGTCGTCGATAGATTTAAGATAACGCCTCCGGTGCGGGATTATCACCAGACTTCGACCGCCGGTCCTCCGGTAACGGGATAAATTCGGAATTGTCGTTTGGTGGCAGAATGATCTTCCCGTTCACCCAATCTTCTTTGGCCTGCTCGATACGTTCTTTCCGTGAAGAAACAAAATTCCACCAGATATGCCGGTGACCTAACGGTTCGCCACCCAGTAACATTAACGTAGCCGCTCCTTTAGCCAGGATCACCGGGTCTTCTTCTTTCCTGAATACAAGCATCTGCCCTGCTTTGTAAAGAATACCACTTACTTCAACAAAACCTTTCACAATATAAAATCCTCTTTCGCTGTATCCCTTTGGCAAAGAAAACCGGGTGCCACCGTTAAGGTTCACATGCAGATACATTAGCGGGGAATGTGTATGCACCGAACTCTTTAACCCGAATGCTTCACCGGCAATTAAACGCAACCAGATGCCGTTATCGGTAAAGACAGGCAACTGCTCCGTTTTATAATTTTCAAATGAGGGATCTGATTCTTCAGCGCTTTCAGGCAATGCCACCCAGGTCTGGATCATCTCCAGTCCGCCGGCAAGTGCAGCGGGATCTTCAAAACGTTCAGAGTGCGCAATTCCTTTTCCCGCTGTCATCCAGTTTACTTCTCCGGGCTTAATTATTTGTTGCACTCCAAGGCTATCACGATGTGTAACCTGACCACCGAATAAATAACTGACTGTCGAAAGCCCGATATGCGGATGAGGCAAGACATCCATGGAGGAGGTTTGCTCTGCTTTAATATTAACAGGACCGGCATGGTCCATAAAAACAAAAGGACCCACCATTCTTTTTAAGCGGAAAGGGAGAATTCGCTGTACTTCCATTCCAGGGCCAATGGAGGCTTTACGGGATTCGATTACAATCTCTGGCATAAAACTTATTCTGAGTAAATAAAGGTAAGCAAATTACGAAGGACAAATTACGAATGTAGTTTGACGTATCCCATACACAAGCTAACACGCACCTGTCCTACACCTTTGACCCAGCCAATTAGTGTAAAAACAGAACGTGGCTACCCAATTTGTATACAACGCATACTTATACTCCCATACTGAAAGCCTTCATACAAATATTTTACCGGCTCATTGCCTGAAGCCAGTCCTAATGTATAGATCAACGGTAAATAATGGTCTTCTGTAGGTACTGCTATGGACGCGGTTTGGCCCAGAGACCGGTAATTGACCACGGACTGAAAATCACCTTTGTCGAGATGTTGTTTTACTTTTGTATCAAATTCAGATGCCCAGTCCGGAGTCTTGCCATTTATATTATGCCAGTCGAGACGACCCAGATTATGGACGACGTTACCGCTGCCCATGATCAAGACACCTTTTTCGCGCATCTTTTTTAAAGCCTGAGCCATCTCAAAATGTTTTTGAGGTGATTGTGTGTAGTCAATACTCAGCTGAAAAACCGGGATGTCAGCCTCTGGAAATAAAAACTTCAGCACCGTCCAGGCTCCATGATCCAGGCCCATGTTGTGATCCTCGTTGGCAAAAGGCAAATAATTTAAAACCTCTTTTGCAAGTTCAGGGTGACCTTTAGGCTCGTATTTTATTTTAAAAAGTGCGTCATCAAATCCGCCAAAGTCATATATCGTTTTCGGCTGAGGGTTAACCGACACGAAAGTTCCTTGTGTTTCCCAGTGTGCCGAAACAACCATGATAGCATTCGGTTTCTGGATCGATCTGCCAATCTTTCCAAGTGTGCGGGTAAAGTCATTATCGAATAACGCGTTCATAGGGTGCCCGTGACCTATAAATAATACCGGCATTTTAGATGTAGGTGCAAACGATCCCGTGATCTTTTCAAATTCATTTATCTTCATTGCACTGGCTGCAACAGGCGACAAAGCAAGGAGTTTTAAAAATTCGCTTCTTTTCATGCTTCAAAGGTCAGGATTAACATGCGGTTAGAAGTTCACATAGGTTAATTTCGGTCTCGGGTGTGTTCTTCGGTAACACACGTCTGCTTAACCACTAAGGCAGCAAGCTGCCTCACAAAGAGTTTAAGGTAATACACGTTGAACAGAGGACACAGCGAAGAACAGGTGCGGGGTGGAGGTTTAACACACGGCGGCGCTCCGGTGGAGCGACGAGCGGGCTGGTGCGGAAGGTTGGTAGCAACTTTACACTAATTAAGAACTGATTTCTTGTCCGGGTTGTTGTTCGGTGACACACGTCTATTTAAACACGACGGACACAAAGACCCCGTAGGCACACGCTCCACAAAGGGCACGACGTAGAGGCAAAATTTCGGTATGTTCTGGTTCGATGCCTGCGCTAACCCTTCAAGGTCCCAACCGCACTTGCTTTCGGAGACCTTGAAGGGTTTCCCGCGCGCACACGTTGAACAGCGGACACAGCGAAGACGAGTTCCTGGTTTCGGATTCCATGTTGGCTAATTGCAGACGTGCGTATAAAAGAATAGATTTACAGATAAATCAAAAAAGTGCCAGAACTACTGCGACACAATATTGAAAAAACAATTTCACGATCACTGACGGACAAGGAGTACGCAGAATTTCGTGGTCTGTTGCGTGAACAAACCTTTTCAAAAAAGGAATTCCTTGTGCAGGAAGGAAAACACTGCGACTATATTTATTTTATCCTGGATGGGGCATGTTATTCCTGGCTGGGCGATCCGGCAGGTGAAGGACATGCGGTGCAGTTTGCGCTCGAAGGATACTGGATCTCGGACCTGTACGCTTTTTTTTCGGGGAATACTGCTATCTATACCGTTGAGGCATTGGAAGATGTAAAATGTCTTGTGCTTGCAAGAGATCAATTCCACATGGCCTGCGAAAATATGCCGGTGTTCGACCGTTTCTTCCGGATCCTGATCCAGAACGCTTACGTTTCATTGCAGTATCGCCTGGCACGCACCAACAGCATGGATGCAGCAGCACGTTATGAGGAATTTTCGGCACTACATCCCAATTTTATTCAACGAATCCCTCAATACCTCATAGCTTCTTATCTTGGAATTAAACCGCAATCGCTGAGCCGTATACGGAAAGATCTTGCGAAGAAATGACTATTCCGGGTTTCTAGTTTCAAGTTTTTTGGTTGAATGCGCGGTCAACTAAAGCACCTAGCGACATAGTATACATAGGATAAAAAGTTACACTTAGATTTTGAATCAAGTTTCAAAACGCACGGAATCAAAACAACTCTATGTGACTATGTGTTTAAAAATCCGGGGTTTATCCCAACAACAGAGGTGAAGGATCCACTTCCTGCACCATTTTCTCATCCAGGTATAGCTTGATGCTGGCCTGGCTCCAGGTAAGAGATATACTTCGTTTTGGCTGATTTTCTGCATCGATCCTGCAGGTAAGGAGGATAAGCTCTCGCGAACTCTCTTCATTTAAAACGGCAGTGATCAGATTATCCTGAACATATAACTCACCGGGCTCCTTATCGATCATGAACAATCGCAAACTCACTTTAGAAGACCTGTTTAGCAATATCAGGTCCGCAGTAAGCTTATAAGTTACAATCCCGGAACTTTTTATCTTCATAATGTCCTTGCCTGCGTGAAGATAAAACGAATGTGAAGACAAAATTAGTATGTGCCCCCGTCAAAAATGCCGTATTTTCAAGTGTCGCCGGCGAAAAAAACCAGTGATCACGGTTACACATTAAACAAAATTTGATAAAATCTTACATACGGACTTGTAGTGGCGACCTCACAGAATCAGCGATCTCTTAATCCAATAGCTATAGGATCAGAGTATTGCATTTCAGTGAAATCTGCGAAATCAGCGTCTTACCTTTAAGCGCAGCGTCAGTTATACCCGAAATCTGATCCTCTCGTGTTTTGCACGCACAAACATAAAGATCCCATAAAGCAGCAGTCCCAGCGATACAATAATAAGCAAGACATCACCGAAATTTTCCTGCAGAAAATCAAGCGCACCGCCAGTGCCCTCCGCTTCTTTAGCATTTGAGTTAATTGCCGCCTTCAGTAAAAAATATCCCACCATACAAATTACAACACCCCTGGCTGCAAGACCAATCATACCAATACGTTTAAATGTCCCTTCAAAATTTGAATCATACAGCTTTACTTTTTTCATAAATTTTTTACTTATCCCGCGGTACACCTGGTAAATTCCCTGACCCATTATAATCAGGGCGATAAGTCCGATAAGAATTCCTCCACCCGGCAATTCGAGCACCCGTGCAGTAAATTCCTTTTTCGAATCTCCTCCCCCCGAATCACCGGCAAAGGCAGTCTTAAAAGCATAGATCGAAAAACCCACGTAAACAAGTCCGCTAATGAGATATCCCAGTCTCCTGAAGAGCCCCTTCATGTTCTTGCCTTTATCTTCGGTATCTTTTATGGCCTGGAAAAAGCGAAGGGTTACATAACCCAGCAGCCCCACTCCAATAATAACCAGCATAACCTGTCCAAATGCCTGTTCCTTTAAGAACTTAAATGCTTCTTTAGAGTCTCCCTTGTGCTCACTTTTACCGAAGGCGGCCATAATAGTGAGAATGGCAACAAGACAATAAACGATGCCTTTAGCGGTTAATCCTATCCTGGCAAATTTTTCCAGGCCTTTTTCTTTGTCACTTTTTCCGGCAAGCGCGGATAATTGCATGTTTTATAGTTTAATTTTGAATTAGAAAATCCCGTGCCAGCCACTGGCATAAAGTTTGACAATTATCAGAAAATTGCAACATGAAGAAAGAAGAGAAACGTAACACGGAAAGCAGCAAGGAGAAGAAAGAAAATTTCCCCGGCTATCCTCACTATAGCCAGGAAGAAGATATTTACGCCAATGAAAAGGAAGAGACGGAAATTGACCCGGAAGATCCTTCGAGAAAAAAAGCGCCTAATGAGGATCCGGAAGCAGTTTTAAATGAGAAGAACTTTGAAGAAGACGTAACAGGAGAAGACCTTGATGTACCCGGAAATGAACAGGATGAAGAAAATATGGGAAGTGGAATTGAGGACGAGGAGAACAATTATTATAGCCTCGGGGGAGATAATCATGAGAATTTGGAGGAGGATCAGGGGAAATAAGATGCCTGCGGCGCTTACCCGGCGGCGATCCAGTGGATCGCCGAGCGAGCTGGTGCGGTGGATTGGTGGCAGTGACACTAAGTAAACACTAAGAGGATTTCCTGTGTGTTCTATAATGCCTGATACAAAGTCACGTAGGATATCATGTTTCGGCTGATTTGACTGAAGAACACTTAAAGTACCTGCTGTGACACACATGCTGCGGTGCTTACCCCGCGGCGACAACGCCAGCGCGCGGGACCGCCTGTGTGCGTATCAACGCACAGGCTTATTTCGTCAGAGATTCGTTGCTATCAAACCTCAATCACTAAATACTTTAATCGCCCGCCAGTTTTGGCAGTCAATTTCATTCAATCTCTTTAACGGATTAATTTCCTTATAAGTGAGGATACAATTGATATTTCTAGCATATTTTTCTGTTCTTTTCTCTTGAAAGACGGCAAATGTGCTAATGCACATTTGCGCGGAGCTAGTGCGAAAGGCGGAGCCGAAATTATGTCTACCAACCCACCACACAATCTCGCGCAAAGAGCCACTGGCTCTTCGCCGGGCCGCGATTGCTTGCGCGCCCCTTGCAGGCGAAGTAAACAAAAACTGGTGCCGTTTTATAGAATTTTTTTGTGAGCGCCACGATTATAAATATACGTGCACCAGTTTTTGAAACTGCCCCTATTCGGCCGCGC
>CBIHOL010000143.1:0-6252 GCA_966211905.1 uncultured bacterium
AGAAATTACTTGTTGAAGCCAAAAACGAGGAGATCCTCGATTCGATCACCTATGCCAGGCGATTACAATCTGCAATCTTACCCCAGATATCGCAGATCAGGAAATTTTTGAATGCCGGAATCTTCTTTTTGCCAAAGGATATAATCGGAGGTGATTTTTATTTTTTCGAGGAGCGCAGGAGAAGGGTTTATTTTGCTGTTTGTGATTGTACAGGCCACGGTGTTCCCGGTGCCATGATGTCTTTTGTTTGTTATGAGGCTCTTGAAAAGGCCATCAAAACTTTTAAACTGAAAAACCCTGCAGATATTCTTGACAAAACCAGGGAGATCATCATGGAAAACCTTAATGCAGCAGAGCAGGGTATTCGCGACGGCATGGATTGTACGCTACTTGTGATCGACAAAAACTCCAACGAGATCCAGTGGGCGGGTGCAAATAATTCGTTGTGGGTTATTGAGAACGGGGAATTACGCGAACTAAAACCCGATAAACAACCTGTGGCTTATTACGAGACCTCCGGACCTTTTACAACACAATCAGTCACAGTTCAGCCTGGCACCACCCTGGTGTTATATACCGATGGTTACGCAGATCAGTTTGGCGGACCAAATACTAAAAAATATAAGAGCAACAGCCTGAAATAATTCCTGGTTAAAATTGCCAATGACCCTGTAGATATACAGGTGGAAAAGCTGCACGCCAATTTCCTGTCCTGGAAACAGGAAAATGACCAGGTGGACGATGTGGCGCTGGCTATTCTCCGCTTTTAATGGCATTAAATTTGAACATTATTATTGATGTTCAAAAAAGCACGGTATTTGGCTTTTCTTTGCCCGCGGCTGTTACCACTGGCTTTTTTTTGTTTTCCCTTTATTATCAGCTCGCAGAACGATTCCGCTTCCGGATTCCGTATCAATGTACACGCTGCAGTTATCATAAACAAAGCATTCTCAAATATCACAGATAAGGAAGAACATCCTGATGAAACGAGTGTGATCGTTCGTGCACCAAGTGATTCGGGGTCCAATGCCAAAGTCGGCTTTTCACTTGGTGGTGAGATCCTTTTAGGAAAGCGCGAACACCTCAAGAGTGTTTTCGGTCTCTCATTCACCCACACGGGCGCTGAATACCACTATTCCTATCTTGAACAAACACGAACCTCACGCCTGGGCTTTACAACTCTAACCCGAACTACCGAGCACGATATAATTGAATATTACAATGCAATTAATGTGCATGCCGGACTCAGGAATAAAATTGTTAGTGATCTTTTTCTCACGAGCTCTTTCATTTTTAATAATCCTGTCAGGATACGAAGAATTACGGATGGATATACCAAGAGTGTTTACACAACAAACGGACCAGAAACGGAAACGTTCATTGAATACGTGAATGATGAGGAAAAAAAATATAACAGGGGAGAACTTAACCTGTCGCTAAGATTTAATCTTGAGTATCAGTTTCCCGTAAAAAGTTCTCTCGCAAGGGTTTTTCTCTTCCGCAACTTTGGTTTGATTTACACCTTGCCCTGGTGGGGTTTTGGATTTTCGTATACGATCAAAAACTGATTGTTGTTGTGGAACCGCAGCAATTGCATGGGCCTGTTATTGTTTGGAAGATGGTGAAACGAAGAGTTCAGAAAGATCCTTAAATAATATTTCTCTGTCAGCTATGGGATCTATCCAGTGAATGTTAACGTTCTCCTTTTCCATTTTTCTGAACCAGGTCATTTGCCTTTTGGCGTATTGGGAAATAGCAGCCGCAAGTGAAGTCCGCATTTGTTCGAAAGATGTTTTACCGCTCAGGTGTTCTGAAATGAATTTGTATTCCAGCCCCAGAAATTCAAGTCTGTGGTGTGAAACACCTTTAGACAGCAATGAACGAACCTCCTCTAGCAATCCATCCTGCAATCTTTTGTCCAGTCTCTCCTTTATTTTTTTTTCCCGTTCTTCCTTTCCAGATGATATACCAATATAAAACGGCACAAATGGAAGCTGCTGCGCTGCAGGCCGGATAGTATTCCGCGACAGATATCTGGCGATCTCTATCCCGCGTATGATGCGTTTCACAGAGGTAGTATCAACGTGGCGGATATGATCTGAAGGATAAGACCGAAGCTCATCTATAAGCTCTTGTTTATTTTTTGATCCTAGCTCAGCTCTCAGCAACGGGTCTTCAGGCACCTGGGTGAATGAGTAATCTTTTCTAAGGGCATCCAGGTACATACCGGTTCCACCGCAGATTACCGGCAATTTATTTCTTTGACGGATGTCTGCAAATGCCTCGTGAAGCATATGCTGATATTCATGAAGGAAAAATTGTTTTTCGGCATCTGCAATATCTATCAGATGAAAAGGGATTTTGTGTCCGTTCACCTCGTACTCATTAAGGTCTTTCCCGGTTCCGATATCAAGTCCCCTGTATACCTGCCGGCTGTCGGCACTTATTACTTCACCATTAAATTGAAATGCAATGCTGCACGCCAGCGATGTTTTGCCGCTTGCGGTAGGACCGAGGACTACAATGCTGTTATATTTTTCCACCGCTTTCAGACAGATATCAGGTCTGTTTTATTAATTATTTCACTTAATGCATCGTATAACGCGTCAAGATCTTGCTGTGAATTGAATCCATTGATTGAATACCGTATGAACGTACGATTGTCGAGGGTCATCACGGGGACTTCGATCCTGTACTGATCAAAGAGAAGTTTCTGTAGTTTTTGAGGAGAACTGGTTTGAATCTGAAAACTTGCCATTTGTCCGAAAAATTCATCGCTTACTGTTGCAAGGGGTGATGTTTTAAGAAGTTCGCAAAACCTGGCTACATTCTTTTTTACCAGCACCCTGCATTCCGCAGATACCTGCACCCAATTGTTTTTATTCATGAAATCAATTGCTGCCGGCACTGTAAGAAAGGCCGAGAAATCCCGCGTGCCCTGTCCTTCATGGAAATCAACAAATCTGCTGGCAGATGTGGATGCAGGATCATATCCCCAGCTTACTACCAGAGGATCGATTGTTAGCTGCAGATCTTTTTTTACATAAAAGAATGAGCATCCTTTGGCGGTCATCATCCATTTATGGCAGGCACCTGTGTAAAAATCCGCATTAAGCTCCCGGAGGTTCAAAGGCACATGTCCCGGCGCATGAGCACCATCAACGTAGGTAATAATACCTAAACTGCGCGCCCGTTCGCATATTTCACGCACCGGCAGGATGAGTGCAGTAGTGCTTGTGATATGACTGATAAAAATTAACCTGGTTTTTGGCGATACGCCCTCAAAAAAAGCATCTACAAATTTTTCTTTGCTGATCAGGGGGAGAGGTACCACCTGTTTTACAAGCTTCACTTTATTTTTATTTGAGAACCAGGTCCATGTTTTTTCGCAGGCACCATACTCAAGATCGGTTGTCAGGATCTCGTCGCCTGGCTGGAGGTTCAGACTTTTAGCGACTATATTAACGGCATAAGAAGGATTCGTCACATATACAATGTCCGCGGATTTACATCCTATATATTCTGCGAGTTTTCCTCTGGATCTTTTAAGATATTCCGGACCATTTACCGCGATAAATTGTACCGGCTCGCGCTCAAGTTCGTATTGGTATTGCTGGTATACTTCGAACACTTCTTTCGGGCATGCTCCAAATGAGCCGAAATTCAGGAAGGTTATAGTGGGATCAAGCAGGAATTTTGATTTGATCATGTGTGTTTGATGAATTTCTAAAATTAGGAATTTCTGCAATCGTTAAGTTGAGAGTTTATCTCACCTGGGAATTTTTTCACGTAGAGGTTTTTACACACAATCCGGTTGCGGGCGGGGTATCAAAATTGCAGTTTTTGGCAATGGCTCTCTATTACGTAAAATCATGAAACAGGCTTATTTAGCGATCATTTTAATACTGGCCTTCCGCGTTTCGGCGCAAGTGCCTGATTGGGCATGGGCGAAAACCAACAGCGGCGCTGCCGATTGCGAAGCGCGCAGTATGGCTGTTGATCAGTCGGGTAATGTGTACGTTACCGGCTACTTTTCCGGAAGCAGTGCGGTATTTGCAAGTACTACGCTAACCAACAGCGGAACACCGGGAAGCGGAGATTATTTTTTGCTGAAGTTCGATCGCACGGGCGCGTTGCAGTGGGCCAAACGGGCGGTAGGGAGCGACGATGATGAAGGATTATCTGTTACCTGCGATGCATCCGGAAATGTATACACTACAGGATCATTCGAAAGTCCGACTATCACATTCGGGACAACAGTTCTTACTAACAATTCAGCGGTCGGCCTGGCTGATGTTTTCATTGTAAAATATAATTCTGCAGGAAATGTTTTATGGGCCTCTGCATTCGGTGGAAACCAGTCCGAAACGGGCAATGCGATCCAATGCGATGCATCGGGGAACGTATATTTGCTTGGCGACTTTTTAAGTCTGTCCGTGCAATTTGGTTCATACGGGGTCATAAACGGCGGTGCGGGTGATATTTTCTTTACAAAGTTCAACTCTGGCGGAACCCCATTATGGGCAAAGAGGATCGGTGGAGGTCAACTTGATAGTGGTCGTGATCTAACGACTGATGCAAGCGGCAACATTGCTGTTTTTGGTGAATTTGCGAGTAGTTCCATGGCAACATTTTCTCCTGCGCTGGTCAACGCAGGCGGTTCTGATATTTTTCTGGCGCGATATGATGGCGCTGGCAATATTCTATCAGCCTCGCGATATGGAGGCTCCAATGATGAATTCGCTTTTGCGATGACAAGTAATACATCAGGCGAACTTTTCATTAGCGGATCTTTCAACAGCTCTGCACTTGTACTGGGATCCGCTTCACTCAGCAATAGTGGAAACAAGGATATCTTCTTCGCAAAATTTAATTCATCAGCCACTACTACGCAATGGGCTAATAAAGCGAATGCCAATGCCGGCACAGTTGTTTTAGATCTTATTACTGACGCGTCCGGAAATCTCTATTCATCTGGTCGGTTCAATGTTTCCGCTCTCACGTTTACAAATGTTACTGCTTTAACCAACAGTGGCGGGTTCGATGGATTTCTTGTAAAGTTTAATTCCTCTACTGGCGCCGGCATCTGGGCTAAGCAGACATCCTCTTCGGGGGATGAAAAATTAAGCGGGGTTGCAGTTGGTCCGGATGGTTTTGTGGTGGTTAGCGGCGCTTTTACAAATTCACTTACTCTTGGTCAGAATCCTCTTACCGGCGGAACCGGAATGTATTCACTGGTGGCCAAATTATGTTTTGCGCCTTCGCCACCGGTGAGCGCGTCGGGCGCTACAGTGTGTGCAGGTGCGGCAGGACAATTATCGGCGGTTGTTCCTCCCGGTACTACAGCATGGTGGTTTAATGCCGCAACCGGGGGAAGTCCGCTGATGTCGGGAACGGCTTATACACCTACAACATCAGGTGTATATTATGTGGCCACCCGGGATACAAACAGTGGTTGTGGCATGTACAGCGCCACCCGCATTTCAGCAACTTTATCATTAAAGCCGCCTGTTAACGCGGGTGTAACTGTATCTGGTCATACTTTAACCGCTACAGGCCAGGGAACTGTTACCGCATGGTATGACTGCGATAAAAAAACGAATATCAACGGTCAGACAACCGGCAATTATGTCATTACTGCTTCAGGTTCCTACGCAGTCATCATGAGCTCCGGCGGTTGCTCTGACACTTCGGCTTGTGACGTTTACAGCTATACCCCAGGCACTCCGACCGTGATAGTAATAAATACAGCGCTCCAGGAGAATGCTGCCACTGTCGCTTTTAAAGTATATCCAAACCCCAGCGCGGGCACATTTACATTTAAGGCGCAGATAGGAAAATATAAAATGTACAACCTTCTTGGTGAAATAGTTTCCACAATTGAGATCACTGAAGAGAACACAAGTGGAGTTATCTTATCCGGATTTTCAGATGGCATGTATTTTATATCTGATTACAGCAATACTTCCTGTTTACGAGTTATCGTTAACAGGTAATATTTCAAACCACGAAGATGCCCGGAAGCAATTCCAGGGTATCGTGCCCGGGAAACGCTCTGGATAACACCAGGACGGGTACCTTCCGCGCACCTTTATGCTTAAAGCGTGGCTATTAAAAAAGCCGTTTCGAAAGAAACGGCTTTTTTCATTTTGTAGAAATTAAGTAACATTCTTCACTCTGGTTCTGATCCCATTTCCTGGATCAATCTCAAAAGTTGTGGAGTAAGGGGAAAATTTTGACTTTTGAGGTCTC
>CBIHOL010000144.1:0-6194 GCA_966211905.1 uncultured bacterium
AAGTACTACTTTTGCCCCCGGAGAAATGGCAGAGTGGTCGATTGCGGCAGTCTTGAAAACTGTTGAACCGCGAGGTTCCGGGGGTTCGAATCCCTCTTTCTCCGCTAACGGATACCCAATGGGGTCTGAGCTTTGCTCAGACCCTTTTGCTTTTATGCTGTAGCGTCGAAAGCCCTGCTTTCGAAACAGAGGTTTTGGATGTGCTCAGTGGCCTCATTTTTGGCCACTTTTTGACCCGTTGACTTCCAGATAAGTGGACACTTTGAGCCTTTTTTGGCTTTATAACATCTTCCTGGTGGAAAATTTTCTGCTCTTAGAGAACTTTTTGACGGGCCTTGTCACGTAAAGTACATTGAGCATCAAAAAGATGGAAAGGTCTGGTGGTTTCCTGACGCGATCAAATTTTAATGACTTTTAAGGGTGAACAGGTCGTTAGAACAGGACTTTTTCAGCGATGAAATAATAATTTGCACCATTCCGATTACCTGTCAGCTCTTTTCCGCATTCCTCCGCTGGAAAAATAAATATTCTCTACAATTGCCTTTAAATCGATGAAAGCTGACGGTTTTGTGAAAATGCCCTTGACCCCCAGCGCTGAACATTGATTCAGGTAACTATCGCATCGGGCAGTGTGCAATATAAAGACTGATATATTGTTATACTCTTTAAACCGCCGGATAATTTTCAGTGCAGTCAATCCATCCATCACAGGCATACTTAAATCTAAAATTATCGCGGTAGGAGTATATTTATAGCTCGACGCGTAAACACCCTTATTGCGTATCAAATCAAGAAGCTGCTGCCCGTTGAAAACTGCTGTATACTCTATATCCTGGTCAATAATTTTTAATGCTTCCAATATCAGATGCTGATCATCCGCGTTGTCATCGGCTACAACAATTGAAACTTTATTTGGGGATCTTTTTAAAGCGTAGGTATGGTCGAAAGATCCTGACGATACGGTATTAGAGACAGTGTGGCCCATGAGAAGAAGTTGTTAGATAACAGCAGAAATTACTGACACACTAAAAGTAGGTACAGAAGTAAAAAATCATTTACAAAATAATATTTCTTATTTATACACTTTACTGATTGTAAAGTGCGCCGGTATTCCTTGCACTTTCATTTACTTCGGCCATTGCAAGTAATATCAGGCTTTTTTTATGGCCCTGTTGAACGATCTTCTTGGCATTAAGCAATAAATTAATTTTTTTTCTCTTCATTAATGAGAGAGTGACCGGAAATTTCCGGAAGCTTGAATTGTTGCTAAGAATGCTACTTAATAAAGTGCGGAGCTTTTGAATAGCCCAGCGATGATTATCGATTTTATAAAAAGACTGCCCTTCCACACCTTCCACATTTAATTTGAATAGTTTGTAGAACGCCGCGTTTGCAGTTCTTACCTTTAGTTCGTGATCCAGAACAAGGATTGGTTCATGGAGTGTCGCAATAATATCTTCTGCATAGCGATAGGATTCCGCCAGAAGCAGATTCTGGGCAAGCAGCTCCTGGATGGTCGCGTTTAATTCTTCATTTGTTGATTCTATTTCTTCCCTTGAGGTTTCCAGCTCCTCGTTAAGGCTTTGCAACTCCTCGTTCGATGAAATGATTTCTTCGTTAGCAGTCTGCAAGTCCTGGGTTGATACTTCATGATGTTTCATCATCTGGATCATATCAGATTTCAGCGCAGACAGCTGAAGCTCCGCAGTTTTGAGCTTCGATTTCTCCCGGACTGACAAATTTTTAGCGGTATCTTTTTCAGAAAATATACTTTCAATAAATAAAATCAGAAAATATTTTTCATCAGCAGGTCCTTTAAAAGGGACCACTTCAACAACTAAAGCAATTCTTCCTATGTCATCATTAAGCTCAATTACTCCACTCTTCATATTCATATCAGCTGTAGTGGCCTTGCTGATCAGGTTACGCAGATCAAAAGCCAGTTCAGGGCGAGCCATTTTTAAAATATTCAGCGTGGCTTTCCCTGATTGGTTTTCAAGGAAAGGAGAGGTCTTGCCACGAAACAGGACAATTTCATTGTTAAGATTGATCACCACACACACAGGGGAAAAACGATCCATTAATAACGTATCGAACTTTTTTTCTAATTCGCCGGGAAAAACCGGGATTAGGTTTTTTAATGGTTGCTTTGATTCCAGGACCGGATAGCGTGGTCTGCCATTAGAGCGTATAGTGGTGAGTTCAGGCTTGCTACTGTGTTTTTTGGTGATATAAATTTTCAGCCTCTTATGATGAGAGCTGAACAGATATCCGGAGGAACCAACGGTTTCAGACTTGCCAAGTACTAAATAACCATGGTCTATAAGGGAATAATGAAAAATTGACAGTACTTTTTGTTGCGCAGCAATATCGAGGTAAATAAGCATATTGCAACAGCAGATCAGGTCCAAACGTGAGAATGGAGGTTCGCTTAAAACGTTGTGCGCTGCAAATACACACATATCCCTGATTGATTTAGTGATGCGATAACCCTGATCTGTTTCTATAAAAAACCGTGCAATGCGCTGCCTAGAAACGTCTTTTAGTTCCTCCTTTGTGAAGAAACCGATCCTGGCTTTTCTTATCGCTGATGCGCTAAGATCGGTTGCGAAGATCTGGATCTGGCCACGGGCCGGGACCTCACCGAGTATTTCCTGCAGGATCATTGCTATGGAATAAGCTTCTTCACCGGTTGAACAGGCAACTGTCCAGATTCTGAGTGGATTTTTGCCCGTTCTGTTCTTAAGCAGGTTAGGAAACAGGTTCTTCTTTAAAAATTCATGTGTTTCGTTGTCGCGGAAGAACCTGGTAAAATTAATGAGCAGGTCGCCCTGTAACACTTCAATTTCGGCTTTGTTCTTCGATAGCAGGTTAATATACTTGCTTACTCCTTTTACATTACTTAATAATACCCTTCTCAGCACTCTCCGGCGGATAGTACTTCCCTTGTAAAGGGAAAAATCAACACCTGTGTGGTTATAAACTAATGTGAGTATCGACTTCAGGTCCGCATTTGTCAGCACATCATCCTGCTCATCCGAAAAATGCAGTGACCCAAACTTTTGAAAGTGTTTTCCAAGTCTGGCCAGGTTCAATGCAATCTCTTTTGGCGACATGATAAAATCCACCACGCCTTCAGCTATTGCTGAATTCGGCATTGAATTGTTCTTTGCTGAATCGTCCTGAGCAAAGGTAATGCCCCCTTCGCTTTTAATTGCTCTTAAGCCTTGCGTGCCATCATTGGCGTTTCCTGATAGTATCACGCCAATTACTTCATCAGTATGAGTCTGAGCAAGAGAGATAAAAAGAGTATCGGCAGATAAATTAGATTGCGTTTTTCTTTCACGGGAAATTAATTTGATATGCCCGTTAGTGACTTCGATGCCTTTGTCGTTAGGTATTACATATACATTGTTTGGCTTTATTAGTTCCATCTGTTTAATCTCCTGCACCTGCATCTTGGTTTGCTTTGATAATAATGCGGGTGTAAGACTCTTTTGTTCAGGACTAAGGTGCTGGACATAAATGTAGGCCATACCTGTATCAGGAGGAAGGGACTTTAGCAACATCGATATTGCTTCCAGTCCTCCCGCAGAAGATCCGATCGCCACGATGGGAAACCTTTTTGTTTTGAGTTTATCCGATGCTGATGTTGATTTACTTAATCGTTTTGTGCTCATAGTAGGTATTGGCAATCCCTGCGCCGCCATTTTAAAAACAAAAATGTATAAGCTGAAACTGATCTTGTGAAGGTATAGCATTCCATTGTGGGAATTGCCCAAAGGCATTTATATATCTCGCTTTGGACTCATAAGCCAGGGTATTTACATAATTTACAGATTTACATGTGCCAATTGTCCCTTCCTGTCCTTACTATATCCCCATTGAGCTTAATTCTCCGGTAAATAGAGGACCTTAGCTACCTTTAGGTAGCTGTAAAACGAATACCTCTTATCGTTTCCCTATGGCAATCCATGAAGATATTTATTAAACATATGGTAAGCATGCGTTGTATTGTGCTTGTTAAAGACGAGTTGAATAAGCTTGGCCTGATGTTTACAAATCTTGAATTAGGATCAGTTGTTCTAGTAAAAAGCTTGAGTGATAGTGATCGGAAAAAGTTAAGCAAGCAACTTTCAGAACAAGGCCTTGAGCTACATGAAGACAAAAAAGGGATTTTGGTAGAGGAAATAAAGCGGGTGTTGCTCGACTGGCTTGACATCACCCAGGATTCCATTCACATAAAATACTCAGTTCATTTAAGCAAAACCCTGAAATATAAATATAACTATCTGTCAAATGTTTTTACGGAAGTAGAAGGAATTTCAATTCAGACTTTCCTCATGCGGCAAAAAGTAGAAATGATCAAAGGATTGCTTTCCTATGGTGAATTAAATCTTTCTGAGATTGCTTATCTCTTAAACTACAGTAGTAGCGCTCATATGTCAACACAATTCAAAAAAATTACGGGGTTAACACCTTCATTCTTCAAGAAGCCTCTTCATTAGCTCAAATTAAAACAGTAAAGAGTGTAAAATTCAGGCTTTACAATGTAATGCATGGCAGCACAGTTGTATGCACCTTTACTTCCCCGCAGATGAAAAAAGCCTCCCACTTTAATTTTGTAATAGCCGATGATGATCAGGATGATCAGCAAACACTGCTGCAGGCTTTTAAAGAAAACTTTAATAACTACAGCTCATTTTCCGTTTATGATGGCAGAGAATTAATGGACTATCTTTTAAAAGAAAAAGAATATTTAAATGACCTGCACAGCAATCCCGACTTCATTTTTCTAGACATAAATATGCCGTTGCAAAATGGCTACGAAGTATTAAAGGAACTTAAAGCGCATAATGAATTGAAAAAAATCCCTGTATATGTTTTTTCGACTGCATGTTCTGTTGGCGACCGGAAGATTATGATGGGTCTTGGAGCTGAAAAATGTTTCATCAAACCCTCTTTGTTTGCGGAATACAAAAAAATAATTGAAGAAGTAATAACTGCATAACATGAATAAAACAATGAAAGCGCTGGTTTTTAACGGCGCGAAAAATATCGAATTGAAAGTGGTTCCTTGTCCGGTACTGGAGAAAGACACTGATGCCATCATCAGGATTGTAAAAACGACTATCTGCGGCACCGACCTGGGAATTCTTCACGGAAAAACCCCTTCAGTGAAGCCAGGCACCACTTTAGGTCATGAGGGCGTGGGGATAGTTGAAGATGTTGGTTCGGCCGTGGTGAATTTTAAAAAAGGTGATCACGTCATTATTTCATGTATTACATCCGATGGCACTTGTGAATATTGTAAAAGACAGCTGTATTCACATTGTAAGGATGGAGGATGGATTCTTGGTAACCTTATAAATGGAACTCAGGCAGAGTATGTGAGAACACCACACGCCGATCATAGTCTGCACAAAGTTCCCGCAGGACTGGATGAAGCTGCTCTTGTCATGCTAAGTGACATACTACCCACGGGTCATGAAATTGGCGTGGTTAACGGGACCGTCAAATCCGGCGATACAATTGCAATCATCGGGGCCGGGCCAATCGGGATGTCTGTTTTATTAACAAGCCTGTTTTATTCGCCGGCAAGAATAATAATGGTGGACCTTGATGATAACAGGCTCGAACTGGCCATGAAGCTTGGTGCTACCGATGTGATCAATTCCGGAAAGGAGGATGCCGTGAAAAAAATAATATCACTTACAAAAGACGGTGTTGACGTGGCCATTGAAGCTGTGGGCTCGCCTGCTACATTCGATATTTGTCAAAGGATTGTGAGGCCGGGTGGCCACCTGGCAAATATTGGGGTGCATGGAAAACCGGTCAATCTCGAGATACAGAATTTGTGGATCCAGAATATTTCAATAAGCATGGGGCTTGTAAATACTAATACAACGCCAATGTTATTAAAGAATGTTGAGAATGGAAAAATAGAACCTTCAATACTTATCACGCACCATTTTAAGCTGGAAGAAATTTTAAAAGCGTATGACGTATTTGGAAACCCTGCGAGAGAAAATTCCATGAAAGTAATTATTACACCTTAATAAATACTTGAACTCAGAAAAATTCACTTATCTACCCTCATCATTATGTATAACAAGGACCGCACTATTGCATTAAAAATAATTAAGGTCGCAGCTCCTGTATTATTCGTTCTACTTTCTTTTACGATCCTGCCC
>CBIHOL010000145.1:0-6070 GCA_966211905.1 uncultured bacterium
AATGCAGGGTTTAACGGTAATAGCGACATTAACCTGTTATCGCCAGGCAGCAAGCTCGCTCCGTTCAGTGTCGCACAGATTACTTTTGTGATCAATGTAATTCCTGATACAGTTTCTGTGATAAGTAATACTGCGAAAGGTACTGCCTTCAACGCGCTAACAAATAACACGCTGACTGATATTTCAAACAACGGAATCGATCCGGACTCCAATAACAACGGAATCTGGAATGAGGACGACGACAACGTGCCAACAATACTTGTATTACCGAATCCAGCTGCTCACACCGGAACATTATTTATTCCGGAAGGCTTCTCGCCAGATAACGACGGAATCAACGACCTGTGGGTGATCAAGAACCTGCCAACAGACGGCGATAATTCTGTAACGATTTACAATCGCTGGGGAAACAGGGTTTATTATCATGCGAATTACAATAACCAGTGGGACGGATATCCTAATATTGCGGGAACTGTAGGAAAAGGCAAGCTTCCTCAAGGCACTTATTATTTTGTGCTGGAGATGAAAAATTCAGGAAAAAAAGCAATAACAGGATTTATCGAATTACAGTACAAAGATTAATTGAGAGAACGCTATGAAAAAAATGACCAGAACCAACCGGATACTTGCACTCGCTGTAATGTTCACTATTGGATTAAGCACGGCAAAGGCCCAATACGATGCCATGTTCACCCAGTACATGTTCAATGAGATGTTCATTAACCCTGCTTACGCAGGAAGCAAGGAAGCAATGAGCGCAACACTTGTTCACAGGCAACAATGGATCGGGATTGCAGGAAGGCCGGTAACCACATCGTTCGCCATTCATGGTCCACTGATGGAAAATAAGATGGGCGTTGGTTTCAGCGTGTTTTCTGAAAAAGTAGGTGCCCTTACAAAAAACCTCATCTATGGCAGCTATGCTTACCGTCTTAAAATCCATGAAGGCGGAACACTGGCAATGGGAATTATGGGCGGGCTCGAAAATCAAACCAATACCTATTCATCTCTTAAACTCACCGATGAGGCAGTTGCTCCTAGTGACCCCCAGTTCTCAAACGCCAGCCTGATGGCAGTTAATTTTGGTACAGGGTTATATTACAACACTAAGAACTTTTATGCCGGTTTATCTGTGCCGCGATTACTCGACAATGAAGCATTTATGGCTTACGGAGGAAGTGGAGTGGTTAAGGTTACCAGAATGGATCCTTCGCGATTTACATATTACTTAACAGCCGGAAATATTTTCAAGGTGAATGAAGATCTTAAGATCCGTGGTACCGGAATGATGAAGATGGTAGCGAATGCTCCTGCACAGCTCGACCTCAGCGCCTGTGCTTTTATTAATGAGATGATCTGGGCCGGATTAGGATACAGGACAAATTCGTCGATGTCGCTGATCCTTGGTTTACAGGCCAACAAACAGTTGCTGATCTCTTATTCTTACGATTATGGTTTGAATCAGATTCAGAAATATACAATGGGTTCGCATGAACTTGCCATCAATTATCTGTTTGCTTACAAAGGCAGAAGAATCGTGACACCAAGGTATTTTTAAACTAAATGTATTTATGAAACTCAAAAAAAAATTTCTTGCTTTCTGCACAGTTACTGTGTTCGCTTTTACCGGCAATGCGCAGGTAACCCCGATAGAGACACCAGCTGCCGAACCCGCTAAAACAGATTCCGCTGCGGCGCCTTTAACAACCGATGCTCCTGCAGTTGCCCCATTAGATTCTCTTGCTACTGCGCCGTCAACAACTTCGCAGGATAGCGCCGCACCAGTGCTTGAAGCCAATGCAGCCGCGGGATCAAAACCAATGAGCGCCACTTCACAGGCAAAGGCACTTAAAAAAGCAAATGAGCTTTATAATAAAAAAGCTTATGCAGAAGCCATTCCCTATTATGAAAAAGCGAGGATGGGCGACAATACAAACAAGCTTATTTTATCTAACCTGGGCGATTGTTACAGGCTCACAAACAATACTACAGGTAAAATGCATGCCTACGGAGAACTGGTTCGCTCGGGGAAAGCTGAGCCGATCCATGAATTATATTACGGACAGGCATTACATGAAATGGGTGAAGATGAAAAAGCGAAGCCCTTCCTTGAAAAATATACTGCTGACAACCGCGGTCAGAACCTGATTGCTGCTATGACGAAAACGGCGGCCTTTACAAAAAATGCCGATGCTTACACCGTGAATTCGTGGATGTATAATACACCGCAAAACGATCTTTGTGCTGTGAAGTTTCATGATAACATTGTATTTACTTCTTCCCGCACAAAAACACCGTGGATAAAAAGAGAGCAAGGCTGGACAGACGGAGGTTACATGCACCTCTACGCTTCTGAAAAAGAAGCCGCAGCCAAGGGTGTTGAACCGCAGCTTTTTATGGGTGACCTCAATTCAAAGCATAACGACGGTCCGGCTTCATTTACCAAAGACTATAACACAGTTTATTTTACGCGCAACAGTGTAAAAAAGGATGAACTTGCTGCAGACGGCAGCTACAAACTGAAGATCCTGGAAGCGACGCTTGACCAGAACGGTTTCAGTATGGTGAAGGTGATGCCATTCAACAATAAGGATTACAACGTTGCGCATCCCAGCATTTCCTCAGATGGATATACCCTGTACTTTGCTTCCGACATGCCGGGTGGAAAAGGTGGAATGGATATCTACATGAGCAAAAAGGATTCTGCCGGTGTTTTTGGAGCACCTGTAAATCTTGGCGATAAGGTTAATTCTGCCGGAAATGAAGTGTTCCCTTTCATTACATATAACAACGTACTTTATTTTTCCTCAGATGGACATGATGGAATGGGTGGGCTTGATATTTTTGAAGCTTTGTTCTCCGGGTCAGAGGTAAAAAAGATCTACAATATGGGCGAACCTGTTAACAGCAAATCTGACGACTTTGGCTATTACCTGATCGAAGATAATAAGACAGGTTTTCTTACTTCGAATCGTAAGAACGGAGGAATGGATGACGACATTTATGAGCTGGCGGTCCTTAGGGAAGTGCGCCGCGGAAAAGATGCTACCATCAGGGTACGCGAAAAATCGACCGGCGATTCGGTTGCCAATGCTAAGTTGGTAATTAACGGAGACACTGTACTTACAAACGAAAAAGGGGAATATCTGCTGTCGGTTGAAGAAGAGCTGGATTATAAGATCGAAGCTCTGAAGGACGATTATTTTAAAGCAGAAGAAACTCTTTCAGGAAAAACAGCGAGCGAAGATGCCTTCGTTAAAGAGATCACGCTTGAAAAAGATCCGAAATTGTTCCTGCGCGGTCTGATCACAGACGCCAAGACCAATGAATTACTCGAAGGTGCGACCATCAAGCTTACAGATATTGCCACTAACCAGGAGGTGGATGTTTATACCACCACTTCATCGGGTGATTATTTTAAGTTCCTGTTCGGTAATCGCATTGGCGACAAACTAACGTACCTGATACGTATAGAGAAACCAGGTTATTTGCAAAGAACAGTTGTTTTCACGCACGAAATTTCAAAGCCGGGTGAGATCAACCTTAACGAAATACTGAACCTTTCACTTGGTAAAGTTGAAGTCGGGATGGACCTTGCGAAAATGATCGATATGAAACCGATCTACTTTGATCTTGGTAAGGCTACTATCCGTCCGGACGCTGCCACCGAACTTGACAAAGTGGTACAGGTAATGAACGAATATCCGAACATGTTCATCGAGCTAGGATCACATACCGACTGCCGTTCAAGTGCCGCTTCTAATCTTAAGTTATCGGGGAATAGAGCGAAGTCAGCAGCCCAGTATATCATTAAAAAAGGCATCAATAAAATGAGGATCACCTATAAAGGTTATGGGGAATCCAAACTCCTTAACAATTGCGCCTGTGAAGGAAATATGCAGTCCACATGTCCTGAAGAGGAGCACGACAAGAATCGCCGTGTGGAGTTCCTGATTACACGACTGAAATAGAGGTAGTTATTTAAATTTTTACCGGGCCGGGAGAAACTTCCCGGCCTTTGTTTTTTGATTCTTTACCAAACTCTCATTTGCCTTATTGGTACCTTAGCGCCTCTGAAAATTTTCCGTTATATATTCACTCCTTTGTGGAAGATCTGGTTCGTCATTTGCTTTGCCGTTCCATTCCTGCTGCTGTTTCCCTTTTTTTATATTTCGCTGCGAAGAGGGAAATTTGACCGCGTCTTTAAGCTCAAAAGATTCTGGGCGAGGATCATTTCTTACGGATCCTTCCTGTTTCCTTTGGTTACATACAAAGTGAAAAAGTACAGGCTGCCAAAACCCAGCATTATCGTTTCAAACCATACCTCCTACCTGGATATTGTGTTTTGCCCGTTTTACGTTGATCATACAGCGGTATTTATGGGTAAGTACGAGCTTCTGAGAATTCCTCTGTTCAAATACTTTTTTATTTACCTGGATATTCCCGTGAACCGGAAAAGTCTCACCGATGCCCATAAAGCCGTGGCAAAAGCGGGCGCTAAGATCGACCAGGGACTCAGCCAGGTCATTTACCCGGAGGGAACGATCAGTGAATCAGGAAAGCTCCGGCCTTTTAAAAATGGCGCCTTTAAGCTGGCCATTGATAAGCAGGTACCCATTATTCCGGTAGTTAACCTCAATAACTGGCACTACCTGCAAAATGGTGGTTTTTTTAAGAGTTTTGGGCGTCCCGGACGCCCCCAAATCATTGTAGGTGAGCCGATTAGCACAATTGGCTTAACGGAAAAAAATGTACCCTCCCTTAAGGAGAAAGTTTATACCTTTATTAGCCTCGAACTGGAAAAATACAATGGCCAACGCAATTGACATAAAAATGGTAGACGAGATCGCGCACCTGGCACGACTCGAATTTAATGAAGACGCAAAAACGGAGATCCTCAAGGATATGAACCGTATGCTCAACTTTGTTGATAAACTCAACGAGCTCGACACAACAAACGTTGAACCTTTAATTTACATAACCGACGAAAAAAATGTATTGCGCCCGGATACACCGGAAGTAACTATTTCACAAAAAGAAGCTTTAAAAAACGCTCCAAAAAAAGACAGTGACTATTTTAAAGCTCCAAAAGTTATAGAGCAGAACAGATAGGTACTTGCTGAGGGGAGGATAAGAGAATGAAAAGGAACAAGCACATATACTGTCTGGAAGGACTTTGGAACGACTACAACCTGAATGATAAATCATCGGTAACCCCACTGCTGGAGTTCTTATCGAAGTCCAACAGTTGTAATTATATTCACCACGACTGCGCCACCAGGGATGAACTGGAGTTCTTTCTCAAGAAATGGGCACAGAAAACGATCTCAGATAAATTTCCGATCCTGTACCTTGCATGCCATGGCGAACAGGAAAAGATTTTCCTTAACCGTAAGGTTTTTGTTACTTTAAATGAAATCGCCAGCATATTGGAAGACAAGTGCTACGGAAAGGTGTTTTACTTCGGGTCTTGCTCCACATTAAAGATCGACAAACGGAAGATCCAGTCTTTTCTTACTAAAACTAATGCTATTGCCGCTATAGGGTACCAGGTGGATGTAGACTGGATGAAATCATCGGCCTGTGATCTGCTGGTGTTTGAAGCATTGCAGGATGACCGTCTTGATTCGAGAGGAATTGAAAAGATCAGGAACAAGATCTTCAGGGAATATGGAAATCTTCCCAAACAACTTAACCTGAGAATGGTTATTAACGAAAAAGTGCATTTTCCACGAACAAGAGGAAAAGCCCTGGTAATGAGCAAGGCTGCCAAGAAGCCGAAGATGCGCTAAAGCTGATTGCTTTCTGCCTGGTGCGAACGCGAAAAGCGCCTGCTTACTTTTTTCCATAACTGGAACAGCTGCTTTCTAAAAATAAAAGCGATCATCAGGTATGGCACAGCCATAAGGTATAATATTCCCTTGTTCAGGCTCCTTGCCATGGAATTGGGATCAGACTTCATCGAACTTTCTGCAGCCTCCTTGCACATCGCGCATTGAGCAGGGAAGTCAACAGGCACAACGAGAAGTGCAACAAAAATCAGTAACAGTAGAATTTTACGATCCATAGC
>CBIHOL010000146.1:0-6049 GCA_966211905.1 uncultured bacterium
AGAACAAGAAAAGATGCTAGAGACAGCAAAAGTATCTTAGTGCTAAAGAAAATAATACGATTATTAAAAATTTGAAAGAATTCGAATGCTCGAGTAGAAGGATTCAAACCTTGTGTAGTCGGATTCCCTTGTTGCCGCCGTGGCGGCAAAGAGTCAGTGGCCCTTTGATCGAGATGGTGCGGTAGATTGGAAGCCAATATCGACTCCGCCTATCACACGAGCTCCGCTCAAATGTGCCTTAGCACATTTGCCGTTCATCGAGGAAAAAGAACATAAAAATTTGCTAGAAATACGAGCTGAACCTTAGGGATAAAGAAATTGAATCTACACAATTAAAAGTAGGAGAAAGATTACTTTCTAAGTAGCGACGGTTATGTCGGAATTTGCTTACGCGTGAGGCAGGTACACAGGTGGTCCCGTGTGCAGGCCCTGTCGCCGCGGGGTAGCTTTGGCTAAACGAAATCTGCCTGTGGCCGGCTAGGCACAATGACTAACCTGGAACCCGGAACCCGAAACCAGAAACCTTCAGATGGCATAGCTTTTGTTTAAAATCAGACGGATACGATTAAAACGATCCAAAACTATTACCTTTAACAAACCCGATAGTGATCGGGATCAAAAACAGAATGCAATTTTAAATATGTCGAGAACCAAAAAGCCTAAAAGATTCCTCTTTGAGGAAGTACTGGATTTTTTTAAACACAACGATTCAAAAACCTTTAATTACAAGCAGTTAGGCGCTGCTATGGAGATCAATAACGAAGCTGAGCGTTTTATGCTTATTGAAACTCTTGAAGAATTAAAGAACCAGGGCTTTATAATTGAGTCAGAGAAAGGTAAATACCAGATCAAGGAAACCAAACAATATATTACCGGCACCATCGATTTTACCAGCCAGGGGACTGCCTTCGTAGTCTGGAACGATGAAGAGGAGGATATTTTTATCCCTGCCAAAGCAACGAAGGATGCCCTCCAGGGTGACCTTGTAAAAGTGAATATCACCCCACGCAAAAGCGGACGAAGAAAAGAAGGAGAAGTAGTGGAAGTGATCAAGCGCGCACGTACCGAATTTGTGGGCACTATCAGGATCAGTCCGAAATTTGCCTTTGTGATCGCCGACAGCAACAAGGTGCATGTAGATTTTTTTATCAGGAGCTCCGATATTAAAGGCGCCAAAGACGGTCAGAAAGTATTGATCGAACTAAAGGAATGGAAGAGGGGAGAGCAAAATCCATCGGGTACAGTACTGCAGGTATTTGGTTTCCCGGGTGAGCATAAGACCGAGATGAATGCCATCATGGCTGAGTATGGATTGCCAGAAAAATTTCCGGATGCCATTGAGTACGAAGCTAAAAAACTGCCGACCGATATCACTGAAGCTGAGATCAAGAAACGCCGCGACTTCCGGGGGATCAAAACTTTTACTATTGACCCAATTGATGCAAAGGACTTTGATGATGCGCTCTCCATTCAGAAATTAGAAAACGGTTTATGGGAAGTGGGAGTGCATATTGCCGATGTTACGCATTACCTCCAGCCGGGAAGTGCGCTTGATAAGGAAGCCATTAACCGCGCCACCAGTGTTTACCTTGTTGACAGGGTAATTCCAATGTTGCCGGAGGTGCTGAGTAATTTTGTGTGCTCTTTGCGTCCGCATGAAGAAAAATACACTTTTAGCGCCGTATTCCAGATGGATGATGAGGCGCAGGTGCATCACCAATGGTTCGGAAAAACTATTATTTACAGCGACAGGCGCTACT
The DNA here is from genome assembly GCA_966211905.1 of uncultured bacterium. Taxonomy (GTDB): domain Bacteria; phylum Bacteroidota; class Bacteroidia; order B-17B0; family Aurantibacillaceae; genus Aurantibacillus. The sequence continues at coordinate 1,761 of CBIHOL010000146.1, forward strand.
CCTATGAGGAAGTGCAGACAGTGATAGAGACCGGTGAGGGAGATAATAAAGAGGACCTATTGGTTCTTGACCGTCTTGCTAAAAAATTACGTCACGAGAGGATGCGCAAAGGCTCGATCTTTTTTGATAAGGCTGAGGTGAAGTTTCATCTCGATGAGCTTGGAAACCCTACAGGGGTATTCTTTAAAACACAAAAGGACGCTCATAAATTAATTGAAGACTTCATGCTTCTTGCAAATAAGAAGGTGGCTGAATTTATAGGCCGTGGAGATGGTGCGAATGATGACGACGCAAGACCTTTAAAGGCAAAGAAGGGTAGTGATAAAAATGTTTGTGTGTATCGTGTGCATGATGTGCCCAGCGATGAAAAGATCCAGGAGCTGAGCGGTTTTGCAGCCCGTTTCGGTTACCAGATGAACATTGGAAGTAAAAAGAAGATTACCGAATCGATCAATAAATTATTGATCGACGTGAAAAATAAAAAAGAGCAGGGTATGATGGAGCTGCTCGCGGTTCGTAGTATGCCGAAGGCCATTTATACGACTAAGAATGTTGGACACTATGGTTTGGGATTTGATTACTACACGCATTTCACTTCTCCTATCCGTCGTTATCCTGACGTGCTGGTGCATCGTTTACTGCAGGCCAAGCTAAATGGCAAAACATATTCCAACCAGGAAGAGCTGGAGTTTCTGTGCAAACACAGCAGCGATATGGAGAAAACTGCCGCTGAAGCTGAACGTGCGTCAGTAAAATACAAGCAGGTGGAATTCATGAAGGACAAGCTTGGTCAAACCTTTGCCGGTGTGATCAGCGGTGTTACAGAATGGGGTATTTATGTTGAAGTGATTGAAAACCGCTGTGAAGGAATGATCCGTTCGCGCGATCTTACAGGCGATCATTTTTTCTTCGATGAAGAGAATTACCGTTATGTTGGCAAAAACAGTAACAAGATCTATGCCCTTGGTGATACAGTGCAGATTGTGGTGAAAGACGCTGACCTGATGAAAAAACAGCTTACCTATGCCTTCGCTGAAATGGAGGAGAAAAAAGGAAAAAATTCTTCAAAGGATAATCAGCAGGATGAATTTACCTGGGGTGATGCAAAATCTGCCCGTCGCAAGAGCGGTACTGGCGGTAGTGGAGGTGGAGGTAATAGAAATAGTGGAGGCGGCAATAAAAAACGTCGCAATCGATGAGAAATCTGATTTTCGCTCTTTGCCTTTTATTTACAGGCATTCAGGCGCAAAAAATAAACACAGGCTTAACTTATTCTGTGATTGCTCCAAAAGCTGTAACCAATAAAACGCCCGTGCTTATTTTACTTCACGGGTATGGAAGTAATGAAAACGATCTGCTTTCGCTGGCATCTTCTATTGATAAAAAATTTCTTGTTTTTTCCCTCAGGGCGCCCGTTACAGCAGGAAGAGGTTATTGCTGGTTCCCGATTGATTTTCTCCAGGATAAAACATTCAGGTATGATTATACGGTTGCCGGAACAAGCCGTGAAGCCATCATGAATTTTGTTAGCAATGCGTGCAGAGCTTACAAAGCCGATAGCACCCAGGTTTTTTTGCTGGGTTTCAGCCAGGGCGCAATAATGTCGTACGACATAGCTTTTAAACATCCCCAGAAGATAAAAGGAGTTGTTGCGCTTAGCGGTCTGCTGATGCCACAAACAGAATCTTTTGCAACCACAGATAAGTTCAAACGTTGTAAGTTCTTTATTGCACATGGTATGCAGGACGATGTGATCAGTTATATGAATGGCGGTTCTGCAGCGGCGGCAATCAAAAAGAAGGGTGCTCCTGTTGAATTTAAAAGTTACTCCGCTGCCCACACTATTACTCCTGAAGAGCTCACTGATGTTAAAAAGTGGTTGAATTCTGCCACCGCCGTAAAAAGCGCGGTTAAATGATCCGGACTTTATGATCCGCCGTTTTTTTAAGCATTCACATACAAAAGAAACGATCTATCTCGCTTGGCCATTGGTGCTCACGCAGGTAGGACATGTTATCACCGGCATGGTTGACACTATTTTCCTGGGACAGATCGGACCAGCTGAGCAGGCCGCAGGTATCCTGTCGAACAACCTTTATATGCTGGTGTTTGTGTTCGCTATGGGAATGAGCTTTGCCACTACGCCGCTGGTTACAGCCGCGCACCAGGATAATGATCTCCAGCGAAAAGCGCGATTGCTTAAAAGTTCGCTGTTCCTTAATTTTCTTATTGCTATTGTTTGTTTTGTTGTTCTCTATAATCTGTCAGGATTTTTAAAGGACATGCGGCAACCAGCAGAAGTGGTGGTGCTTGCCGAACCATTTTTTGATGTCATCATTTTTTCTATGGTGCCTCTTTCACTTTTTTTTACCTGCAAGCAATATTGCGAAGGACTGAGCAATACCAGGATGGCGCTGATAATTAGCGTTCTTGGCAATCTGCTCAATATACTTTTGAATTACCTGCTTATTTACGGCAAGTGGGGCATGCCTGAGATGGGTTACATGGGCTCTGCCTGGGCATCTTTTTATGCAAGGTTGTTTATGGGAATTTCTTTCCTGGCTTTTATTTTTTACTCTCCGATTACCCGTTCTATCGGAAAGATTTTTTTTGAGATCAGCATCCGCCGCAACGAATTTTATTCGTTATGGAAGATCGGTATAAACACAGCAATGCAATTTACTTTTGAAGTGGCAGCGTTTGCCATTGCAGGATTTATGGCAGGAATATTCGGAAAGGAACAGATAGATGCGCATGGTATTGCCCTGAGTCTCGCTGCGTTCACTTATATGTTCGGATCTGGTATCGGAAGCGCAGCAACAATACGCGCCGGCGTTTTTAAAGCGCAGGGTGATCTTCCGGCACTTCGTGATGCTTCAAAAGCTGCAGTTAAACTTGTTTTCCTGGTGATGGGTTCATGCGGACTGATCTTTATGTTACTTCATAATTTCCTGCCGGTGATCTTCACCAGTGAAAAAGAAATCGTTGAGCTCGCAGCAACGCTTCTGATCATCGCAGCTTTGTTCCAGCTGTTCGATGGTTTGCAGGTAACTATTATCGGGTTGTTACGGGGACTGGAGGATGTAAAGATCCCGACTCTTGTAACACTGATCGGCTATTGGATTCTCGCTCTCCCCCTGGCATATTTCCTGGCGTTTAAGCTTGGATGGGAAACGATCGGTATATGGATCGCGCTGTTAGCATCACTTGTGTTTGTTGCAGCAGTCTTAACATGGAGATTGATCTACCTCCTCAACACAAAAAAAGGTAACGCACAAATTTTCGGAGCCACCCAAAACCTGGAATCAGAAACCTGAAACAAGAAACCTACAAGGAGTCCTTCGGACCGGAACCTGTTCTTAATTTTGTGTAATCAGTAATAATTAGTGTTTGCTACTACCTACCGCACTGCCCGCTCTGTGCTCTACCGGAGCAAAGCCGAGTGTAATTCGTGTAAAACCCGAAACCCGAAACCCGAAACAACTAGTTGGTTGACGATGCGTTTACCTTTAGATCTTCAATAACCAGCTGCACATTGCTGGTACCTTTCGATTCTACCTCCTGGATCTTGAACACAATATCCATCGGTATTTTTCTTTGGAAGAAAGTAATGTAATCTCCTTTATCGAAGGCAATGGCCTGGAAGCGTATATTTGGATTTGCCGCCTGAAATAATTCGAGCTTTAAATGATTGTTCCCGAAAACCTGTCCCCACCCTGTATCAAAAACATTACGCGTACAGAATAACGGCGCCATATTCTCAGGTCCATGCGGTGCAAACTGTTTAAGGATCCTCACCAGTTTTTGTGTGATCTCATGGAACTCCAGTTCAACATCCACTTCTAATTTTGGTATCAGCTGATCTTCGGTAATAGACTCCGAGACCACGCTTTCAAAGCGCGTTTTAAATGCTTCTATATTTTCTCTTTTGAGGGATAATCCCGCAGCAAACTTATGTCCACCGAACTGGTCCAGGAGATCACTGCATTTTTCGATCGCGGTGTACACGTCGAATTCTTTTACACTGCGTGCGCTGCCGGTCACTTTACCATCACTTTCTGTTAAGATGATAGTAGGCCTGTAGTATTTTTCAATTAGCCTCGACGCAACGATGCCTATTACTCCTTTATGCCACTTTTCATTAAATAATACTGTCGTTCGGCGGCCTGGGGTCAGCAGGTCATTATCGAGCAATTCAAATGCTTCGGTGGTGATTCCCAGGTCAAGATCGCGGCGCAATAAATTTGTATCATTTATCGCAAGTGCAAAACCATCAGCTTTAATATCTT
>CBIHOL010000147.1:0-6030 GCA_966211905.1 uncultured bacterium
ACCTGGGAAGGATATGATTACGATACACTTTCTCAGCTTCTCAATTTCGTCGAGATCCCCGTTATCGCATGCGGTGGATGTGGAAGTGTTGACGATCTTAAAAAAGTTCTTTACGATACCAATGCCAATGCAGCTGCTATTGGCAGTATGGCCGTATATAGTAAGAAAGGAATGGGAGTTTTAATTAATTTCCCGGATCGCCATTCTATAATTGTCGAATAACAGATGAATGAAAAGTGGAACATAGTTGAGCGAGGTAATCCATTTAATATTAGAAAGATTTGCAAAGATCTTGTGGACTATAAAGATCTGATTTATCTGTTCTTTAAAAGGGATATTAAATCAAGTTACCAGCAAACTATCCTCGGTCCCCTTTGGCTAATTATTCAACCAGTATTTACCAGTATTGTTTTTACTATTGTTTTCGGAAATATCGCTAAAATACCGACGCCTCCGAATATTTCACCGTTCGCATTCTATCTTTTAGGTTTGTCTTTTTGGAATTTTTTTGCAGACAGTTTTAACAGGATCTCCAGCACTTTCGTTACCAATGCCTCAGTTTTCGGTAAAGTATATTTTCCGAGGCTAACAGTGCCGGTTTCTGTGCTTTTGTCGGGTCTTTTTAAATTCAGCATCCAATTTGGATTATTTTTGGTTGTCTATACGTACGGTGTTTTCTTTCAAGGCTATAATTGTAAGCTTAATCAAACCTTATTGTTCCTTCCACTTTACCTTTTGTTACTTTCGCTTTTCGGGATGGGATTAGGATTGATAATTTCTGCTTTCACAACAAAATACCGTGATCTGACAATGCTGATCGGTTTTGGAATTCAATTATTGATGTATGCAACTCCAATTGCCTATCCTTTTTTTACCATTAATTTCAAATCTGTTTTCTATAAATTATTATTGATAAATCCTCTAACCGGATTGATTGAAGGCGCCAAATACGCCTTTACGAGCGAGGGTTTATTTAGTCCGAAGCTTATACTTACAGACGGCGTGGCGATATTTATTGTTTTGATTTTGGGCGTTTATGTTTTTTCAAAAGTAGAAAAAACATTTATGGATACTGTGTAATGAGCGTAATAATTAAGGCGGAAAATATTTCTAAACAATACAAGCTCGGAGCGGTAGGTATTTCCAGTCTAACCGATGATGTGCAACGTTTAGTAGCCCGATTAAAGGGTAAGGATGACCCATTTCTGAAACTGGGAGTTGAAAATCAACGCGACAAAATTTCAAATAAAGAAGAATCAAAATATGTCTGGGCGTTAAATGAAATTAATTTCGAGATTAATAAAGGTGACGTTGTCGGTGTCATTGGGAAAAACGGCGCTGGTAAGTCAACATTACTCAAAATTTTGTCAAGGGTAACGGAGCCCACGACGGGCAGTTTAAAATACAAGGGACGGTTGGCCTCCCTGCTTGAGGTGGGAACAGGATTTCATCCTGACCTTACTGGGAGAGATAATGTCTTTTTAAACGGGGCGATTTTAGGAATGAAGCGTCACGAAATCGCAAAAAAGTTTGATGAAATAGTAGAGTTCAGCGGTGTGGCTAAATACGTTGATACGCCTGTAAAAAGATATAGCAGTGGTATGTATGTCCGGCTAGCTTTTGCTGTTGCCGCGCATCTGGATCCTGATATTCTCATTATTGACGAAGTTCTGGCAGTTGGTGACCAGGAGTTTCAAAATAAGTGCATTGATAAAATGAGAAGTGTTGCGAAAGCTGGTAACACTGTCATATTCGTTAGTCACAATTTACCTACGGTAAAAGCATTTTGCACGAGCGGTATTTTTATGAAGCACGGCAAAATTGTGATGCATGGAAGGATCAACGAAACGATTAATGAATATCTGAGCGAAAATAAAAAGGTAGCAGAAACCGGAATAATTCCTTCGGATTTTGTAAGACCCCAAACACCCGGTGCTGTTGTTACTAAAATAATGTGTATCAATGAGCACGGTGAATTTTGCAATGAGTTTGCATTCACCGAGAAGATAACCGTTCGGGTGGAGTTTGAAGTGAAGAAAAAAATCAACCCTGTGTCAGTAGACTTATTGATAGGTAGCACAACAGGCGAACCGTTTGCTTTAATTTCAGATCTGACAAAAAAGTTTTATACAGGGCTATCTGAAACGGGAGCTCACGTTGTAGAAGCACAGTTTAATGAGGAAATTTTACCTGGAACATATTCTTTAACTGTAGGAATTTCTGACCAGGTCAGCGGTATTGGGTACGATTGGCTGGAAAACGTTTTTACATTCAAGGTAAGTAATGTGGCTAAGAACGGGGGGACAGATTATCCATTCACCGTATCGCACGGATTTCTGAATATTAAGGCATCATGGAAAAAAAAATAAAATGAATATAAAAGACTCAAAAGTATTAGTAATTGGCGGAGCCGGCTTCATCGGAAGCTTTGTAGTTGCGGAATTACTAAAAGAAAATGTCGGTGAAGTCATCGTATACGATAATTTCGCACGAGGTAAAAAAAATTACCTGAAAGAATCTCTAAAGGATCCGCGTTGCAGAATTTTCCCCATAGGGGGGGATATCCGCGAAACAGATATCCTCAACAAAGCAATGGAAGGGATGGATTATGTGGTGTGCCTGGCTGCTATGTGGCTGTTGCATTGCAAGGATTTCCCTAGGACTGCTTTCGAGGTTAACATTGCAGGAACCTTTAACGTGATGGAAGCATGCGTAAATAATAAGATCAAAAAGCTTGTCTGGTCATCTTCTGCGTCAGTGTATGGCGACGCGGTGCAGTTACCCATGACCGAAGAGCATCCTTTTAATAATAAGAACTTTTATGGAGCAACTAAAATAGCCGGGGAGGCGATGGCCACAGCTTTCAATGACCGTTATGGTTTACCTGTTATCGGATTGCGTTATATGAATGTGTATGGTCCACACCAGGACCAGACTGCTGCATATACTGGCGTTGTTCCAATTATGCTGAATAAAATAGATGCGAACGAAGCACCGGTGATCAATGGTGATGGCAGCCAGGCATATGACTTTATTTATGTAGAGGATGTGGCGCGCTGCAACGTCGATGCGCTAAAGTCTGATGTACAGCATGGTTTTTATAATGTCGGTACTGAAGTGCAGACCTCTATCAAGCAGCTGTGTGATTTGATTTTAAAATTGAAACACTCGGACCTGAAGGTCACTTATAAGCCTTATAGCGCTGATGATGCGCGTTCGCTTGTTCAAAACCGCATTGGGTCAGCAGTAAAAGCTGAAAAAGAGTTGGGATTTAAGTACACATATACACTCGAGGAAGGATTGTTAAGATTGATCGACTGGAGAGAAAAAAATAAAAAAGAAGTTCTAGCATAATGGAAAAAAGAAATATACCAATATCCCTTCCGCACACGGGGGAGGAAGAGTGGCAGGCGGCAAGAGAACCCATAATGACTGGCTGGCTAACAGCCGGCCCCAAAGTTCGTGAGTTTGAAAAAATATTTGCCGATCGTCATAATGTAAAACACGCGATGGCTGTTACAAGTGCGACAACAGCATTACATCTCGCATTAGTCGCCTTAAATATTAAACATGGCGACGAAGTTATAGTTCCTGCCTTTACGTGGATTTCAACAGCGAATGTGGTCCTCTATTGCGGAGCCACAGTTGTGTTTGTCGATGTAAACCGGAAAACATTTAACATAGATGTGGATGATCTTAAAAAGAAAATTACGTCAAAGACCAAGGCCATTATTCCTGTTCACTTATTTGGATTATGTGCGGATATGGACGCAGTTAAAAAGGTCGCGGGTGGCATCCCATTAATCGAAGACGGAGCTTGTGCAGCCGGGGCAGGATATAAAGGCAAGCCCGCAGGCAGCCTGGGGATAATAGGATGCTTTTCATTTCACCCGCGCAAGTCGGTTACAACAGGTGAAGGGGGAATGATCACGACCAACGACGATAATATCGCCGAAATGATTTCTAATTTGAGAAATCATGGTGCCTCTATCAGCGAAGAACAACGTCATCATGGCGCAAAGCCCTACATTCTTCCTGATTTTAATATGCTCGGATACAATTACCGGATGACTGATCTGCAGGCAGCGGTGGGGATTGTGCAATTAAAAAAGCTGGACCTATTCATTGATGAACGCGCGGAGTGGGCAAAATTTTATAACGAGCAGTTGAAAAAAATTGATTGGATCAGAACCCCTGTTGTGAGTGCTGATTCGAAACATGGGTGGCAGTCATACGTCGTCTATATTGATGAAACAAGATCACCGATGACACGCAATGACATAATGGGAAAACTACAGCAGATGGGTGTATCAACGAGGCCGGGAACACATGCGCCCCATATGCTGAAATATTACGCTGATAAGTACAACATCAAACCCGATGATTTTCCGGGAGCACGAGACTGTAATAATTTTTCAATGTCCATTCCCCTGTTTAATAAGATGACGAAGGAAGATTATGAGTATGTGGTGTATTGTATAAAGAGTTTGAAGTAATTCCTGTACTTAAGAATGTGCGGCATAAGCGGAATATTTGATTTAAATAATAACAAAGTTGACCAAGAAATTCTCAGTGCGATGTCTAATGCTATTGCACACCGTGGACCTGATGGAGAGGGTATTTTTATTGATGGCAATGTAGGTTTTGGTCACCGCAGATTATCCATTTTAGATACTTCTGGCAATGGTGGTCAGCCAATGACTTCTAAACAAACAAATTGGACTATAATTTTTAACGGATGTATATATAATTTTAAAGAATTAAGAACAGAGCTTCAAAATATTGGTCATACTTTTAAATCTACATCTGATACAGAGGTAATAGTTGAAGGTCTAGAAGCCCACGGGCCTGATTTTTTCAAACGATTAAATGGAATGTTTGCAATTGCAGCGTTCAACCGGAAAAATCGAAAAATCTATTTATCGAGGGATAGATTTGGTATCAAACCACTCTATTACTGGCATAATGAAAATGTTTTTCTGTTCGCTTCTGAGATTAAAGCGTTTATGAAGCATCCTGCTTTTAAAGTCGAACTGGATTTGAGCGCATTGAATGAGTACTTTACTTTTCAAAATTTGTTTTCGTTTCGCACCTTATTCAAAAATGTGGCAATGATTCCGCAAGCGAATACCATTGAAATTGATTGTAACTTCAAACACCTTGTCCATAATTCGTGGTGGGATTATGACTTCTCGCAAACTGATGAAACGATGAGTTTCAATGACGCGAAAGATGAGACATTGAGGTTATTCAGACAAGCTGTGGAGAGGCAAATGGTTTCTGATGTACCTGTTGGCTCTTATTTGTCAGGAGGAATGGATTCAGGAGCAATTACGGCGGTGGGAGCCAGCTTAATTCCAAGGATGGCAACTTTTACCTGTGGGTTCGATATGAGCAGTGTTACCGGGGTGGAGGCAAATTATGATGAACGCCGCGATGCTGAGTTAATGTCTAACTATTTTAAAACTGAGCACTACGAACAGGTTATAAATGCAGGAGATTTGGGCTGGTCACTTCCTAAGGTGGTTTATCATCTGGAGGATCTGAAGGTAGGTATGAGTTACCCAAATTATTATATCTCACGATTGGCGTCCAAGTTCGTGAAAGTATGCTTGCAAGGTACAGGTGGCGATGAATTATACGGAGGCTATCCCTGGAGGTATTACCGGGTGTTTGACTCTTTAAATCAAAAACAGTTTTTTGATCAGTATTACGGATTTTGGCAGCGACTAGTTCCGGACAATGAAAAGTCACAACTTTTTTCAGCGAAGCACTTTAAAGAAATAAATGTACTCGAGCCGCGTGAAATATTCGAACGTGTTTTCACGTTTAATAATCATTTAGAGTATAGCACTCCTGAACAGCACATTAACAACTCTCTTTATTTTGAAATAAAAACTTTTTTACCTAGTCTCTTTCTTGTTGGTGATAAATTGTCAATGGCCAGCGGATTAGAGGAAAGGTTTCCTTTTATGGACAACGACCTTGTAGCCTTTGCACAAAAAATTCCGGTCAAACATAAACTGGGAA
>CBIHOL010000148.1:0-6001 GCA_966211905.1 uncultured bacterium
AAATGATTAAGCTTTTACTTTATCCCCGTCGTAAGCCCACATAAGATAGATAGCGCCCCAGGTGAATCCTCCGCCAAATGCAGAGAGACTAACATTGTCACCTTTTTTTAATTTTTTTTCGTAATCACGAAGCAGGAGTGGAATGGTTCCTGCAGTAGTGTTTCCGTAGTCCTCGATATTCATCATCACCTTGTCAGGATTTAGTCCCATGCGGTTAGATGTTGCATCGATGATCCTTTTATTTGCCTGGTGCGCGGCAAGCCAATGCACATCTTCTGAAGTAAGTTTATTTTTCTCCATGATATGCGCACTCACTTCAGCCATATTATAAACGGCATGTTTAAAAACGGCCTGCCCTTCCTGGTGTACAAAGTGCATTTTTTTCTCAACCGTCTCAGCACTTGCAGGACGTAAAGAACCGCCGGCTTTCATGTGCAGATATTGCATCCCGTTACCGTCGGCATGTAATTCAAAATCCATCACACCCACATTTTCTGATGTAGGCTCAAGCAGCACTGCCCCTGCACCATCACCAAAAATTACGCATGTAGCACGGTCAGTATAATCAATGATCCTGCTCATCATATCTGCACCCACGATCACCACTTTTTTATAACGACCGGTTTCGATGAATTGTGCACCAGTTGATAATGCATAAATAAAACCGGAGCATGCCGCACCAAGATCGAAACCCCATGCATTCTTAGCTCCAAGTTTAGCGCAGATAATGTTTGCAGTTGCAGGAAACACCATATCAGGTGTTACTGTACCGCAAATCAGCAGATCGATCTGTTCTGGGGTGATCCCGCTTTTTTTACACAGCTGTTTTACAGCTTCAACTGCCATATCGGAAGTTGCCTTGTTGGGATCGTTTTCGAGGTGACGCTGACGGATGCCCGTGCGGGTCCTGATCCATTCGTCGTTGGTATCGATTATTTTTTCAAGATCGAAATTTGTGACAATATTTTCAGGTGTATAACCTGCAACCGCTGTAATAGCCGCTTTGATCATTTACTGGAAGATTTGCTTTATTTTATCGTTCAGTTTGGCATCAGCCACGTCTTTAGCAAGGATCAGCATATTTTTAAATGCCAGGGCGCTTGAGCATCCGTGACCCACTATTACATTAGCATTAACGCCTAAAACAGGAGTGCCTCCATAAAGTTCGTAATTGAATTTATCGAAGTATTCATCGCTGCGGTCGCGCGCTTTGATCACATCGTAAAAAGCTTCAGCTGTCTTAAGAAGAATATTTCCAACAAAACCTTCGCAAACGATCACATCGGCCATATCCTGGAACACGTGGCGACCTTCTACATTTCCTACGAAAGTAAAATCCTTCGAATCCTTCATGAGGCCATATGCAGCTTGTGCAACAAGATTTCCTTTTTCAGGCTCTTCACCGATATTGAGAAGTCCCACGCGGGGACTTTTAATTTTATAAACTTCGCGGGCACAAATAGATCCAAGGATACCAAACTGGTACAATACATCCGGCTTACAATCTGCATTGGTGCCAACATCCAGCAGCAATCCAAAACCTCCGTCTTCTTTGGGAAGAATGGTAGTGATACATGGGCGAATTACTCCGGGTATTGCCTTTACAGTGAACATAGCTCCTACCAGCATGGCGCCAGTGTTGCCTGAACTTGCAAAAACATCGATCTCCTTTTCCTTTAATAATTTAAATCCAAGGAAAATGCTGCTGTTTGGTTTCTGCGAAAATGCCTTCGTAGGCGACTCCCCCATTTCAATAGCTTCGGTTGTATGCGCGTACTCGAACTGTGTACTGTCGATGTTTCTTTTCGCAAAAAAATCCTTCGCCAGTTCACTGTCACCTATCAACACTATCTTCACGCCCTTTGGCAGTTCTTTAGCGGCCAGGATCACTCCTTCAAGACAATTGTCAGGAGCATAATCACCACCTAAAATATCAAAACCAATCTTCATACGCGGCCTAAAAAAATTTAAACTAAACTACAATATTACAACTTTAAATGCTTAAAAACATCCCCTAAAAAATTTGGAATTTACAAATTAGTTGGTTGTAAAAGTGAGCTCTATCCGGGCCCCGTTATCATTAGAGAACCGAACTTCTCCGTCGATCTGCTCAGCGAGGGTTTTCATCAGGAATATGCCCAGGGAAAGGCTTGGATGATCGAAATTATAGTTCTCAGGAAAACCCTTTCCGTTGTCCTTAACCACCAGTTTCATCTTCGAATCGGGGAGATTTTTGATGCTAATGTAAAACTGGCCTTTTTGTTTAGGATTTGCCTTAAAGGCATATTTGATACTATTCGTTACGATCTCGTTAAGTATAAGTCCAAGAGGGATTGACTTGCTGACAGGCAGAACCGCGTGGTCGTATTCTTCGGTAAGGTCCACGTACCTTTCAAGATTATAGGACCTGAACAATTCCATGATGAGCTCTGAAGAATATTTGGAGAGATTGATGCTTTTAAGTGCAGGATTCTCAAAAAGCATGCGGTGTACCAGGGCCATACTCAGAATCCGGTTCTTGCTGTCGCTTATTACCTGCCGGGCCTCGTCGCTGCTTGTAGCGTCGCTCTGAAGGTTCAGAAGTCCCGAAATAATGGCAAGATTGTTCTTAACCCTGTGGTGAAGTTCCGCCAGCAGGATCTCTTTTTCCTTGAGCGTATTATTGACATGCTGCTTGGCTTTTATCAGGTTCTCATTCTGCACAATGATCTCGTCGTTTTGCTTTGAGATGAGGCTGGTGAGCAATAATGTCATTCCTGTGGTTGCAAGTATTGAAAGGCAAAGGTTTGACAGCCACATTTTTTGGTGCTGATCAGCGGAAAGTTCAACCAGGTGGATCTGTGGAAAATCAAGTACAAAATGCATCAGAAAAAAGCCGACTGCAATACCGAGGTGCACCAACGAGAACCTATCGCGAAAAGATTGATTATTCAGCAATACAACGCATACAATGAGGGGAAAATAGTAGAGATAAGGCCCTGCGTTAAAGGGCTGTGTTTCATTTGCATAAAGAATAGCAAGATTAAGATTAAAAGTAAAAAGCAACATTGAAGTCCTGAGAAAACCGCGGTTGTTGAGAAAGAGGGAAACCAGGGCCAGCGTAAAAAAGAACACTGCCGGTAACGCATGCCAGCGACTTCCAAGAGCGTGAAAATTAAAGAAGGTGCCGGTAAGTACGGAAACAGCCAGCAACAAATTGAGGGCATTGACTACCTGTATTTTTCGCTGTTCAAGCGACGACTGGCTTTCGTGGATCCCTGATTGAAGTATGGTTGTGAAGAAACTGTTCAACAGCGCTAATGTAAGCCATAAATGCAAAAAGCAGGCTCTAAAAACCTGCTTTTGTTAACGATAACATGTTTAATAAAAACTGCTTACGCTTTTTTCTCCATTACTACGTTTCCTTTGTAGTAAAGTTTGCCTTCAAACCAGTGTGCGCGGTGCATCAGGTGCGCTTCGCCGGTAGTCGCATCTTTAGAGATGGTCATTGACGGCGCTTTGTACGTGGCACGACGTGAATCCCTGCGGGAGCGTGAAAGTTTTCGTTTTGGATTTGGCATGATTTCTTATTTTAATTTTTGTTGAATTTTATTTTATTTAGTTTTTCCCAAATGGGATTTTCCTCTTCTTTATTGTTTTCCTGTTCCTTTTCTGCTTCAAGTGCAGTAAGCTTTTCCAGTGTTTCGTAGTCACATTCAAAGTTCTCTTCCTCCACTTCGCAGGGCACTCTTCGTGCCGGAACCGCCAGGGTGATGTATTCGTAAATGTATTGCGATACATCAAACTCTTCTTTCCCTTCCTCTATCACAAGGATCTCGTCGGTGCTTTCCTCAGGATTGCCGTGTTTTATCACAAGCGCTTGCTCGGTTTCCACCGGGAAATCAAAGTTCTTCAGGCAGCGGTCGCAGTCAATCGCCACGGTTCCCGAAATACTGAAATCCATTTGCAAAAGGTTATTTTGCTTGGTGAGAGAAGCAAAAACAGTTATATCTGCCTTGCTGAACTCTGAATTTTCAAAATTTTGAAAGAACCTGTCGTTCACTTCGAACTCAAACTCGTGCACTCCTATGGGCAGTCCGCCAAACTGTACTATGTATTGACTTTTCCCCATCTCCTCTTTCCTTCTTTAAAAAGGATTGCAAATATACTGAATTTCTTTGTTTTACAAAAAAATACTGGGCACCGGCTTTCAAAAATTGGCGATTTTTTGGCGTTTTTTCTCCATTTGGGCTTAAACCGCGAAGTTATGCTCCTGTTTGCCTAATAATCCCTGTAATTATTCCAGATAGTTGACCTGATCCCAACATAGAAGTAAGGATTTTGGAGCTCATACTGCCGGTCATTTTTCTCAGATCTTTGAATATATCCCAATTCCAGTCTCAGGTTTAGTTCAGGAACCAGCTGATAGAAAAAACGGAAGTGTACCTGGTTGATCTTAGTGAGAACACCCTGCGTTGTATAATGACCGTATTCGAATGGCCGCGTAGTGTAACTCAAAAATATATTTTGTCCAACGTTAGATGCTGCACTTGAATCCCGGCCGGAGCGCGCTATCATTAACTGCGTGCTGAAGCCGCCCCTGCCCTTACGGTAAGTAATAAACCCAAGAGCCTCCTTAAAGTTGGCCCCGAGCGGGTGTGCGAGCGGCATTCCATAATGCGCATAATTCTGTTCGGGTGCGCCATGAGAATAAGTGTACGGACGCACCTGGTTGTACTCTCCCTGCAGCTCGAGACCTTTGACCCCTAATGCATTTATCCACTTACCTCCAACCTGTACACCCTGTTTATTTCCCCACCAACCCCGACGGGCACGGAGTTCCCGCAGGTAAAATTCATCCAGGGCGATCTGCCCGTAAACTTTTAGTCTTTTGAATAAGGTAGCGTTTAAATTAAGACCCAGGAACGAATTATCAGAGGAGCCGATGGAGTATTCAACCGGACGAAAAAATATGACCGGGTTCAGGTAGTTCACATCAAAATTGCGCACCTGGTTGCTGTCGGTTCCTTTCCACACTACATTCTCAAAGATGCCAATGTTGAAGCTCCTTGTTACATTATAACTGAGATAATGAAAAGCACCATATTTGTTTGTGAAATTATTTTTCACCTGCATCGAGTTTGAAACATCGTACATCCACGAGTACCATACATTATACTGTATACGCCAAATATTGGTATTGATCCTGAAAAAAGGATAGGCAGGCGCAAAGTCGCTGAGCAGCAGGCTGCGGTAACCGTCGCCAATAAAATGTTTATCGCGGCCAGCCTGGAAATTAAATACCCGGTTATTATTCGGAGAATATGAAACATACCCCTGCCAGTCGAAAAAATTGTAGCCGTTATTATTCTTGTTTTTATATGCTTGTCCGAATTCAGGCAGCAGCCGGTTTTTACGGTTGGTTGTATCGAGAAAAAAAGGATATTGATAACTGCCCCCGATTACAGTACCGGCAAATGTGAAGTCGTCATTAATGTTAAGTTTCACATGCATGCCTCCTGCCGCGCTGGCCAATGGCTTGCCCAGAAGACGGTCATAGCCGAATTCCAGCTCCGCGAGAGGATGAAACTGGAGATTAAACCAATTCCTCTTTTGTGGTTTTTCGTTGTATGTCCTGCTTAAAAAAAGATTTTTAAAGGGGTATGTTCTGAACGGTAGTCCCGAATCAGTTGCGTTACTGAACGTGCTGCTTAAATAAGGCTGGAAAGCTGAATGAAAGGTGGTAGTTGGCTTCGAAATGTTCCAGAAGTCGAATCCCTGACGAATATCATTTTGAATAAAAGCGTTGCGGGCCTGCTGATCGTACTGGGCATTGAGTGTCCAGGTAAAAAAAAGAAGTGCTGCAACAAGCGGTCTCATTGGGGTAAAAGTACACAAATAAAAAAACCCGTTCCAAACGGAACGGGCTCTTCATTAATTTAAGTTATTAAACTGTTTTCATGTCGCTAAGCACTTTGTTCATGCTGCGAACTGCTTCAGCGCTTTTATTAAATAACGCCTG
>CBIHOL010000149.1:0-5947 GCA_966211905.1 uncultured bacterium
GATCTTATTACGGCCAATTTTATTTTGAACGAAAGAAACATCCAGCCGGAACCAGAGCAACAAGAAAAGAACACCGATCCTGGATATAATTAATCAACCCTATACTCATGACAACAAAACTGCTTTTAGCGATCATTGGAATTTGTCTGTTCACAGGATCGGCCTGCACAAAAGATGATGACACCACGGATCAGGAGCCGCCGCCTGGCTCTGGTTCCGGTCTTGGGATTACAGCGACAAAAGTTTCACAGATACATTTAATCGCCTATGATGGAATTAATTTCAAGCAAATACAATTAGCGCACCAAGACAAAACGATCAGAAGTTTTGATCTTCATGAGGATGGTACGGCGAAAATAACATTTCACGGAAAAGATGGCCGCAGCTTACTGGGTGAGTATAAGGCCACCACTAATCTTGCCAACTTCAAAATCCAAAATGGCGACACAGTGCGAATTGTCTATAATAATGACACGACTGTTTTAATTACTGACATATGGGATACCTACAATAGCGGCATTACATTTACCGCTAAAAGTTCGGAACCTGTTGAGGCTTCCAAAAAACGTTTCGATGAATTTGTGAAAGAAATGGGTAACAAGAAATTCAAAGCAAAGCCAATTGTGCCGTAAAGATATTTAAGCCAGCACTTGAACCCTGATGGAGCGTCCCTTGCGACGCTCCATTCGTCTTTAGAATATCTATGAAGGTTTTTGCTAATAAAAAAGAAAAATAATGGTTATCCTTTGTAATACGCAGGCACAGAGGGAAAGTGCCATCCGGTGCCGATTTTTTGCGTAGTACGATTTTAAGAGAAGACATGCTGCACCCATTGAGAACTGGGGCAACAAGAACAATAAAAGCAAAGTAAAGGGTGAGTTTTCTTCCAAAATTAAACTCACATAATATTGACTAAAAGTCATTAAGAAACAAACGCGGCTATTCGACACTAAAGTTGTATCGAATCGAATTGTGAGAACCTATTTCTTAAAATTTAGCAGGTGCTCGTAGCCTTGAATAATTCCGGTGGCCATTTCATCAGACAAATATTCCTTGGGCTTATAAATCAGCCCATTTTGTTCTAATTGACCAGGAGTGCCTATTAATGCGCCTCTGCCTTCACCAAATTGTGTAATCAAGTCTATTTTACAGGGTTTAGTGAACTCTTGTGCATACAGTGTCCTGAAAAAAGACAAATCACAAATAATATCTTCTAGCTCAACCCAGGCGTGACCAGCCCATTCTTGATACGTATTATCTTTTGCGTCTGAAATCTTAAAATCTTGTTTGAAAATAATACTGTCTTTATAATGAAGATCGCCTGTCACAAGTCTTGCCCCTGCTTTATGGTTATCGTTTAAAGTTGCATAGAGCAGTGCTGACATAGGCAAACATAAGAATGGCCTATACGCGGTATTATCTAAAACCCCGTGGATTACTTCTTTTAATGCTTCTTGATTCATATATTAATCCCTTACAATATCGACTGTACTAAATAAACTTCAAAAATAAGCCGAGATCACCGCCATGTATTTGGCTTTTCCATGTATTACCTCTCTTTTCAAATCCTTTTCTCTCTAATAATTTTTTCATAGGATTACCTTCACTCAATTCGGTTGAGGCCATCAAATTAATGTTTCCCGCTTTACTTATAAGCCCCTCAATAACTTTTGAGCCATATCCATTTTTTCGATGCTCATCACAGGTATATAGGTATCCCAGTTCCCATTCAAACTGGCCTTGTAAACCTGGAATGTTCGCTTTATTAGAATTGAAGTCTGAAACCGTTTTTGGTTTTATTGCGCCAATCGAAATGGGGAACTGATCAATCATGCCAAAGCATATATATTTGCAGCGATCAATTTTTTTTATGGTTACATTCCGTACCTTATTTTGCTTCTTCAATAGCATCTCAAATGTTTGCCTTTCTTCAAGGCTAAACTGTTCCGGTGCATTGATTACAAATTTGACTTCTGGCATTTTCCTCTATTTGGGTACAACAATTGATGATTTTACATGGTACCTAACGAATTTATATGATACTCAAAATATTAACAATCAATCACTTTATTTTATATAAATATATATAAATCGCTACTTTTCATCATTGAAAATCCTTGAGTCGGCGGTTCGATCCCGCCCCACACCACGAAGAAAATCAGGCAGTTATGAAGAAAATTCATAGCTGCCTTTTTCGTTGGTCGAGTATTGGTCGAGTTTTTGAATTGTTTTAGAAGGGTTGGCCAAAATCTTTAAAAGAAATTGGCTCGAATGTCTCTTTTTTGATTCCCATGCTTTCCATCATTTCAATTATCAAACTATAGGTTTGGTTAGCCTGCTCTAATGTAAAAGAACCTTCTTTGAACTCAATTTTAACCATCGAATCGTGAACCCAGGTTAAGGAGTAGAAGTGTTTCACCTGATTATCTATAATTTCTAAAGTGTTTTTTATTACGGTTTCATTTTCCGTGTAGAGAACAAAATAAAATTTATCTATTCCTCTATATATTCTTAGACTACTATTATTGATACGTCTTGGCTGATTAGGATCCTCTTTAAAGGAGATTGTTTCTTCGTTCCAAAAACCGTCCCACTCTTCATCTATGTGCTTTGGTATAATCCGATTATGAGCGAGGCAGGTATAAATACCTTCCACAGAAATAGCAGAGAAATACCCAAGCTCTGGCGGTTGTTCGCCATTTACCAGTGATTCTGTAATTACGCCTAACACCACACCATCTTCAGCAACAGCAGGGCCACCACTAAAACCTCCCCTTGCCATTGAAGAAAGAATGAATTGTGGATGGCCACCCGTATACTTATCTATAATTGCATTTACCTCACATTTTGCTGCTAGCAGCGTGGGTAGTGACGAGAATGGAACTGGTGGATATCCAAAAACAACTGCATTTGAGAGAATATGTTCATACCCCAGCCAATCATCCAAATGATCTCCTAATGGCAAAATAGGCGCCTTGATGTCAGGAACAACTAATGCTGCAATATCCACTTTGTCATTGGGATGAAAATAAGGCCCTGCAAAAATGGAGGTTCTTGAAGAAGAAAAAGGGAATTCCACAGAAGCCATGCCAGTAGTTTTAGTTTCTTCTACTTCGTAATATCGTCTTTGCGAAACAGTTGTTCCTATTTCTTTAATTATACAATTTTCTACAACATGTCTTGCGGTAATAAAAACTCCACCCCCTATATGAAAGCACGACCCTATCCCTTCATCTCCTTTTGCAGTGATAACAGAAATATATGCAACTCCCGCAGCATATTCATCATATAGTCTTCTTAAGGGATTTGGAGATTTCAGCTCATTACCCTTTTTATTATCATTATTCATAGTAATTTATACTTATTTGTCTTCTATCTACTTACGCAAGAACAAATGTCAAAACAATAGTGATAATCCTGATAAACTAATGGAGTGTCCGGGCGATAAATAAGCCAGTAATTCGGGAGTTCGGAAATCTTTGTCTCAGGAGGCTTTGGCATGCTTTAAAATGAGCACCTTCGGTTATCACATCATCTACCAGTACAACGTTGTGCTTGGGGTCCTGGCATAGTGCTTCATTTATTTCAAGATAGGGCAATATCTCTTCCGGGCTTAATTTGTTCCCATGAGTGGGTGGCATGTTTTGGTTGAGATAGATTATTTCTCTCAATTCTCCATGCGGTTTTGCGTGGCATAAACTGGATATTACTTGTACGTTCCGGTCATCATAAAGGGCATCACCTTTCATGCGGGAAGGAGGTATTGGAACGAAAATTACGCCAGGGGGATTTATTGGCAGTGTGCCCCTAATGAAGAGATCAGAAGCCTCACGAATAGCCTGGCCTTTGTAGTGCCAATCATGCAGCCCTTTACGATCCATCTTCTTTTTGAAGTTCATCATAAAACTATTCTCGGCCGTATAACCTAAATCCAGCCGAGTATAGGTTCTAAAAAAATAACATTCATCCTCTGGTGTCAAATAACGATGTGATGGCAAAAGCAACTCGTCAATCTTCTGGAGGCGATACATTTAGTCATGGTTTAGGTGTCCTATTAATTCCTCATAGCTCCCAACCCGGATCGCCCCTTGTTCGGCAAATCGCTGCGGCCAGGTGATTTTCTTGTTTTTGAAACAGGTGTCCCAAATAAACAGTTTTCGCTTTTGGAATAATGCAGCAGCAGCTTGTGTAAGACTTCCCGATGTTTCGCCAGCTTCGACTATTAATGTAGCTTCGGTCAGAGCCGACATAGTTTTATTACGTTCGGTAAAAAAATGCCTGTTGATACGGTAATCCTGCTTTGAGTACCTATAGAATGGAACCTGACTTATAAGCAGGTGCTTTGTAGCAATCATTTCCTGTAATGCATTATTTTCCTTTGGATATACCCTGTTTAAAGGCGTACCCAACACAGCAACGGTACGGCCACCTGCCTCTATTGTGGATTTGTGGGCTTGCGTATCAATTCCTGCCGCGAGGCCAGAAATAATTGTAAAATCATCCTTTACCAGTTTAGTTGCAACTTCAGCAGCGATAGCCAGCCCTTCAGAGGAAGGGGTTCTTGTACCTACAATGGCAATACAGCGTGTTTCTAAGTATTCAAGGATGCCAGTAAAATACAGAAGAACAACTCGTTCTTTTGCATCGTTGAGCTTCTTTGGATAATCGAAGGTTCCGCTGATGAGCATACTTGTTCTAAAATCCATCCCGAAAACGAATTTTTTTACCTCTTCCTCTATTGCACTAATTTGATCCCCTCTGACAAAATCTGAAGGACGGGAATCCGGATGCTGGGTAAACAAATCTGAAAGGGATTTCCAAGTTGTCTTTTTTTCAGCCCATAGGGCCTCGTAGGCCACGATCTCTTTTAAGGGCTGGATAGGTGTAGTATTTCCGAATTGAAGCATAAAGGTTATTTAAAAGTAAGAAAATTTAGCCGAAATGCCAAAATTTTTAGCAATTAGGGTATTCTATTTTCTTTGCTGCAATTAGAATCGGTGAACGATTGTCATGAATAATTTGTGCCGTCATGAGGAAAATTTTGGGTATACGATTTTGTTTCTCCCAAAGTCTGTATATTTGGGAGTCTACACTTCTACAACGACATAATTAAGTATGCAGGGTGGGTAGTTCACAGCTACCGCCCTACGGTGGGAATAACAAAGTTAAAGAACTTCACATCGATATTACATTCTCCAATTCGCACATTTTATCCACCTAATTATCAACGGTTTACAACACATCAAGTGTATCAGCAGATTACTCCATAACATATTATTTACCAGGATTGTGTCTAAAGCAGGTTTCTAATAAATTCAGCATTACCGTGTGATACTCATTCACATCTTTATATGGTGCATAGTAAGGATTCATAGCGTAATGCTCTATTTTCTCGCTCACCAGATACTCAGATAGCATTTGCATTGCCTGTTCTCCGGCCTTGTCGTTATCAAACCAGGTAGAGGCGCTTTGATAACCGTAATTGCGGATATAACCGGTGGCTTCGCGCATGCAGAATAGAGAATTCAAGATGATTGTATCGTCATCGAATTTTCTTCCGCCCTGATGCTCGATGATGGAAACATAGTCCATTATGCCTTCAAATATCTGGATGCCTTCAGGCTTGAGAACGAGGCCCCG
Organism: uncultured bacterium; assembly: GCA_966211905.1. Lineage (GTDB taxonomy): Bacteria > Bacteroidota > Bacteroidia > B-17B0 > Aurantibacillaceae > Aurantibacillus. The sequence continues at coordinate 5,641 of CBIHOL010000149.1, forward strand.
GATAAAAGTGATGGATTTAGCGCCTACGCAGCCTTTGAAATAAGGACTGCGATATTCGTATCCATCTTCCTCGTTCTTCCATCCGGCGGCAAAATATGTTTTGCCTGTGTCTTTATTAAAAACACGAATCTCCTTGAAGATTTTTGCGCAACACTTTGTGATATGCCTCTGCTCCAGGTACGGATGAGGGCCGTGTTAGTAAGAGGTTTAACGCTTTTGAACGTGACATTGCTTTCTGCAGCATGTCATCCTGCGGGGCGATAAACGGTGCAGGTAAATTGCCAGCGTGAATCGTCTACTGTACAAC
>CBIHOL010000150.1:0-5526 GCA_966211905.1 uncultured bacterium
GAGTGTACTTTGTTTGTATTGAGGCAGAAAATAAACACCACGTAAAAAAGGTGGTTATATCGCGCTAGTTTATTTTAATATTACGCGGGTTCAATGGTTCAAAGTTCGGGGTCATTCATTCACGCGCTGCGGCAAACCCTTCAAGGTCTGCTTGAGCTTAGCGGCGAGACCTTGAAGGTTTGCGCGCCGCAATGGAATTAAACCTTTGAACCATTGAACTTTGAACCGTTGAACTTTGAACCCTTGAACTTTTGAACCCTTGCCCGCCATCCGATGATACCGAGGGCGTCCCGATAGCTATCGGGACCGCCTCCGGCGGAAACCCTTGAACTTTGAACACTAAGTCCCCTTTAGTTTCATCAGAAGATAAGAGTACTGTAATGCCGCCGTTTTCGCGCGCTGCTCGTTTGTTGAAGATCCCGCATGTCCGCCTTCGGTATTCTCGAAATAATAAACAGCGTATCCCATATCGCTCATTTTAGCAACCATTTTACGTGCGTGACCGGGATGCACCCTGTCGTCGCGGGTTGATGTGGTGAAAAATACCTCTGGATATTTTGCGTCTTTTTTCAGGTTCTGGTACGGTGAATATTTGCTGATGAATTCCCATTCTTCCGGCTTGTCAGGATCACCGTATTCACCCATCCAGCTGGCTCCGGCTAAAAGCTTATTAAACCGTTTCATGTCCAAAAGCGGCACCTGGCATACTACGGCGTTATAAAGATCGGGACGCTGGGTAAATGCAACACCCATTAATAGTCCGCCATTACTACCTCCCATAATTCCCAGGTTCTTACCTGAGGTTATTTTTTTAGCGATGAGGTCTTCAGCCACCGAATGAAAGTCATTGTAGATATTCTGACGTTTCTCTTTCATCCCGGCCTGGTGCCATTTGGGTCCGAATTCACCGCCTCCACGAATATTTGCAAGTACGTAAACGCCTCCTTTTTCAAGCCAGGCTTTCCCTGCCACAGCGAGGTACGAAGGCAGCATAGAAACTTCAAATCCTCCGTACGCGTATAAAAGGGTTGGATTTTTTCCGTCGGCTTTTAATGTTGCAGATGAGATCACAAAATAAGGAACCATGGTACCATCAGTTGATCTTACTTTAAACTGTTCCACTTTATAATTTGCCGCATCAAAATAAGCGGGCAGTGAACGATGGACCTTTACGCTGTTTGTTCCGGCATTGGCGTAGTATAATGTGGACGGAGTGAGAAAATTTGAGTAGCTGAAGAAATAATCATCCGAAAATTCATCTGCTGCATTTAACCCTATGGTTCCGAGATCGGGTGCATCTACTTTTTTACTCTGCCATTTGTTTCCATCAAAAGAGTAAATAAACAATTCGCTTTTTACATTGTTCACAACGCTTACAAGCAATTTGTTCTTTGTGGCTGCGCTGCCTGAAACACTGGAATAGTCATCGGGCTGCAGGATCAGTTGTGCTTTGATCTGCCCTTGCAGTAATAATTTAAAATCGAGACTTATTAGTGCACCTTGCCCGTATTTTTTTCCTTCTGCTTCCCAGTCGTCTTTAAGAGCCACAACGAGCTGATTATTTAAAATGTCCTTTACCTGGCTGCTTGAGGGGATCTCCAGCTTCACCAGCTTTTCGCCGACCTTAACATATTTGGTATGTTCAAAAAAAGAAGTGCGGTGATTTATCACCAGAAAATTTTCACTGCCATCGCGTAAAACATAAGGCGAAAGGGAAACATCACTATTCTGTCCTTCAAACAACAGAACAGCATCAGCAAGGGGAGTGCCGCGCTTCCACAATTTTGCCTGTTTGGGGTAACCTGAGTTTGTTAAGCTGTTATTTCCAAAGTCGGTGGCAACTATCACGGTGTTAAGGTCAAAATAACTCGCAGTACTTTTGGCTTCGGCAAGTTCAAATCCATCCTTCACAAACATTTTTTTGGTAACGTCGTATTCCCTGGTGATCACAGCATCACCTCCCCCTTTTGATAGTTGAACCAGGAACCTGTTAAAGTCAGGGTAAAGACCTGTGCTGCCTTTGTACACATAAAGCACATTTTCTTTTTTTGATAACTCATCAATGTCCAAAAGGGTCTCCCATTTTGGATTCGCACCTAAAAATTCGCTTTTTTTGCAGCGTCTCCAGATGCCCCGGGGGTTTTGCTTGTCCTGCCAGAAATTGTAAATAAACTGTCCGTATATAGTGGGATAAACGATCCTGTCGCTGGAGTTGTAGATCTCCAGGCTTTTATTATAGATCTCCTGGTAACTTTTTTCGCTGCTCATTTTATCCACAGCGATCTTATTTTTCGCCTCCACGAACTCAAGCGCTTTTTGACCATCCACTTCTTCCAGCCACAGGTAAGGGTCGTCGTTTTGGGCGTGAAATGAAATGCAGGCGGATGCAGCCAGGTAGAATAAGAAGGATTTTTTCATAGTGAGTTTTTTAGTGGGAAGGAACAAGATACAAAAATTAGTATTTATAACGATTTAGACGTCCGCCCCTTCACAAGCACCGCGTATTGCCGAACGTTTGCTTTGAAAAAGTCAGCACCTCGCGGAAGTGCGTCTTTGCGAGAGCGCTTTCCTTTTGATACTGCGGCGCTCGTGGCAATCTGCTGGTGCGGTGGGTATGAATGCCATCGGACTTCTACCGCACGTGCAGATCGCTTCACCACGTTTTCTCGCGGTGGTAGCGAAGACGCGCAATCAGTTTGGTATTCGCTATCCTATCTAGACTTGGGTTGTCGCGCCTTCCCACCACGTCGAAAAAGTCTGATTGCTATCACCAACCCTCACTTTCTCTCCGATCATTGGCGTGATAACCCTAAGATTTTCCCTGCGGTTGTTCTCCGTCACCTTGCGCAAAGGTTCGTCCCAGTTATGAAGACTCAGAGAGAATTTACCGGAGTGTACCGGTAGAATACTTTTTGCATCCAGATCTTTTGCCGCCTGCAGAAATTCTTCGGGCATGAGGTGAATATGCTTCCAGTATTTATTGTATTGCCCGTTCTCCAGAATGACCAGGTCAAACGGACCAAATTTTTTCCCTGCCTCTGCAAAATGTTTATCGTAACCACTATCACCGCCAATAAAGACCTTTAATGAAGGTGTTTTTAAAACGTATGAGGTCCACAGGCTTTGATTTCGTTTAAAAGTGCGACCCGAAAAATGTCTTGCGGTAACGGTATCAACTACAATTCCCGGTTCCGGGAATAAACTCTCGTTCCAGTCAAGTTCACTAAAAACGTCGGGTTTATAGCCCCAATGCTCGAGATGCTGCCCAAGGCCAAGGGGACAGACGATCTTTTTTATTTTTGGTTTCAGGGCAATGATCGTATCGTAATCAAGATGATCCCAATGGTCGTGCGTCAAAAAAAGATAATCAATCTCAGGCATGTCTGCGGCAGAATACTGATCTGTTCCCGGAAAGGCTTTTGTGGTGAACGAAAGAGGCGAGGCATGTCCGCTGAATACGGGGTCTACCAGGAATTTTTTCCCATCAAGCTGCATAAAGTAGGAGGAATGCCCGAACCAGACGAGCATGTTTTCCATCGGGTCCGTTTTCTTAAGGTCAGTTTTAACCGATGGAATATTTTTTGAAGGAACGGCATTCTTATTTTTTTTAAACAGGAAGTCGTACATGATACTGAGATAATTTCCTCCATCTGTCAACTGCGGAGTTTCGCTCTGGTTTTTAAACTCACCATCTTTATAATGTGGCGACCGTTTGATCCTTTCAAGCCGTTCGCCCTGCGGTGCTTTACCGAATTTTGGTTCCCGTAAAAAAACGGATATACTTGATACGACAAGAAGGATAATAAGAATTGGAATTAACATGCGCTAAAATTAAAATAAAAAGAGATCGGACGCTAATAACACACGGCATCGAGCCTGTGGCTCGATGAGCGAGCAGGTGCGGCAGGTTGGTTGCAAGTCGTGTACGAATAACACGAATAGCACGAATAACACGAATTACAATTACACGAGTTACAAATTACATTACATAAATGGGGACTAATTAGTGAAATAACATCGTTAGAAAATGGTAGTGCAGGACGCTATTACATCACCACCATTAATTAGTGTAATAAGATCGTTAGTAAACCGTAGTGCAGGACGCTATTACATCACAACCATTAGTGAAATTCGTGAAATTCGTGTGCAAATAAACCCTATCGCCAAAGATATCCACCTCGTTTTTTGGAAAATGTAACAACCGTCTGCACCGCCTGTTATTATTTCTAAGTATCTTGCGGCTCTTTGTGTAGCGTTAATACCGATGAATTATAAGGTTATATTTGTAATATGTTGTTTTTTCGGTTTTAGCTCATGCACTGCTCAAAACAAAAAAGAAAAAATGTCTGATCAGCAAAAGAACCCGCTAATCTGTGACCCGCAGAAGGGTATTTGTGAAATTCCAGGTGCACCTGCCACGGCCAGCACTATGGCCAATGTATTCAAGAAACCTATAACAGTAATTTATTTTACCGATCCGATCTGTTCTGCCTGCTGGAGCATTGAGCCACAGCTGCGAAAATTAATGATGGAATACGGCGATTATTTCACCGTGCAATACCATATGGGTGGCCTACTGCCAAGCTGGGAAGGCTTTAATGGCGGGGGAATTACCAAGCCATCCGATGTGGCCCACCACTGGGAGGAAATGAGCCAGTATTTCGACATGCCTATTGATGGTGATGTATGGCTTAACGATCCGCTCAGTTCATCCTATCCTCCATGCATTGCTTTTAAAGCAGCAGAAATGCAAAGCGAAAGGCAGGCTGCTAACTTTTTAAGACGGATCAGGGAAATGGTGTTCCTTGAAAAAAAGAACATAACCCGCTGGGAACATATCAAGCTTGCCGCTTTTGAAACCGGTCTCGATACCGCGAAATTGGCTGCAGACTATAATGGTCCGGCATTGCAAAGTTTCCGTGAAGACCTGAACCTGGCTGCTAAATACGGTGTACGCGGTTTTCCGGCTATCTTTTTCAGCGATACCTTAAACAATCAGCTTACTGTATATGGTTACCATCCGTATGAAGACTTTGAGACTGCTATAAAAAAGCTGGGAACTGATATTCAGAAAAGGACATACGAAACAAAGGAAGATCATCTGTTCCATCATTTCGCGAGCCTTACCGATAAGGAATTCAGCGTGCTTGCCAATGTTCCTAAAGCAGAAGCAACCGCTTCACTGGAATCTCTTGAAAAAAGAGGAAAGATCCAGAAATATCAAAGTAAGAATGGAACGCTTTGGAGGAAAAAAACCCGGTAGATTTACTGTTTCGTGTTTCGGGTTTCGTGTTCCGGGTTATTCCTAAATTCTTCCGGTTATTATTAATTATTTCGTGTTTCTTATTTTGGGTTTGATTCTTCCTGCATTCAGGTGCTTAAACACAAAGGACACAAAGAGTGCTTCCTGCATCTAATCACAAAGGACACAACGTAGAACTGTTCTACGTAGTGTCCTTTGACCTGCCTCTTCTTTGTGTATTCTAAGGTAAAAGCAAATGGAGTTTTCAACAATTTCAAGCCGCC
>CBIHOL010000151.1:0-5485 GCA_966211905.1 uncultured bacterium
ATGAAAAATCCACTACCTGCACCAAATGTTTCACCATTGCCATATTGACCAATGATTATTTTATAAGTACAATTAGATAAGCTGGAAGCTAATTTTTCTGTTAGTGATGAAGAATTTTGAGAGGCTGCCACAGTTGAGTATAATAACAATATTGCGAACAAGTATTTCATAAAAGATAGTTTGATTTATTTTTTTAGTATTTAGGAATAAATTCTCGAAACAGATTCATTGCCTTTTTATAGTTTTACTTACACCTAACCGATTTAATGTATTGTAAAAAGGGGGAAACATGCAAGGTTTTGGGTCCTTGTTTAAGACACATCCTGTATTTTTTGTTTTTTTACTTTTGTCTGTAGTGAAGTCGACATAATTTCGCAATCCTACATTCTTGCAGCGCTATTTTTTTAATGAAAGTCTAGTTGACAGCGGCTCCAAATTAAAGAGCTCGTGGTATGCTATTATTAATTGCGATTTTGGCAATGACATTACGTTTAAGTTTGCAGATTCTATGATACATTTCAATCAAATCAATCCCTTCCTAATTAGAAATAATTTGCAATATCATCGCCGCTTCTGGCAACAAATAGCCTCTCAATCCCGTCCTTCTCCTTTATTTATATGTCCGCAAACAGCTACTTTTGCTAAATCGCTATCACTATCCTTCAGTTGTACTAATTTCTTTTCTATCGACATTGTCATAAATATAGTAGATCGAACATGGAATGTTCATCATTTTTAACGTGTTTACTGCTCTTAATAAACTTATTCGAGAGAAAAGCGGAATATTTTTAGATCGATGGCTCCTGTCCTTTTTAGTTATAATGCCAAATGTAACAGAAAAGGCCCCTTTATCTATTAATTCATCAAGGGTCGGTACGCTATTGACAAGCAGCTTCAATTTATCTCTCGACTCCTCTTCCATGCGAAGTAACTCTATAGAATTAACACCCTGGTTAAAAAGATGGCTAAGGCTTGAGGATCTGGTCGACACTTTTACATGAATTAAATGAAGACTGTTGTCAATTGAAATAATTAGATCGCATGGCTCTACTGCTTTTTGTCCCTGTGGTGAAATGTTCTTTTTGTCCAAACAAAGCACCGATTCATTCGCGGCTACAATTGATAAATTATAATTATCCTCCCGTACTTCATTACATTCATGCAAAAAGGAATGAGTGTCCAAAAAAAATCTATCAAGTGAATTTTGTAATTTCTGAACATAGCTTGATTGCACGAAATACCATTCGCCCTCACATAAATGATAAGTATTGCCATCTATCTCACAGTCAAAAAGGAAACTCTTAAATATATTATACTGATTAATTGTCATTCCATTATCGTCTATAATATTCATTTGGTGACGATAAAACATTGTTACATCATCAATCTCAGTTTCTCGCTCTTCAAGGTAATCTCTATAACCGGCAATAAAGACATCAGAGTACTCTTTATTACTCCTGCCTGCCCCTGAATACTTAATTCTAAATGATGTAGAATAGTCAACTATTTCAGGAATCGATAACACTAAATCTACCGGGGCATTTTTAAAAGCCTCCAAAAGTTTGCTATTGAGTATTCTGATCACATCAGGATCCTTAACCGGTACTATGTTTTGAATGTCTGGGAAGGATTGTAGATAGTCAGTCTTTCCATAGATTTCAATCAAACTACTACATAGGTCTAAAATCTGGTCTGCCGATACGTTAGATGAAATTCTTAAGCTACTTGCTCCGGTGGCATTTTTGAAAATATCTTTGTACTCTGGTTTAACCGCTCCCGTCAATTTTTTGATAATAGATTCGTCATGCCTAATATCAAAAAAATTCAGGCTTGATGCTATAGGACTTTGTACCCTTTGCCTTTTTGCGCTTTCTGGCTGGAGAACATCAGTTGATTTTATTTTAGAAGGATCCAGAGCGTTAAGGGTAGTTCTAAGGCCAAAATCGTATTCAAAGCTGTTGTCTTTAATTTTATGGTGAGTCATGCCAAACGTTAATACAATCCAACGATTATCCAAAGGTAAAAAGACGATAGCTCCTTTCTGCACTTGGTGTAAAGGTCGGCTTAATCCCCAATATGACTTCCACCAGGGCGGCATGCCTGGTCTATCGGCAACATACATTATTGCGCCTTCAGGCAAATTGGTATTTTCCTCGGTAATCTTTTCCAAGTTATGACTGTCCTTTAAGGCATTTTCGGGTGAAAATGAATTTTTTAATAAATATATCGAGAAGTCTCTGCTTGACGCCATAGATTAATTATTAAGTGTGATCTATATTCGGTTATTATCAAAACAAATAAATCTTCATAATAATACAGTAGGGTTTCCCGTATTTTTAATATTCAGCATATTTCTCAACCTGTAATCCTTTATAAAAAGCACATAAGAAGAGGTATAGATAATAAGTTGAAATATCTTCTTTGTTTTGATTGATTACTTAGCGTGTTACGTTTTTGGAAGCTACTCTTGATACGCTCCAAACCTCTGCGCGATCGCCCCCCTTATCATTCCAAATGGGAGAATCAGCACCCCAATAGAAACGATGAATTTGTTCATTTTTATAAATAGCTTCACAATCGATCCCTTTTCCAGTCCACAAGGATATGTATTCATTTTCTTTAATCTCCTTGTTCGGGAATCTAAACACATGGCGAAAGATGTTAGTAACATCATTATCTTCATCCAACGTTCTGTCAACTACCGCATACCAGTATATGTTGATGTCTTTTGTTGCTCGCAAAATAATATGTTCCTTTTCAGCTTCAGAGCTGTTAAATACGTTAACAATTTTCAAACTCATTTTTATATTTTTAGTTACAGTGTTCTGCTCAAGAAGAAAGGCCGCAGACGGAAGCTCTATCTTAATTGTTTTTTAGTTTGTTTTTATATTGTACTCCGTTTTTAGTTCTTCCCATTCAATTGCAAGCTGATTTTGGAATTTATCAAAGATTTTAGAATCTAACGGAGTTGAAGCCCAAGCCAATGCAGCTTCATACTCAATTACATCGCGTAGAGCTTCTGCGGTTTTGCAATCGAACGATGCGGACATCAAGTCATTAAATAAATGTTTAAATTTTTCGAGAACATCGTTCATTCTGGATGAAAAAAGAACGGCTTTAATCATTTTCTGAAGCAACATAGCGGGCAGAGCCAATTCAAAAAACAATCTTACTATTTCCTTATTACCAAAGGCTGATGAAAAAATAAAAATTGCGACAATAACGATCGATTCGATAATAATTCCAGGTAACATCTTTGCAACAATAAACTGACTATGGTAACTGTTTTCAAAACAATTAACTGCTAACTTGTATAATCCCGGACTAAGATTGTCGTTCGTGAAATAATCTCTCGATTTCTTTCCTGAGAAATTTGTGCCAAACGAATTATCCAAACAATCTAGCCTCCTTTTCATTTCTACTTTCGTAAAAATGTAGGCAGCTCTATTATCGAGAAATACATAAATACAAACAAACAGGATGTTAATTCCTATCAAGATATTTTTTAGGACCGGGAGTTGATTAAAATACCCTAAGCAACTAATGGTGATGCTAAGAACAGTCGAACTATATATGCCTATAGTTGCCCAGGAGTTAAGTTGTGCTACTTTCTGATAAGTATAACTGAGTGGTATAAATTTGCTCATATATTTTCTGAAGTTTATTTTTTACTAATGTTTCGCTTCTGGACCAAACCACTTACCTTTCTCCAACCAAACTTGATAAAAGTAGATCCACGCTGCCGTCCACTGCATTATTTCACGTGCGATTAGCCTTTCCTTGTGCCATTTAAAATCTCTTGGATGATACAGGCAAAGGCATTTTGCTGCTTTGTAATAATGCAGGGTATCTTCAACCAATACAGGGTTGATAATTTTGACCACAGGTGATCGATTGCCTAAGTATCGGACAGAAATTGTATAAATTGGGAAAGTGGATTTCACTCTTAGATCCCCGATAAATTCAATGTCGTTATGATGTCGCTTTATTGCCCTAAACTGCGGGTAATACTTTTTCATAACTCTTACTTGAACATCTGAATTATAAAATTTGGATTTATTTAATATCGCCATAAAACCCTTTAGATGCTATAATATTGACTCCGCTATTTAGTGATAGCGTTCCCGTTGGGGAAACTTTTAGTGAGCCTTCGCTCAAAGACCTTGAAAAGATTTTTGCCTCTTCCTCAGTTACTGTTGGAAACTCCCTGCCAAATACTTCTTTCCAGATGTGGATAGCTTCGTCTTCATCATCATTCTGATAACATTCCTCAGCTTCTCTTAACTTTTCTTTTACAGATTTAATACTGGTTATGACTTTATTATAATCTTCGATTGAGTCGAATTTTGTGGATTCAAGGTAGTATTCAGCATTATCAAACCAGTGCTTTATGGATTCTTTGTAGTTATTAAAATAAAACGATTGGAAAATGCTAATTGCAACCTCTTCTATATGGTATGAAGGAATTACTTTACCATTTTCTCTGTTCCAATACTTAATGGCTTTTATTGAGGGCTTTACCTTGTAATTTCTTAATGAGTTGATAGAATTTAGGTTAGCCGATAAACTTTCGGGATAAGTGGTTGTCCATCCTGTCAACGTATGGTTGGGTATCAAATAACCACCTCCAGCCATAGAAAAGGCAGGTAATACATCGAAGTCAATCTTACTCAGTTCGACGGTTACACATGGTCTATCTTGGCTGACCTTATCCTTATATTCCGGAAGGTCAGTAAGATAGTTTTTAAACTTTGTCAGCACGTTTTGTGGCACAGGAAGATTACCAAAGAAATCGCTCCATTCTTTTCGATTCAATACTGCAAAAGTATCCACGTCATCGAGTGGTCTTATATTAGTATCACGGTTATAAGAGCCGCTATCGATTGTTTCTTCCACATGGAGATTATTTTCGTCGTCAGCCAAGTTTTCTTTTAAGTTTGACAGAGATCCATTGATTGTTTCTTCTTGCCTATCAGTAACTGATACATTATCTACCAATTCTTCTGCTGCTTGTATTAATGTCATTTTTTTTCTGTTTTTTAGTTAATAATTTATATCTTCGATGCCTTAAATGATTTAGACCTCCATATTCGAAAAGCGAATACAGTTATTTTTAAAAATAAACATGACTCACCAGGGGGATTAGCCCTGGAAATATTTCTTCAATTAAAAGCATGTTTAAAAAACGAATGTCAGGTTAGACACATTCGTTTTCAGTTTAATCAAGATTTGTTTTTTATATTTTAGCTTTATAGGAGTCTATTGTTTCCAATACTTCTTTAATAGTATCTTGCAACTCTTCACCAGCTTTTAAGTACTCTTTGGGATACTCTTCTTTTAGGAGTTCCATTAATGCATAGTATATAGGCTTAAGCATTTGTTTTAAATCGATAAATTCTGTTTGCTGAAACAACTCATTTGCTTCCGTCAGTCTGCCTTTAGCTATTAAAAGCAAGAAATAATCAGTTAGACTTCTAAGCAAAGA
>CBIHOL010000152.1:0-5283 GCA_966211905.1 uncultured bacterium
ATTGATTCTGGCAATATATCGGAAGCATTTTTTGATCAATCGTTTTCCTCCATCAAAGTCTGCTAAGCTCAATATTACCGTTTTGTTATCCGGAAGCGTGTAAAATAATGAACTGGCGGTCACTTCGGAGTCTTTAACGAAGCCGGTGGGGAACTTTAAAGTAAAATTATCGTTTGCTAGCTGAAAAGTTAACGAGGTAGGATAATTTAAGACCTCATTAATGTAATAACTAAATTCTTTTCCAAAACGGAAATACTTATAGGTCATATTATATCCGTCAGAACTTATTAAACCGGTTGCGGACCTCAATATTTCGCCGATGGGAATGTTGTTTATACTTGTTACGTTACCACCCACGTATTTGTCAAATCCTTCGACATAGGCTTTCGAAATGCACACTGCGTTACTGCTTATGCTTACTTCAAAAGGCAAATCATTATTAGAATTGAGTTGTTTCTTGGCTTCTGGTAGAGGCAGCGCATAGGTGTGACCGCAGCCAAACTGACTAAGAAGTCTTGATATGTTATTATGAAATTGTTGGGTAGTTAATCCTTGATCAATCTGTGCCAATATATCGTTTGAAATACTGTCAAATCGATGGTCAGTGATATATGTGCCCGCAAAGGGATGATTTTCTTTAAGAGATGTTTTAAGAATAGTGAAATCGCGCCGTAGACTATCAGGGTTTAAAACTCTCGTTCCTTGGGCAAAAAAGCACGCGGCGGGCGCAAAAAAAAGCACAATGATTAATACTCTCATAAATAATTACAGCCGGAAACAGTGCTGGTCGGTTATGACTGTCGTCGGATTGTAAATATACAAATGTGCAATCACTGAATAAATGGCTGGAATACCGGTACACTTGGTAAAAGCGGCGTGGGGTTACAGTTCTGAAATTGAACTGCTTTAGTCTATGTTCCTTATTTAAACTACCGCAGGTTCGAGTGCGGCCAGACCACTCCACAAAAGATCGGGAGCGACTTTATAGCGGTCACCATTTTTACAGATAAATACGGATTCGTCGGCATTAAAAACTGCAAGTTGAAATATTCCGCGACTGCGGATGAGAATTTCCTGCCCTCCCTGCGGAAGCCTTTCATTTGCACGTATCCATTTCATAAACCAAAGGTGCTTAAATCTGCGTAAACGATCAATGTGGGGAACCCTTGATTTTACTGGGAAAAATACCAATTTTTACTGTGCTTTGAGTGGCAGCTATTGTTCGGTGGCACGCGTGATCAGAATTACCGGAATGTTAACGCGGATTTTTAATATGGAGGTTAGGTAAAACACTCCAGGCACACTTCCTTCACAATGCGTTCTATTTCTTTTGAGCTCGCCCCTTTACTGTAAAAACCCCTTGCTCCAAGTTCTATTGCAATCTTTTTATCTGCTTCCTGTTTGCTTGTAGTCACTATATAAACAGGAATGTCTTTTAATTGAGGGTTGGATTTAATAATTCTTAAAGCTTCCAGGCCATCCATCAGGGGCATATTCAAATCCAGCAAAATAAGATCGGGGGCTTTTGTTACATGACGGAAGCTATACCGGCGGTACAGGTAATCTAAAAGCTGGATGCCATCTCCAACTGAAACAACTGTCACAGGTACCTTACTGCTTGCAAACGCACGGGAAACCAGTTGCTGATCGTCCAGGTCATCATCTGCAAATAATATGGTAAAATTCTTCATAAATAAAGTACTTTCTAGTTGAAGTGACGCCGTAGTGGGAGGGCCACCCCTAAAGCCGGATGTTTAAAATATGTTAATTCTGAAACCTACGCGGCCTCCCTTAAAGTTATGAAATTAAAACGCAGATTATTGCGTTTTAAAAGAAGATAACATTTACATGATTTATAGCGTGCGGCCAGTGGGCGATTTGCAGAATATGAAAGGGTCCTCACGAAACTTTTTGGGCAATTTGAACAAGAAAGCGGCACGCCCGGCGAATTCTTTAAAAATTAACGATCAGATATAGTAAATTTATATATGGACGAGGGCTCAGAATATCTGAGAAAAAGCCGCGACCTGCTTGCAGAAATCACGGTTTACGATTCAAGAATCGACGTGCAGGTTTTTGCTGGAAATTATGAAGAAGAGCACGTGAAAAAGATCATTTCCCGGGTACAAAATTTGGCAGTCGACCAGCAATATCCGGTCCTGGTTATACCTGACAAAAATACAAAGATCAGTTTTTTTGCGATAAAAGTTCTTGCCAGTGAGGAGGCAATGAATTACGCGAAAGGAACTGCCTACATATTAAAAAGCTTTCACCACCAGATAATGGCCGATGCTCTTTTTTCAATGTATAAAACAAGCAAACCGATTAAAGTTTTTAACGATAAGAACGCGGCAACAAAATGGTTAGAGTCTTTTTAAATAAATAGAACTTTGTAGGGGATTTATAATTTCATAAAGGTTGCTCTAAAGTGTCCGCGACTTCGAATCAGTTTTCTCCCATCCGGCATAAAAATGTGACACTCATATTTTTCCAAAGCACTTTCTCATAACATTACAGTATTTTGAATCTATAACATTACCCGACAACTATATTTGTTTGGTCCCTGCTTTAATCGTATCTTTACGATCAATTACAAGTAGTAATGGGAATAAGTAAATCAGACGAATTCACGGTCCGCGACAATAGGATCGCCAAATACGCCAAAGCTCTGGCGCACCCGGCGCGCGTCGCAATATTAAATTTATTAATAAAACGACAGGCGTGCGTATGTGGTGATATTGTGGATGAGCTGCCCTTGTCACAAAGCACCGTATCTCAGCACCTGAAAGAACTTAAAGAAGCTGGTCTTATCAAAGGAGATATCGACGGTGCAAAGGTGTGTTATTGCATCGATGAAAAGGAATGGGAAACCGCTAAAAGTCAACTAAACTCATTGTTTGTGTCCTACGTTAACAAAGGTAAATGCTGCTAAAAATAATTGCCAAAATAATCGCAATTAGCCGATAAAATTAAATAACATGAAACTATCAGAACTTAAAGCACATCTTACAAAGGTCACGGATCTTAATTTTCACCTCCCTGATGGTACGCAAGTGCCTCAGCATTTTCATGTAACAGAAGTAGGACAGATCACAAAGAACTTTATTGATTGTGGGGGAACTATCAGGCATGAAAAGACTGTTAACTTCCAGCTGTGGGAAGCTGGGGACTTTGATCACAGGCTTGCTCCCAAAAAACTCTCTGATATCATACGTCTTTCTGAAGAAAAGCTTGGTCTGCAGGATGGAGAAATTGAAGTGGAGTATCAGGGTCACACCATTGAAAAATATGGATTGGAATTTCAGAGCGGTGCATTTGTTTTAAGTAATAAACAAACGGATTGTCTGGCACCTGACAAGTGTGGCATTCCCGTTCAGAAACCTAAAATAAAATTAGCGGACCTTAATAACAGTCAAAATTCTTGTGCGCCGGGCAGCGGTTGCTGCAATTAAAAGAAGAAGTATGTTTCCACACATTACATCCTATTGTGCTGATCGTGTAAGTGAATTTGACCAGATATCTGCAGAACGGAAAGAGCTGCTGAAAAAGATCGCGGGCTATCTGGATAACAAGCGGTCTAAGGGTGACAGCGTGAACCTGGTTTATATCTGCACTCACAATTCCAGGAGGAGTCACTTTGGTCAGGTGTGGGCAAAAGTAGCCAGCGAGTTTTATCATATTCGAAATACTCACTTTTATTCGGGAGGAACTGAAGCGACGGCGTTTAACGTAAACGCCATCAATGCACTTGTCAGAGCAGGCTTTAAGATCAAACCTGTGAATGAAGACAAGAATACTATTTTTCACGTGCACTACGATGATCAGGCTGCTCCGGTAGAATGTTTTTCAAAGGTCTATGATCACCCCAAAAACCCGCCGACCAACTTTGCGGCAATCATGACTTGTGGAGAGGCGGAAGAGAATTGTCCGTTTATTCCTGGAGCAGAGTTGCGGATTGCAACCACATACGAAGATCCGAAAGCTTTTGATGGCAGGCCGGAGCAGGAGGCGATGTATGACGAACGATGCAGGCAGATTGCCAGGGAGGTACTTTATACATTTTCAAAAGTTTCCAGGTGATGCGTAATCCAGTTATGACATTACTTGCCTCGACGGCCGCTCTAACAACAATCAATTAAAAGAAAAAAACAAGTGATGAAAAGTAAATACCTGGCTGAAATAATCGGAACATTTTCCCTGGTGTTTTGCGGCACAGGTGCCATTGTCATTAACCAGGAATCAGGTGGCGCAATCACTCACGCCGGAATCGCAATAACATTTGGACTGATTGTGGCGGCAATGATCTATAGTTTAGGAGATATCTCCGGGGCGCATCTTAACCCCGCCGTCACGATCGCTTTCTGGATCGCAAAGGTTTTCCCGGCAAAAGAAATTGCACCCTATATAATAAGCCAGGGCATCGGAGCGTTTATAGCAAGCTTTACTCTAAAATTTCTATTCCCTTCAAATGACACCCTGGGCGCGACTATTCCCGCTGGCAGTGCCATGCAGTCGCTGGTGCTTGAATTTATTCTGACTTTCATTTTAATGTTCGTTATCCTGCATGTGGCAAAAGGAAGTAAAGAGCAGGGCATGTTTGCTGGCCTGGCAATTGGTTCTGTAGTTCTGCTGGAAGCTATGTTTGCGGGACCAATTTGCGGTGCATCAATGAACCCGATCCGCTCTATTTCTCCAGCTATCGCGTCAGGGCATCTTGAATATTTATGGGTTTATCTCGCCGGACCAATAGCGGGAGCTGCATTCGGAGTTGTTATGTGGTCTGCATTAAAAAGATCGGGTGAGTAGTGCAAATTAGTTGCACTGTTTGCTGCAGGTTGCGTGACAGCTAATTTTTATAGCTACGCAACTGATGGTTTTATTATCGGAAACTCCTGTAATTTGGTCTGCTGTAATTGAGTGCCAGAAAACTTTTTTTATAACAAGCGCGTCTGTCAGAAAAAAATGTACACTGCCGCTCCTGAAAAGAAACCAATGAGAGCCAGCCATGAAATCTTTTTCAGGTACCAGAAGAAGCTGATCTTTTCAATTCCCATTGCTGCCACTCCTGCTGCAGATCCTATGATCAGGGCGCTGCCCCCTGTTCCAGTGCAATAAGCTAAAAGCTCCCAGAACTCGTGGTCGGTATGATATACCGTTAGAGGAAACATTCCCTGCACCGCGGCTACTAAAGGAACATTATCCACAAGTGCGGATAATAATCCAAATGTAAGACCGATTAGATTCTGATCGCTTATCGTCTTTGTCATCCACGAAGCCAGGTCG
>CBIHOL010000153.1:0-5265 GCA_966211905.1 uncultured bacterium
GACTCGCAAAACTATACGCTTAGCAATCTAAGTCCACAGGTTTTGGTCCTGATCCTAGACTTCAGCCTCGTTATAGTAAACAAAAAGATGAAGATATTTTCTTTCTATAATTACTTTTTTTACAAATTCTACAAATTTGCAATCCTAACAGAGAGCTTGTGGACAAAGAATTGGAGAGTACCCTTATTGGTAGCAAATGCCTCATATTCCGTAATTTTCATGATGATGGTGTTTGATTTTTACGTCGGGTGTGAAATTCGGGGTCTGAAATTAAATATGGAATATTTGATTCCAAGTTCAGGTATCGTATTTTTTTTTGTGAACTATTTTATCTTAATACAAACAGATACGTATTATTCTGACGAACGAACATTTGATCAACTTGCAAGGAAAGAAAAGACTATCGGGTCAGTAATTTTTTGCGTGTCGGTTATCGCAGTAATATTTTCGTTTTTTTATCTTGCACGACAGGGACGCACCCAAACAGTAATAAATTTTTATGAACGTTCTTTTCAAATTCGAAAAGGAATGACTGTTGCTGAGGTAGAAGAGACAATGAACAAAAAAATTATTGAAAGAGACCGAAATCACCTTGTAACAACTTACTCACTTGAAGCAGAGCTTATAGAATTATGTAGAATTGAGATAGTAATAGACAATAACAGCCAAACGGTCAAAAGAGTTGAATACAAAAAATGTAGATAAGGTGTAAAGGAAAATAGAGTTATTACTGACAGCGCATCCCTCACTCCACATACAAATCCGCCACTTTCAGATCTTTTTCCTGCGAAGAAGCACCCACCATGATCTTAAAATTTCCAGGTTCTACTCCCCACTTCATATCCTTATCATAAAATGCAAGCTTCTGAGCCGGTAAAATAAAGGTTACTTTTTTAGTTTCGCCAGGTCTTAAATATACACGGGTAAAATCTTTTAATTCTTTTACCGGGCGTGTGGCAGAACTAAATTCATCACGGATATAAAGCTGCACGATCTCCTCTCCATCACGCTTACCGTTATTCGTAACATCAATTGTCACTGTTACAGAACCATCCTTTTTTATTTTGCCCTCGCTTAATTTTAAGTTGTTATAGCCATACGTGTTATAACTGATCCCATATCCGAAAGGAAATAAGGGCGTGCTCTCCCCTATCGCGTAAGGATGAAAATACATGGAAGGTTTATGATTGTAGAATTGCTGGATCTGTCCGGCATGACGTGGAATGGTTATAGGCAGCTTAGCGGAAGGATTCACTTTTCCATATAATATTTCTGCGATCGCTTGTCCCCCGAATCCTCCGGGCTCCCACGCTTCCAATAACGCTGTGCATTTTGTGGTGATCCATTCAACGCCTAATGGCCGTCCGTTTATTAAGATCACTATTGTCGGTTTCCCTGACGCATGTATCTTTTCCACCATCTCTTGCTGTAAACCTGCAAGCGCAATATCCGACCTGTCGGTATCTTCCCCGCCAGTCCTGTCATTCCACATGTGACGTAATGCGTATTCACCAACAACCACAATATTAAGATCCGCCTGTTTAGCCATTTCCCCTGCCTTTGTTACTTTGTCAGGATCCATCTTGCGGATATTCCAATCCTGTTCGAGAAAAGTAAAATTCGTTTCAGGCGAAATCATTTTTAATCCTTCAAGAACAGTTATTATATTTTCTTCCGGTTGGGGTAAAGCCCAGTCACCCATAATAGACTGGTTATTTGCGTTGGGGCCCGTCACAAAAACGTTCTTGTACTTTCCTGCTTCCAGTGGAAGAGTACCGTTATTGGTTAAAAGCACGATCGATTTCCTGGCAGCCTCCAGCGCTGTGGCCTGGTGCTCCTTGGTAAATACAGTATGCTGCAGGTTATTAAGATCAACCAACCTGTTCTCGAATAATCCAAGCTTAAACTTTGCTTCCAGAATTTTTCTGCAGGATTGGTTAATACGATCTTCAGATATACGCCCTTCTTTTACCAATTCTAACACCTTATAATAAAAGTCGGGTCCATGCATGTGCACGTCCATTCCTGCGTCGAGACTCTGGAAGTACGCCTCTTTCTTCGAATCAGCTGTCTTATGAAGGTCATGTATAAATTCTATATCAAGCCAGTCGCTGACAACAAAGCCCTTAAATCCCCATTCTTTTCTAAGTATATCGTAGATCAGCCATTTATTCGAATGACTTGGAATTCCATTTACTTCATTGTGCGCGGTCATACATGTAAAAGCTCCTGCGTTAACACCTGCTTTGTACGGGGGTAAATAAATTTCACGTATTGTTCTTTCTGAAAGATCAGCCGGTGCCCCGTTGGTTCCATTAACCGGCGTGCCTCCCAGGTAATGTTTAATACAGGCGAGTACTTTATCGGTTCCTGTAAAATCATTGCCCTGGTATCCTTTTATTGCTGCAATACCAAACTGGCTAATAAGGTACGTGTCTTCCCCGAAAGTTTCTCCTACCCTTCCCCACCGGGGGTCGCGCGACACTTCTACGTTCGGATTAAATGTCCACTGTGATCCCGTTGCGCGCATCTCAATAGCTGTTTCACGCGCTGTTTTCTCCATCATTGCCGGATCGAAAGAAGAGGCCATACCAATGCTGGTGGGATAAATGGTGCAGCCCTTCACGAGGCCATTTCCATGAATAGCATCGATCCCGATCAATAAGGGAATCTTAAGACGGCTCTTCATAGCAAGTTCCTGCAACTGATTTGCTTCCTCCGCAGTTACCACGTGCAGGAAGGAACCTACCAGCCCTCTTTCGGTCATTGCTGCAATGTCCTTTGAACTCACACCTGGGTAAAATCCCCGGGCAGTATTCCTCTTCAGGTCCTCCTCCGACAGATCCTTTTCTGCAGCACGCATATGTTCGAGTCCCACATACTGGTTCATTTGCGCCACTTTCTCTTCAATCGTCATCTGTCGCAAAAGATCCTCTACGCGTTTATCAATGGGCTGTGTGGGGTCAAGATAAATGGAGCTTGCTTCTTTCATAAACTTATTTGTAAAAGCCATACAAATCAAGAGCAGCAAACCTGCCAGTAAAAATTTTTTCATATAATATATATTTAACCGGCAACTTCATCTCACCAAGGTAAACGACCTGTTCAAATGCCAAAGGCACTATTAATGACTGGTTACTCAAAATTTCATGCCTGCTCGCTTATTTTTAATACTTTAGATCAAAAGACGACTTTACACCCATGATAAAGCTTGCAAAAAAATTATTACTGTTAATTTTAGTTGGCAGTCAATTACAACTAACATCTCAAAACAACACCTTTACCTTTAATATCAACGGCGCAGTACCACTCGGTTTTGAAAGTTGTTTAAATACTGCGGGGTTGAAATGGAGCCAGTACTTAAAAATTAATGTACCTGTTAAGGTAAATGTATTTGTGGTTGAATCTGTCCTGTTACCCTTTAGTGGGATCACCTTTGCCAACGGACGACAGAATTTTGCGAACGCCCCTCATTCAAATTACATGTATGTCACTTCGCTTGCAAATCAGATTGCGGGAGTTGAAACCAACCCGGGCGAATATGATATGGATATCTATTTTAATATTTCAACTTACTTTTATTATGGCACAGGCAAGCCCAATAGCTCACAATCAGACTTTATAACAACAGCCATGCATGAGATTGGTCATGGACTTGGGTTTTACAGCGCCGGGTACGTAAACGCTTCAAATATCGGATCGTTTGGAAACATTCCCGCCTCTGCGATCTCCCCCGCTACAACTTCGTTCCCCTGGAGAGGACAGGATGGGGTGCCAACTATTTATGATAAATACCTGGTATTACAGTCTCAGAATAGGTTAATTGACTGTGCTGCTCAAAACACGAAAGCGCTGGGAGATAGTATCAAAAACGGACCCATCTATTTTACCGGGCTGTATGCAAATTCTGCAAACTTAAATGGCCCCATTGAAGTAGAATGGGGCAGCGCGAACTTTTCCCTGGGGGAAGATCTGTTACATTTAAACAGCTCGTACGATTCTACCATCATGTCGTACGGCTGGGGACCAGGGGACACGGTGCGGATTCCAACTACAAAAGAGTTACTAATACTGAAAGAAATAGGCTGGAACCTTACAAAACCAGTAGGATTGCCTGAGAGCAAGCTAAGCCTTGTTAATTTGTTTCCAAATCCCGCGAGCAACTTTATTACTTTAAATGGTGAAGAAATAAAAAGCGTGAAGATCTATAACGGAACAGGGGTGCTCATTAAAACGGAACTAAATTTAGCCGGAAACGCGCCATTTCAAATATCGCTTGCCGATCTCCATCCTGGAATATATCTGGCCGAAATAATGACCGGGAGAGGCACGACAAGATCTGTTAAGCGTTTTATAAAGCATTAACCTGCGTTCTGCAATTTCAGGCCTGCTATTTTTATCAAGAATAGTCCGAACCGGTACATCGTTAATTTTTCAAAATGCATTAGTTCTCCTGCAACAGAACCAAAAAAACCTATTACCTTTGACCCATGCAGGTAAAACTCAATAAGCAGCAAAAGGAACTGATTGAAAAAGTGGGTGTGATCATGGAAAAGGATGGCCTCACACCTGCCCAGGCGCGTGTGGTGGGTTTGCTCATGGTTTGTGACGCGGCCGAACTGACGTTCGAAGAAATTCACGCCACCACCCAGCTGAGTAAAAGCGCGGTCAGTAACGCGCTTAATTCACTTGCGCTGATAGGAAAAGTTGAATACCAGACCAAACCAGGCGACCGTAAAAGATACTTTTTTGTGAACCCCCTTCGGTTTGAGCGTGATATGGACCTAATTGTACAAAGTATCGCTCTCAGGGGAAGGTTATTTAAAGAGATCGCCGATCTTCGCTCGAAGGCTAATCCGAGGTATAACGCAGACCTGAAACGACTTATCGATTTTATGGAATTCCTGCCAAAGGAGATAAACGAAGTGTTTCAGAAATGGAAGAACAGATCTAAATAATTTTTTTGCGCATATAGTTCTGTACGTACAGAACTAAAAAAACCAAATCACAATAAACGCTAAAAAGAAAAACAATTAATAAAATGCAAAAGCTTAAAACATCAATCTTTGTTGCAGCAGTTTTTATCGCCGCTGGCTCATTTGCGCAAAATGATAAACCTTTGTCACTGAAAGAGTGCATTGACTTCACGCTCAAAAATAATCCTACCACGCTTATTTACGAGAACCAGATCAGGATCACTGAACAGCAAAAAATGGAGGCCTTATCGGGTTATCTTCCACAGGTGAATGGAAGCGTGGCTTTTGA
>CBIHOL010000154.1:0-4396 GCA_966211905.1 uncultured bacterium
AAATATCAGCGGTCAATTTTTCAAGAAGTTTCGACCTTTGTTGTTCAAAATCTTTAATTGCGTCCCTCATCTTTGAGTATTCGGGATACTCCTTACACATTTGAGGAAACTGATTATTCAATTTCTCTTCTCGAAATTTTTTAAGAGCATCAGCAATTTTCGTGTCCCGATTTCTTTGGAATTCGTCCATTGTTTGCTCAGGTAGATGCAGATTGATTTCACCTGTCTTTTGGGTCAACACTTCCAGTTTCTTCAATTCTTCAAGATCGTCGCTCGTTAAATGATAAAACGTTAAATAAGCGTTGGTGTCTATGTATAAATTAATCATTCAATTCTTTTGTTCGATGAAATACGCCATAATGGTTTCTGGCTTTGCGTTGATGCGATTTGGAAATCGTAAACTGTCTGCCGCAACAACGTTTATTAATTGCATAAATGTTTCTTTTCGCATTAACCGCCCACTAACGAAAAGCCAGTGTTAGGTGCAGTTAAATTAATCTAGTGTGCTATCCAGTATTAAGTTACATTAGGCTCAGCAGCAAATTCTAAATATTCTAAATAGTCACTATATGGCGCTGTAAATATACGTGGGTCATAATGTTCGAATTGACCTGCTTTTATTTCTTTTTTTATTTTATTCAAAGTTGAAGACGTATTATTTTCAAAACTGTTCAACAACAGCTGAGCATCCTGATATCCAGTCATATCTTTAGTACATTTATTTATTGTCTCTTTGACTTTCTTCCAATGTCTCTCAAATGAACTTTCCTTACCACTGAAAATTGAAGTACCATAGTCACAAAGTTTTAATTCGATTTCCTTATCATGTTTAGTTTGTTTTATTCGAACTAATACATTCTTATCATGAGCATCTCCATGAAATGTATCAGGCGTTGAAGTTTCCTCAATTGCGTTCAAATAAATTCGTAATACCTGGCAAATCAGAATTTGACCTTTACCTCTAATAAAATCCTCTAATGTTTCTGATTCAAAATACTCCATGGTCGCAACAAGAACGTCATTAAATATTTTAGCAGAAAAAATTGTAACCGAATTATTACCATCGACTTTAGCGAGTTTTTGAGCCTCTAACAATCCTTGTTTAATTTTATCCCGTTTATCATTATCTCTTTGTGTCAACCAAATTTTTAACACCTCTGATCTTTTCAATGACTCATTAAATACGACGAAAACAAGACCATTAGCTCCGGGCTTTAGTTCTTTAATAATTTTATACCCAACAAATTCTTGCTCATTAATAAATAGTTTATTGTCAATATTTTGAATTTTCATTGTTTAAAGCGAACTTTATTTAAAAACTGGATAAATTTAAGAAAAAACCACCATCCTGCCGGCAGGCCGCGCTTTTTGGCCCGGAGGGCACGCGCATAAAGTGTGCGAAGCACGCCCTGTATAGTGCGATGGGATTTAACCGTTTTGTTTTTGCCTGCCTCTTGCAAAAACAAATGGGTTAAATAGCGATAGCCAAAGCGCCTTTGGAAAAGGCGAAAAAGTGCGGTGGGTATTGCAGCTCTTTTGTTGGCCTTTCCAGCGTGTCAACCGTGGCCAACAAATGTGCTGCAATGAATGGCCAAAACGGCCCGGTGATAGCCGGGCCGACGCGCGTGGGCAAAAAAACTAATGCCCTGAAACGAAATGCTGTCCTAGAAAAAGAGTTATACACTTGACCAACCGGGGGCTCTAGGATGTCGACCGGAATGCTAGTGTTCTTGTCGAACCGAAACGATTGTAATGTTAACTACTAAGAATTACTTTACACGCGCAAATCGAAATGTAAAGTCAGGAAGTGCTACTGTTCTTGTCAAACGAAGTGATATGTCCAACGTGGCGCGTGATACGAATTCTTGTCAACCGGAAGATTAATGCAAACAAAACGCAATGTTTTGTCGTCCGGGGGCGCATTGCTTATAACTACCTTATAGCCGCTACAAACCTTCGGTTATCTGACTCACAGGTGGTAGATAGCCGAGACTCAGTAGCGGCTTTTAATTTACTCATTTCCGCATAATAATTCAAAATAGGGTCTCTCAACACCAGCGATCCATCGCTTACGTTTATAGGCACAACCTCCCCCTTTTTAAACTGCGGAAATATTTTTACGCGCAGTACCCGCAAATTACCAGTTCTTTTCTTCATTTTTTCCCTTTTCTAACCATGATCCTGCATGCCGTTTGTCCTGTTTCAATAAATACATTCTTCTCCGGGGTACAATCGGCCGGTTTCAGGTAACCACTTTTTGCCAGCACTTCATACAGATTTAGATTTTTACCGATCTTAAAATCTCTTAATCTTTCTTGCCCTTCTGCGGTCAGCATACCCTTGCAGGGATCTCGTTGCCCTCTTAACGAGATCCTGTCATCATTCGCAACTAAACGCATCAACTTCATCAGCCGGTGGTAGAGGGTTTTGTCTTTTTCTTTTGTGCATAAAATAATTTCTCTTCGCACTTCACTTGAAACCTGGGCGCACATCGTAAACTCACTGCTGTTTTCCCGCGCCCGTTTAAAAGCGCGTGATTCTTTAAACTGCTTTCGGGTCGGACCTCCCGCCAACCTCGCCATCCAGCCATAAACACTGTGATAGAAAGAGACATCGCCTCTTCTGCCGCATATTTTTTTTCTTTGCATTTGTATTGCCATATCTTAAAGATACGGCCTGTAATCTCTGAAATGCATTCATTTAGGCGTTCATGTGCGGGTCTGAGTGAGTGCATTTAAACCACTGATTGAATGCTATATTTTAACAAAACCCTGTGCGATCAACCCATTTAGCGGTTTAGATTCATCTTATCTATACAGTGTATGCGTACTATCTGTATGGTATATGCATACTATCAGCATATATATCCCGTCTTTTTGCTCATAGTTAAACCATGCTACAAGTGTTCAAAAGGCGACACGATCCTCTGAATGCTCAGGTTGCTCACATGCGTGTAAATTTCGGTCGTGCGGCTGCTATTATGCCCCAAAATTTCCTGGATGTACCGTAAATCGGTACCGTTCTCAAGTAAATGCGTCGCATAGCTGTGCCGCAACCAGTGCAGTGTAACAGGTTTACTGACCCCAGCCTTCGAAACAGCGCTTTTAAGTACCTGCTGCAAACTCCGTTCGTCATACATTTCTCCTGGGCGTTGGCCCTCAAATAAATATACCTGCGGCTTGCGCCCTTCTTTATAAGCATTAAGCATTTCAATGGTCTTGGGACTTAATGGCACTATCCTGTCCCGCCTTCCTTTCGACTGCTTAACTAAGAGTAAGCTCCTGTTTATATCCAGGTGCTCTGGCTTTAACCGGAGCAGCTCACCGCATCGCAATCCACAGGAATAGATAAGACTAAGCATACAACGATGTTTGTTGTTGTTCAGTGATAATAAGATCATTTTCACTTCTTCCTTACTTAAAACATTGGGAAGTACTTTTGCTCGTTTTGGCCTGTGTACCAGGTTAGGCTCAAGCTTGCGGTTTTCAACGGTTTTGAAAAATAATTTTACCGCGTTCACCACCTGGTTCTGGTATGAAGCCGACAATTTCTGATCTATTATATATCGGTTGTTAAAGCAGATCAGATCGTCCACATCGATCTCCCCAAGCGATTTCTTTTTCGTGAACTTCAGGAAAACTACAAGCGCCTCTATATATGTGCTTACAGTTGAGGGACTATATCTCCTCGATTGCAGGTAGTGCCTGAATTTTTCTACTTCTCCATGGTGCGCAAACGAACTTTCTTTGTCATCAGCGACATGGATCTCACATTTATTTGCAGGTGGGAGGGTCGATGCTGCCAATGCACTGCAATCGATTTCTCCAGCCGCTTTTAATTTCTCGCAAAGTGTTTTTACAGTATCCGCACCCGCAGGCACATACCAGCATCTGTGCGTTAAGGTCCATTTGCGCCCGGGTAGCGACCGAACTATGCGTTCTATGTTATTGTCCGAATGATATCTTATACTGATATTCTCCGCATCACGATGTTGCAAAGGCACGAGCCTGATGATCTTTTTCATGGGTGTATTTTCCCATAAAGTTACACTGAGGCGTAGCAGTCTATTGCTATAATTTGTAGTATTTGAAGTGAAACCGTTAACCCGAAACGCGGAATACGAATGAAGCGGGCGGCAACCCTTCAAGGTTTCCGAAAGCATGTGCAGCGCGAAACTTGAAGGTTTTGCGGAGGAGTGACACCCCGAACCTGTTCTTAATTCGTGTATGCCGAAGGGTGGCTGGCCGCCGTGTACTTCGTACTTTGCCTCTTCGTTGTGCCCTTAGTGAATCCTTTGTGTCCGTTGTGTTTAAACTGACGAATGCAGGATAGCTACCAACCCACGCACAGCCCCTATTTAAAGCAGCAATAAGTATCAACACTTTTTGAGTAGCAC
>CBIHOL010000155.1:0-4254 GCA_966211905.1 uncultured bacterium
GCGGTTGTGGGGTCGCGATGCAGCGCGACCCTACTTTAGCGGTTCGAATCTCCCGGGATTTTTAACGGTCCGTATTTCACATTCAACCCCTACAGGGTTGCACTTGACTTGTTTTCTTTTCTTTTATTCATATTCAACTCCTCCGGAGTTGAGAGGCAATAAATAACGAAAAGTGGCAACCCCGAGGCATTCGCAAAAGCGCGCGCGCAAATCCTTCGAGGTCTCCCTTAGCTGGTGCGGCAGGCCCGAAGGCTCCTTCGGAGGACCTCGAAGGTTTGCGGGCAGCCCCGAGACTTCCGCAGAAGCGCGCGCGCAAATCCTTCGAGGTCTCTGTTAGCTCGTGCGGCGCGCCCGATGGGCTCCTTTGAGGACCTCGAAGGTTTGCGGGCAGCCCGAGACTTACGCAGAAGCGCGCGGGCAAATCGTTCGAGGTCTCCGTTAGCTGGTGCAACAGGCCCGAAGGGCTCCTTCGGAGGACGTCGAAGGTTTGCGGACAGCGCGTCCCATGCATTCAAACGTGCCCTACCGCAAAAACCGCAGCGCTGTTGCTGTAAACGGAACAACAGGATCAAAGATCGGAACATGGTCGCCGTTTGGAATGATCCATATCGAAGCATCCGGTATTGCACGGGACATGTTTTCCGCTATTTCACTGGGAAAAAAATTATCCCGGTCACCATGTATCACCAAGGTGCGTGCAGTTATAGCTGATAGATCCTCAGCCGAAAAATTGAGATCGTCGTAGTTGTTGTGAAAATCGTTGAACTGTTTTATGAGCTGATGAATCTGTCCGTCACCACGTTTGGCGCATTCACGATACATATCCATTACCTCCTGCGGCATAGTACCAAAGGAAGCTCTTTTCATTATAAACCTGGCCTGTTCAGGA
Source organism: uncultured bacterium (assembly GCA_966211905.1). Taxonomy (GTDB): domain Bacteria; phylum Bacteroidota; class Bacteroidia; order B-17B0; family Aurantibacillaceae; genus Aurantibacillus. Next base: position 890 of record CBIHOL010000155.1, read on the forward strand.
AAATGGGTAGTTGCGCTAATGAGCACCATTGACTTTATACGTTGTGGTTGACTTGTGCCCATGTGCAGCAATACCATCCCACCGGTACTCATTCCCATAGCTGAGAACTGACCGATTTTCAGATGTTCAAGAAGCTGGAACACATCGTTAGCCGCCTGCCGGTGGGTGAATATATTTCGTGGATTGGTCGAATAACCATGACCACGCAGATCGACGACTATCAGTCTGTATTGTTCCGCAAGCTCATCCACAAAGGGCTGCCAGTTCTGAGAACAACCACCAAAGCCATGCAACAGCAACAGCGGCTCCCCTTTTCCGAAATCCTCATAATACATTTCAATATCGTTGACAGCAACGAGCTGAGCTCGGTTGTTGTTAGGGTCATCGTGATGTGGTTTGGGAGCGAAGTTCTTTGCCATACAATTTAATGCGGATTCGTGGATGCCAGTGTTCTCAGCTCAATAACCCTTTCGGCAGCTTTTGAAAACACCTGGTCACTAGCCATCCCGGCAAGTAAACCTTTCATATCTTTTAGAATACTTTCTTTATCCAGGTTTTGCCGATAAAGGTATTCTGTGCGCCTGATCCTTTTATGTTGTTCACCTATATCCTCTCGACTTTGAAGTGAGATCTTCGAAGGGAGCTTTTGAATCCGATCATTATGAAACTTAAAAAGATCCGTTGGAGATGCAGTGTCATAAAACCGGAACTCTATTTCATCTGGATATCCTATTTTATTATTCAGACTATATTGGATGTAATTAATACCCTGCCATCGCTCGATTCTATAGTGAATTCAATAGTTTTAAAAGACGACGCTTTTCCCTGCAGGTGGAATATTGTTGCTTTAGTGGTTCCGTCCGTACTAAGCAAAAAACGTGAAAATAATAAAACCTCTGGATATGCTTTTTTAAGATGCACTTCCTCAAAATCCCCAATTAACCGAAATTGCTGCTGCTGCAGACTCGAACTTACAGAATCATAGAAATCTAGATCCAGACCCGTGAAATTTGCCGGATCGACAGGCAAAATTTCGAAATCACTAACATCAAAACTGCCATACATTTTAAGCATTGACGAGGCAATACTTTCTATCAGTTTTGTTTTTCGTCTTTGTTCAACCCGCTTAAGAATAATAATTACAGGGATCAATAATAGTCCCGTAGCAATAAGCACGATCAGGATCTTATATGCTTCGGATAGATTTTCCAATGGCAGCGTGAACGACTTTTATCAATTCAACAAATAAATTAAAATTTCTTCACTTCATCTCAATATTTTTAAAAAGCTGATGATGCTGCTTTCTAAAAATACCCTCCATTATAAATTTAACCGGCAAAGGTGATTTAAAGAGAATATTCTCTTCAATTATCGTATAGTCGTTCTCCGCTTTCAACACAAACTGCATTTCAATCTTCGTCAATTTGAAAACCGTTGCACGCATAACAACCGTTTTATTTAAATCACTGCTCTCTATCGTTACCGGGTAAGTGAATGAAAACGGGATAAACAGGAATTTCAGGGTCTCATGAACTAAATAGCTCCCATTACCTGTCTTGTCAATTTGAAATATAACCGGGTGAACGGACACATATTTTTGCATATCGGTTAAATAACCAAAAACATCGTCAATTCTTTTTTTTACTCTGAATGAAAGTGTCATGGTTGTTTAAAGATAGTATCTATAATTCCCATCGTCGCTACGTTCATTTAAATTGGCAAAAATGATTTGTGGGAGGTCCGGGCTTCTCGCGCCAGCTATCGCAACCGGAAACTGCCCGGTTTAAAAATACATAATTTTTCCAGGTCAGACTTAATACAGATTCCACTATTGATTCCGTATCACGGAAGGGCTGGAGTGTTCAAATGGTTAGCCTTCCAAAGCCCTTATCCCACAGCTCTTGGAGGAGTTTCACATACCCGTCCACACCTTCGTACTTCGTACCTCGTACTTCGTACTTTTTTATATCAGCATAAGGGCGTATCTTGCGTTGCTGAATATAACTCTAAAATGGCTACAACCTCAGATATCACCAGGAACTGCTTCATCAGGCATGAAAACGTATTGCTAAAAGTGATCGAATATGATCACATAACCCCGGGAAAAGGAAACACGATCTATTCGTGCAAATGCCGTAATGTTGAGACCGGCAAACAAAGTGAGGTACGTTTTCGTTCGGGAGAAAAAATTGACTTGGTCAGGGTAGATGAACTGGAGCTGCAATATATTTATTCTGAAAATGAGTTCCTTGTTTGTATGAACCAGGAAACGTTTGAACAGATTCATATTCCTAAGGTTATTTTTGGCGATACAATACAATTTCTGCAGGAAGGAATGATCCTGAAAATAAGGTTTGATGAAACAGAAAAACCCCTGAATGGTGAACTTCCAAAATATGTAGAGTTAACTGTCACCTACACAGAAGACGGCAACAAAGGGAAACTGATCAAACCCGCTGAAGTAGAAGGAGGCATCAAGATCTCGGTACCCATGTTTGTTAACATTGGTGACAAACTAAAAATTGATACGGAAACCGGCGAATATGTTGAGCGGGTTATGAAATAGTATCCGGTTAAACCCGCGAAGGACGCTTTACATATACGAGCCGCTTATTCCAGGAGTGAGTACAATGCGAACAGTCCAAATAAACCTAGAACTACTCCCGATAATCTATTAACCCACACCAATCGGTCTGGTGTAATTTTGTGGCGGAAATAACTGACGATGGCACTTAAAATAAACCACCATAAAGCAGAACCCGTAAACACTCCGAATACGATGGCCGTGGAGGAGAAATAGTCTGCGGTGGAAGAAGCTAAACCAAGGCCGGCAAAAATAGCGATGAAGGATAATATGGTAGAAGGATTAGTAAGGGTTAAGAAAAAAGTAGAGATCAGGTTATTCATTAACCCCTTGCTGGCCACCGCTGCTTCTGTTGTTGCGGGTCTGCTTAGAAATGACCTGATGCCTAAGTAAATTAAAAAAAGACCACCGATCATTTTTATTGCGAATTGCTGTGAGATTAAAAAAGATGAAACAGCAATTAAACCAAATCCTGCCACCGCTCCATAGGCCGCGTCTGCGCACGCTGCACCCATTCCAGTCACAAAACCTGAGATCCTTCCTTCGGCCAATGTTCGCTTGATCGTCAATACACCGATTGGTCCAATAGGAGCAGCAATTGAAAAGCCAATTATAAATCCCTTTATTAAATAGTCTGCTGTCATATTGATTACGTTTTCACTATGCGCACGAAGAACCGTCCACAAAGCCCATAGCTATTTTTTTTCGCTTTTCTTCTTCCTCATGTAAGCAATGTTCACAAACCTGGTTGAGTTTGTAACATTAAACCCAACGGTATTGA
>CBIHOL010000156.1:0-4127 GCA_966211905.1 uncultured bacterium
GGAAGCGTGAGCACCTCTATGTCATACATCCCAACAATATATTTTTCGGTGGTATTTAAAGGCTGCACGTTGAGCGTGTTCATTTCACTCCGTTTGCGGATCACGCATTTTACTTTTTCGTTGCTATTGTAAGCTCCTTCACTCCGTTTAATGGAAAGATATCCTTGCGGCGCATCAATTGGGACAATGTTATGCTTTCCCGCTGCCAGCTTTACCTCCTTGCTTTCTGTAGGCGGAATAGTATGGGCCACGATCTTATAGGTTGGGAAGTCATCAACATATATCGTGTCCGGTAAGCCTTTCATGTTCATGGTATGGACGTAATTGTATTTGTATTCGTTACGGCCTACATCATAAAAAGTCATGTTCACATTTGTTTCAACAGGCTGCGATGTGCGGTCGAGCAGGTTTACCTGCATGCTTGTTTTGTTGAGTTGCTGCTGCTGAATGATACCTGCAATTTCGGTGAATGTATTGTCCTTATCGTAATCGTAAAAAGTGCCTACACATTCAAATGTTTTGATCTGTTCGGGCGAAAGTCCGATACCTATTATAAAAGGCTTAAAAATGATTCCTTTCTCCATCAACTTCTGTCTCGCCTTGCAGGGGTCACCCCCGCATTCTTCAATGCCATCGGTGATGAGGATCACAATGTTCTCGGTCTTATTATCCTTAAAATCTTTTGCGGCCTCTGTAAGTGAATGTTCTATTGGCGTGATGCCCGTTGGTTTTGCTTCAGATACCTTTTGCTTTATAAGTTCCATGTTGGCTGGACCAAAGGGAACAATGAGCCTGCTGTCCTTGCAATCGCCTGGAGGATACTTTACTGTGTGACCATACATGCGCAGCGCGAACTGGATCTTTTTGTTTTTCCCCAGGCTGTCGATGAATTTATAAAACAGGTTTTTTGCCCCGTCCATCCGGGTACTGTTCTGATGTTTCGCAATCATGCTTTTGCTGGCATCGAAAACAAAAAGGATCCTGATAGGTTTTGGCTCGGTTTTTTTCTGCGCATAAGTACCGCCCAGGAGAAGAAAAAAAAGACCTGTTATTATAAAGCGCATGCTCAAATTTATTTTAATATCCGCGGTTGATGCCGTGGACTGATCAATAGTTTTTAACGGGCCGGGTGAGATAAGTTTTAGCGGATCAATGCCACGCTTCCTGTTTTCTCAAGGTATTCGCCTCTTGAATTTTTATAGCTGATGAGGTAGGCATAGACTCCTGCTATACAATTAGCGCCGTCCCAGCCGGCTTCCGGATCCCTGGTCTCGAAAACCATTTTTCCCCAGCGGTTAAATATTCTTACACTGTATTCGTACCGGTCAACAAAATGCGTAACGGGTTTCCATACCGGGTTTGCGCCCGCCGGGGTAAAAGCGTTGGGAACAAACATCTGTCCCTCCATATACACCGCAACTATATTTGAGTTGCTCGACTCCTTTATGCCGTAGTTATTGCCGATGCCTTCCACGGCCTGCACCATGTATTCCACTTTTGCACCCTGAGGCGCGCTTTCCTCAATGTTATCCGTGTAGTTGGTCACATCAGGACCCATCGTTGCATGAATATTGTTTGTCTGAGCACCATTTATAAACCGGTAAAGATTGTATCCACTCACGTTCCCTGAAAATCCTGCGTAACTGTTCCATGAAAGATATTTAATGAACATGTTGCTCTGATCCTCCCTCACCTGCAGCAGCATGGTCCGGGAGGCATTGCTCCTGCTCCTGGAGTTATTACAACTGTCGCGGAATTCAGCTTTGTAATAATAACTTGTTGATCCCACATCTACCGCGCCGTCGTTAAATACATAAGAGTCTGAACCGGTAAACGGTAATGTGCCTGCAAGCACAAACTTAATGCTGTCCTCAGAGCGGAAAATATTTATGCCCGACATGCCGATAGTATTATCAACATACATTCTTACCTGCACAGAGCTGCTCGCGATAACATCGGCGCTTTGCACATAAAGGAATGCCGGAATGCTGACCTGCTTGCTGAAAAAACAGACACGGTTGGAAGACGCTGTTATTGATTCGCTGTTGTTGACCACCCTGATGAAATAACATAGATTGCTCGAAGGATCAGCTCCTTCATGTGTAAAGACAGTATCCTTTGTACTGCCGACCCGTTTGTACGTTCCGCCATTGACGGAATAATAGATCCTGTATTCTTTTACGCCGCCTTTCAGACCCTGGTAAGAAGACCACCGCAACCTGGTGCGGTAGCCGCACTGATCGTAGATGGGGACAAGATACATGGTTCGCGATGAGGATACAAAATTGCCGATGCCACCGCAGCTATCAACCGCAGATACATAAAGCCCCAGTGAATTTTTGGTTGCCGCAAGTCCCTGGTAAATATAAGATGTATTGTTTCTGCCCGGCACAATATCAATGTACGAGTTTGGTGCCTGTGGAGTCAGATTTTCGATGATCTTGTATTCCTCAACGTCCTTGTCGGGGGGAGCAAACCAGGCAAGCGCCGTGCGCCCGTCTTCCATAACACTGATGCTGTCGATCTTCGTGCTGTCGGGTTCCTTGGTGTCGTTGTATAATCCTACAATAAGATTTGAAATGGAGATGCAGCCCGACTGATCCGATTGACTTACCTGGTAATTGATGGCGACGGTGCAAATGTCAATAACATCGGCGTAGGTTGTGCCGCTTTGCACAGCGAGAACATTTACAGTGCCTAGCGGTTGCTCTTTTGTTATTGTAAATGTAGGTGAGGAAGTCGGAAGCCTGGGCTGATGCAGGTTATTATAAACGAGCTTCAGGTCAGTAATGCCAGAGAAAATATTCAGGAATATGGATTTCACAGTATCTGAATGAGCCGAACTGTCGGCATTATTATTAAAACGGGTTCGCATGTAATAATAACGGCTCTGTGCCGATGCGGTTGCAGCGGTGTGCACAAACGTATTGGTGCTCACAGGTCCCAGGCCAGACGCGATCATGGCGAAAGGCCCGTTGGCGCTGATGGATGAAAAGATCTCATACGAAGAGAATTTTTTCAGGCTGTCATTTGGCGGGATCCACGTGAGCTTTACTTCTCCATTGGGGTACAATACCTCGAGACATCTCAGGTCGGGAGGACCAACCTGCGCAAAGATCTTTGCAGTTAGCAATAAGAATATAAAAGCCGCTCCCTTCAAGGTTTAATAACGTTTAAATTTATATTTTATTTCCCGGGACCATCTGTAAACATTGCTAAATTTTTGCGTCTCCGGCTGTTGATTACCGCGGAAAACGACAAAAGGCAATTGTTATGTGTATAATGTGATTGCCGTTTATTGGTACATGAAAAATCGTTTACAATTTATTCCTATCTTTAAGCGCTGATTCCTTTACTCCATTCATGCATGCTGAATAAACGAGCGAACGGGTACTTTTTCTCCTTCCTGTTAAAAAATCTGCTGGTTATTTTCCTTTTAGCGGGATTATTGTGCAGTGGCGTGCTTCAGGCTCAGACAGGTGGACGTAAAAAGGAACCTAAGGCCCGCAAAAGAGGAAATGTGGTTCTTACCCAGTATAAAAGCCGCGGTCATGCTGATGAATTTGCCAAGGGCAGCAGTGGTCGCCGGGGATGGATCTCAAGGTTGTTCCGCAAGGACCGTCCGGCCTGGCAGTACAAAAGCTCCGGCTCTGCGCGCAGCCATTATAAAGAGAACAGGTTCCTCTTTTTCAGACAGAGGAGCGAAGGCAAAATTCAGAATTCCAATACCACCGACCGTCAGAACCGTATTCGCGCAAAAGAGCGCCGTCGGGGAAGCGACACTTTTGGAAGCCGGAAATTCAAAAGAAAAAAGAGCTAATCTTTTAAAAGCATTGTAAACAAAGCTTCCAGCTCCATTTATCCACCTTTCTCACCTAACCTTTATCCTTTCTTGCAGCCTCCGGGCAATTGACTTACTTTTGTGAGCTATGAACGTTTTAATTTTAGGATCGGGTGGAAGGGAACATGCCTTTGCATGGAAGATCGCCCAAAGCCCACTTCTTGAAAATCTTTATATTGCGCCGGGAAACGCAGGTACTGCGCACTGCGGCACCAATGTGAATCTTTCGGTGAATGATTTTGAAGCCATCAAAAATCTTGTTTGGGAAAAGAATATAGACCTGGTG
>CBIHOL010000157.1:0-4089 GCA_966211905.1 uncultured bacterium
CCCCTTTGCAAAAAAATTATTACAGCATATATTTTTTCCCCCCGCGACCCGGGGGCCGCTCTTTTTTTTACGCTAATAACGGGAAAACTCAAAAAGAGGTAAAGCGACGCTTAAGCCGCAAAGGAATTTATACAGCCAGTTCAGACATTTTCACCTGGCAGAACATATTACCTTCTTCATCAAAGTCCAATAAAGAAACAGGTGCGCTGGTATTGCAAAGCGCTTCATCAAAAGGATGTTTTACACGAACGTAATTCTGAGTATAACCGTAAAGAAAACCATTCTTATTTTCGTGTTCAAATAACACTTCAAGTGTCTTGCCTTTATTTGTTTCGTAAAATGCCCTTAATTTTTTCGCTGAAAGGATCCTCAGCATCTTATTCCGGCGTTTGCGTTCAGATACCGGAACTACACCGTCCATCAGCGCGGCAGGCGTGTTATCACGTTCACTGTATGTGAAAACATGCAGGTACGATATGTCAAGCTGATTCAGGAAATTATAAGTCTCGAGAAAATGTTCTTCCGTTTCACCTGGAAACCCCACAATTACATCTACACCAATGCAGCAATCCGGCATGAGAGTTTTGATCTTATCTACTCGTGCTGAATATAATTCGCGCAGGTAACGACGTTTCATTTTTTTGAGGATGTCATTACTCCCGCTTTGCAAAGGCATGTGAAAATGAGGAACAAATTTTGAGGAAGAAGCTACGAATTCGATAATCCGGTCATCCAGCAAATTAGGCTCGATAGAGGAGATCCTGAACCGCTTTATATCTTTTACTTTATCCAGTTTATTGATCAGGTCATAAAAGTTATTGCTTCTCCCCTTGCGGGTTCCCGACTCTATCTCAGGACCATAACCAAAATCACCAATATTCACCCCGGTAATTACAACTTCCTTTACACCTGAAGCGGCTATTTTATTGGCATTTGTAACCACGTTTTCTATCGTATCGCTGCGGCTTTTACCTCTGGCAAGTGGGATAGTGCAAAAAGTACAGCTATAATCGCAGCCGTCCTGAACTTTGAGGAAAGATCGGGTACGGTCGCCCGCACTGTAGGAATCAACGAAAAAATCGGCCTCTGAGATGTCGCAATTATGCATGGCAGCATGCTGCTGTTTGCCAGAAAGGTGCACGTAATTAAGCAATTTGAACTTTTCAGTTGCTCCCAGAACCACATCAACGCCAGGAATACCTGCAATCTCAGTCGGTTTAAGTTGTGCATAACAACCCACAACTGCCACGAAAGCCTCTGGATTTCTCGATAAGGCTGAACGCACAATCGAACGGCATTCCTTGTCGGCGTTCTCTGTCACAGAGCAGGTATTTATCACGTAAACGTCTGAAGGTTGATCAAAGGACACTTTGTTATAGCCTTTTTCAATGAACAGCCTGGCGATGGTTGAACTTTCTGCAAAATTCAATTTGCAGCCGAGAGTATGAAAAGCTACCGTTGGCATCCCGTTTAACATTTTGCAAAGATACTAATTCGTCCGGATATGGCCGATACCCTGTGCAGAAGGACGAATGTTTTAAACTTACCATCTGGTAACTTACTAATTGGTAACTTACCAGGTAGTAATATAAATTTTTATATTTGCTTTATGAGGACGCCTTTCAATTTCGGCCGGACAGCCCGGAGTACCGCTTTCACCAACAGGGAGAACGAAACAAAACGGCTTTCTTCCAATTTTCTTAACCAGGTCAACACCATCATAATTTCTCCCAGGCGCTGGGGCAAATCTTCGCTGGTGGAAAAGGTAGCCACGCAGGTGAGAAGCAAATCAGTAAAGGTGATCATGCTCGACCTTTTTGCGATCCGCACAGAAGAAGAATTCTATCAGAGTATAGCCAATGAAACGATCAGGGCTACATCTTCCAAAATAGAAGAATGGATGCTTCTTGGCAAAAAGTTCTTAAAGAATATCAGCCCGAAGTTCACAGTGGAAATGGGCGACAAACAAAGCTTTGACCTGTCGCTGGATCTTGATGTAATAAAAAAACATTACCGCGAACTGCTTGATCTGCCTGAAAAGATCGCTATAGAAAAAAATCTGAAGATAATTATCTGCATAGATGAATTTCAGAATATCGGCACATTCAGTAATGCGCTGGCAGTGCAGAAAAGACTAAGAAGCTGCTGGCAGCTGCACCAGAACGTCAGTTATTGTCTCTACGGCAGTAAACAACATATGATGATTGATCTTTTCAGTCTTCAAAGCAATCCGTTCTACCGGTTCGGAGAGCTGCTGCACCTGGGCAAAATAGCGGAAGACAAATGGGTAAGTTTTATCACCCGGCAATTTCAGTCCACAGGCAAAAAGATCTCATCTACCCTTGCTTCAAAAATCGCTTTGCATGTTAAATGCCATCCATACTATGTTCAGCAGCTTAGTCACCAGGTATGGATAAATACCGATACTGAGGCAACCGAAGAGATCCTCGCTTACAGCCTGCAGAATGTGATCGAACAAAATGCATTATTGTATTTTAAGGAAACAGAAAATCTGAACAACACCGAATTGCGTCTTCTCCGCGCTATTACGGGCGGCGCTTCGCAGTTAACTTCAAAAGAAACTATGCAGCGGTATAATCTGGGCACTTCCGCCGGCGTGATAAAAGCAAAAAAGAGCCTGCTTGCCAAGGAGATCTTGGATGAGAACGAGAAACAACTTCATTTCCTGGATCCTGTTTATGAACTGTGGTTCATTCAGCAAATAAGCTGATCGCCCGCTGCTGTTGTTTTGCCATCCCCCTAAAATTGAGTAAATTTGCCCTTTCAATTTTATGGAATTAACAGCTCTTACAGCCATTTCACCGGTCGACGGACGGTACCGCAAAATCAGCGAAACGCTCGCAGAATACTTTTCTGAATTCGGCCTCATAAAATACCGTGTGATGGTGGAGATAGAATATTTTATTTCCCTGTCCGCAATCGGACTTCCGCAATTACCAGCTTTGTCTCCGGGAACAATTTCAAAATTGCGCGAAGTGTATTCAGGGTTTTCAGAAAAGGATGCCCTGGAGATCAAGGAAACCGAAAAAACAACCAATCACGACGTTAAAGCTGTGGAGTACTTCATTAAAAGGAAACTCAGCGATCTGAAACTGGAGAAACATTCTGAATTTGTTCATTTTGGTCTCACCTCACAGGACATCAATAACACCAGCGTTCCGCTTTCCTTAAAAGACGCGACTGAAAAAGTGATTCTGCCTGAACTTGAATCGGTTATTAAAAAACTGAAAGAACTTTCAGGCGAATGGAAGGATATTGCGATGCTTGCCCGCACCCACGGACAGCCAGCCTCCCCCACCCGCCTTGGTAAGGAGATCTATGTTTTTGTAGATCGTTTACAAGCCCAGCTAAAGCAACTGAAGGCCGTTCCTTTTTCAGCAAAGTTCGGCGGTGCAACAGGAAATTTTAATGCCCACCAGGTAGCATATCCGGGTCAGAACTGGACAGAGTTTGGAAACAAATTTGTGAACGAAACTTTGGGTTTGAGCCGTTCGCAGGTGACCACTCAAATTGAGCATTACGATAACATGGCCGCCTATTGCGATGGTTTAAAACGCACCAACACGATCCTGCTCGACCTTTGCCGCGACATGTGGACTTACGTGAGCATGGAATATTTTAAACAGAAGCTAAAAGCGGGAGAGATAGGATCTTCTGCAATGCCACACAAAGTAAATCCCATCGATTTTGAGAACGCGGAAGGAAATATAGGAATTGCCAACGCATTGCTTTCTCACCTTTCATCAAAACTTCCGGTATCGCGTTTACAGCGTGATCTAACCGACAGCACAGTTCTCCGTAATATAGGAGTTCCTCTTGCCCATACCCTTATTGCACATAAGAACATCCTCAAGGGATTAAATAAGCTCATCTTAAATGAGTCAGCAGTAAAAAAAGATCTCGATGATAACTGGGCGGTGGTTGCAGAAGCCATTCAGACCATCTTACGCCGCGAAGGATATCCCAAGCCATATGAGGCGTTAAAAGAACTTACCAGGACCCATACTCAGATCAACGAGATGTCTTTAAAAGAATTTATCAAAACACTGAATGTTTCAGATAAAGTGA
>CBIHOL010000158.1:0-3973 GCA_966211905.1 uncultured bacterium
CATCCATTAGTGGTACGTAATTTCTTCGCTCGCCATACTCTAGGCGGCTCCAACCTGGCAATGAAAGAATAGTAGTCATCAAAAGTCAACATTTTTCCCCCTAATACACAACTTTTGAGATTGAGCCGTTGAGTCCTGGAAGGATTAAGCAGGAGATTTTTTTGACACGCTTAAACAGTCACACCGGTTTTACTTACCTGCCTATATAAGAAAGAAGTACTGATATGCCTTCTGACAAACCGCGCCTGCGAATCGGCGTTAATTAACTTTATGTAGGTGTTTTCGGGAACGCCAATATATTCATAGGCGCTGCCATCTGCATAATCAATACGTAAGCGTTTGGCTTTGTATTCAAAATCTTTTATGCCGGCAGCACTAATGGTTTTTGTATATTCTTCCAGATTTGATTCGTGTGTTTCTGGCGCAATGCTTACAAGGGTATGGTATGCTTCAATGACCTGTTTGCTTTTTTCTTCTGCAGCAGCCTTATTTTCATCGTCATCCTGGAATTTATCAGGATGGTATTCTTTCATGAAATTACGATAAAGCACTTTCAACTCGCTTAACTTAATGTCTTTATCAGCTCCTAATAGTCTCCTGTATTCAACAATTTTTCTCATTTTTATTTTGATCTTTTAGTGGCCCCTGTTTTTTCAGAGTCATAAAGCAATAATTGCCCTGTTGCGCAGGTTTTTTCTTATTTATCTCTCCGCTTACAAAAGCTATGCTTTTGACGTCGCCGATTGTAAAAGCTGCGTATCTTTCTTCGTCAGAGAATCTGCTGACGGGATTGCTGCGCATAGGCGCAGCGGACCCTCGGCGTCCCATAGTCACAATGCAAAAGAAATCGCGCCCTGGCGCGATTTTTTTCGTTTTATCTGTCCGCTTAAAAAAGCAAGGCTTTTTACGCTACCAGACAAAACGAAAAATGCCCCGCAAAAAACGGGGCATCTTTTACATTTATCTGCGGACTGGACGGGACTCGAACCCGCGACCTCCGCCGTGACAGGGCGGCATTCTAACCAGCTGAACTACCAATCCGTTTCCCCACCTTAAAGCCTGTCCATTTTACTGAACTGTTTTTCGGTTTGGGATTGCAAATTTAACGCTTTTATTCTAATTCACAAAATTTATTGGCCTTTTTAGCGCATTTTTTGGAACAAAATACTGCTGGTTTTCCGTATTCCTGCAATTTGGCAAAGTGTCCACCCGGACCAGTATTTTCCAAAGCTATCTCAGTAAAATTAAAATGTATTCCCCTGGTTTTCATAATGCAACCGCAAAGGAGGTCGTTACAAAATAATTCTTGCTCGAAGGCATCGAACTTTCCGTGAATATTTTGTCATGACTAAAGAAAATCCGCCCTTCAATCCTCCAGGTAAAATTACTGCGGATCTGGATGTCTAAATTGGAAGAGCATCCAAACGTTTGAAAACCATTCGCTGTTCCCGTGCTGATCACCACCTGGTCCTTATCATAATAATATTCCGCCCTTGCAGCGATGGCCAGCCGTTTGGCCAGGGAAACACGTAAAATAACAACTGGTGCATACCAAGTGTTATAATCACTGCTATGCCTGCTCTTTTGTTGCATTCCCACATCAAACCCTGTAGTGATCCCGAATTTATCGGTAAGCTGAAAAACACCATAAAAATTATTAAAGTAGCGCCACTTTTGTATGCTGTCCGGAAATAGATTTCCTACGAATGTGCCCCAGTTCAAAGTAAAACGTGAAACCGGCTTATAGGTGAGCTGGGTTCCGAAAGCCGGGGTTTGATTCCCGGGCACACGCTGAATGCTTTGCCATCCATTGAGCAGAAGAGCGGCCAGATACATCTTTTCATCATTGCTTGTATAACCCAGCTTAAGGCCTGTTTCATAATAGGGAGAGTTGTCGGCCATAATACTACGGGAAAGATTCCAGCAGTTCTGTCCAACAGCACTTTCAAATCCTATATGAGACTGCATGATGCCAGCATCAAGCCATAGGTTTTCAGACTTCAGGATCTTCACCCCTATTGTTGCTTCAAATAAATGTTGAAAGATCGGATGTTCAGCCGCCAGATTATATTGAGCGTAAGTTCCGGCCATCAATGCAAGACTGGAGCGCACACCGTCCTTATTATACGAGGCTTTTATGTATCCCAGGTTGAGATTAAACTCGTTGTGCCGGTTAAACGAATAAATAAAATCAGGACGCAGGTGGTTAGCAGGCTTGCTGAAATCATAGCAGTAATAAACCTCTGCGTAACCGGAAATGCTCAGCCCACTTTTTGTGCTGTCTGCCTGAGCCTTGCATTGAAGTCCCATGAATACTATAAGCACTATCAGGACGGACCTTGTCATTTCTATCTAAGCGTGTGAAGTTTAAAGTTAAAAAACTCTTTTCAGGTGCACATTTGCGGGCTGCTTTATCACCATTGGGAATTTTTCAATTTTTACGGAACTTGTATCCAGCCCGAATGCCTTGTCCTCACTCAGGCTGAATTGCTTCAGGATAAAATACAGATTTAAAATAACTTTCTCGTACGCCGGCAGGTCATTTTCGTAGGACAGGAATTTTTCAAGCACCACAAATTTAAAGTCACCGATCACATTATTCCTGCTCAGGGACTGATACCGGCTGGTTATATCTACTTCTTTATTCTTGACCAGATCTTCAACAACTTTGCGGAACATAAGATTGATGCGTGGGGCAATCCTGAATCCAAGCTTAAAATCAATCCTGATTATGTCGCTATCTGCCAGGTGAGTAACCCTGTAGTCCATCATATAAGGCTCATTCATTACATCTACATGAACAAACCAATAAACGTCAGCTTTCTTAGGCCGCTTTTGAAAGATGGAATACATGATCTTGGCCTCAATTTCCTCAGGATTGTTGGCGCCGGTCATATACACAAGGTGTGTAGCATATTTCTGCATGGACTCATCGTTGCTTAGGTCGATGAGCATTTGCCTGTAATTTTGAAATTTCACCATGTCTACATATCTCATCCTGATCTTTTTGGCCAGGTGCCATACGGTCATTACTCCTACCAGGAATGAAGCAATAAGCAGCGTAATCCAGCCACCATGTGTGAATTTGCTGAGATTGGCATATAAAAATGAAAGTTCAATTATACCATAAACAGTAATTATGATATAAATAAAAAACTGGTTATACCGCTTGAGGTGCATGTAAAAATTAAGAAGCGTTGTGGTCATGAGCATGCACAGAATAATTGCCAGGCCATAGGCGTGTTCCATATTGGAGGATTCTCTGAAATAAAGAACGATACCGATGCACCCCGCAAGAAGAAGCCAGTTCAATGAGGGTATATACAGCTGTCCGCGAAGTACCGTTGGATATTTCACCTTTACTTTTGGCCATAAGTTCAGTCGTATGGCTTCGTTGATAAGCGTAAATGAACCGCTGATGAGCGCTTGTGAAGCGATGACCGTGGCAGCAGTAGCAATTACGATGCCGTATGGAATAAAACTTTCGGGCATCACGGCGTAAAAAGGACTGGGGGCCTTGAATTCACTCATGCTGTGACCCTGGTGCGCTATAAGCCAGGCGCCTTGTCCAAAATAATTAAGCACAAGCATTGTCTTTACAAATATCCATGAGACACGTATATTCCCTTTTCCGCAATGTCCAAGATCCGAATAGAGGGCTTCAGCGCCGGTAGTGCACAGGAAAACGGAACCAAGAATAAAAATTCCTGTAGGATGCTCCCGAAGCAGCTCATAAGTGTAATATGGATTTAAAGCGGAAAAAATGGTCCAGTCGTGCGATATCTGGTAAATGCCAAGAACGCCAAGCATCGAAAACCATATAACCATTACCGGTCCGAAGAATTTGCCAATGAAACCAGTACCGAACTGCTGGATGAAAAATAACGCGAAGAGAATACCGATAACAATCGGGACAGTTTTAATATTGTTGTTGAAGAACCTAAGACCCTCAACAGCGGAGGAGACCGATATA
>CBIHOL010000159.1:0-3736 GCA_966211905.1 uncultured bacterium
AGCAACCGTTGTAGTAAGCGACGGCGACATGAACGATACGCTGCGTGAATTTGATCCCGCTACCGGTTACATTTATATTGGGCGAAGAGTGATCGGACGCGAGAACCACGATTATACCATTAAAGTAATAGTGGACGGACAAACATTTGAAACGAGCACGCATATCGGGACCCCGGTTCACCTCGACAGTCTGTACTTTAAAGCAGAAAGAGATTCACTTGGTTTTATGTGGCAGATGTTCTCAGAACCTGCAGGCAGCGGAAACTGCTACCGATGGGCGGCCAAGCGGCTTCATCACGACCTGTATTATGCTTCACCTTTTAATTCGGTATTCGACGACAAGTTTATTGATGGCAAAACCTTCGAGTTTGGTTACGACAGGGGTCCGCAACCTAACCAATTGCAAGAGAACCGCGAAGATCCTGAAAGAGGTTTTTATAAACGAGGTGACACTGTAGTGGTGAAGTTCAGCGCTATTGGTCGCAGGGAATATGATTTCTGGTATACTTATTATCAGAATAAAAGCAGCAATGGTAATCCCTTCAGCGCACCATCAAATATCAAAAGCATGTTTACCAATTACGAAAATGCTTTTGGTGCATTTGTAGGTTATGCGGCGGCGTTTGATACTATCATTATTCCGAAGAATTAGCTATCCGCCAGCGTGGTAAATTAAAGGTTTGGTTTTTTAGCCCTATTTTGGTCTCAAATTAGCTGCCGACCTTAATAATATTTCATGATACGTGGGATATTTACAAGGGCCACCACTGTAGTTGTCGGCTTGTAATGTTTCAGCCATTATCTTCTCAGGATCAGGTAAACGCTGGGTCCCCTTTTGAGAAAGATAACTTTGTTGAAAGAAGTCGTAGGTTAAACTGATCGTGTGAAGGAGTCCAACCAGATCTTCCGGAATTGTTTGTTCTTTGATATAATTTGCAACCTGACGTTTTAAAAGAATATTCATAACAAAATGTTTTAATAGTTCCCGGTAAGCGTTAATTACCAGATGACGCAATATCAAAAGTTTAATTATGCCACAACTAAAGTGGTCAGTTATCTTAGCAAGAAGTTTCACCATTATTAAGTGGCGCCGGCAATTGATTATATCCGGTTAGTGTGAATCAACAACGGGCCACGCAGGACGAAACAGCTCTGCTGTTTAATAGTTGACAGCGTTGAAATTCCTGTTTTTGCGTTCTTGTAGCGGAATCTGCAAATCTGGTACAAAAGTACCCCGGTGTCCGACTCACCGACCGTTTAGTGTGTGATTGGGCTTTCATGATTGTCTATTTCTACAAATGTGAGCGTGTTGCAGCAAAAAAGAAAACCATTCTTCGGAAACGAGATTACCTAAGTAAGATTTTTATAAAAATGTGTAAGTTTCAATTACGGGGTCTACGCTCCTCTAAAGATCTTGTGATCAGGATGTTTTTTCAGTTTATCATCAAACGAAAGATCCTTATTCGCCGCATGGATCTTAATATTGAGAAGCAACTCGCTGCAGCCATTCTTTAGTGTGGATTGCTGAAGATTCTGAATCAATGCGTACACAGCGTCGCTTTCGCCTTCCACCACGGTTTCAAACGGACAGACCTTGTAATTAAGACCACTTTCTTTAATAAGCGCAATGGCCTTGTCGATGATGTCGTATTTATTTCCCGAATGGTCTAGTGGCAATAATTGAAGTGCTGCGTTGATTTTCATAGTTCAGAGTTTTGATAAACGTTCAGACATAGTATTTACGAGAGCGGTCAAAGGTCTTTCCGCCATTTTTGTAATAAAGGGGTTCATATCACCCGACAGATCAATATGGCATTGCCCGGGCGTTTCAGGGGCACCGGAAAACATGGCTTTTAAAAAAAATTTGAACTGCCCCACTCCGCTGCTCGAAAACAGGATGTGATCATAGGGTTTCTTTTCTACCATGGTAACTTTAAGGGTGGTCATGCCTTTAATAGCAAATGAACATTCATTTTCCGTGTACTGAAAATTCTCAACCCTGTCGTGTGGCAGGATCTCATGAAAATTTTTGAAGTCGCTTAAAAAATCGAAAAGTTCTTTTACCGTTGACCGGGTAGTGTGAGTTTCGCTCACAATTGAAAATGCCGCCACTATCTGATCTCGAATTTTACATTAAAACTAGACTTGATCTTTATTTTTCTGAAAGACATCTCCGGCTCCTCTGCCTGGTCACCTTCGCGCATATAAGCGTTACTAACGGACTTCATTGCCATGTTCCTGTAAACCGGGTTGTGGATATAATTTTCTATTTCCAGCACCTGGATCGGCTTACCAGCCTGCTGCCCGATTGCGGTGAGAAGATATTCTGCTTTTTCTTTAGCTGCCTTTATCGCCTTGATCCTGGCTTCCTTTGTATATTCAAGGATCTTACTATGATCGATCCTCGATACATAAGCATCCTGCGCGTTTATCTTGTCCAGCTTTTCATACACCTGCGAGAGGATTGTGGCGTTGCTCAGCTTAAGAATATAACTTTTTGACAGGATCACTTCCTTTTTAAAAGTGCTGTACCTGCCGTAATCAGCATCTGCGGAATTGAGCGTCAGGTTCTTGGGATCGATACCAAGATCTTTGATGGCTTTTTGCAGCGCATCTTCCTGTTTTGAAAGTGTTTCTTTTTCCTTGCTTTCCTGGAGCAGGATAGTGACATAAATTTCATCGGGAACAATTTCAATTTCACCGGTTCCTGTCACCTCAATAAATGGCTTTTGATTTTCAGGATTTTGGGCGCGCAGCACTTGCAGCGTAAGGCAGGCCAGCACCACGAACAATAATTTTCTCATAATAAAACAGGTGTTTTTGGTTTATTTCAACACACTCTCTGCCCATGCAGAGGGGTTTACACGCCACTCGCGCAGCTTTTTCACATCCTTTTCGGCGATATATTCCTTTTCAAGTGCCGC
Organism: uncultured bacterium; assembly: GCA_966211905.1. GTDB lineage: Bacteria > Bacteroidota > Bacteroidia > B-17B0 > Aurantibacillaceae > Aurantibacillus. The sequence continues at coordinate 2,925 of CBIHOL010000159.1, forward strand.
GTTGATGAGTGTATCATAGTTAGTGAGGGTCTCAACCCTGCATTTTGCTTTTTTGAAATTCTGCTCAGCTTCGTCAAAACCATAGGTAAAAATAGCCACCATGCCTTTCACCACGCAACCTTTATCTCGCAGTGCTTCAATAGCTTTCAGGCTACTTCCTCCAGTGCTGATAAGATCTTCGATCACCACAACACTCTGTCCCTTTTCAATCTCGCCTTCGATCATATTTGTGAGTCCGTGCTTTTTTGCTTCACTTCTCACATACACAAATGGCAAGCCTAATTCCTGCGCAACCAGTGCGCCAATGGCAATGCCTCCTGTAGCAACACCGGCAATCACTTCCGGTTTCGGAAAATGCTCATTGATCACTTCCACAAAATGCTGACGGATGTAGGTGCGGATTTTTGGATAAGAAAGTGTTTTGCGGTTATCACAATAAATAGGTGATTTTAAACCGCTGGCCCAGGTAAATGGTTGTTCGGGCTGAAGCTTAACGGCTTTTATTTGTAATAAAAATTCGGCAACTTTATATGCGTGATCGTCAAACGAAGTCATGCAGCAAAGGTAAATTTACTTTCTTTATAATGGGTACTTTTTATGAACAAAAAAATCTATTTCAACGACAAATACATCGGTTTTACGCATGATAGGACACAATTTTCAGACAATCAATCATTTGATATTTACCTAAGTATCAATGAGGAAGTATTGCAGGAGATAGTGACTGCCTTTATAAACGAAAACAATAAAAAAAACATCCTTATTGTAGGCCAGGATTTCCAGAAAACACTCGATTCATTAAAAGAGCATTT
>CBIHOL010000160.1:0-3271 GCA_966211905.1 uncultured bacterium
AAATTTCTCTTTCAAGTCCATTTTGAGCAATAGACTTGGATGCAATTAGCTGCCCTTTGACTACCTGTAATGAACTTACCACTTCGTCATTCCAAAGTTCAACCAGTGCATAGTCTACTACCGCGTTTGCTCCAATTTCGTTAAGTTCTTTTAAATGCTCTTTCATCAAGTCCAGAGCCTGAGCTTTTTTGTCTACTTTACCATTTTCAATGAGTGAGTGTACATAGCATAAAAGGGCAGACTTTCTTCCATTTTGAAATGCTTCCAGGAAATAATACTTAGATTTATCGTCGTCGTTCTTCTCATAAAAGTGACCTAACAAATGTGCAGCTTCCGGGTTGTTATTTCTCACTGCTTCTTCTAAATATCCAACCCCACTTTCTACTTCTTCATCGAAATGATCAATTAGAAGGCTTCCCAAATAGAAGCCTGCCTTCTCTACTCTGTTTTCGTAGGCCGAAAGGAGGTAAACTTTGGCAACCATATAATCAGGCTCCGATTTGGCCATTTCCAATATCCCCAATGATAAATGGGCCTTAGATACGCGTTTTGCAAGTGCTTCCCGATAATAGGATTCAGCCGCTTGTAAGTCACCTTTTCTTTCAGCCAATATTCCTAAGTTGATTAGGGCTGCATAATATTTGGCATCAACCGCCATTTCTGCATACTTTTCAGCCTTCTCAAAATCTTCGAGATTGAAATAAATAGAAGCCAGAGGCATGTACGATTCAGGAATGTTGTGCTCTGCTGCAATCAATGTAAACTCTTCAGCTAATTTCCACTCTCCTTGTAATGCATGTAGCCTTCCAAGCATTAATGCAGCTTGATAATTCTGTAATTCCAATGCAGACTTATAAAAATCAATGGCTTTGGCTGGATTATCCGTATATCTGTCGTAGAAATATCCCGTCCTAAACAAAGTAGTGCCATCATTGGGCTTCAATTCTAACAAACTCTTAGTGGCATTTTCTGCCATGTCAAATTCCTTTACACGGATATACGTATAATAGGCAAACTTATAATACTCTTCATTTTTGTCAGGAACATCATTTAATAAACGAATTGCTTCCTCAGACTTTTTTGCTTTAACGAGCTTGTTCACTCGCCCATACAGGTCCGAGTTCGAATACTTAAGCTCTTTAATCAACTCTCGTGGAAGTTGCTCTTTAGCGGTTTTGTAAAGATTATATTTTAATTCACCAGAGACATTCTCGCAAGACAGAAATGTGTTGCCAATGAAAAGTGCCGCGTTATGATCGAATTTTCCATCAGTGATTTTCTCAATTAATGTATTAATCTGCTGTGCAAGCTCAATCTTGTCGCACCAAGTGTCATAAAACCGAACCAACCATAAAACATTCTCTTTATCATGTCTTTTTCCAAATCTCATCAAGTACCATATATTCATGAACCTCTCACGAATTCGGTATAAATTAATTTTGTTTTTTGTCGAAACTGTTTCAACTATCTGGTTCTTATCAAGAAGTTGAAGAATAGATGACACTTGCTTACTCTCAAAACGACTAAGTTTAGTGATTTCTTTTACGCTTATTGCATCCCAATTTTTCGCAATAATGTCTATCACTTTCTGTTGCGGTGGTGTAAGTTGATCTAACTCTGATTTGTATAAAAAGGTAAGTGTATCAATAATTTGAAGAAGGTCGTTAATGGCATTCCCATTTATGTTATCCAAGAAGATATTGAACAAGTATGACATTGTCCTTGGTATACCGCCAGTTAACCTTCTTAATGATTCAACTCGCTTAGGGCTGTTTTTGATTATCAATTCGATTTTTTCACTCTGTCCATACTGCTCTCCGATCTTCAATAAAAATTCAATTGATTCTTTTTGTGTAAGACCTTTAAGCTCTATAATCTTAAAGAAATTGCAGAAAGGCAAATTATTGTCAGTTATTGTCGAACAATAATTTGTAGAAGTAGCTATAAGGTGAATATTATTTCCTTCTGATAAGATGCGTTTAAGCAGAGCTTGGCCCTCCAGGCCAATTTTTTTAAATAAAACGTCAATATTCTCTACAAATAAAACTAAACTCTTTTGGGAATCCTTAAGAGATTTGTATATGGCATCCGATAGATAAGTTTCTGGATTTGCAGAATCTGGATAAGTGTTGAGGATAGTCCGAAGCTGTGTAGACACGTTCTGCTCAATCAAATATTCGACGATTGCTTCGAAAAAGTTTTCAAGATCATAAATACTATATTGCTCCTCAGAGAACATCATTGGCAATACTCCAGTTCCCAACAAACTATCTTCAATTTCATATTTTAAACGGTAAACTAAAGTAGTTTTACCTGCCCCTCGCTGGCCGATAATTAAAAAATTCCGCGCGTTTACTGTAGTAGTATATTTCTGTATTTCTTCATAAATAATCCTAAATGGCTTTGTCCTTACGATAAAGCCGTTGATTAAATCTTCTTTCGATCTACTCCCAGGATTGTTTCTTAAATTAACTGCCATCTAATATCTGTTTGCCATTTTTATTAATAGCAAAAGTAGCAATATTTTTAAAAATGTCAAAATTTGTCATTTTTAAAAATGACAAATTCTCATCTTATTGATTATCAATACCTATAAATTTACTTAGTTGAAAATCTCCATCTCTTTCGCTCTGATTAAATCTTCGCATCTGCATGAATTTACCCTATTCAGGCACCTCTATTCACGAAATTTACATGTTAGACACCATTCTTTCCGCGAAAATTTCCCTCCTTGGTGGCCAGAAAAATCCTAATAAATGATTTCGGGCAAGGTAGCCGGCGAACTCCACGCACAGATTCAACCTACCAGCTTCGGCTTGCCAACTGCCAACAACCTGGCATCTACCATCCGCGAAGCCCCCTCCCACTCCACATCCCCCTGCCTCCAACACCCTCACTCCCACCTCCCAGCCATCCGCGCCAATACCTCCTACTAAAAAAACAGTAAAGACCGCTACACAAAGTTATGGCGGCATGCCACCCTGCGCCAACCCACATCCACGCCCCCCAATCTTTCATCCATTGAAAACACCTCCCCCTTAAGCGACAATCAAAATGCCTGGAAGCAGCGCCTACCTCAGTGCCTCGCTCCCCCCCCTCCCACCAGCCGCCAAATGGGTCGGCATAAAGCTGTAGTGCAAACCCTCAACCACACATCCCGCACCAACTCTGCCGGTATGGGAGCTGATGAACTCCGCGCATTTATTCCGCGTTCCATTTGGCCTTGCGCTCATGCCGCCATGCCGCTGTACCGCAGCTTTTGCTGTTATTT
>CBIHOL010000161.1:0-3034 GCA_966211905.1 uncultured bacterium
AAAGCAAAAAAGCCCGAAGCTTACTATACAAAGAAACAGAATAATCCACCACATAATTCCCAAATTTTCACAAAATTGAGGCATGCTAAATTCGTTAGTTAATAAAATTAGAAAAGAAACTAGTGACGAAAGTACATAAATATATATTAATTTATTATTACGTCTACGTGACGCAACAGAAACAATGTTTTTCATTTATACCTCAACTTTAAATTGATGCGGTCACACCTGACCAGCCGGAGTTTCTGAAACGAAATTTAGTTATCTATTTTTCTTTTTAAAAACTAGACGAATTCCGAATGCAATCCCTACTATTGAAATTAACGTGACAGTCCTTATTGCATTTGAGAATAAAATATATTCATTTTCCAAACCAGTAATTCCCACAAAATCAGGTAATGAAATTGCAAACGCTAACCAAATTACAGTTAATGCAATTATGATACTAATCCCTTTTAATTTATTATTCACGCCAGTTCACACCATTTTTTTATTTTGTATTGAAAATTAATTATCTCTTGTCGCCTGCAAACGCACCTCAAAAGTATCGCCAAAAATCTTGCTGCAATTCATGTCTTGCTCAATGAATAGCAGGCACTTACCAGATATAATAGCATCTATTGGTAGAAGGTCGAAACGGGCCTCCCTGACCGCAAGGTATCCAGATGAAATATCTCCGGCCTTTGGAATTGAATCATATCTTGGATTTGAAATAACAAACTCACCTTCCTTAAATTCTATATTATCAAACTCAAATCCAAAATCATCGGTAACATTTAAAGTGACTAGCGAGTCGAACACAATCCTAAGACTTGATTTTTCTAATACTACTTTTTGTATTACTGAATCATGTAACTCAATCCTGCGTGGCATATACTTTATCTCCCAAAATGGTAAACTCTTAAGCATAAATATAGTCCTAACCTTCATTTAAAATGGTGAAGATTTCAAACTTTCTACACTTAATCACAAAAAAGGCTGACGGCGTCTTCTTTCGAATCACTGCTCATTTCGAAGTTTTCGGTTCTATGAATGTGATACATCGGATCTTTTTCAGAGCAATAAGCCATTTCTACACAAATTTTTGCTAAAAATAACCATCCATCTCTATTCGCTTGAATTAGAGCGTGACCATTTTCATCTTTTAAAATTTTGATTTTTTCTTCTTTAGACGGTTCTCTTCCAGCACAGAACATCTCTTCGACATCTGCGATCATTTTATTTTTGTCATCAATGACATACTCAAACTTCATAAGTTTTCCAAACCTTTCTCTTCCCACTTGAAATTCACTGTATAACCTTTAAATCCTGCATTGAATTCGCGTAATTGCCTTCTGCTGCGAATAGTTTGAGAGCAGCTCTTCCTCCTGATTTGAAATCCTCTCGGTCGCCGAGCTTATCTTTATATTCAATCCTGTCTAAAATCGGATTTATATCCAAGCGCGATCTTTGATCCAAAAGTTCAGCAGCATCAAGAAAACATTTTGGTTGGATTAATAAGACCGAATCGACCATTTCGTCCAACTCTTCAGTGTAATGTACATTCTTACCCGCAACAGACAACAATACTTTGAGAGTGTTTTTGAAACTTTGAACATCTGCGCAAGGTTTAGATTTAACCTTAAAAATCGCATCATCAAGCACTGGATTAAAAATATCGACAATCCATAAAGTAAATGGACTGTCTGCTATACATTGAAGATTGCCGTGAGCTCCAGAACATTTTATTTGGTCTGAATTAAGAATGATAGAAATTAAAACTGTAATTATAATAGCCGGGACTATCCATTGTCGAATTTTGGTTTTTGTATTTTTCTTAAGGCGTGGATCTGGAGTTTCTTCCATTGTCATCGATGACTTTAACTGCCTGAAAATTGTAAATTTATGAATAACATAAATCAAGGTCCAATGACTGGCTTCAAAAATTACCATTTGTGTCAGTAACCCAAGAAAAATCATACCGGAAATATACCAGTCAATACCTGACCATGAATAAGGGTTACCCAAGTAATAAAGTAAGATACCAATCGCAAATACGGATAAAATTGCAAAAAGAATAACTGCTCTTCGCAGTATGCCCATAAGAGCGGGTTTCTCTATATGATCGGGGTATTTAATCCACTTCACTGCACTTTCCTTATTCTTATTTTATTGAAATTGTTTCTTGGAATTTAACTTTCATTATATCTCGATTAGCTTCTTTATCTATTCCTAGCGACTCCATAGATTTCTATTGTTTCCCAATTAGATAAAATAAAATATATTTAGTTGTACGGAATCGGACTTAGGTAGTGCTAGAGACTAAAACTAGCTTCGCTACGTTTCATTTTCGATAACAAATTTCTGAAACAGATCACCACTACGAAACTTAACACTGCAGGCGCAAATAGAAACATCGGTTTGTCGTCTAAGTACTTCCAGCCTTCGTAGATTAGTAGACCTAAGCTTGTCTGGGGTGGTTGAATACCGACGCCTAAAAAGCTTAGCGTGCTTTCGAACATTATTTCTGATGGGATGTGGTAGCAAAACCAAGTCAACCACAGGGCGTAGGCTGATGGCCACAAATGTTGTCTGAAAATATGCACTGGTGTGCCGCCTAAGCTTTGCGCGGCTTCTACGTAGGGTTCTTGCATCGTTTTGAAAACTTGTGCTCTTGTTAATCTTGCTAATTGGGTCCAATGAAAAATTCCGCAGTAGATTGCTAATGCTATCAATGAGGTCAGCGCTGATTTTGAGATATAAAATTGCATGATCACCGCTAAGAATAAAAAGCTTGGTAAGCCCTGAACAACGTCGAAAAATCTATTTAAGGCGTAGCCTGTGGTTTTTCCCTTCCACGCGCTTATGCTTCCCAGTGCCACACCAATCGCAAAAGAAATAATGGCGCTGCCGAAAGCAATCACAAAACTTGTTCTTAATCCTAAAACTAATCGCCAGAAGTAATCCCTACCTAATGAATCTGTTCCTAGCCAGTGTTCTGCAGAGGAATTTAAAAAAACTTTGTCCGAGTTTGCCTCGATAAAAGATTCTGGAA
>CBIHOL010000162.1:0-2900 GCA_966211905.1 uncultured bacterium
CAGGCGAGGTATCCTGGATGAGAATGCCACGTACAGCGAGATCTTCTGGCGTAATTTTTTCAGGACAGAAAAAGCTAATCAGTATCCTATTCCCCCTAATACCATTCTTCAGAAAGAAGAATTTATGGAAACGTTTGAGGAAGGTTATACGGGGCCATCTACTACTGAGAAGAAGTTCAACGGCAATTCTTCGCTGCTTTTGGATTCGGTCAATTATATCAACCGCGTGCACGATCTGTCGTATCCTCTTTTCTTTGAGAAACAAGGGTTCCGGAAGATCAGGTTCTCCATGCAGTGTTATTTTTCGGAGGGCATTAAGTCCACACATATTTTTATGCAGTTCTTCAATACAAAAAATGAGATGGTGCGCGAGGTTCCGTTTTACCTGAATGAGGAGGATATTCATGCCGGGAAATGGGATTTTAAGGAGTTTGGGCACGAAATTGCCGATGTTGACAGTCTTACCATTAACACAGTGAGTCATATCGGGTTCACCATTTGGAACGTGGAAGCGAGGCGAAAGATCTATATTGATGATGCGAAAGTGGAATTTATACTCACCGACAGGAGTTTTGAGACGATCAAATAAGAAAAGTTATTGCTAATTTTAACCTAAAATCGCCCCATGGAGAATACGATAATAGAGGAGTTCAATAATATAAGCGCAAAAATGGTGAAGAGTTACCAGACGCTGAAGTCAATTGATGATGTAGATATTGCTACTTCACCCAAGACAGCTGTTTATCATGAGGACAAACTGACGCTTTATCGTTATGACCGTGATACCAAGCCGACCTTTAAAACACCGGTGCTGATTGTATATGCGCTGGTGAACACTTATAAAATGCTGGACCTCCAGCCCGACAGGAGCTATATTAAAAAACTTCTGGCTGCGGGAATGGATGTGTACCTGATCGACTGGGGCTTTCCCGGTAAGCAGGAGCGTTACCTGGGTATGGATGATTATGTAAATGGTTACATTGATCATTGCGTGGATTTTATCCGTGGCAAACATTCGGTTGAAAAAGTAAATATCCTGAGCATTTGCCAGGGAGGGACTTTAAGTGTGATCTATTCAGCACTTCATCCTGAAAAAGTTAAAAATCTTGTCACTCATGTAACTCCTATCGATTTCAGTACCAACGACGGGTTACTGTTCCGTTGGAGCCGCGATATGGACTTTGACCTGCTGGTAGAAGGCAATCACGGGCTGATACCGGGAGATTTTCTTAACCAGGGATTTGATCTTTTAAAACCCATGATGAAAGTGCAGAAGCAGCAGGCTCTTGCTAATTCGCTTGATGACAAAGACAAGCTGCTGAATTTTTTGCGCATGGAAAAATGGATCAGCGAAAGTCCTGACCAGGCCGGAGAATGTTTCCGCCAGTTTATGAAAGAGCTTTACCAGCAGAACAAGCTGGCCAAAGGAGAATTAAAAGTCGGAGGCAAAAAAGTGGATCTTAAAAAAATAACCATGCCACTTCTGAATATTTTCGCTACTGAGGATCATCTTGTGCCACCTGCCGCTACCAAACCCCTCAACGACCTGGTAGGCAGCAAGGACAAGGAGCTTTATAGTTTTAAAGGAGGACATATCGGTGTTTTTGTCGGCAGCAAATCGCAGAATGAGCTTGCTCCGGCAGTAACTGACTGGCTAAAAAAACGTGACAGCTAGTGGTGTGATTAAAAAATTTGTCGATCATTTGTTTGCCAATTTATCTTCCGGCATCGTTGTGAATGTTGGATCGGTCATCCTGTTATGAAACCGGCGGGACTTGCAGAAATAAAAAAGGAGCTACAGTTACTTTCTTCCCAGAAGCTGGCAGAACTCTGTCTTTCGCTGGCCAAATACAAAAAGGATAACAAGGAATTTCTGGGGTACCTGCTTTTTGAATCTCATGATAAGCAGGAATTCATCAAGCTGGTAAAGGAAGAAGTGGACGAGCAGTTCAAGGGCATTGACCGTAATACCAATTTATATTATGCGAAAAAAAGCCTGAGAAAGATCCTGAGGATCCTGAGCCGGTATAGCAAGTACATGGGTGATAAAGCATCTTCGGCCGACATGTATATTTATTTTCTTCAGAAATTAAAATGGTGCGGTCTTCCTTATCATCGCAGTCAGCAGCTGGAAAATCTGTACGAGCAGCAGGTAAAAAAGATCGATTCGCTGATCAGTGCTTTGCATGAAGATCTGCAGGGGGACTATAAAAAAGAGCTGGAGGAGCTGAGATAAAGATTCCTTGTTCCTGGTTTCTTGTTTCTGGTTCCTTGTTAATGTTTAGGTGTACTCCCGAAAGTTCGGAAACTTAAAGTGCCCGGGATATGAAAAAATTCTACAAATAGAAAAATGGAAGGTTTGAATCCGCAGATTTTAAGAGAGTTGATCACTGAATCTATTCCATTTGGAAAGTACAAGGGAACGCGTTATTACAGGCTGCCGGTGAGTTATCTCGAATGGTTCAAGCGGGAAGGTTTCCCGGCCGGTAAAATGGGAATGATGTTATCTACAATTTACGAGATCAAATTAAATGGTCTCGAGTTCCTGTTACACGAGCTTATGAAGCGGGAAGGGTTAACGTAATTATTCCTGGTTTCTGGTTTCTTGTTCCTGGTTCTTAAACGCGGTACTGTAGAACGTTCATGAATTAAAAAGTGAAAACAACGTGTGAAATCGTCACCCGATAGCTATCGGGTCTGAGGCGCTTGCCTTGCGATACCGGGGCGCTGAAGAGTCCCCTATATAGACGTGAAACGGTCCGCGTATTGATAGCGGACTCCTCGGCTAATTTTCACACGATACCCTCGGAGTGACGGACTCACCACGGTCAATAACACGAAACGCGAAACGGTTAAGAAAGAAATCCCGGCAAAAAATTATGGATATGCTCATTAAAGAT
>CBIHOL010000163.1:0-2486 GCA_966211905.1 uncultured bacterium
CTATTGATCTAAAACCTTCCGGAATAGGAAAGACGAAAACGTTTCTGCTATACGCACCTGACGAAGAAGACTTAATAACGATAGCAAAAAGTATAAAAGTACCAGCTGGTTTGAGCTTGGTACCCAAAAAGTAATCTAGTCAAAATTTGAAATTTATCTGTTCTTCAATAATTTTTTTAACAGATTCTCGATTTTCGCTTTTGAATTTAGCAAGTCTTCCGTTTAAGTAAGGCCTAACTTTGTCTTTGAATTCGCTTTTTTGCATTTCAGTAACTAATTCTTTTTCGCCTAGTATGAAGAAGTCATTATTTTCCGCGGGTTGCGAAGTAAGCTTCACTAAGTATTTTTCTAGATCTTCGGAATTTTTGTCAAAAATGGTCCATCTTGCTAAAATGATGTAAGCACCTGTCAAAAGTGGTTTCCAGGTTACTCTTAATGAGCTTGAGGCGTTACTAAAACAAAAATTAATGAACTGGGCTTCTGCAATTAAATCAGAGTTATTTTGCAATCATTTTGGAATACAAGCTGCCTTCTTGAAACCTTTTGTTGCTCTTTGAACTACGCGATTTAATTTAAGATCATAAACATAAAAAAAGAGAGCAGTGTCGACCAAATGAGGTAATAATTTATTAAAAGCTGCCTTGGCTTGCTGAGCACTCTTTCCACGACCTCGCATTTGACTGCTAAGAAGAGTCAGTGCTTCCAAATAATCAATGTAGCGCTTACGGTAGTTAGTTAGGGTAGGTCGGTCTAACTTTAGAAGAATAATGTTTTGAAGTGAACGTTCGTGGTTTCGGCCAGGTTTTGGAGTAATTTCACCGGTGCTACTTATGTTAAATAGCTTTGCAAAGTCATCCTTCCTTATGTTGATGACCTGAAATTTCAAATCCTTTCCCTTGGTACGCTTTTGGTTTTTATGATGATAATCAGATTTCCCACCCCTTGAATTACAGGCAGAGCAAATTGGCAGAAGATTACCTGGATTATTTATTTTATTAGGGGACATCTTTTGTGGTTCATGATGATCCACCTGCAGTGATGTCTGAGTGATAAAACAATATGCGCAAAAATCTCTAAAAAAGTTTTCCTTCAACCAAGGTAGATAATCCAGATAATTCTTAAGGCCTTTAGGTGGTGCAGTGATTTTTATTTTTGCCACTTTTTACCGATTTCTAGTGGCTAAAAATCTCTTTGCTTCTCTTAAGGCTTCTTCGCCTTGCAAATGACGTTCAGTAGGCTCAAACGCAAACAGTTCATCTAATTTTTCATTGAGTAAACCTAAAATCCAGCCCTCGATCTCTGTTAACGTTTTTCCACGCAATTTTTTTTCTGCGAGTCTATCCCTATAGATTTCGTATTTTTCAACGAATTCTTCCAATGTTGCTTTTCCGATTGCAGTTGTAAGCTCTAACATTGAGTTAGTCCCAATTGCCATCTGCAAACGCCCTGTGGGATCAGGACGTTCCAGGTCCTTCAAAAGAGAGTCAATGTAAATTGCAGCTTCTGCCTTACTACTCTTCTCGCTCTTAAAGGACAATTTTGGATACTTATTTTTATGTTCAGAGTTCAAATTAAGCATCATAAACCGGATCCAATATTTTAGTGGTTTCGGGTGTTAAGAAGTCGAAAAAAGATTTTTTACTATTTTCTTTTAGCTCAAGAGCTTTTTTTAAAATAGCATCGGTTTTACTGATATCAAGATTATTTTGTCCAAGCTGCTCCGTTAAAGTGTGTACTCTTACCGTAAGATTAGCTGGATCATTAGGAGTTGGTAACACTTCAAATCTTACAGAAGTATTATAATTTTTAGCAGGATTTAGAAATTGAAATGTGCACCCTAGTGAATTCATAAATCCATTTAAGTTTTGTATATCGAGTCCAATATTTAATTTAAAATGTTTAGATATATCAAATGTCTTAACTGCAAAGTGAAAAGTATTGATATAACCAAAGGACAAAGCGTTTAATTTAAAACGAGCAGGGTCTAATATTCCGTCATTTTGGATGCCAAGCCATCTTATGATCTCCGGCTTAATTGATGTATTGTAGTCTATATACTTATTTTTTGAATCACAAATTGCATGAACGCTCAAATAGTTGTGTCCAACTCTTGACTGTTTTGTTCCATTTAAATATGTGAAATGCGAAGTACAAAATGGTGGATGGACGGCTTCCGTCTTTGGAAGAACCACAATCGACGGGATTCGCTTTAAACCTTCAACTTGCTTTTTAGCTTCATTATTTATCGAACCAATTTCATCTTCTTCGACCTTTGCAGGAATCCCTTGTGCGACAAACCATGCTTCCGATATTAGTGAGTTTTGGCATTTTAGGATTTTCTTCATACTTCTATCTTAGCAAACATAAAATTGAAACATCAAGTTATGGACAATATTAACATAAGCAATCGTGCTGAAAATGCTTAACTATCTAATTTAATTGAAGAACTAGGAGAATAAATTATAGTCTTCATTAAAAGCTCCTAG
>CBIHOL010000164.1:0-2304 GCA_966211905.1 uncultured bacterium
GCAGGGGCAAACTATTTCCGATTCTTTCAGCAACAGCCTTGATCTTGCCCGTCACACCGAAGCACTCAACTACCAAAGGTTCTGGCTGGCCGAGCACCACAATATGGAGAGCATTGCAAGCTCAGCCACATCCGTGCTGATAGGTTATATTGCAAACGGCACCAACAAGATCCGCGTCGGATCGGGCGGTATTATGCTGCCGAATCATTCACCATTAATAATTGCTGAACAATTCGGAACGCTCGGAACTTTGTTTCCCAACCGGATAGATCTTGGTTTGGGACGAGCTCCCGGCACAGACCAGCTGACCGCCATGGCTTTGCGTCGCGACCGTTTTTCGGCCGCTATGCACTTTGAAGAAAATATCAGGGAGCTGCAGCTCTATTTTTCAGCTGAAAATAAGAATGGTAAGGTACGTGCAATTCCGGGAGAAGGCGTGGACGTGCCATTGTGGATCCTCGGGTCAAGCACCGACAGTGCATACCTGTCCGCAAAAATGGGTCTGCCATATGCTTTTGCGAGTCATTTCGCTCCTGAAGAGCTTATGAATGCACTTTCGATCTACCGGGCAAATTTTAAACCTTCAGAATATCTGCAACAACCAAGAACCATTGCATGCGTTAACGTGATAGCATCAGAAAGCAATGAAGAAGCGGAATTTTTATCCACATCATTTTTGCAGCTCGCCCGCGGAATCATTACAGGTGAAAGAAAACCTTTGCCACCACCGGTAAAAAATATTTCTGATTATGTCACCGATATGGAACTATACGCCATCCATCAGAGGATGCGTTATACATTTATTGGTGATAAAGAAACGATCCGCAGGAAAATTCTCGATTTTCACAAAGCCACAGCGGTTGATGAACTGATGGTGGTGTCCCATATTTATGATCATGCGGCGAGGAAACGGTCGTACAGTATTTTGACAGAAGCGCTACAGGATATTTAAAGCCACGTCAGTGAATAGGAACGATCTCCGTTCGTGCCAACGAAACATTTGAGCGCTTTTTTAAATTTCAAACTACACATATTGGATCACACGTTTTCTGAGACTAACAAGATCATTTTCTTTAAACGCCAGATACCTATTGCGTATGAACCTAAGGCATCGCAACGTTGTTATTTTTTCATTACCAGATAAACACCAACGCACATTAACAATACCCCTGCGCCTCGCATCACATCAATGGGACGTGGCATCACATTAAACAACCCGAAATGATCAATCACTACCGAACAAAAGATCTGGCCGGTTACAATTAAACCGATTGCGCTTCCTACCCCTATCCTCGGCGCGAGAATAGTGATCATCACCACATACGTCGCAACTATAAGCCCTCCCAGGTAACCGCTGCGGGGCGCGGCAGAAAGCTGGGCAGCCGACGGAAATGAAACTCGCGCAACGAGCACAAATAGCAACATCGCGGCAAGCCCCACAATAAATACCATCAAACCGGTAATGAATGGGTTTCCTATGCTTCTGCTAAAACCAGCGTTTGTAGCAGCCTGGATGGGAATAAGTGCTCCCGTAATAAGAGCCAATACAAAATAAAGAAGGTCGTTTTTCATTAGGAAGGATTTTTAATAAAGGTAGCTGAAAAGTAAAACAAGCTGTTCTTTCTCCACAACTACTATTCCATCCAGGGGAACGGATCAGTACGTGGTTTTTTCACTCTCCCATCGTAAAGTCTGTTGATAGTGCTTTATCAATACTTCGTACTCTTCTTTAAAAGATACTTTTTGATGATGTGCTTTTTGATTTAAAATATATTTGCATACTCTATCTACATCTGCTTTTGAAACTGAAAATGCCGAACCACTTTCTTGCCATAAAAAGTGACGCTCGCATAATTCATTCTCAATAATGAACTTTTTAGTACTGTCGGCGATGCGCGTAGCCAAATGAGTCTCGCTAATATCCGGTGAGCGGGAAATAAGCAAATGAACATGTTCAGGGTTAGCATAGATAGCGTACAATCGGGAATCATGATTGTTCACTACACCGGTCATATATTTTTCGATCCGACCCCGGTTGCTTTCGCTGATGAATGGATATCGGTTAATAGTAACGAAAACATAGTGCGTGTAAAGATTAAAGTATTCGATTTTCATGGGTGTAATTTTTAATCGAAGTTAGAGTGTGACAAAAGGAAGTGTTACTATAATTTGTAGCATTAGCTGTTAAAATGCGGGGTGTGGAGGTGTGGCTAAATAAGGTAATAAGGTGATTACATTGATGGATGTTCGTTCTATTAAGGTAATAAGGTGATCACATTGAGCAGTACTTTGCGCTTAAAGTAA
>CBIHOL010000165.1:0-1774 GCA_966211905.1 uncultured bacterium
TTGCTAATTTAATTGGTGTCTCATATCTTCATTTATTGCTTTGTTTCTAATGTAATAACTTATATAATTGCCTTTTAGTTCCTATGTTGCGAAGCTTGTGGGGGATCATATAAACCCTTTATATTTTATTCTTAATTACGGTATAACTTGCTGTAATACAGGTACTTGAATTTATTTTATTAACTCTATACTTTAACATGAATTTCACTGAGCAGATCGAGAATTACTGGACAAACCGGGAATTATTAAAGGAGGAATCAACAAAGAATTTTATCCGGGATATCATCGAGGAGGTTGACAAGGGGAGGCTTCGTGTAGCAGAACCTGATGCTAATGGCGGCTGGGTTGTGAACGAAGCGCTAAAAAAAGCGATCATCCTTTATTTCCCAATCCAGCAAATGCACGTTAGCGAAGTTGGCATTTTTGAATACCATGATAAAATGAAACTAAAATCCGGCTACGAGCAACTTGGAGTGAGGGTAGTGCCGCCGGCTGTGGCCAGATATGGTGCTTACATTTCAAAAGGCGTTGTGCTCATGCCGTCATACGTGAACATCGGTGCCTATATAGATGAAGGAACAATGGTGGATACCTGGGCAACGGTGGGCAGCTGCGCACAGATCGGAAAGAACGTTCACCTTAGCGGCGGCGTCGGAATAGGAGGGGTACTCGAACCAGTCCAGGCGGCCCCCGTCATTATCGAAGACGGTGCTTTCATCGGCTCACGTTGCATTGTGGTAGAAGGCGCCCGCATTGGAAAAAGAGCTGTTTTGGGTGCAGGCGTGACCATTACCGGCAGTTCTAAAATCATTGATGTTACCGGCAGCGAGCCTGTTGAGTACAAGGGATATGTTCCCGAAGATTCGGTTGTGATCCCCGGAACATTGCCGAAGGAGTTTGCCGCAGGAACGTACCACGTACCTTGTGCATTGATCATAGGCAAGCGCAAACCAAGCACAGATCTCAAAACTTCCCTCAACGATGCGCTTCGCGACAATAGCGTAGCCGTGTAATTCTCCGGGAAACCTTTCGAATAACGCAACCTCAGTGCGACATGAAATACTTCGTGTCGCACTTATTTTTTGCCCAGACACAGCAATTTACAAGTGTTTATGGCTGCACAAATCAATAGTTTAATAATTTAAATTGTAAATATTTAACTTATTAAATCGACCAGAGCTAGATTGTTTACAAACTTACATTGTGAGTTAGCTGCCCATTATTTACATTTGTGTGTATAATTGTAAATAACAACATGGATCTCACTGATAAGATTAAGCAAATACTAGTTGACAAAAATATAACGCCTTCTCTCTTTGCAGACGAGATAGGGATTCAGCGATCAAGTATGTCGCATATACTTGCCGGGAGAAACAAGCCGAGTCTGGATATGGTGCAGAAGATCATTAAACGATTTCCTGATCTGGGCATAAACTGGATCCTGGACGACGAACCACTTCCGGTAACCCCTCAGGAAACGGTTTCAGAATTGCGTAAAAAGCCAACTCCCGCGCCACAGCCCGCACAACCGAATGTCGTAAAGGAGAAACCGCAGGTTTTACCCGAGAAAAAGATCGAAAAAGTGCTTATTTTCTACTCTGACGGCACTTTTCAGGAATTCAAACAGGGGTGACAAACTGAGAAGGAAAAATTCAAAAATGCTGGATTTACTTCAAAAGCATTACTGTACCCGAAATTTCCCGGCCCGCCGTCGTGATAATGTAAGGATAACTGCCCGCAGGTGCCGGTGATTTTTTGTAGGTGCCGTCCCAGG
>CBIHOL010000166.1:0-1773 GCA_966211905.1 uncultured bacterium
TAAATGGGCGGCTTGAAATTGTTGAAAACTCCATTTGCTTTTACCTTAGAATACATAACGGCTTCACTTCGGCACACTTCGACAAGCTCAGTGCTAGTGCTCAGTGCAGCGTCGCACAAACACCTTCCGTTCCGCATTCCAGGTTGCTGGTTGTGTTTTATCAACAAATAATTAAGAGTCGTTGCACTATTTTACGACAGTTCTTATTTTTAACACTCACACTAAAAATCACCCAAATACATGAAAAAATCAGTACTAGCAGTCCTTACCGCCCTGTCCACATTCAGCGGCTTTTCACAGGAGATCGATCCTGAACAGGCATACAGGGATTCGATCGAATCAACATTTTCTTACCAGCACGGAAACATTACACTACGCAATGGAATAGGTGTTCTTGAAGTACCACCAGGTTTTAAATATCTTGACCCGGCCCAGGCAGAACGGGTACTGGTTGATCTGTGGGGAAATCCACGCTCAGCAGACATGAGCATGGGAATGATGTTACCTGAAAAATCTTCGGTCATGGACGGAGATAGCTACGTATTTAATATTGAATACGATGAAATGGGATACGTGAAGGATGACGATGCGGATGATATTGATTACAATGAACTTCTTACAGAGATCCAAAAAGAAACCGAAGAAGCAAACGCTGAAAGAACAAAACTGGGCTACGAACCCGTTATTATTGTTGGCTGGGCTTCAGCGCCATTTTATGATAAGGACCGCAAGATCCTGCATTGGGCAAAGGAAGCTAAATTCGGTTCAGCAGAAGTAAATACTCTCAATTATAACGTTCGCGTGCTTGGACGCAAAGGTGTCTTGATCCTGAACGCTATTGCTCAAATGCCTGCGTTGCCGGCCGTAAAGCAGGATGTGTCGAAAGTACTTGATATTGTGAAGTTCAACGAAGGTTTTCAGTACAAGGATTTTGACCCCAGCATTGACCAGGTGGCAGCATGGACTATAGGAGGATTGGTTGCGGGGAAGATCCTCGCCAAAGTTGGGATCCTTGCCCTGATCTTAAAATTCTGGAAACTGATCATACTGGCCATTGGTGCTGTGGGTGCAGGCATCTGGCAAAAAATTAAACGTAAAAAAGAAGCTGAACCCCAACCTATAGTGGAGCCAGCGACTCCTTCATTACCTGAAGGCGAATCGGGCGCGGTATGATGATCTTTAAGAACAAGCAGTGATTTTTAAATAATTTGTTGCGTCTTTCTTTAATGTAACCCGTCTATAAGTTGCAGTCGCTGTTGACTGTCACTTAAAACCAGGTAAAATGGAAAATACAAATGTTCCCTGCTGCTGCAACTTATGTTGCGGAGGCTCGCAGGGCAGCAACTGCTGCGGTGGCGGATGTTGCTAAAAAAATTGAGGCAGGGATCTTCCTGCCTCTTTTTCATTTTATAAACCTTTTTAGCAAGCGCTACAGGAATTTTTTGGAGTGTGTGAGACAATATTGCCATATTTATCAGCGGTTATTTTACAACAGTCCAGCAACCGTCTTTTAAGCATTTCTCTCGCCCGTTGCACGCGGCTTTTAGCGCCTGAATAAGAAATATTCAGTTTCTCGGCCAATTTTTTCTGATCTGTCCCTTTCATTTCAACCTCCACTAAGGCGTTACGGTAAACAGGTGGCAATTTATTGATCATCGGATTAATGCAGGAACTCATCTCATTGCTCTCGTTATTTACGTCGTCTTCTCCAGCGTACTGTTCTTTGTAAATGGAATGTACTTTATTTCTCCTGAAATGATCGCTCACCAGGTT
>CBIHOL010000167.1:0-1589 GCA_966211905.1 uncultured bacterium
GTTACCGGGAGCAACTGACACCGATTTCTTTCATAAAGCAGGCATGGAGTCCTCAAAGATCGTGCAGGATAAAAGCCAGCTGGCCGATCCGGCAGATGTGGCAAAAGATGGTTATAAGGCCCTGATGAATGGCGATGACATGGTGGTTTCGGGGATGAAAAATAAAATGCAGGTTGCCATGGGTGCCATTACTTCCGATGAAAAGAACGCTGCGAAAATGGCTAAGCAGCAGGAACCGGTTGACAAAAAGAAATAGTTTTGTGCATAGGATTTTTACGCTGATTTCACAGATTTTACAAGACTTCTGGGGTTGCATAGGTCCACAGGCTGCACTCCAAAAGTTTTTTCTGCGCATCCGATAGCTATCGGATCTGTGAAACTTGTGTCATAGTTAGCTAGTGCTATATTTTTACTGGAACGACTAAAAAGGTCAGAGTTTAATGATCTTTTTTACCATTGTTGTTTCATTGCTGTGAATCTTTATAAAATAAGTTCCAGGAGCTAAGAAGGAACAATCGACATAGTTTTCTTTTTCCGCATTCGTGAATGTTCCACCGCGCACTTCAGTGCCCTGGAGCGTTATTATTTGATACGAGAGATCAGTGTTTAATTTACCGGTGTTCGTAATGACAATGTGATCCAAAACGGGCGTGGGAAAGATCAGTGTTTTGTTTAATTCTTCATGTTCCGTAATTCCTACTATTCCGTTAACTGCTGTCACTTCCATTTCGCGTTGAACAAAACCGATAATGGAGTAGATTCCCGAGCTGTTTTTTCTATGTTGTATGATCTTGTAAGAAAGGGCATAAACCCCTATCTGCACAGGATTACACCAGCCGAGTTCCCCGGTTTTTGCATTCATTCCAAAAAACCCTCCATTTCCGGGATCCGGGTAACTGTGCAGGTTGGCAGGTACCTGCGCAGGTATTGTGATCTCGTACGACAGGCTGTCGTTATCAGCACCTGAAACAAAAGGCTGATGTATGAAGCAAGTGTTAAGAGTAGCGTTGCAAACAGGAATTGTATTAGGTTTTGGAGAGCTCACCGGGCCAATGAATGCATTAACAATGATCTGTGATTGAATTACAAATGGAAGGTTAACTGAATTAACTATATTAATGATATCCTGGTTTCTTTGAGGATCAACGCTACGGACAAAATAAACGCCGGAACCGGCATAAGTATGAGTAATAGAGTAAATACTGACAAGTAACTGGGTCCCGGCAGGTCCTGTGACTATGTCTCCGCATGTTGTATTTGCGCAATCTCCGCATGCCAGCCCATTTACCCGCGGAGCCACACCTTTTTCTCCATCACCAAAATACACAGTGTCAACGCAGCGGTTGGCAATTGCTGTACCAAAATTCTGGTATTTGATCACAGTAATTGAATAGTTATACATGGCGACCACTGCATTATTAATGGTTTGAGTAAATGGCGCGATCCTTTGGTACAGAATTTCACCCCCACGATTATGAGTGGCCTTGATATCCTGAGCAACGCCTGTTAAAAATAAAAGCAGCGCAATGAAGAGAGTCTTTTTCATGGGTGGTTTTATTTTAAAATTAGTGATTTTATCCCACGGTTGT
>CBIHOL010000168.1:0-1573 GCA_966211905.1 uncultured bacterium
CGTTCATTGGCTTGGGAATTTCATGGCTTGCAGGTCCGGAAACCGTACTCATTACTGAGCCTAAGCCGATTTGATTTTTTTGTTTTGCCATGAGGCACTCCTGAATAATGATTGAATTGACTATAAACGGCCTAGCTTTACCTGCTCAGTTCATAACTACTTTCGACTGCCGGTGTCTTGCACAATGCCTATGAACTCATGGCCCAGGATATCGCTGTCCATTGCTGCGGGTATTTCTTAATTTGGTGTGTGCAGAACAGCTGGTGCACTAGGCAGAAAAATTACTTTAAGTATTGTAGGAATGCCGTGCTGAGTAATCTGTAGGGAATATCTGAATCGAATGTAGGATTTAATCTATGGAACGACAAGCATGATAAAAACAGTGAATATTGGAAACAAGTCAGTGAATCTTGTGACATGCTATATAAATTCGCGCTATTAATACAATCCGGATATTGCCCCGGGATATCGCATTGGTAGTAGAAGGTAAAAAACTTGCTAGAAGATTAAGGCTTTGAAATTACGGAAGATTTTCTGCTTTTTTAGCTTTGATAGACTGGTAGGCAGGATTTATGAGGATTACTTGAATTTTTAAAACTTCAGTTGAATTCTCTCTGGTTCGATAAGCACTTCAATTTGATGGATCCTCGCAAAATTAATGACTAGATCAGAACTAAAAATCGGATTTCTCTGTTTAACAAAAGTCGGTAAATTCTCAGCAGGTAAGGGTTCGAA
Organism: uncultured bacterium; assembly: GCA_966211905.1. Lineage (GTDB taxonomy): Bacteria > Bacteroidota > Bacteroidia > B-17B0 > Aurantibacillaceae > Aurantibacillus. The sequence continues at coordinate 736 of CBIHOL010000168.1, forward strand.
CGTAATTGAAATCGTGTTCAAATTTTGATAAATATTTAGATTCAGGTTCACAAAATCATTGTCTTCAAAATAACAGAATAAGCTAAGTAAAGTATATAAAAGCGGTTTGGTATAGATTTCTCTATTTTCATCCTCCCCAGGTAATATGGTTAGTTGAATCCCCTTTGTAGTTAATTGAGATGACATGAGTCGTACACAATTTTTTAAGATAATACTTGGTGCAACCTTTTGCTTCGAATCAAAATCCCACCACTTAAATTCCCGGATGTTGGTTACAGCCTCTTTTAAATGCGTCTCAATTTTTTTGAGTTCTAAAGCTAGTTGTTCTTTTGTAGTCTCTTCTCGGTGAAGATGCCTATCCATAATGGAAACTCGCATTAAACAAGCAGAGAAATGACCCACTATGTCATGTCGAATTGCAGGAAGTATCCTGTTGAAGATTTCTTGATATATTGCGCTAATCGAATATTCGTCTCCTTCAAGATTTACTAATTTTTGATCGTTCAAATTAGTATTGGATTTACCAGTTTGCTCCATATTCGTAACGATCTTTCTTTGAAAATGCAATAAACAAAAAGGGTACTCGAAGATTACTTCTCTTCATTTAAGAGACAACAAAAAATTACTAAAATATCCTATTCAATTGAAACTATTTCATTTTGTTCGAGTGAGCCTATAATCGATTAGGAATTGTAGCGTTGTTAGCTAAACTATACCTGAAAATATTAGTATAACAGGGCGGTTTGGTATCCGTATCGATGCGACTTCCTAAGAAGTCAGAAGCACATCGATAAATCAAAAGAGAATTGGCATTGATTAAACTTGTGAAGAAAAAATA